>NZ_JBIATN010000002.1:0-556174 GCF_042891825.1 Streptomyces sp. NPDC001852
GCCCGGTGCGGCGAGAGTGCGTGCATGGCGTCGCGGGGCTGGGGGCACCTCCCGGCCGAAGGCTGGGGGAGGGAGTTTGACGACAGGGCCTAGGTCAGGGCGCGAGGGAGATCAGCCGGCCGGCGAGCTCCGCGAAGGGGCCGTCGGCCGGCTCGTCCTTGACCATCTCCTTCAGCAGGGTCGCCATGTCCTCGTCGTGGGCGGCGCTGACCGCGGCGAGCGCCGCGAAATCGTGCACGAGCTGGACCTCCAGTTCGGCGCGCGGGATGCGCCGGCCGTCCAGCCAGATCAGGGCCGTGGACTCGGCCAGGGAGATCCAGGAACGGACGACCAGCTCCAGACGCGGGGAGGCGTCGGTGACGCCGAGGTGCGACAGGATCTGCTCGTACGCGGCCTGGCGTACGGAGTCGATGAGGGCGTTCGTGGCCGAGGAGCCCACGGCCGGGCCGCCGCGCATCAACGCGGAGAAGCCGGGGCCGTGCTCGTCCACGAAGTCGAAGAAGCGGCCCATCACCCGCAGCAGCCGCGCGCCGAGCGGGCCCTCGTGCGGCTCGGCGAAGCGGCCCGCGAGATCCTCCGAGGCGCGCTGCAACGCGGCCTCGTACAGGCTGAGTTTGCCGGGGAAGTAGTGGTACACCAGCGGGCGGGAGATGCCCGCGGCGGACGCTATCTCGTCGATGGAGACCTCGTCGGGCGAGCGTCGGCTGAACAGGTCGAGGGCGACGCCGATCAGCTGCTGCCGCCGCTCCTCGACGCCCATTCTGCGGCGAACCCCGGTACTCATGCGAACACCTTACCGATCGGGTTCGGCCGCAGGCGTTCACATGTCGAGCACCAAACGATCGCTGCGGGCCCGCGACACGCAGATCAGCATCGAGTCGGCGCGCTCCTCGTCGGTCAGCAGCTCGTCACGGTGGTCGATCTCCCCTTCCAGCACCCGCTGTTGACAGGTCCCGCAGAACCCCTGCTCGCAGGAGTAGGCGGTGCCCGGCAGTTCCCGGCGTACGGCGGCCAGCACGGTGGAGTCGGCGGGAACGGTCAACGTCCGTCCGCTGCGCCTCAGTTCGACCTCGAACCCCGTGTTGCCGTCGGACGACGTACGCGGTGCGAAGCGTTCGAGGCGCACGTCCGGGAAGCGGGCCGCGACGGCCGCCATGAGCCCCTCGGGACCGCAGGCGTAGACAGCCGCCCCTTCGCGCACCTCCAGCGCGTCGAGGTCGGGCCGCCCCTCCACGACGGTCACCCTCCCCCGAGCTCGGCTTCGCTCGCCCGGGGGGACCCCCGTGCGGCCCAGCTTCTCGACCTCCTCCAGGAACGGCATCGAGGCCCGGTCGCGCCCCGCGTACAGCAGCCGCCACTCGGCGTGCTCCGGCAGGGCCCGCAGCATCGGCAGGAGCGGGGTGATCCCGATCCCGCCGGCGACGAAGACGTACGACTCCGCCTCGACCAGCGGAAAGCGGTTCCGCGGGCCCCGCACCTCCAGCTCCATGCCCTCCGTGAGCTGCTCGTGCACCTCGCGCGAGCCGCCCCGCCCGTTCTCGACCAAACGGGTCGCGACCGTGTACGAGGAGGTGTCCTCGGGGTCGCCGCACAGCGAGTACTGCCGCACGAGTCCCGACGGCAGGACGAGGTCGAGATGCGCTCCGGGCTCCCAGCGCGGCAAGTCCCGTCCTTCGAGGCGGAGTTGGACGACCCCCTCGGCCACCGTCTCGCGCGAGGTCACCAGCAGCCGCAGGGCCCGCGAGCGCGGCCGGCCCGACGTGGGCTCCTCCAGGGCGGGCATCGGCCACAGCGGTGAGACCTGGATGCGGCGGCGCAGGGCACCCCGGGTCAGCAGCACGGCACCCGCGACGAGCACGACGGTACGCAGCTTCGGCATCAGGCGGCCCTCTTCTCCGCCGCCGTGGCCGCAGGGGAGGCGGCCAGGTAGGCGACGGCCTGCTCGGTGTCGCCCTCCTGCGAGGGGTGGTAGTCCCGGCTCAGATAGCGGGGGATGGACCTGAGCATGTCCCCGGTCCTGGGGAGCAGGCCCTGCCTGCCGCGGACATAGAGGTCCTTCAGGCGGGCCCTGCCGTCGACGAGGGTCGGGTCGTTCTCCATGAAGAACCGCGTCCCGCGCTGCCACAGGAACACCAGTGCCGTGAAGGCCGTGGCCCAGGTCCGTACGCGCCGGCGGTAGCTGCCGTCGACGTGCATGAACAGCTCGAAGGCGACGGACCGGTGCTCGACCTCCTCGGCGCCGTGCCAGCGCAGCAGGTCCAGCATCGTCGGGTCGGCGCCGCGCCGGTCCAGTTCCTCCGCGTTGAGCACCCAGTTGCCGAGGAAGGCGGTGTAGTGCTCGATGGCCGCGATGAGCGCGACCCGCTCCATCAGCCACCAGCGGCGCGGCCTGCCCGGCGGCAGCGTCCGGTCGCCGAGGAGCTTCTCGAAGAACCAGTCGACCTGCGCGGTGTACGGCGTCGGGTCGAGCCCCTGCTCCCGCAGGTGCGGCAGCACCTCGTCATGGGCCTGGGAGTGCATGGCCTCCTGCCCGATGAACCCGATGACGTCCTCGCGCAGCCGCTCGTCGCGGATGTGGGGCAGTACCTGCTTGTACACGTGCACGAACCACCGCTCACCGGCGGGCAGCAGCAGGTGCAGCACGTTGATGGTGTGCGTGGTGAACGGATCCTCCGGCACCCAGTGCAGCGGCGTGCCGTCCCAGGAGAAGGACACCTTGCGTGCCTTGAGCGGCACCCGGGCCTGCGTGTTAGACATGGTGTCAATGTACTGACGGGTAGGCCCGCTGAGAACCCCTGTGACAGGGCTTATTTACGCTACTGTCAACAATGGGCTCTACTTCAACCCGCCGACCTCGGTTCCGTCCGCCAGCGTGCCCTTCAGCGTGGCCCGGGCCCCCTGCTTGGCCCGCGCCACCAGGAACTGTCCCTCACCCGCAGCGGTGACCTGGCCGCCCGCCCGGATCGACGCCGTGTCCCCGTCGCCCGCCGCCAGCAGATACCAGTGCCCGGCCGCGGACTTCCACAGCACCCCGGCGAGCACATGGGGATCGCGCGGACCGCAGGACCGCGCGTCCGTGCCCCTCGCGACCACCGCCCCGGCCGGATGGCCCGGCAGGCCGAACAGGGCCAGCGAACCCGTACCGTCGCCGCGCCAGGTCTCGGCCCTGGCGCACACCCATCCGGCCGACCCGCTGTCGTCGGGCAGCGGCTGCTCGGCGAACGACCAGGCGTTGACACTGCGCACCCCGCCGGAGCGCTCCGCGTCCAGCGCGCAGGCGAACGGCGCCCAGGCCCGCAGCCCGGCCGACCCGGACGCCTCGCCGGCCGAGCCGGGCCGGCCCGCGGTGAGGTGGGCCGGTACCAGCTCGCCCAGGTCGGTGGTGAGCGCGGTGCCGGCGGCGCCGGTCAGCTGGAGCACGGTCCAGGAGGTGCACTTGCCGAGCTGCAGCGCGGGGCTGGCCAGCGGGGCGGTGACGCCGTCGGTGACCTTCAAGGGGGTCACGGCCGAGTCCGGTTTCGTCAGGTCCCGGGAGGCCACCTTCTTCACCCAGGGGGCGGTCAGGTACTGGACGTTGCCGTCGGAGCGGCCCAGCACCAGCGCGCTCGCCTCGGCTCCGGTGGCGCCGTCGGCCCGGGCGAGATCCAGGGCCGCGCCCTGGGTGCCGTCGACCGGCTCGGCGTAACGGACGATGCGCAGACCGTCGTAGAACATCACCACGCGGGCGCCCCCCACCTGGCCCGCGTACAGCAGCTGGGGCGGGCCGGCCGGGCCGCCGGTCTGGGTGCCGGGGGTCGCCGAGACGTGGACCGTCGCACCCGGGCGGGCCCACACCGCGAGGGCGCGGTGCAGCAGGGCCGTGTCCCCGGTGAGCGGGCCGCGCGCGGGCCATACCGAGAAGTCGGTGCGGGCGGCGGTCTTCCAGTCGGCGGGGGAGACCTGGATCAGCCGGGCGGGGTCGAGGGCGGCCTCGGCGGCCGGGTTCCCGGCGTAGACCGGCGCGGCGGCGCCGTCCGGGCCCCAGCCGCCCGAGGGCAGGGCTACCAGCGCACCGCAGACCGCGAGCGCCGCGGCGGCGGCGAGGACGGCCTTGGTGTGCTGGCGGCGGCGCATCAGATCGGTGGGCCGGGCCTGGAGCAGACAGGGGTCGAACTCGGGGGAGGAGAGCAGCGCGGGCTCGGCGGGCACGCCGTTCGCCGAGGCCAGCGCGCCGCCCGGGTCGTCCACCCCGGCGTCGGTGAGCAGTGTGCGGATCTCGGCGTCGGACAGCTTCTCCAGGCCGCGCAGCACATATGCGGCGCGGGCCGGGCCGGACAGCGCGGACAGCCGCTGGTCCAGGGCGAGTTCGTCGGCGCCGCCCGAGCGCGGGAACAGCTTCAGGCCCCACACCTGGGGCAGCAGGGGCGGCAGCTGGGAGAGCCGGGGCAGGCCCTTGCGGGGCCGGGCCGCCTCCAGCGCCGTACGCAGGACGCGCTCGCGCAGGAAGGCGTACCCCGGGTCGCCCTCGCGCCCGGAGGCCGGGGCCGGGATCACGGGCTGCTGCTTCCGGCCTCTGGGCAGGGCGCGCTGGGCGAGGCAGTGTGCGGTCAGCACCCGGCGGCTGCGGCCGAGATCCGGCGGCAGCACCAGATAGGCGATCCGGACCAGCCGTGGATAGTGCTCGACGAGCGCGGCCTCGGCCTGCTCGACATCGACCTGTCCGGTGTTCTCGGAGGCGGGTGCGTGACGCTGGGCTACATCCTGTGACTGCACGTCATACAGAACGAGCGAACCGTGGGTTGGTCACCACCGGATGGGTGATTCGGTCCACCGACAGCCTGCCCGGTCCGCCGACGGCCGCGCCCAGTCCGCGCGTCGGTCGGCCGACAGCAGCCCCTCAGCCCGCCGTGACGGGGGTTCCTCGGCCGGTGGACAGCCTGGCTCTCGGCCCGCCGACGGATCGCCGCTCGGGTCGGTCGGCAGACCGCCACTCGGCCTGTCGGCAGCAGCCCCTCGGTCCGCCGTGACGGTCGGCCCCTGGTCCGCCGGGCAGTCGCCCCTCAGCCTTCCGTGACGGTCGGTCCCCGTTCCGCCGCGACGGTCGGCCCTCGGTCGGTGGGCATCCCGCCCCCGGTCCGCCGGCAGCACGGCTCCCCGGCCGTCGGCAGTGCGGCCGTCGGCAGTGTGGCTTCCCGGCCGGCGGCAGCGCGGCTCCCGGGCCGGCGGCAATGTGGCTGCCGGTTTGTCGTCCGCCCGCTCTCAGTCCTGCGGGGCGACCAGTGCGCGGGCGTAGTTCGCCATCGAGCGCTGGTAGCGCGGCAGATGGGGGGCCAGGGCGCCGAGGACCAGCGAGAGGCCCTCGCGATCGCGGCCGAGGGTGGACAGGCACAGGGCGAGACAGGCCCGTACCGCGTCGTCCAGCTCGTCGGAGGGGGCGTCGAGTTCGGGGGTGAGCAGCTTCACGCCCTCCTCCGCCTCACCGATGTTGCGAAGCGAGCTCGACAGCTGGATCTTGGCCCGGCGGCCCTTGTACTGGCTCGCCTCGCCCAGCCCGCGCGCCAGCGCCTCCCGGTACAGCGGCACCGCCTTGTCCGAGTGCCCGGTGGAGTCCCAGGCACAGGCCTGCTCGAACAGGCCCAGCGGGCTGCCGTCCGGCAACTCGGCGACCAGCGCGTCGATCAGCGCGCGGAACTCGTGCGCGCGCTCTTCCGGATAGTCGTCGAGGGTGGCCCAGGCGGCGGCCACGCGGTCTTCCCAGTCCTTGTTCACCGGGTCACCTTCGCACACCCGTGCCACTCCGGCACCGGATTTGAGCGGACGGCGGCCCTCAGCCGTATCCGAAGGAGCTGAGGCATGCTTGGCCCACAGGACCGGAGGAACAGATGAGGGTGACACGACTGCTGCCGGCCGCCGCGGCCGTACTGGCGCTGGCGGGCTGCGGTTCGGGCGGGGACACCAAGGCGGTCCCGCCCACCGCCACCGGCAGCCTGGAGAGCCTGGCCGCCGAGGTGAAGTGCAGGCCGAACATGCAGACCGACGCCGACACGATCCGCCAGGCCATCTGCACCAACACCGACGGCAAGTTCATCCTCGCCACCTTCTCCACCGACCGCGGGCAGCGCGAGTGGATCAACGACGCGAAGGACTACGGCGGTTACTACCTCGTCGGCCGCAAGTGGGTCGCCGTCGGTGACGACGGGGTCGTCAAGGCGCTGCGCGGCACCCTCGGCGGGGACGTGGAGATCGGCACGAACCACGCCGCCCACACCTCCCATTCCGGGCACAGCGGCTGACACACACGGGCGCTGACACACAGGGGCGCACGCACGGGAAAGGCCGGTGACGGGAGGGGGGTCCGTCACCGGCCTCGTTCTCGGCCCGGTCAGCAGGTCATGCGCAGTTCTGACCGTTGTTGATGCAGTTGGCGATCCGGTTGGCCAGGCCGCCGGTCGTGACGCTGATGAAGTCGTCGTGGTCGGTGATCGGCTTGTGCAGCTCCTCGGGGAAGCCGTCCACCGCGTAGGCGTTCTTCACCGTGCCGTCCGACTGGATGACCGGCTGCGGCACGTTGTACACCAGCCGCATCGTCAGCTGCGGGATCGCCTTGAAGCCGTTCGGGCAGACACCGCTGCCGGGGTCGGCGAAGGCCACGTGCGTACGGTGGTTGGCGCTGTCGATGTTCTGGCCGTCCCAGCAGCTCTGGAAGGCGAACGAGCGCACCACCTTGCTGCCCGCCGGACAGATCGGGTACTTGTCCGTCAGCTGCACCCTGTTCTCGAAGCCGGTGCAGCTCCAGTGGGCGTTGGCGTTGGCCGGACCGTTGACGAAGGCCTTGGCGTCACCGGTGATGATCCGCAGGAACTGCGGCATCGCGACGACCTTGCTCGCCGGGCTGCCCACGTACTTGATCTGGGCCTGCTGGGCGACCAGGATCTTGCCGACGTTGAGGTCCTTGCCACCGCCGTCCGCGTTCGCGTCCTTCTCCTGGGTGCCGTCCTGCTCGCGGATGACCGGCCAGTAGTACGCCGACAGGTCGTTGCGGTTCTGGCAGCTGGTGCCGCCCTGCAGGAACGTCTGGTTGCTGGAGAACGCGTTGACCTTCTGGTTGCCGACGTAGTCGTGCACGTGGTGGGCGCCGTTGGTCACGCCGGGCGCGACGATCACGTTGTCGCTGTTGTGGTTCTGGTTCGCGTTCACACCGCAGCGCGTGGTGAACGTGCCCGACGAGGCGTTGGGCGTCTTGTTCGGCTTGGACTGGACGTTCGGCGCGACCTTGGTGATGTCCACGAAGTCCGCCGCAGAGGGCCCGTCACCGGCCTGGCCGCCGTTGTTGCCCTGCTGCTGGCCGCCCTGCTGCTGCCCGCCCTGCTGCTGGCCACCGTTGTTCTGCTGCTGACCGCCGTTGTTCTGCTGCTGGCCACCGCTGTTCCCCCCGGCGGTGGTCTGGTCGGCGTTCTGCGTCGTACAGGCGGCGAGCTGCGACAGGGCGTTGTTGAAGCTGCCGCCGACGCGCTGGATGTCGATCCGGATCCGGTCGATCGTCGCCGCCCGCTTGTCCTTGAGGGGACCGACGATCGAGTTCTGCACGAAGCTCGGATCCTTGGACTGCGCGTCGCGCGTGGAGGCGAGCCGGGTGTAGGCCTCGGTGATCTGCTTGTCGAGGTTGGCCAGCTCCGTCGCCACGCCCTGGCGGGCCCGCCAGGGCACGTTCGTCAGCTTCTGCTGGACGTCCGGACAGGAGATCGTCGCGACCTGCGCCGTCGCGGCCTTGGTCTGGTTGCCTCCCCACGTCTGGTTGTTCGACTCGTGCGCAGAGGCGTAGAAGTTCGCCCAGATCAGCCCGCCCCCACCGAGCGCTAGGGCCGCCGATGCGGCTATGGCCTTGGCAGCCAGCGGCGTACGGCGTTTTCGTGTGTTGCGTCCCATGGAACTCCTCTGACTTCCTTGCGGGGCAGCATCGAGGCGCCCGACAGGAGTGAAGCGGCGCCCTTCCATACGGACGCCGCCCCAGAGGTGTTCACCGGTCTCACAAATTCCTCGCAGAAACAGGCGAGTTGGCAGGTCAGCGGTCCCGGTCCAGATAGGCGAGGACCGCCAGCACGCGCCGGTTGTCGTCGTCCGACACCTCCAGGCCCAGCTTGGTGAAGATGTTGGAGGTGTGCTTGGCGACGGCCCGTTCGGTCACCACCAGCTGGGTCGCGATGGCCGCGTTCGACCGGCCCTGCGCCATCAGCTCCAGCACCTCCAGCTCGCGCGGGGTGAGGCCCGCGAGCGGCCGGTCGTCGGCCCTGCGGGACAGCAACTGCTGGATCACCTGCGGGTCCATCGCCGTACCGCCGGCCGCGACGCGCCGTACGGCGTCGATGAACTGCTCGGCGTCGAACACCCGGTCCTTGAGCAGATAGCCGATCCCGCCGTTGCCGTCGGCGAGCAGCTCGCGCGCGTACAGCTGCTCCACGTGCTGGGAGAGGACCAGCACCGGCAGCCCCGGCCGCGCCGTGCGGGCCGCGAGCGCGCACTGCAGGCCCTCGTCGGTGTGCGTGGGCGGCAGCCGTACGTCGACCACGGCCACGTCCGGCGCCAACTCGGCCAGCGCCCGGGCGAGTTCGGGGCCGGACTCGACGGCGGCCGCGATCTCGAAGCCGAAGGCCTCCAGCATCCGGACCAGCCCGTCGCGCAGCAGGAAGAGGTCTTCGGCTAGGACAACGCGCACGGGATCTCCATGGTCACCAGGGTGGGGCCGCCGGCGGGGCTGCTGACGGCCAGGACGCCGTCGAATGTACCGAGCCGGCGCTCGACCCCGGCGAGCCCCGACCCGGCGCCGAGCGCCGCGCCTCCCCTGCCGTTGTCGGTGACCGTGATCCGCAGCAGGCCGTCGGTGTGCAGCACGTCGACCCGGATCCGGTCGGCACCGGAGTGCTTGACGGCGTTGGTGAGCACCTCGCTGACCGCGAAGTAGGCCGCCGACTCCACCGGCGCCTCCGCGCGGCCGGGCAGTTCCACGCTCACCTCGGCCGGCAGCGGCAGCCGCAGCGCCAGCGCCCGTACGGCGTCGCCGAGTCCGCGTTCGGCGAGGACCGGCGGATGGATGCCCCGCACCAGGTCGCGCAGCTCCTCCAGGGCCTCGGCCGAGTTCCGGCGGGCCTGCGCGAGCAGCCGTTTCGCCTGCGCCGGGTCCCGTTCCACCAGCATCTCGATGGTGCCGAGGTCCATACCCATGGCGACCAGCCGGGCCTGCGCCCCGTCGTGCAGGTCGCGCTCGATGCGCCGCAGTTCGGCGGCGGAGGTGTCCACGGCGTCCCGCCGGGTCTCGGTCAACACCCGTACGCGCTCGGCGAGTTCCGCGTCACCGCCGAGCACGGCCCGGGCGAGCCGGAAGTGCGCGGGCAGCAGGCGCGGAACGAGACGCCAGGCGACGGCGAGGATCACGGCGCCGAGCGCGGCGGCGAGGAGGGCGGTGCCCTGGCCGGAGACCGGCACGAAGGCGTACCAGTAGGTGCCGCCGTCGCTCACGTACGGCCGCCACAGCCCCGCGGCCAGCAGGAACCCCTCGACCGGGTAGAACAGCAGCAACGCCGGCAGCAGCGCGGTGACGAAGCCCGCCGTCATGGCGACCGGCAGCCACCGCACGTCCCGGAGCACCTGTGGGTCGCGCAGCAGGGCGAAGGTGAGCCTGAAGGGGTTGCCGCTCGCGGGGAGCGGCCGGTACACCGCCGGGATCCGGATCCCGCACCACTCCGCGGCCAGCCTGCGGTGGGCGCCGGCCAGCGCCCGTACGCCGGTCAGGACCGCCGGCGTCGTGACGAGCCCGACGCCGAGCGGCACGAACGCCACGGAGAGCAGGGTCAGCACGAGGAAGGCCACCCCGCAGGGCAGGACCGCGACGGCCAGCACGAGCCCCCGTACGGCGTCCAGCACCACCCCTCGGGCCCGGGCACGGAAGTCGTCTGTGTGCGTGTCGGTCGTCATGCCGCCAGTCTCACCGAGGGCGGCGTGCGGGTCACTCGCCCGAGGACCCCTCTTCGCGGGTGGTGTCAGGTACACCCTCCACCCCGGCCAGCACCCGCGCCTCCACCTCCGGAGCGACGCCCGGGGCCGTCCGGTCCGGACGCGTCGGCGCCCGGCCGCCGATCTCCTTCAGCCAGCGCCAGGTGTCGGCCACGGTCTCCGCGGCCGGCCGGCACACCAGGCCGGTGGCCAGCGCCCGTGACACGTCGGTGCGGTGCGCGCATGCGTACAGCTCGCTGCCCGGTGGCGCCCACACCGGCAGCTCGGTCCACGGTTCGATCCCGGCGGCGAGGATGGCTTCCGGGTCGGTCCAGCGCAGTTCGGCGTCCGCGCCGGTGACCTGGACGCAGAGGTCGAGCAGTTCGCCCATGGTGCTGTGCCCCGGCGGGCCGATCACGTCGTACGGCCCGCTCAGCGACTGTTCCACCGCGCCGAGGAGCCATGCGGCCAGGTCGCGGGCGTCGATGTACTGCACCGGCAGCTCGCGCGGCCCGGGGGCCAGTACCGGCCCGCCGCGCGCGATCCGGCTCAGCCACCAGGGCAGCCGGCCCACGTTCTCGTGCGGGCCGAGGATCAGCCCGGCCCGCACCAGCAGTGACCGCCGTTCGCCGAAGGCCTCGACGGCGGCCAGCTCGCCGCCGCGCTTGTCGCGTGCGTAGTCGGTCGGCCCGGCGTCGGCGGCGGCGCCCTCGACCACCGCGCCCTTTTCGCCTGCCCCGCCCACGACGGGCCAGGGCCAGGCGTACACGGACCGGCTGGAGACGTACACGTACCGCGCGGCACGGCCCCGCAGCAGCCGTGCCGCCGCCAGCACGGCACGCGGCTCGGCCGACCAGGTGTCGATCACGGCGTCCCAGGAGCCGGCCTCGGCGGCGAGCGCCGCGAGGCCGTCCGGGGCGGTGCGGTCACCGTGCAACGACCGCACCCCGGGCGGGGGTTGGTGCCGTCCCCGGTGGAAGACGGTCACCTCCCAGCCGCGCCCCAGCGCCGCCCGGGCCACGGCCCGCCCCACGAACTCCGTACCGCCCAGCACCAGAAGCCTCATACCGCTGATCGTGCCCGCTCCGGGCGCGCGGCGGTACGGGACTCTGCTCAGGGCAGAGCGACGGCCGGGTCAGCGGGGGGTCGGCGGGGTGTACTTGTAGCCGACCCGGCGCACCGTCTGGATCGACTGGCGGTGCTCGGCGCCCAGCTTGCGGCGCAGCCGGGCGATGTGCACGTCGACGGTGCGGCCGTCCCCGACATGGCCGTAGCCCCACACCGTGGTGACCAGCTGGTCGCGGGTGTGCACCCGGTGCGGATGGGCCACCAGGTGCGCGAGCAGCTCGAACTCCAGGTAGGTGAGGTCGAGTTCACGGCCGTCGACGTCGGCGGTGCGCTGCACGGGGTCGATCCGCACCACCGGCGCGGCGTGCGGGTCCGGGGCCGCCGTCTCCGGCTGGTCCGGCACCGCGACCGGCAGGAACGGCGGGTGCTGGTCGGCCGGTACCAGCACCAGGTAGCCGACCATCGGCGGCTGCCCGGGGAGGCTCGGCAGGGTGTGCTGCGGCGCGGGCAGCCAGGTGGCGCCCGGCGGCAGGAAGTCCGCGACGTCGACCACCTCGTCCCGGTCGACGGCGCGCAGCCGGTGCCGGGCGGGGGCGGTGAGGGTGGAGGCGGGGGAGAGAGAACGAGTGGTCGCCATGAGAGGTCAGCTCTTTCGCGCGAGAGGTTCGTCGATGGGAGCGACGGCCGCGATTCGTGGTCGGGCGCGCCGGAGGACGTACGTCGTTCGCGCTGGCCGAAGGCCGGGGGTTACGGCTTTAGAGGGCCCGCGCGTTCACCGCGCGGCAACACACCCGGTCGAAGTCGTGGTGCTGACGGGAAGGCCAGAAGGGCTCGAGGTCATGGCGACCCGTCGCGGTGTACTTCTGGAAGCTGGCCATGTGCCCATTGAAGCAGACGCGGGCGCGGGAGAGGACCCCTGCGCGAGATGTCGTCTCGGTATCCGGACGAAGAATCGTTCGTGGCGCACCTCCGGGCCGGGCTCCTCGGCGGGCCGGGCCCGCAGCAGGGGGAGCAACGGCACCGCGGCAGAACCTCGGCCACGACCCGCTGCGCGGCGGCGCGTTCGGCGGCCGAGGCGTCGTGGCGGCCGGGCCGAATGCGTGCGCCGGCCCGCCCCGGTCGCGGTCTCCATGGGCGCGCACGATACGCAGCAGGGGCGCCCACCCTCACGGCGGGCGCCCCTGTCGGAAGCGGGACGGATCAGACCTGGCCGGCCTTCTCCAGCGCGGTGCAGCAGGTGTCCACCAGCAGGCGGGTCACCACGTACGGGTCGACGTTGGCGTTGGGGCGGCGGTCCTCGATGTAGCCCTTGCCGTCCTTCTCGACCTGCCACGGGATGCGGACCGAGGCGCCGCGGTCGGAGACGCCGTAGGAGAACTTGTCCCACGGGGCGGTCTCGTGCAGACCCGTCAGGCGCTCGTCGATGCCGGCGCCGTAGTTCTTGACGTGGTCCAGCGGCTTGGAGCCCTCGCCGAGCGACTGGCACGCGGTGATGATCGCGTCGTAGCCCTCGCGCATGGCCTTGGTGGAGAAGTTGGTGTGCGCGCCCGCGCCGTTCCAGTCGCCCTTGACCGGCTTCGGGTCGAGGGTCGCGGAGATGCCGAAGTCCTCGGCGGTGCGGTACAGCAGCCAGCGGGCCACCCACAGCTGGTCGGAGACCTCCAGCGGGGCGAGCGGGCCGACCTGGAACTCCCACTGGCCCGGCATGACCTCGGCGTTGATGCCCGAGATGCCGAGACCGGCCTTCAGGCAGTTCTCCAGGTGGGCCTCGACGATGTCACGGCCGAAGATCTCGTCGGCGCCGACACCGCAGTAGTAGCCGCCCTGCGGGGCCGGGAAGCCGCCCTCGGGGAAGCCGAGCGGGCGGGAGCCGTCGAAGAAGGTGTACTCCTGCTCGATCCCGAAGATCGGCTCCTGCGCGGCGAACCGCTCGGCGACCTCGGTCAGCGCGGCCCGCGTGTTGGAGACGTGCGGGGTCATGTCCGTGTTGAGGACCTCGCACAGCACCAGGACGTCGTCGCCGCCGCGGATCGGGTCCGGGCAGCTGTAGACCGGCTTGAGCACACGGTCGGAGGCATGGCCTTCGGCCTGGTTGGTGGAGGAGCCGTCGAAGCCCCAGATCGGCAGCGCGTCGAGACCGGCCGGGGCACCCGTGATGATCTTCGTCTTGGAACGGAGCTTGGCCGTCGGCGCGGTGCCGTCGATCCAGATGTACTCGGCCTTGAAGGTCACGGGGCCACTTCCTTCGGGGGTGGTCGGGCGCACTCGGTGCGGGTGCTGCGGGTGCTGCGGGTTGCTGCGGCGCTACGGCACCGGGGCGCCGCGTCGATCTGCCGCGCAGCCTGTCAACAGGCGGTTTCCCGGCCATTGCTCTTGTGTGAACCCCGTGTTACCTGGTCGTTCTGTGTCCGGGCTCACGTTGTGAGGTCTCTTCGGGCGGGGTATGGGCCCCCTCCGCCGCGACCTGCCGCACCCCGTCGAGGAAGTCCCGGACCGCGGCCCGCTGGTGGCCGTCGTAGCCGCGCAGCAGCTCCAGCGTCCGCTCGATCAGCGGTCCGAAGGAGGCCTCTCCGAGGTCCACGGCGTCCTCCGTGACCTCCACCACGACCTTCCGCCGGTCGGCCGTGCCGCGCACCCGCCGGACGTGGCCGGCCCGCTCCAGCCGGTCCAGCAGGGCGGTCGTCCCCGCCGAGTTGAGCCCGAGCAGGGCCCCGAGCCGCCCGGCGGTCAGCTCCTCACCGGCCCGCCGTGCGTCCATGAGCGTGATGAGGGCGCGCACGTCCGTGGGGTGCATGCCGTTCGCCTGCGCGAACCGGGCGCTGTACAGGCCGAGTTCGACGGCGACGGCACGCAGGAGGTGGACGATCTCCATGTCGGGCTGCACGCGATGCCTCCGAAGCTATTATCTCGTTGAGCGAATGTCTCGCTCAACGAGATAATAGGGGGAGTGTCGTGGCGGGATACGACAGCGGGGCCTTCCGGGTTGCGTACGACAGGCTCCTGGCCGCATGGCCCGCCGAACGGGAGGCGCTGACCGTCGCCACCCCCTTCGGCGACACCCGCGTCAACACCTGCGGCCCCCGCGACGCGCCGCCGCTGCTCCTGCTGCCGGGCGGCGGCGGAGCCACCTCGCTCTCCTGGTACGCCCAAGTGGCGGAGCTGGCCCGGGTGCGCCGGGTGTACGCGGTCGACGTGATCGGCGCCCCGGGCCTGAGCGTCCCGGCCGGCGACCGCCACCCCCGTGCGGTCGCCGACCTGACGCTCTGGCTGGACGCGGTGCTGGACGGCCTGGGTGCCGCCTCGGCCGACCTGGGCGGGCACTCGTACGGCGGCTGGATCGCCCTGCACCACGCCCTGCGCGCCCCCGCCCGGACACGCCGCCTGTTCCTCCTGGACCCGACCCAGTGCTTCGCCGGGTACAAGGCGGCGTACCTCTTCCACGCCCTGCCGATGCTGCTGCGGCCCACGCCCCGCCGGGTCCGCGCCTTCCTGGAGTGGGAGAGCGGGGGAGCACCTGTGGACCCGGACTGGCTCGCCCTCCAGGAGGCGGCCGCCGGCTTCCCGGTCGCGAAGCCGGTGACCGGCCCGCGCCCGGCGCCGGAGGCGCTGCGGGCCCTGGACGCACGGGTCCTGCTGCTCGTGGCCGCGAACAGCAGGACCCATGACCCCCGTGAGGTGGCTGCCAGGGCCGAGGCGCTGCTGCCGCACGTGGAGACCGTCGTACTGCCGGACGTCTCGCACCACGCGCTGCCGCAGGCGGCACCCGCCGCCCTGGCCCGCCGCCTCACCGAGTTCCTGTGCGGTCCCTGAGCCTCACCCCACCTTCTCGATCCGGGCGTGGCGGATGAGGAACTTGCCGGGTTCCCTGACCTGTTCGAAGGCCGCGTTGTTGAGCAGCACACAGCTTCCGGAGACCGAGGTCACCTTCACCGTCGTGGACTTGTTGTTGTCCAGGTTGGTGACCTTCAGCGTGGTCCCGGCCGGGAACTGGTTGCTGGACGCGGCCGGCGCGCCGGCCTCACCGGAGAGCGTGACCGTGGAGCCGTTGCAGACCTGCTGACCGGAGGCCGCGGCGGCGCCACCGCCGTTGTTCCCCGTGGCGGCGGACTGCGAGGGCTGCGCGCTCTGCTGACCCGCGCCCGCGCCCTGTCCGGCCTGTTGACCAGCACCCTGCTGACCCGCCTGCTGCCCCGCGCTCTGCTGGCCGGAGCCCTGCTGACCCGCCTGCTGCCCGGTCTGGGAGCCCTGAGCCGACTCCCCAACCGTGCAACCGGCCGCCTTCTGCTGGACCTCGATCTGTTTGATGACCGCCTCGCGGTTGGCGATCCGGGCCGCCGACTGCGCGTCCGGGTGCGCCTTCTGGTCCGCGATGAACTTGTCGTTGTTGCCGTGGGCCGTGGCCAGCCCCTGGCAGACGGTCGAGTTGTCCGCGGCCGACAGGGTCTTCGCGCCCTGCGCGGGCTGGGCCGCGTTGGACGTCGTGGCCAGCGCGAAGGCCCCGCCGCCCGCCACCGCCGCGGCACTGACGAGCACCGCGAGCTTCTTCTTCGTACTGAGGGTGCGCCTACGCGACATGCGCGCCTCCTGGTGAGGTAGGGGAGCGTACGCCGCTATGTACGAGATACCGAACGAGGCTACTCAGCGGTTGGGGAAGTCCGTGAAGTGTCCTGTATCACAGCGGAGTTGAGCACGGCTCAGCTCTTGCTGTGGTCCAGGGCCTCCCGCACCGCGTCCTCGGAGCGGGCCACCAGGGCCGTTCCGTCGTCGGCGGTGATGATCGGCCGCTGGATGAGCTTGGGGTGCTCGGCGAGCGCGGCGATCCACCGGCCCCGGGCGCTCTCCTCCCGCGGCCAGTCCTTGAGCCCCAGCTCCTTGGCGACCTCCTCGCCGGTCCGGGTGATCTCCCACGGCTCGAGGTTCAGCCGTTCCAGTACGGCCCTGATCTCGTCCTCGCTCGGCACGTCCTCCAGGTAGCGGCGGACGGTGTACTCGGCCCCCTCGGCGTCGAGCAGGCTGATGGCGCTGCGGCACTTGGAGCAGGCCGGATTGATCCAGATTTCCATGCCGGACACGGTAGCGAAGCCCCGCCGCCGTCCGGCGGCACAGATCACTCCCGGAGCCGGACCGTGCCCGCCACGACCGCGGCGCCCCCCACGCGCACCGGGGGTACGGCCGTCCGCCCGGACCGAGGCCGTACGGTCGCGGTGATGGTGGACGGGGAACCGAGGGCGTCCCCCAGGTCGGCGGTGATGCCGGTCAGGCCCCGGCCCGCGAGATGGGCGGCGAGGCAGCCGGTGCTGTTGGCGTTCGCGATGTCCTCGGGCACACCGATCGACGGCGCGAACATCCGGGCCGCGAGGCGGCCCTCGGCCGTCGGCTCCGTGTACACGTAGCAGCCGAGCAGCCCGCCGCGGTCGCAGGCCGAGCGCAGCCGGTCGAAGTCCGGTGCCAGTGAGGCGAGGTGGGACCGGCCGGCCACGGGGACGAGCAGCCGTGGCCGGCCCACCGAAGCCACCCGGAGCGGGCCGGACAGCGCCCGTACGGCGATGCCCAGGGCGTCGAGGAGGGGCGCCGCTTCGCCGGGCCCGGGTGCGCGCAGGCCGACGGGGCCCAGGGTGAACTCCGCGTCGAGGCGGCCGTGCGTGCGGACGGTCCGGCCGGTGAAGACGCGTTCCCGGGTGCGGAGGGTGGCCCGGTGCTCCACGCCTGCGGCGCGTCCGGCCAGGCAGGCCAGCGCGGCGACCGTGCCGTGACCGCAGGCCGGCAGTTCCCCGGTGGCGGTGAAGAAGCGCAGGGTCACCTCGGGGCCGTCGGGACCGGCGTCCCCTGTGCCGACGAAGACCGCGTGCGACGTGCCCGCCAGGCCCGGCACGGCCCGCCGGGCGGCGTCGTCCAGGCCGGTGTCCGCCAGCACCGCGGTGGGACTGCCGCCGGCGCCGTCCCGGACGCACGCGTGCACGATCGTCGCGGTGAGGGCGCCGCCGTCGGACATGTCGTCGTCAGGCATCCGGGCGTCCGCCGGCCGGGAATCCGGTGGCCCAGCTCTCCGCCTCCAGCAGCAGGGAGTTGGCCACCTGGCTGATGGTCCGGTACCAGCCCACCAGGACGAGGAACTCCAGCAGCCGGGCGTCGTCGTAGTGGGCGCTCAGGCCGTCCCAGGCCGAGGGGGAGAGGTGGGCGGTGTCGTGCAGCTCGTCGACGGCATCGAGCAGGGCCCGGTGGCGCGGCGTCCACGCGGCACCGGCCGCGGGGTCCGGCTCGGTGGTCGCCCGCAGCCGGTCCGGACCGAGGCCGACCTGTGCGGCGAAGGCGGCGGCGTGCACACCCCACTCGTAGGCGCATCCGGCGCGCGCGGTGACCCGGGCGACGACGATCTCGCGGTCGAGGGCGGGCAGCAGCCCGTGGCCCAGCAGTCCGGCGCCCAGGGCGAACATCCGCGAGGCGAGCTCGGGGTTGCGGTGCAGCACCCGGAACAGGGCGATCGGCTCCTGCGCGACGCCGGGCGGCATCCAGCGGCGCAGCGCCCGGTCGACGGGGTCGGGGTAGGGAGGGGTGAGTGGTTCGATGCGGGGCATGCGACAACACCTCCTGCTTCGATTTCCGAAACATCCTCGCGCTTCGAATTCAGAAGCGCAAGGGGGTGTGGACGGCGAGCGGCGCAGGGGGTTCAGCCGTCGGCGCCCGGATGCTCCTCCGTACCCTCGGCGAGCGTCTCCGCCCACCGGCTCGACCAGCGCACGAGGGGCCGCAGGGCGGAGTGCGCCTCCGTACCGAGGGGCGTGAGGCTGTATTCCGTACCGTCCTGCTGGGTGACGAGTCCCGCCTCGGTCAGTTCGCGCAGCCGCTGGCGCAGCACGCTGGAGGACATGTCGTCGCAGCGCTGCTGCAAGGTGCGGAAGCCGATGGGCCCCTCGTGCAGCTCCCAGAGGATGCGCAGGGCCCAGCGCCGCCCGAACAGGTCGAGTGCCGCCATCAGGGGGCGGCCCGTGGCCGATCCCCGGACCGGTCGTCCGGGCCTGGGTGCCGTCATGCCGTCCGTCCGTGCGATCCGTGGCGATGCGTCTGTTTCCGACACGCTAGCATCGACCCCCGCATTGCGGAGTGTTCGAATTGATGCCGGCTCACCCGCCGCTTCGGGAACTGGTGTGACACGGCGACAATTTCCCTGCTGAGCTGGGGATTTGTCAGGACCCGCAGGCCCCCCGTTGTCAGTGCCCGGCAGTAGACTGGAAGCAGTGTTCGAGGGCATCGCCGGGCCGTCCGGCCGGTGCCCGACCGCGACAGGAGGATGCCCGTGCCCGCTGCCGCCCTGAAGCCCAAGCCGTCGCCGACCCAGTCCACCGCCAAGCATCCCGTGCTGTTCGACTCGCCCTACGTGCCCCGGGTGAAGCGGCCGCTGCCGGCCGGACGGCCGCGCGAGTGGTACGTCGCCCACAACCGCCGCCTGAAGGCCATGCGCCTGGCCATAGCCCTGCTCGACTCCGGCATCTACCTCCCGGCCCAGGCCCGCGACGACACGATCCGCAGCACGGCGGAGGAGATCGGCATGCGCCCGCCGTCCGACACCACGTGCCGCATGGTCCGGGCGTACATGCGCTACAGCCGCTGACACCGGCCCCGGGTGCCCCGCGCGTTCCTCGGGGCACCCGGCGCCGCAGCGGTGTGCGGGACCTCTCAGCCGTACCGCTCCAGCAGCCCGCGCACATACGCCTCCATGCGCGCGCCCAGCACCTCCGGGGTCAGATCCGTACGGCCGAGCCCGCGCCACGGTCCGGCCAGTTTCTCCGCGCCGGACGCGTAGTGGAGGGCGTCCAGCAGCCGCCAGTACAGATGGTCCCGGCCGTCGGCCAGGCCGTGCCCGCCCTGCCGTTCGTACCGGTCCCGGAAGGCCAGCCCGTGCTCCGGGCCGTGCAGCAGGGCCAGCGCGGTCGAGCAGTGGGCCACGTCCAGGTCGGCCGGGCCCCAGGAGGTCTCCACCCAGTCCACGACCCCGCTGATCCGCAGCTCGTCGCCCGCGCCCGTGAAGAGCACGTTCCCCGGGTGGTAGTCCCGGTGCAGGAAGCGCCCCCGGTACGGTGGCGGGTCCCGGCGGAGCACGTCCACGGCGCGCTCCCACAGGTCCCCCGCCGGGGTGCGGACGCGCTCGGGCGAGGTCCACGCCTCGTACGTACGCGGGCGTTCGTCCGGAACCACCGCGTGGATCCCGACCAGTTGGGCCGCCAGGAGATCGAGCCGGTGGCCCAGGGCCGCCCGGTCTCCGCCGTCCACCAGGACCCGGCCGGGCAGCCGGGTCATCAGCAGGGACGGATGGTCGCAGTGCTCGGCCGTCGCGTCCACGGCGACCAGGGCCGGCGCCGGAACGCCCTCCTGGCCGGCGAGCAGTCCGAGGACCGCCGCCTCCCGGGACAGCAGAGCGGGCGCGTGCCGCCGGAAGAACGGCTTCACGAAGCTGCGCAGCACCAGTTCCTCCCCGTCGTCGAGGACGAGCCCGCGCATCTGCGACGACCAGCCGCCCGCGAGCATCCGGGTGCCCGTGACGGTACGGCCGGCGGGCACCTGCTTGGCCACCCAGCCCCGGGTCGCCGCCCACCCCCGCTCCCCGCCGAGCCCGCTCACCAGTGCCGTCACGAACTCCCGCCGGTCCTCGGCATGGTCGCGGAACCACAGCCCCAACCGGTGCTCGGCCTCGGGGAGTTCGAAGCGCGTGTACTGGGCGCGAGCCGACAGCGCGTCCTGTACGGCCTCGGTCACGGCCGGCGGGATGACCGCGTCGGTGCCCGGGACCGCCAGCACCGCCCGGCCCTCGTACGCCCCGAACGCCTCCAGGGCGGGCGAGGCGCGCCAGCTGTCGGGGGTGCGGATGATCCCGCTGAACCGGCCCCGGCCGTCTCCGAACGGCACCTCCCAGGCCTCGGAGGCGTACACGGCGGGCGCACACAGCCCGACGGCCGCCACCCGCGGGCCGTAGTGCCGTACGAGATCGGCCACCGTCTGGCCGCTCATGCTGAAGCCGACCAGGACGAGCGGGTCCTGAGCCGGGGTGCGCGCGTCGACCACCGCCACCGCCTGCTCGAACCGCCGGCGCAGGCTGAGCTCCGCGAGGGATCCGGTGCTCTCGCCATGGCCGGTGAAGTCGAACGCCAGGGCGTGGCAGCCGTGCTCGGCGAACTCCGTGAGCAGGGGCAGCAGGCGCTGCTTGCTGCCGTTGCCCGCGCCGTGCAGCAGTACGGCCGTGGCCCGGCCCGGTGCTCCCGCGGTCAGGCCGTGAAGGCGTTCGCCGTCCAAGTCGTGGGTGAAGGCGGAGAGTTCGTTCATGGGGTCATTCACTCACGGCGGGCCCGCGCCCGGCCGAAAACGGGATGCGGCCGGCGCCACCGCGTCCCTACGCTGAACAAACGGCACGAAGCCGACACACTCCACCCCAGCCACCCTCACCCCACGGAGGAGGTCCGTCATGCGTGGCATCGTCGCAACCGGGACCGTCGTCCTGGTGATCCTCGGAATCGGAAACCATCTGTGGTGGCTCGCCGCCGTCGCGCTGCTGTATCTGTACGCGACGCACGGGCGTGGTTCCCCCGGCACACCACCACCCGCCGGCGCGGGCACCCCGCCCACGCCGGAGAGCTACCGCGCGTACCGCGAGCGCCGGGACCGGCTGGCGAAGTGGGAGCGCCGCTACCGCAGGGAGCGCCCCTTCGAGATCCGCCGACAGGAGCGCGAGAAGAGCAGGTGAGCCACGGCGTCCCCGGTCACAGGCCGGGGGCGCCCCACACCGGGAACCACCGGCCGAGGTCCTGCTCGATCCTGAGGTCGTTCGTGAGTGTCGCCTTCACCTGGAGCTCCAGCGCGTTGTCCCGCCGCTCGGCGCTGCCGGGCAGCGGGGCGAAGGGGTAGAAGGTGCCCCGCTTGTAGAGGTAGACCAGCGCCAGCCTGCGGCCGCCGTCGTCCGTGAAGGCGGCCAGGGAGCACAGAAGCTGGGGGCCGAAGCCGTTGATCTCCATCGCGCTGTTCACCGCGTGCAGGTCGTTGACCAGCTCCGGCAGCTGCTCGGGGCCGCGCGCGGACACCAGCCAGGAGTAGCCGTAGCCGTCCCGCCGCAGCTCCACCGGCGGCCCGCTGCGGTCGGTGTCCGCGTCCAGCAGCGCCTGCACCTCCCGGTGGGTCTGCTCGAAGGCGGCCCCCTCCACCGTGGCGAAGCACACCGCGCCGGTTCCGGTCGGTGTGAAACCGGCCGCGGCCTGAAGGGTCACGGCCGCCGAGGGCAGCGCGAAGAGCTGGTCGAGATCGGGCGCGACCGGTTTCGTACGGCCCAGCAGGATGTCCAGCAGCCCCAACGCTCAGCCCGCCTTCCGTAGTGCCATGTGTTTCAGCTCGCCCCGCCCGGGGTGGCGGCCTCGCCCAGCTCCGCCGAGATCCGGCCCAGCTGTTCCAGCCGCTGCTCCAGGGTCGGGTGCGTGGAGAAGTACCGCTCGATGCCCGGCTCCTTGCCGGTCGCCGGGGTGAAGTAGAAGGCGTTGAAGGCCTGGGCGGTGCGCAGGTCCTCGGTCGGGATCCGGGCGATGTCCCCGGTGACCTTGGTGAGCGCCGAGGCGAGGGCCGACGGGCGGCCGGTGAGATGCGCGGCCGCGCGGTCGGCCGCCAGCTCCCGGTACCGGGACAGCGCCCGGATCAGCAGGAAGCTGATCGCGTACACCGCCGCGGAGACGCCCATGATCGCGGCGAAGGCGACGGCGGTGTTCTGGTCCCGGCGGCCCCCGCCGAAGAGCTGGGAGTAGAAGGCGAACCGCACGATCAGGCCCGCCAGCACACCGAGGAAGGACGCGATCGTGATCACGGCGACGTCCTTGTGCGCCACGTGCGACAGCTCGTGCGCCAGCACGCCCTCCAGCTCGGCCGGCTCCAGCCGCCGTAGCAGCCCCGTGGTCACGCAGACCACGGCGTGGTCGGGGTTGCGGCCGGTCGCGAACGCGTTCGGCATGTCCATGTCGGACACCGCGACCACCGGTTTGGGCATGTCCGCGAGTCCGCACAGCCGGTCGACCACCGCGTGCAGCTCGGGATACTCCTCCCGCTCCACCACCCGGCCGTGCATCGCGAACATGGCGATCCGGTCGGAGAACCAGAACTGCGCCACGAACATCGCCCCGACCACCACGACGACCAGCACCCAGGACCTCAGCAGCGCGATCAGCGCGGCTACGAAGGCCACGTACAGCAGACCGAGCAGGAACATCGTCAGACCCATGCGCACGGTCAGCCGTCGGTCGCTCCGGAAGCGGCTCTGCATCTTGCATCACCCCGCAGTCAGGCACTCGTCCCGCTGTCCAGTGTGCACCAGCCGACTCCCATGAACAGGTCCTGAAGGGCCCTAGGAGCAGCAAAACGTACCTGTGAGTCGGCCGGCTGTCGCTGAGCGTCCCCGGTTCCCGCGCGCCGGGTACGACCCGTCCTAGTACGAGGAGCCGAACTGCACCAGACCGATCAGCACCATGACCACGATCACACAGCCGAAGACCACGGCCGTCGACGCCCACGACGCCCGGCGCGGCACCGGTTCCGGGTCGGCGCGGAAGGGCGCCGGATTCGGCGGGTTCTCCTTCCAGCGCGCGCCCAGCATCCGGGCCCGGGCCGAGGGCTCCTTGTGCTCGGCGGAATTCGCCCAGCGGTGATCGAACTCCCGCTCCCAGTCGTCCTGTTCCGTCATCCCCGTTCAACCTCTCTCGTCCGGCACGGTCAGGAGGGATGATCCCCCGACAATAGGAAGTCTGTGAAGCGGGAAAAGTTGCACCCGGCGGCCGGGCGGGCGCAGCACACGGGCCGAGCACGGGAAAGGCCCCCCGGCTGAGCCGAGGGGCCTTCCCGTTCCGCAGGGACCGTCTGTCACACGTCGAAGTAGAGCTCGAACTCGTGCGGGTGCGGACGCAGCTGCAGCGGCGCGATCTCGTTGGTGCGCTTGAAGTCGATCCACGTCTCGATCAGGTCCGGCGTGAAGACGTCGCCCTGGAGGAGGAACTCGTGGTCGGCCTCGAGCGAGTCGAGGACGGCCGGCAGCGAGGTCGGGACCTGGGCGACGTTCGCGTGCTCCTCGGGAGCCAGCTCGTACAGGTCCTTGTCGATCGGCTCGGCCGGCTCGATCTTGTTCTTGATGCCGTCCAGGCCCGCCAGCAGCAGGGCGGAGAACGCCAGGTACGGGTTGCCGGAGGAGTCGGGCGCGCGGAACTCGACGCGCTTGGCCTTCGGGTTGGAGCCGGTGATCGGGATACGCATGGCCGCGGAGCGGTTGCGCTGCGAGTACACCAGGTTGATCGGGGCCTCGAAGCCCGGCACCAGACGGTGGTACGAGTTCACCGTCGGGTTGGTGAAGGCCAGCAGCGACGGGGCGTGCTTGAGGATGCCGCCGATGTAGTAGCGGGCGGTGTCCGACAGGCCCGCGTAACCGGCCTCGTCGTAGAACAGCGGGTCGCCGTTGCTCCACAGCGACTGGTGCACGTGCATGCCCGAGCCGTTGTCGCCGAAGATCGGCTTCGGCATGAAGGTCGCGGTCTTGCCGTTGCGCCAGGCCACGTTCTTCACGATGTACTTGAACAGCTGCAGGTCGTCGGCGGCGGCCAGCAGGGTGTTGAACTTGTAGTTGATCTCCGCCTGGCCGGCGGTGCCCACCTCGTGGTGCTGGCGCTCGACCTTCAGGCCGTTCTTCTCCAGCTCCAGGGAGATCTCGGCGCGCAGGTCGGCGAAGTGGTCGACCGGCGGGACCGGGAAGTAGCCGCCCTTGTAGCGGACCTTGTAACCACGGTTGTCCTCGAGGGCACCGGTGTTCCAGGCGCCCGCCTCGGAGTCGATGTGGTAGAAGGACTCGTTCGCCGAGGTGGCGAAACGCACGCTGTCGAAGACGTAGAACTCGGCCTCGGGACCGAAGTACGCGGTGTCCGCGATACCGGTCGACGCCAGGTACGCCTCGGCCTTCTTCGCCACGTTGCGCGGGTCACGGGAGTACTGCTCGCCCGTGATCGGGTCGTGGATGAAGAAGTTGATGTTGAGGGTCTTGTCCCGGCGGAACGGGTCCACACGGGCGGTCGACAGGTCAGCGCGCAGCGCCATGTCGGACTCGTGGATGGCCTGGAAACCACGGATCGACGATCCGTCGAAGGCGAGCTCCTCGTCCGGGTCGAACGCCTCGACGGGCACCGTGAAGTGCTGCATGACGCCCGGCAGGTCGCAGAAGCGGACGTCGACGAACTTGACGTCCTCGTCCGCGATGAACTTCTTGGCCTCGTCGGCGTTCTGGAACATCCAGCTCCTCCTACTCCCGACCGTCCTCGCCGGGGTGGTAGATCGTTCGTGCGGCCAGTGCGGTGGCACACGCTGGTCATGACCCTAGGGACGGGTGATTTCTCGGGCGTGACCCGTTTGTTTCGCAGAAGTTAACCGGCCACGTGTCCACCGTAGCCCCGACACACCCCTCGGCCCAGTGCCCGAAACCGGGCGCAGTACCGTGGACGGGTGGACAACAGGCAAGCACTCGGATCGTGGCTCTCCGGGCCCCGCGCGGCCATGGAAGAGGCCGGTGCGGACTTCGGCTACCGGGGTGAGCAGCTCGGGCTCCCCGAGGAGGGGCCGAACTCCGTCGCCCGGCCGGGCCGGCGGCTCGGCGCGCTGGCGGTGGACTGGGCCCTGAGCGTGCTGATCGCATACGGCCTGATCACGAACGGCTACCGGGTGCCTGCGACGAGCAACTGGGCGCTCGGCGTCTTCTTCGTCATGAGCGTGCTGACCGTGGGCACGATCGGCTTCACCCCGGGCAAGCGGCTCTTCGGCATCCGGGTGGTGGCTCTGGAGACCGGCACGGTCAATCCGCCGCGGTCGCTGCTCCGCACGCTGCTGCTGTGCCTCGCGATCCCGGCGCTGATCTGGGACCGGGACGGCCGGGGGCTGCACGACCGGCTGGCGAAGACCGTGGAAGTACGGGTCTGACCGTTTTCGGCTGCGGGTCCGTGGGGGCGACGGGCCACGATGGACCCGCACCCGGCAATGCTCCAGATGCCCCCATCCGGTTGCCCGGTACATCCCCCGGCGGCATCGTCGCCGTATGACCGATGCGCAGGATGTGATCGCGGCCGAGGTGACGCCCGAGGAGTTCCGGGACGCCATGGCGCGCTTTCCGTCGGGCGTGGTGGTGGTGACCGCCCGTTGCGAGGACGGCGCCCCGCGCGGCTTCACGGCGAGCTCCTTCTGTTCGGTTTCCCTCGAGCCACCGCTGGTCCTGGTGTGTCTCGCGGACGCGGCCGACTCGGCGGCGGTCTTCGCGCGGTGCGACCACTTCGCGGTGAGCGTGCTCGCCCCGGAGCACCAGCCGCTGGCCCTGCTGTTCGCCACGAAGGGCGCGGACAAGTTCTCCGACGCCCTCCTGCAGCCGAGCCCCTCCGGGCTGCCGACGGTGCGGCAGGCGCCCGTACAGCTGGACTGTGCCGCATACGCGCGTTACCCGGCCGGGGATCACACGATCCTGATCGGCCGGGTAACGGGAGTACGGCTGGGCGAGGGTTCGCCGATGGTCTACTGCGAGCGGCGGTTCCGGTCGCTGAACTGAGGGAGGTCAGCGGCCCTTCGGCATCCGCATGCCCTTGGGCATGGGCCCCTTCGGCAGCGGCATGTTGCTCATCAGGTCGCCCATGGCCCGCAGCCGGTCGTTGGTGGCCGTCACCTGGGGGCCGGTGAGCACGCGCGGGAACTTCAGCAGGGTCGTACGCAGCTTCTTCAGCTCGACCTGGCCCTCGCCGCTGCCGACGATCACGTCGTGCACCGGCACGTCCGCGACGATCCGGTTCATCTTCTTCTTCTCGGCGGCCAGCAGGCTCTTCACCCGGTTCGGGTTGCCCTCGGCGACCAGCACGATGCCGGCCTTGCCGACCGCCCGGTGCACGACGTCCTGGCTGCGGTTCATCGCCACCGCCGGAGTCGTCGTCCAGCCCCGGCCGATGTTGTCCAGCACGGCGGCCGCGGCGCCCGGCTGGCCCTCCATCTGACCGAAGGCGGCGCGCTCGGCCCGGCGGCCGAACACGATCGCCGTCGCCAGCAGACCGATCAGCAGGCCGAAGATGCCCAGGTAGACCGGGTGGCCGAGCAAGAAGCCGATCACAAGGAAGACAGCGAGGGTGCCGATGCCGACGGCCCCGAGCACAAGACCGATCTTCTTGTCGACCTTGCGGGTCATCTTGTAGGTGAGGGCGATCTGCTTCAGTCGCCCTGCGTTCGCGGCGTCCGCCGCGTTTTCCTTCCTCGCCATGTCACGAAGTCTACGTGGCCCCGGGAGTGCGGACGACGGCAGTGCCCGGTGCGCGCCGGGACCTGGGACTCAGGAGCGGCCGGCGGCCTGCTCCAGGACGCGCTGCGCCTCGACCCGGTCCTTGGCGCGCCGGCGGTCCTCCAGCACGGAGGTCCACGCGTTGCGCCGGGCGGTGCGCTGACCGCCGCTCATGAGCAGGGACTCGACGGCGCGGAGAGCATCGGTGAAGGACGGGATGGCGGTGGCGCGTACGGGCGCGGCCTGCATGATCGAGGTCCCCCCTCGGATCGGATGGTGTACGAGGCGTGATACCAGAGTCACTGATTGGTGTTACCAGGGCGTGTCCGACCGGTCAAACGCCAATGAAGCCTTGATACAGGGCACTGAAACGCCGACGCGGCCCTGACGCCCGCCCTCATCAGCGAGGACGGTCAGGACCGCGTCGACTCGGCCATTACTGGCCAGTAAGTGCTTGTGCGCGAATTCACACAGCCTGCGTGGCCACGTAGGTGCCACGCTTCTCGACGGCCATCTGGTACAGGCGCCCGGCCCGGTACGACGACCGGACCAGCGGACCCGACATCACACCGGAGAAGCCGATCTGCTCGGCCTCCTCCTTCAGCTCCACGAACTCCTGCGGCTTCACCCAGCGCTCGACGGGGTGGTGCCGGACGGAGGGGCGCAGGTACTGGGTGATGGTGACCAGTTCGCAACCGGCGTCGTGCAGCTGCTGCAGCGCCTCGCTGACCTCCTCGCGGGTCTCGCCCATGCCGAGGATCAGGTTGGACTTGGTCACCAGGCCGTAGTCGCGGGCCTCGGTGATGACCTTCAGGGAGCGCTCGTAGCGGAAGCCGGGGCGGATCCGCTTGAAGATCCGGGGAACCGTCTCGACGTTGTGCGCGAAGACCTCGGGCCGGGCGGAGAAGACCTCGGCGAGCTGCTCGGGGACCGCGTTGAAGTCGGGGGCGAGGAGTTCGACCTTCGTACGGCCGCCCTCCCGCCCGGCGGTCTGCTGGTGGATCTGCCGGACCGTCTCCGCGTACAGCCAGGCGCCGCCGTCCTCCAGGTCGTCGCGGGCGACGCCGGTGATGGTGGCGTAGTTGAGGTCCATCGTGACCACCGACTCGCCCACGCGGCGCGGCTCGTCACGGTCGAGGGCCTCGGGCTTGCCGGTGTCGATCTGGCAGAAGTCGCAGCGCCGGGTGCACTGGTCGCCGCCGATGAGGAAGGTCGCCTCGCGGTCCTCCCAGCACTCGTAGATGTTCGGGCAGCCGGCTTCCTGGCAGACCGTGTGCAGGCCCTCGCTCTTCACGAGGTTCTGCATCTTCGTGTACTCGGGACCCATTTTCGCCCGGGTCTTGATCCACTCGGGCTTGCGCTCGATGGGGGTCTGGCTGTTGCGGACCTCCAGGCGCAGCATCTTGCGTCCGTCGGGTGCGACTGCGGACACGACCGGCTCCCTAAGCTTTGATTCTTCGGCGTACACCAGCGTACGCCCGTGTTCTGCACGCCCTGCCGGGGAGACCAACCCCACAGCCGCAGGGCGCATTCCCCCGCAGGGCCGACGGCTCAGGCGGACGCCTTCTCGATCACCCGCGGCTTGAGGTCCGCGTTCTCCAGGACGTCCTTCAGGTGCTTCTCGGCCACCGGCAGGACCTCCTCGATGGTGACGTCCCGGCCCAGCTCGGCCGCGAGGGAGGCGACCCCCGCGTCCCGGATGCCGCACGGGATGATCCGGTCGAACCACTTGTTGTCGGGGTTCACGTTGAGGGCGAAGCCGTGCATCGTGACGCCCTTGGCGACCCGGATGCCGATCGCGGCGATCTTGCGGTCCTCGCGGCGCTGGCCCGCGTTGGAGGGGGCGTACTCGGGGCCGTTGAGCCGGGGGTCGAACTCCGGGTCGCTCATCCGCGGGTCGAAGTCCAGGGCCAGCCCGCCGAGCGCCGGCCGCTGCTCGATCGGGTCGCCGAGCACCCACACGCCGCTGCGGCCCTCGACCCGGGTGGTCTCCAGGCCGAACTCGGCGCAGGTACGGATCAGCGCCTCCTCCAGGCGCCGTACGTGCGCGACCACGTCCACCGGGCGGGGGAGCTTCTGGATCGGGTAGCCCACCAGCTGGCCGGGGCCGTGCCAGGTGATCTTGCCGCCGCGGTCCACGTCGATGAC
The DNA here is from genome assembly GCF_042891825.1 of Streptomyces sp. NPDC001852. Classification (NCBI taxonomy): domain Bacteria; kingdom Bacillati; phylum Actinomycetota; class Actinomycetes; order Kitasatosporales; family Streptomycetaceae; genus Streptomyces; species Streptomyces sp. NPDC001852. The sequence goes on from NZ_JBIATN010000002.1 coordinate 28,484, forward strand.
CGGGGTGCCGTCCAGCGGGCGCTCGCTGTCCTCGGTGCGCCGGCCGGCCGTGTACACCGGGGGGTGCTCCAGGAGGATCACGGTGTCCGGGACCTCGTCGGCGAACCGGGCCGCGTGCACCCGGCGCTGCTCGTCCCAGGCCTCCTGGTAATCGACGGCATCCGCACCGAACCCCATGCGGACGAACCGCAACTCACTCACGGCAAGCGCCTCCCTCAGCGACCGGTGTGTCAGGCACGTCAAGCGCCCACGCCACTGTACGTCCGACCGGCGTACGTCAGCCCTGCGGGCGTTCCTCACACGATCGGATGAATGCACCCCGAAATGTGCGATCGGCTGCTCACTCTCCGCTACATTCGCGCCGTTCGTGAGGCCAAAAGGGCAGCTCACAGGCAATCCCGGCACTTCAGAAGCCGGAAGGCAGGAGACCGCACCGCAGATGACGGACCGACCCGCGCAGCGCACCCCCAACCGCCAGCTCGCCGCGCTCATCGCAGAAGCGGGGTTCTCCAACGCGGGTCTGGCCCGTCGCGTCGACCAGCTCGGCCTGGAGCACGGGCTGGACCTGAGATACGACAAGACCTCGGTCACCCGCTGGCTGCGCGGACAGCAGCCCAGGGGCACGACCCCCGCCCTGATCGCCGAGGTCTTCACGCGCCGCCTCGGGCGCCGGCTCACGGCCCAGGATCTCGGCCTGGACGCCTGCGCGCCGGTGTACGCCGGGCTGGAGTTCGCGGCCACCCCGGAGGAGGCCGTCGACATCGTCAGCGGGCTGTGGCGCAAGGACTCCGGCAGCCACGCCGAGCTGCGCAAGATCGCGTTCACCCCGGCGGGGCTCGTGGTGCCCAGCCGGGACTGGCTGATCGGCAAGGCCGACGACAAGGTGGCCCGGGAACCGGCACCCCGGGTGCCCTCCCAGGGCCGCCCCGCCCCGGTCAAGCCCCAGGGGCGGCCGGCGCTCGCGGTACCACCCCGGGCGCGCGGACAGGCCGAGCGCGCCCCCGGCAACAAGGTCACCAACGGCGACATCAACGCGCTGCGCTCGGTCGGCGAGCTGTTCCGCACCCTCGACGACCGGTACGGCGGCGGCCACGCCCGGCAGGCCCTGGTGCGCTACCTGGAGCACGAGTGCGAGCCGATGCTCCGCGGCTCCTACGACGAGCAGACCGGCCGCCGCCTCTTCGGCGCCGCCGCCGACCTCACCCGCCTGGCGGGCTGGACCTCGTACGACATCGCCGCGCACGGACTCGCGCAGCGCTACTTCGTGCAGGCCCTGCGGCTCGCCCAGGCGGCCGGTGACCGGGCGTACGGCTCCTACGTCCTGGTCACCATGAGCCGCCAGGCCGTCTATCTCGGCCACGGCAGGGAGGCCGTACAGCTGGCCCGGGTCGCCCAGCAGGGCGCGGGGACCGGTGGGCCCCCGGTCGTGCAGGCGCTGCTGCACGCCTCCGAGGCGAGGGCGCACGGCGTGCTCGGCGAGGTGCGGGCGTGCACGGCGGCGCTCGTGCGGGCCGAACGCGCCCTGGAGGCGGCCCGGCCCGGGGACGAGGTGCCGTACTGGGCCAAGTTCTTCGACGAGGCGCAGCTCGCCGACGAGTTCGGGCACTGCCACCGGGATCTGCAGCAGTTCCGGGCGGCAGCCCAGCACGCCGAACGCTCGCTCCAGCTCCGCGCGCCCTCCTACGCCCGCAGCCGGCTCTTCTGCCGCGTCGTCCTCGCCACGGCCCGCCTCGGCCTCGGCGAACTCGACCAGGCGTGCGCGCTGGCCGCGGAGGCCGCCGGCCAGGCCGCGGAGATGCGGAGCGCTCGCGCTGTGGAGTACGTGCGGGACTTCGAGCGGCGCCTGGAGCCGTATCGAGATGCGGCACCGGTACGGGGGTATCGGGAGAAGGTGGCGGCGTTGGGTTAGCCACTCGCCGTTGCGGGGTGCGGTTGTGCGCTCGTGACACGCCGTCGTGGCATGTCGCGCGGCGCCCCGCGCCCCGGAAGGGGCGCGTTCACGCCGCCCTCGGCAGAGTCGGTGCCGGTTCCGCGCGGTTCAAGGAACCCGCCGCGCCCAGGTCCGCCAGAATCGCCCCCGCCGCCCGGTGGGCGGAGTGCAGGGCGCCCTGGACCGTGCTGGTGTCGCGGTGGTCGCCGCAGACGTAGAGGCCGGCGAGGAGCCGTACCGGGCGGCGCAGGTCGTGGGGTGGGCGCATCGCCGGGACGGCCTCCGGGGTGTGGTGGACCGCCAGCGTCTCCCAGCGGCGCGTCGATGTGCCGTAGAGACGGGAGAGGTGGATGCGGACGGCGGTGTCGACGCCCGCGGGCGGCGCCCCGAGCACCGTCGAGGAGATCAGTACCCGGCCGACCGGTGCCCGGCTCGGGTCCACGTTGCTGAGCACCGCCGTGTGCGCCACCGGCCCGCCGCGGTCGGCGTCCAGCAGCAGCGAGGCGCCGGTCGGGAAGGCGGCCGCCGGATCGTCGGTGGTGTGGTGGACCGTGGTCACCGGGTGGAAGCCGGGCACCCTGAGGCCCGGCAGCAGCTCCGCCGCCGCTCGCGCGTCGGTCGCCAGCAGCACGGCCCGGCAGCGGATCTCGCCGTGCTCGGCGGTGGCCACCGAGGTCGTGGACACCGAGGTGACCCGCACCCCGGTGTGCACGGTGCCCGGCGGCAGCGCCCGTGCCAGCAGCTCCGGCAGCACGTCCGCGCCGCCCTCCGGCACACACAGCGGGCCGCTCGCGAAGGCGCGCAGCGCGAGGTCGGCGCACCGGCTGGAGGTGGTCAGCTCCGGGTCGCACAGCAGGGTGGCGAGCAGGGGGCGCAGGAAGCCGTCGACCGTGCGCGGCGGCATCCCGCGCTGGGCGAGGGCCTGCCGGGCGGTCAGCTCGGGGCGGGCCAGGACGCGTTCGACCGGGGTGGCGGCGATCCGGGCCAGCGCGGCGCCGAGCCGGGCCTGGTCGACCGCGCCGCCCACCGGCGCGCCGACCCGGCCGGGGGTCGCCGCCGGCCCCCTGGGGGCGCTCGCGAGAGCGCGCACCGCATGGAGTGCGCCCCGTGCGCCCCTTGCGCTCCCGCCGGTCGCCGGTGCGCCCGCGCGCTGGGTGCGGCCGTCGCGGTGCAGCAGGACTCCCGGTGCGAAGGTACGCAGGACCAGGGAGTCCAGGCCCGGGGTCGTGCGGAGTTCGGGGTAGGACGTGGACAGCAGCTGTCCGATGCGGTCGAGCCGGAAGCCGTCGACCTTCTCCGTCGACATGCGGCCGCCGACGTAGGGGGCGGCCTCCAGGACTGCGGTCGAGATTCCTGCGCTGGTCAGCCGATGAGCCGCCGAGAGTCCGGCGATGCCGGCTCCCACGATGACGACGTCCACCTGGTACGCGGGCTCAAGCACGAGGCCCCTCCTGTGGTTGCGCGGCCGGTGGAGACGTCATGCCCCCAACTGGCTCCAGGGATACCCGAGTTCGCGTCGAGGTTAGGGCCGTGATCGGTCACAAACAGTCGCGCATCAACAGGGCACGGTCGCATGGAGGTCGCATACGGTCACAAGAGGTCGCAGGACATCCCTTGCGTATGCCGGGCCGCCCGGACCGTTGCGTATCAGGCCGCCCGGATCGCCTCCTCGATACCGGGGAACGCGAACCGGAACCCGGACTCCAGCAACCGCTTCGGCACCACCCGTTGGCTGCCCAGCACGTCCCCCGCCATCTCGCCCAGCACGGCCCGCAGCACCGGTGCCGGTACCGCGAACGGAGCCGGGCGGTGCAGGACGCGGGACATCGCCGCAGTGATCTCACGGTTCGTCAGCGGCTGCGGGGCCGTCAGGTTGAACGGACCGGACAGGGTGTCGTCGTCGATGAGACGGCGGATCGCGGCGACCTCGTCATGCAGCGCGATGTACGACCAGTACTGCCGCCCGTCGCCCAGCCGCCCCCCGAGCCCCGCCCGGAACAGCGGGAACAGCCGCCCCCAGGCCCCGCCGCCCCGCGCCACCACCAGCCCCGTGCGCGGGAACACCGTCCGCACCCCCGCCTCCTGCGCGGGCGCCGCCGCCTCCTCCCACTCCACGCACAGCGAGGGCAGGAAACCGTCGCCCGGCGGGGCGTCCTCGTCCACCGCCCGCTCGCCGGTGTCGCCGTAGATGCCGATCGCACTGCCGCTGACGAACACCCGTGGCGGCTCGGGCAGCGCGGCCACCGCCTCCGCCAGCGCCGCCGTGCCCAGTACCCGGCTGTCCCGCAGCAGCCGTTTGTACGACGGCGTCCAGCGCCGGTCGGCGATCCCGGCCCCGGCCAGATTCACCACGGCGGCACAGCCGGTCAGCCCCGCCGCGTCCACGTACTGGCCCTCGGGATCCCAGCAGACCTCGTCCGGGGCCGCGGCCGCCCGCCGCACCAGCCGTACCACCTCGTGCCCGTCCGCGGTCAGGGACCGCACCAGGGCGCTGCCGATCAGCCCGGACGCCCCGGCCACCGCGATGCGCATACGCTCCATGGCCCCAGCATGCCCGCCGGAAAACCCCGTGAGGTGCACCGGCGGCCCGCCGTAGGGTGATCGTCATGCCGGAGCCGTACATACGCCTCGCCGTGCCCGCCGACGAAGAGGAACTGGCCGTGCTGGACCGGGCCACCTGGTCCACCCTGCACGCCGTGGCGCCCCCGCCCCAGGGCCCGTTCTTCGACGAGCGCCACGTCCCGGAGGACTACCTGGTCGCCGAGGCCGACGGGCGGGTCGTCGGCTATGTCCGCATCGGCCGCCCGACCCCGCTCGCCTCCAACGCACACGTCCTGCAGATCCAGGGGCTCGTCGTCGCGGAGGAGGCACGCGGGCTGGGCCTCGGGCGCGCCCTGATCCGGGCCGCCGTCGACGCGGCGCGCGGGCGCGGGGCGCGCCGGCTGAGCCTGCGCGTCCTCGGGCACAACGCCCCGGCCCGGGCGCTGTACGAGTCCGAGGGGTTCACCGTCGAGGGGGTGCAGCCGGAGGAGTTCCTCCTCGACGGCACGTACGCCGACGACGTGCTCATGGGCCGGAAGCTGTGACAGCGGTGGTGGCTAGGAGCTGACCAGCTGGCCGGTGTCCACCGGCACCGTCGCCGTGGACGCGCGCCGGGCGTCGCCCGCCACCTCGTCCGCCGTCAGCGCATACCCCGTCTCGGCGTCCGAGGTGGAGCGCGCGAAGACCACCCCGAACACCCTGCCGTCCGTGGTGAGCAGCGGGCCGCCGGAGTTGCCCGGCCGGACAGTGGAGCGGATCGAGTAGATGTCCCGGGTGACCGCGGCGTCGTTGTAGATGTTCTGCCCGGTCGCCTGCACCCGGCTCGCCACCGTCGCCGCCTGCAGGTTCAGGCCGCCGTCCTGCGGATAGCCCGCGACCACCGCCGAGTCCCCGCGCGCCGCGCTGGTGTCGAAGTGCAGCACGGGGGCGCGCAGCCCGGGGACATACAGCACCGCCACGTCCCGGCCGGGGTCGAAGAGCACCACCCGGGCCGCGTACGACTGCCCGACGCCGCCGACCCGCACGCTCGGGTGGTCGATGCCCGCCACCACGTGCGCGTTGGTCATCACATGCCGCGTGGCGTAGACGAAACCGCTGCCCTCCCGGCCCTCGTTGCCCGAGACGCCCTCGATCTTCACCGTGCTCAGCTTGGCGGCGCTGGTCGCGGCCGGGGTGACGCTGTCACCCGAGGGCCGGGCCACCCGCGCCGTGGACTCGTTCTCGAACGGGTTGAAGACCTGCGGGAAACCCGCCTCGGTCAGCGCCGACGTGGCCCGCGAGAACCACGCGGGCGTGGTGTCCGGCATGGCGTCCTGCACCGCGCCCAGCAGCGTCGAGTTCCGTATCGCCGTGTTCAGCGTCTGCGACGGGGCGGCGCCCAGCACGCTCGCCGCCACCCAGGCCACGATCAGCACCGCCACCGAGTTCGCCGCGGCGCCCCCCAGCCCGTCCAGCACCCGCAACGGGCCCCGGTCCAGCTCACCGCGCAGCCGCAGCGCCAGCCGGCCCGCCAGCTCGTGCCCCACCACCGCGGGCACCAGCACCGTCACCACCGCGAGTGTCGTCGCCTGCGCCGTACCGCGCTCCACCAGGCCGGTCACCCAGGGCAGCACCCACACGCCGACGACGGCACCGCCGACGAACCCGGCCAGCGAGACACAGCCGGCCACCAGCCCCCGCCGGTAACCGGACGCCGCATAGACGAGGATCACCAGCACAAGCACCAGGTCGAGCAGGTCCACGGAGCCGCCTTTCTCTCGGACCCCTCAGTACGGACGGGAGGGGTCCGATGATCAGTCACCCACGCACGGCACGGCCGCCGGAGGGCGAACCGGCCACGTATGTGTGTACCCCCAGAAACGTCCCGGACCGTGATGATGGTTCCGCCAGGTGGCAGAGTGCACATCGCGGGCATGACCCGACCGCCCGAGAGTGGGCTCATGCACGCCGTCCGAAGAAGACTGCAGACCCCCTGGCACCGTCTCAGGCCGGGGGCATCGCGGATGCAGGGAATCCATACCGATCCGGAGACCCGGAACGCCCCGGAAACTCCGCAGGCCCGACCCGCCACGGGGAGCCCGGGGATACGGGTCGCCCCGGGGACTCCGGCCCCAGGGACCGCCTCGGGAAGTCCGGGGACACCGGTCGCTTCGGAGGCTCCGGAGGCACCTGTTGCCTCGGGGAGTCCGGAGGCGGGAGTCGCCTCGGGGGCTCGGGGGACACAGGTTGCTTCGGGGAGGCCTGGGGAACCGGTCGCCTCGGGGAGTCCGGAGGCGGGGGTCGCCTCGGCGGCTCCGGGGACACCGGTCGCTTCGGGGGCTCCGGAGGCACCCGTTGCCTCGGGGAGTCCGCGGGCACGGGTGGCGTCCGGGAACCCCGGGCCGGAGATCCTGGGGCTGTCGGAAAGCCCGGGGACGGGGTCGTCGGAGACGCGGGGAGACCCGGAGACGCCGGAGCCGTCCGCGCGTCGGAAGGCTCCGGGACCCTGGAGACTCACAGGACTCGTCATACGCCGGGCATGCCGGAGAGCCCGCTGGGCCCAGCGGCCGACGGCAGTACCGGAGACGCCCGGGGCTTCGCCCACGCCGCCGGCCTCCCGGACCTCGCAGCTGCCGGAGGCCTCCGGAACGCCCGGGACTTCGCAGGCCCTGCGGACCCCAGGGATGCCGGAGCCACCGGCACCTTCGGACCGTCCGGGGCCATCGGGGCCGTCGGACATGCCGGAGATCTTCGGGGGGCCTCGGACCTCGCGGATCCTGCGGGCCCTCGGGATGCCGGAGCCACCGGTGCCGTCGGAGAGGCCGGAGCCGCCGGGGCCACCGGACATGCCAGGGGCCCCACAGCCGTCGGAGAGGCCGGAGGCGCCGGCCGCTGCGCAGACGCCGCTGCCGCCACGGCGTCGGTCCGCGCGGGGGATATCCCGTGCGCTGGTGGTGCTGCTCGGGTGTCTGCCCGGGCTGGTGGCCGTGCTCGTGCTCACGTTGTGCGCCCGTGGTGCCGAGCGCCCGGCCGCGGACCGCCTCGCCCGGCCCGTCCCGGCCCGTGACGCGGCCGCCCACCGCGCCCCCCGCCCGCGCATCGTGCCCCGCACCGTCTGGCTGGGCGCCGCCGCGCGCGTCCAGCCGCCGCCGCGCTACGACGACAAGGTGGTCGCCGTCTTCCTGCACCACACCGACTCGCCGAGCGCATACGACTGCGCCGACGCGCCGGAGATCATCCGCCGCCTGTACGCCGGACAGACCGGCGCCCGGCAATGGGACGACATCGGCTACAACTTCCTCGTCGACCGCTGCGGCACCATCTACGAGGGCCGCGCCGGGGGCACCGACCGGCCCGTCACCGGCGCCCACACCCAGGGCTTCAACCACCGCACCGCCGGCATCGCCGCCCTCGGCACCTTCACCGAGGGTGCGATCGTGCCCCGGGCCATGACCGACGCGATCGCCGCTCTGGTCGCCTGGAAACTCGGCCTCGCCAACATCGACCCGCGCGCCGGCGTCCGCCTGGTCTCCAGCAACAGCCTCAGCCGCTACAAGGCCGGGACCACCGCCATCCTGCCCGCCCTGTCCGGCCACGACGCCGGGTTCATGACCAGCTGTCCCGGTGCCGCCCTCACCGCCCGCCTCCCCGAGATCAGGGAGCAGGCCGCGCGCCTCCAGGGCCGGACCAAGGCACGGCTCACAGCAATCCCCTAGCCGCCACGCAGCCCGCACCGAGCCCCGCACCCTACGGTCGTGCGCATCACAAGCAGACCGGAGGCGGGGCTCATGAACAGCAGGGTGCGCTGGACGCGGGCCGCGCGGGGCCCCTGGGCGGTGCTCTGCGCGGCCGCGACCGTCGTCCTCGGTCCGGCCGCGGTCACCGCCTCCGCCCTCGACCAGGCCAACGCCGCGCCGCCGCACCACGCGGTGCGGGCCGACCAGACCCAGGCCTGTCTGCCGGCCGACAGCACCCGCAGGCGCACGGCCGGCTGAGCCGGGACCGGCTACTCCCGGAAGCGGTCCCACAGCCGCGGGAAGCGTACGGCGAGCGCACGCTCGTTCTCGAAGTCCACCGGTGAGCCCTCCGGTTCGGCGGGCGCCGGCGCGATGCCCAGCTCGGGCGCGACGGTGCCGGTCAGCTGCTCGTAGGCCTCGTCCGCCGCGTACCCCAGCTCCTCACCGTCGCCGTCGATCTCCTCGTCGAACTCGTCCAGCAGTTCCGCCAGCGAGTCGGGATCGTGCAGGGCGCCCTCGTAGACCTCCCGGCCCTGGCCGATCAGCCAGCACCGGAAGAAGTCGAACGCGTCGTCGCTGGCCCCGTCCAGCAGCACCCAGGCCGCGCCCCACAGGTCCCAGCGGTAGGCGCGGTTGTAGCGGGCCTCGAAGTGACGGGCGAAGTCCAGAATCAGCTCGGGGTCCAGTTGGAGCAGCCGGTCCACGAGCGCGTCGGCCTGTTCCTCGGGGTCGCCCTCGGCGGCCTCGCGAGCGGCGTCGATCAGCTCCCAGAACTCCGTCTCGTCCATCACGGCACCAGCATCGGGCCTCCACCGGTGGGGCGCACGCGGAGTACGCCGGAGTACGGCGGATCGTTATCAGGCGCCGGCACGACCGGGGCGCCGTCCGGGGTCCGTACGGCGATGGGGGCGCGGACCGCCGTACAGCGCGGCCAGCCGCGCCGCGTCCCGCGCGAACCGCTCCCGCAGGCCCTCGGGGGCCAGCACCTCCGCCTCCGCACCGAGCGCCGTCAGCTGTGCGTGCGCCACCTCCTCGGACTCCACCGGCAGCGTCACCGTCACCCAGCCGGCCACGTCCGGTTCGAGCGGCCCGCTCAGCGCCTCACGCGCCGCCACCGGATCGACGGCGTACCGCAGCATGCGCACGCCCTCCGGGGACAGCCGTACGACGACCTCGGCGCGCAGGATCGAGCGCGCGAACCGCTCGGCCTGCTCGGCCCAGTGGCCGGGCAGATCGAACTCCGGGTCACGGGTGAAGCGTTCCTCCAGGGCTTCCACGGCGCCGAACCGGTCGATCCGGTAGGTCCGGAAGGAGCCGGTGTCGGCCACGCGTGCGCACAGGTACCAGACGCCCGCCTTCAGCACGAGCCCGTACGGCTCCAGCACCCGCTGCACCTCCTCCGCACCGGCGTGCCCCTCCGGCTCCGCGCCCGGCCGCCGGTAGCGGGCGGTGACGCGGCGGTCGTCCCACACCGCCTCCGCGACCGCGGGCAGCAGCGCGGGCGTCTCCGGCTCCCGGAACCAGGCCGGTGCGTCCAGGTGGAAGCGCCGGGCGACGCTGTCGGGGGCATCGCGCAGGGACGGCAGCAGCGCCGCGGAAACCTTCAGCCGGGCGGCGGAGTGGGCATCCTCGAGGCCCATCTCCCGCAGCGCCCAGGGAACCCCGCTCAGGAACAGCGCCTCCGCCTCGCTCCTGGCCAGCCCCGTCAGCCGCGTCCGGTATCCACCGACCAGCCGGTAGCCGCCGGCCCGCCCCCGGTCCGCGTACACCGGCACGCCCGCCTCCGACAGGGCCTGCGCGTCCCGGGTGACCGTCCGCTCCGACACCTCCAGCTCCCGCGCGAGTTCGGCGGCGGTCATGGACGGCCGCGACTGCAGCAGGAGCACCATCTTGATGAGCCGGGCCGCACGCATGTCCCTCATGATGCCCGGGGCCACGGACGGACGGAGGGGTACGGCAGATCGCCGTACCCCTCCGTCAGGGCCTCGGTGTGCAGGCCCGTGTGCCTACAGCCCGTACTTCTCCCGGGCCTCCTTGACCGCCGTGGCCTTCACCTCGCCGCGCTTGGCGAGCTGGGCCAGGGCCGCGACGACGATCGACGGGGCGTCGATGCCGAAGTGGCGGCGGGCGGCCTCACGGGTGTCCGACAGACCGAAGCCGTCGGCGCCCAGGGAGGAGTAGTCCTGTTCCACCCACTGCGCGATCTGGTCGGGAACCTGGCGCATGTAGTCGGAGACGGCCAGCACCGGGCCCTCGGCGCCCTGCAGGGCCTGGCGGACGTACGGCACCCGCTCCTCGCCGCGCAGGAGGGCGGCGTCCGCCTCCATCGCGTCGCGGCGCAGCTCCGTCCAGGAGGTCGCCGACCAGACGTCGGCCGCGACGCCCCACTCCTCCGCGAGCAGCTTCTGGGCTTCGAGGGTCCAGTGGATCGCCGTACCGGAGCCGAGCAGCTGGATGCGCGGCGCGTTGGCGGCCGGGGACAGGCCCGCCGACTCCGCCGTGTTGAAGCGGTACAGGCCCTTGACGATGCCCTCGTCGATGCCGAGGCCGGCCGGCTTGGCGGGCTGCGGCATCGGCTCGTTGTAGACCGTCAGGTAGTAGAAGACGTTCTGGTCCTCGCCCGGCTTGGCCTCGCCGTACATCCGGCGCAGACCCTCACGGACGATCACCGCGATCTCGTAGGCGAACGCGGGGTCGTACGTCAGCGCGGCCGGGTTGGTCGCGGCGATGACCGGGGAGTGGCCGTCGGCGTGCTGCAGGCCCTCGCCCGTCAGCGTCGTACGACCGGCCGTCGCGCCGACGAGGAAGCCGCGGCCGAGCTGGTCGCCGAGCTGCCACATCTGGTCGGCGGTGCGCTGCCAGCCGAACATCGAGTAGAAGATGTAGAACGGGATCATCGCCTCGCCGTGCGTCGCGTACGCGCTGGACGCGGCGATGAAGTCGGCCATCGAACCGGCCTCGGTGATCCCCTCGTTGAGGATCTGGCCGTTCTTGGCCTCCTTGTAGTACATCAGCTGGTCGCGGTCGACCGGCTCGTACGTCTGGCCCTTGGGCGAGTAGATGCCCAGCGACGGGAACAGGCTCTCCATACCGAAGGTGCGCGCCTCGTCGGGGACGATCGGCACCCAGCGCTTGCCGGTCTCCTTGTCGCGGACGAGGTCCTTGACCAGGCGGACGAAGGCCATGGTCGTCGCCACGTTCTGCGAGCCCGAGCCCTTGTCGAAGGAGGCGAAGGCCTTCTCGGCCGGGGCCGGCAGCGGGGCGAGCGCGTGCGTACGACGGGCCGGGGCGGGGCCGCCGAGGGCGGCGCGGCGCTCCTGCAGGTAGCGGACCTCGGGGGAGTCGGCGCCCGGGTGGCCGTAGGGCACCACGCCGTCGGTGAAGTCGCTGTCCTTGATCGGCAGTTCGAGCAGGTCGCGCATCGCCTTGAACTCGTCCACCGTCAGCTTCTTCATCTGGTGGTTGGCGTTCTTCGACGCGAAGCCGTCGCCGAGGGTGTGGCCCTTGACCGTCTGGGCCAGGATCACGGTCGGCGCGCCCTTGTGCTCGACGGCGGCCCGGTACGCGGCGTAGACCTTGCGGGCCTCGTGACCGCCGCGCGAGAGGCGGAAGCACTCGAGGATCTTGTCGTCGCTCAGCAGCTTCGCCATCTCGGCGAGCGCCGGGTCCTTGCCGAAGAAGTCGGCGCGGATGTAGGCGGCGTCGCGGGTCTGGTACGTCTGGACCTGCGCGTCCGGTACCTCGCGCAGGCGGCGTACGAGCGCGCCGGTGGTGTCGAGCTGGAACAGCTCGTCCCAGGCCGTGCCCCACAGCGTCTTGACGACGTTCCAGCCGGCGCCGCGGAACTGGGCCTCCAGCTCCTGCACGATCTTGAAGTTCGCGCGGACCGGGCCGTCGAGGCGCTGCAGGTTGCAGTTGATGACGAAGGTGAGGTTGTCCAGCTCCTCACGGGCGGCGAGCGCGAGGGCCGCCGTCGACTCCGGCTCGTCCATCTCGCCGTCGCCCAGGAAGGCCCAGACGTGGGAGGCGGAGACGTCCTTGATGCCGCGGTTGGTGAGGTAGCGGTTGAAGCGCGCCTGGTAGATGGCGGAGAGCGGGCCGAGACCCATCGACACCGTCGGGAACTCCCACAGCCAGGGCAGGCGGCGCGGGTGCGGGTACGAGGGCAGGCCGTTGCCGCCGGCCTCCTGGCGGAAGTTGTCCAGGTGGTGCTCGTTCAGCCGGCCGTCGAGGAAGGCTCGGGCGTAGATGCCGGGGGAGGCGTGGCCCTGGATGTACAGCTGGTCGCCGGAGCCGTCGCCCTCCTTGCCCTTGAAGAAGTGGTTGAAGCCGGTCTCGTACAGCCAGGCGGCCGAGGCGAAGGTGGCGATGTGGCCGCCCACGCCGTGCTTGCTGCCCCGGGTCACCATCGCGGCCGCGTTCCAGCGGTTCCACGCGGTGATCCGGGCCTCCATCTCCGGGTCGCCGGGCATCGCGGGCTCGGCGGCGGTCGGGATGGTGTTGACGTAGTCGGTCTCGAGGAGCTTCGGCAGCGCGATGCCGCCCGCCTCGGCGCGCTCCAGCGTGCGGCGCATCAGGTATGCGGCGCGGTGCGGCCCGGCCTCCCTGGCGACGGCGTCGAGGGAGGCCTGCCATTCGGCGGTCTCCTCCGGGTCGCGGTCGGGGAGCTGGTCGAGCGCGCTCGGCTGGATGGCGTTGGGGTCGGTCATGTCGCCGCCTTCCTCAGTCGAAGGGGGTTCCCTCATCGGTAAGGGTTCGGGGGTGCCCTAGGTCTTTGGCAGGACAGGGCTGGGACTTCGGTGGAAGTCCGTCGGCGACTGTAACTCGCTGATCGATGATCGATCAAAGGGTTGAGCTCGAAAACCTCTCGATTTCGAGAAAGTCGGCACGCGGTGCCTTCAGGGATGGCACCGGGTGACGCCGAATCGCCTTGTTTTCGCAGGTGGGGCGGCGTTTGAGCGGGGGTCTGCTCGGCTGCTCGAGCCTGCGTCAGGCGCGCGGCGCGCAGCCCAGAACGTGCGCCTTCACGATCTCGGGGATGCGGGGGTCCCGCCTCTTGAACGCGGCCACCAGCTCCTCGTGCTCCTCCGCGTACGACTGCTGGACCGTGCCGAGCCAGCGGATGGACAGCGCCGTGAAGACCTCGATGCCCAGGCCCTCCCAGGTGTGCAGCAGCACCGAGTTGTGCGCGGCACGGACGAGTTCGCGGTGGAAGCCCACGGTGTGGCGCACCTGGGCGGTGCCGTCCGCGTCGCGGTCGGCGTCGTACAGGGCCAGGACGTGCGGCTCCAGGGCCGAGCAGTCCTCGGCGAGGCGGTCGGCCGCCAGCTCGGCGGCGATGGCTTCGAGCCCGGCGCGCACCGGGTAGCTCTCCTCCAGGTCGGCCGCGGTCAGGTTCCGTACGCGCACGCCCTTGTTCGGCGCGGACTCGATCAGCCGGAGCGACTCCAGCTCGCGCAGGGCCTCGCGGACCGGGGTCTGGCTGACCTCCAGCTCGGTGGCGATCCGGCGCTCCACGATCCGCTCGCCCGGCTGCCAGCGCCCGCTGACGATTCCCTCCACGATGTGCTCGCGGATCTGTTCGCGCAGCGAGTGGACGACGGGCGCGGTCATTGAGGGCTCCTTAGGGAGGGCTGACGTTTAGACAATACGGCGGGTTCGCTCCGCGGGTAGGGCACGCGGGGGTGCTTTCGTGCAGGTGAGACGAGGCGCACACCTCCGGTGGCGGGGCCGGGCGCCGAACAGCTCGGTTCCGTCCGTTGTCGGGCGGGTGCGGGTCGTCGGTGGTTCCTCGCGCAGTTCCCCGCGCCCCTGGGGAGTTGCAGCCGACCCCCCTGCAAAGGCGACGCCCCGTCCGGAGCACTCCGGACGGGGCGTCGTACTACCTGAGCAGGGAAATCAGAGGCCCAGCTCGACCTCGAACTCGCCCGCCTCCAGGATCGCCTTGACCGCCGTCAGGTAACGGGCCGCGTCGGCGCCGTCGACCAGGCGGTGGTCGTAGGAGAGGGTCAGGTAGGTCATGTCGCGGACGCCGATGACCGTGCCCTCCTCGGTCTCGATGACGGCCGGACGCTTGACCGTGGCACCGATGCCGAGGATCGCGACCTGGCCCGGCGGCACGATGATCGTGTCGAAGAGGGCGCCGCGCGAACCGGTGTTGGAGATGGTGAAGGTCGCGCCGGACAGCTCGTCCGGGGTGATCTTGTTGGCCCGGACCTTGCCCGCCAGCTCCGCCGTGGCCTTGGCGATGCCCGCGATGTTGAGGTCGCCGGCGTGCTTGATGACCGGGGTCATCAGGCCCTTCTCGGAGTCCACCGCGATCCCGATGTTCTCGGAGTCGAAGTAGGTGATCGTGCCCTCGGCCTCGTTGATCCGGGCGTTGATGACCGGGTGGGCCTTCAGCGCCTGGGCCGCCGCCTTCACGAAGAACGGCATCGGGGAGAGCTTGACGCCCTCGCGCGCGGCGAAGGAGTCCTTGGCCTGGGCGCGCAGGCGCATCAGGCGGGTGACGTCGACCTCGACGACCGACGACAGCTGGGCCTGCTCGTGCAGCGCCTTGACCATGTTGTCGCCGATGACCTTGCGGATGCGCGGCATCTTGACGGTCTGGCCACGGAGGGGGGAGACCTCCAGCGCCGGGGCCTTCTTGGCGGCGGCCGGAGCGGCGGCGGCCGGAGCCGGGGCAGCGGCGGCGGCCTTCGCGGCCTCGGCGGCGGCGATGACGTCCTGCTTGCGGATACGGCCGCCGACGCCGGTGCCCTTGACGGTGGCCAGGTCGACGGCGTTCTCGGCGGCGAGCTTGCGCACCAGCGGGGTGACGTAGGCGCCCTCGTCCGTCGCCTGGGTGGCGGTCGGGGAGGTCGGCGCGGTGGCCGGCGTGACCGGGGCCGGGGCGGCCGGAGCCGGGGCAGCGGCGGCGGGCGCCGGAGCCGGAGCCACGGGGGCCGGAGCCGGGGCGGCGGGCGCGGCCGGGGCAGCCGGAGCCGCGGGGGCGGCCGGAGCCGGGGCCGGAGCGGCGGCGGGGGCCGGGGCAGCGGGGGCCGGGGCAGCGGCGGCGGGCGCCGGGGCGGCCGGGGCCGGGGCGGCGGCCGGGGTGGCACCCGGGGCGCCGATGACGGCGAGCTTGGCGCCGACCTCGGCGGTCTCGTCCTCGTTCACCACGATCTCCAGCAGCACGCCGGAGGCGGGCGCCGGGATCTCGGTGTCGACCTTGTCCGTGGAGACCTCGAGCAGCGGCTCGTCGGCCTCGACGGTGTCGCCGACCGACTTCAGCCAGCGGGTGACGGTGCCCTCGGTGACGGACTCACCGAGCGCGGGCAGGACCACGTCCGTGCCCTGGGCGCCACCGGCGGGGGCGGCGGCCGGAGCGGCGGCGGGGGCCGGGGCGGGAGCCTCGGCGACCGGGGCCGGAGCGGGCTCGGCGGCCGGGGCCGGAGCCTCGGCGGCGGCCGGGGCCGGAGCGGCAGCCGGCGCGCCGGTGCCGTCGTCGATCACGGCCAGCTCGGCGCCGACCTCGACCGTCTCGTCCTCGGCCACCTTGATGGAGGCCAGCACACCGGCGGCCGGCGAGGGGATCTCGGTGTCGACCTTGTCGGTCGAGACCTCGAGCAGCGGCTCGTCGGCCTCGACGCGTTCGCCCTCGGCCTTCAGCCAGCGGGTGACAGTGCCCTCGGTGACGCTCTCGCCGAGCGCCGGAAGGGTTACGGAAACCGCCATGGTTTCGGTTGCTCCTAACGAATTGCGGAAGTCTGTGTCGTCGCGCCCGTGGACCGAAGGCTCAGTCGTGGGAGTGCAGCGGCTTGCCGGCGAGCGCCAGGTGCGCCTCGCCCATCGCCTCGTTCTGCGTCGGGTGGGCGTGGATGAGCTGGGCGACCTCGGCCGGCAGCGCCTCCCAGTTGTAGATCAGCTGGGCCTCGCCGACCTGCTCACCCATGCGGTCGCCGACCATGTGGACGCCGACCACGGCACCGTCCTTCACCTGGACGAGCTTGATCTCGCCCGCGGTGTTCAGGATCTTGCTCTTTCCGTTGCCCGCCAGGTTGTACTTCAGAGCGACGACCTTGTCCGCGCCGTAGATCTCCTTGGCCTTGGCCTCGGTGATGCCGACGGAGGCGACCTCCGGGTGGCAGTACGTCACCCGCGGGACACCGTCGTAGTCGATCGGAACGACCTTCAGACCGGCCAGACGCTCCGCCACCAGAATGCCCTCGGCGAAGCCGACGTGCGCGAGCTGGAGCGTCGGGACGAGGTCACCGACGGCGGAGATGGTCGGGACGTTGGTCCGCATGTACTCGTCGACCAGGACGTAGCCACGGTCCATGGCGACGCCCTGCTCCTCGTAGCCCAGGCCCTGCGAGACCGGGCCGCGGCCGACGGCGACGAGGAGGACCTCGGCCTCGAACTCCTTGCCGTCCGCCAGGGTGACCTTCACGCCGTCCTGGGTGTACTCGGCCTTCTGGAAGAAGGTGCCGAGGCTGAACTTGATGCCGCGCTTGCGGAACGCGCGCTCGAGAAGCTTCGAGGAGTTCTCGTCCTCGACCGGGACGAGGTGCTTCAGGCCTTCGACGATCGTGACGTCCGAGCCGAAGGACTTCCACGCCGAGGCGAACTCGACGCCGATGACACCGCCGCCCAGGATGATCGCGGACTTCGGCACGCGGTCCAGGACGAGGGCGTGGTCGGAGGAGATGATCCGGTTGCCGTCGATCTCCAGGCCCGGCAGCGACTTCGGCACGGAGCCGGTCGCCAGCAGGACGTGGCGGCCCTGGATGCGCTGGCCGTTGACGTCGACGGAGGTGGGGGAGGACAGCCGGCCCTCGCCCTCGATGTACGTCACCTTGCGGGACGCGATCAGACCCTGCAGGCCCTTGTACAGGCCGGCGATGACGCCGTCCTTGTACTTGTGGACGGCCGGGACGTCGATGCCCTCGAAGGTGGCCTTGACGCCGAACTGCGCGCTCTCGCGGGCCTGGTCGGCGATCTCGCCCGCGTGGAGCAGGGCCTTGGTGGGGATGCAACCCCGGTGCAGGCAGGTGCCGCCGACCTTGTCCTTCTCGATCAGGGCGACGTCCAGGCCCAGCTGCGCCCCGCGCAGGGCCGCGGCGTAACCACCGCTACCACCGCCGAGGATCACTAGGTCGAAAACGGTGCTGGCGTCGTTCGCCACGTCACGTCCTCCATGCATGTGCGCCTCACGCCGGTCTCCTGTGACCGGCGGGCGGCTGGTGTCCGGCCGCTTGATGCTTCGGCCCTTCGGTGGGGGCCCTGTCCTGCCGGGCTCCATCTTTGCACTTGTTCGAGGCGGACGAGACGCGGGGCTGGGGTGTGAGACGTCCCACGTTCACCGGGAAGGAACGGAGGGGCGGTACCGCCAGGGGCGCGGGGCTGTACCGAAATGCGGCTCCGCCGCGCGGGTGCGAACAGCCCCCACGCCACGGAGCCGCAGTACGACGGCGCGCCCGGGCCGATCGGCGAACGTCAGCCCAGGTCACCCGCGGCGGTCAGCTCGGCGAGCCGGACCAGTGTCCGAACAGCAGAACCGGTACCACCCTTCGGCGTGTACCCGAAAGGACCGCCCTCGTTGAACGCCGGCCCGGCGATGTCGAGGTGCGCCCAGGTGATCCCCTCGCCCACGAACTCCTGCAGGAAGAGGCCGGCGACCAGCCCGCCGCCCATCCGCTCACCCATGTTCGCGATGTCGGCGACCTGGGACTCCATGCCCTTGCGCAGGTGCTCCGGCAGCGGCATCGGCCAGGCCGGCTCGCCGACCTCCTCCGCCGCCTCGTACACCGCGGAGCGGAACGCGTCGTCGTTGGCCATGACGCCGAAGGTCCGGCTGCCCAGCGCCAGCATCATCGCGCCGGTGAGGGTCGCGACGTCCACGATCGCGTCCGGGTTCTCCTGTGAGGCCGCCCACAGCGCGTCGGCGAGCACCAGCCGGCCCTCGGCGTCGGTGTTGAGGACCTCCACGGTCTTGCCGCTGTACATGCGCAGCACGTCACCCGGGCGCACCGCGGAGCCGGACGGCATGTTCTCGGCCAGCGCCAGCCAGCCGGTGACGTTGACCTCCAGCCCGAGGCGCGCGGCGGCGACGACGGCGGCGAACACGGCCGCCGCACCGCTCATGTCGCACTTCATCGTCTCGTTGTGCCCGGCCGGCTTCAGCGAGATGCCGCCCGAGTCGTAGGTGATGCCCTTGCCGACGAACGCCAGGTGCTTCGCGGCCTTCGGGTGCTTGTACGACAGCTTCACCAGGCGCGGGGTGGCCGCCGAGCCGCTGCCGACGCCGAGGATGCCGCCGTAGCCGCCCTTGGCCAGGGCCTTGTCGTCGAGCACCTGCACCTTGATGCCGTGCTCCTTGGCCGCGGTCTGCGCGATGCCGGCGAAGGAGGCGGGGGTCAGGTCGTTCGGCGGGGTGTTGATCAGGTCGCGGGCGCGGTTCAGTTCCTCGGCGACCGCGACGGCGCGGGCGACGGCCCCCTTGTGGGCGGCGTCGCGCGGCTTGCCGCCGAGCAGCGCGGCCTCGGCCAGCGGAGCCTTGCCGTTCTTGGCCTTGGCGCCACCGTTCGCCTGAGCGCCGTTCTCCTTGTAGACGTCGAAGGAGTAGGCGCCCAGCAGGATGCCCTCGCTGATCGCGCCGACCGCGCCCGGTCCGTCCACGGGCAGCGCGAACGCGGCCTTCCTGGACCCGGCGAGCGCGCGGGCGGCCACGCCGGCGGCCTTGCGCAGCGCCTCGGCGCCGTAGGCCTCGTCGGCCTCGTCGTCTTCGTTCTCGCTCCTGGAGTCCGGCTCCGCGCCCAGGCCGACCGCGACGACGATCGGTGCCTTGAAGCCGGCCGGAGCGGGCAGCTTCGTCAGCTCGCCCTCGGCACCCGAGGCGCCGAGGGTCTCCAGGACGCCGGCCAGCTTGCCGTCGTACGCCTTGTCCACGGCTTCGGCGCCCGGCGCGATGACGGGGCCCTTGGTGCCCTTGGCGACACCGATCACGATCGCGTCGGCCCGCAGGCCGGGCGCCGCGGCGGTGCTGAGAGTCAGAGCAGTCACGGTGGTGAAATCTCGCTTCCGATGTGAAGTTGCTGTGGCCGATGTGGGGTGGGTCGACCGGGCCCGAGAGCCGACCCTAGGTCCATCCCTGGGTGCGGGTGGCAACCGGGGCCTTCACCCTGTCGGCGAACACCCGGGACGAGACTACGCGTGTGCGCGTGTTCGCTCATTCCTGCGGGCGTTCACCTGTGTGTGGCGTCGCGGTCACTTCCGCCCCCCACGCCCCGCGCACCACTCGGAGCGGTCGGCGTCACCTCTGGAACGAGAGCCGGACCTTCTCGTCGGCCGCTCCGGCTCACCCCTGGGGCACCTCGCCCATCGGGTTGGCCTGCGCCCGCTGGAACACGCCGAGGACGGAGGTGCCGGCCACCCGGTCGGCGAGGGAGCGGCGGCCCGGGAGGGCCACCGACAGGGCGTTGACCAGGAACAGCAGCACCGCGATGGCCCACACCAGCACCGAGAGACCGAACTGCCCCTCGACGAGCAGCACACAGGCCAGGGCGTACACCGCGACGTCGGCGACGGTGGTGACCGCGGCCCGGCGCAGGGCGTGCCGGGGCAGCCGTGGGGTGACGCGCAGGCCGAGCAGGCCCTTGCCGAGGGTGCGGCCGAGCAGCGCGAGGCAGGCCCACTGGTAGAGGAACGCGACGACGACGAGCGCGCCGAACGCCTCCTCCACGTCCAGGACCACCTTGTCCCACAGGGACAGGCCCAGGTGTTCGGAGGCGCCGATGACGTCGCCGCGCGAGGTCACGAGGTCGAGGCCGCCCTTGGTGGCCAGCGAGGGCACGTCCGTGACGAGGGCGGTGACGCGGTGGAAGGTGAGCACGGCCAGGAGGGCGGCCACCGAGGCCACGAGTGCGAAGTCTATGGACCAGGACAGGGCGCGGCGCAGCCTCAGCACGGAATTCCCCCGTAATCACAACTCGCTTGTCCGTGTACGGCCGTGAAGCTTAACGGCCCAGGGACAGCACCACGAGAGCGGTGGTCGCCGCCGTCTCGGCCAAGGCGCCGAAGACATCCCCCGTGACCCCGCCGAAGCGGCGTACGCAGCGGCGCAGCAGGAGTTCGGCCGTGCCCAGGGCCAGCAGGACCGCGGTGGCGGCGCGCACGGCGTCGTACGGACCCGTGACCGCCCCCCAGGCCGCCGCGGCCGACACGACGGGGAGGGCCACCGACAGCGCGCCGCCCACCGGCACGACCCCGGCCACCGCCGCCCCCAGCCCCTCCGGGCGGGCGGCCGGCACCCCGGCGCGGGCGGCCAGGGTGAGGGCGAGCCGGGCCGTGACCGCCGAGACGACCGCCGCCAGGGCACCCCGGGTCCAGGAGTCGCCGTACAGCTGGGCCAGTACCGCGACCTGGGCCAGCACCGTCAGGACCAGGGTGATGACCCCGAAGGGGCCGATGTCCGACTGCTTCATGATCCGCAGCGCGTCCTCGGCGGGCTTGCCGCTGCCCAGGCCGTCCGCGGTGTCCGCGAGGCCGTCGAGGTGCAGGCCCCGGGTGAGGGCCGCGGGTACGGCGACGGAGGCGACGGCGGCGAGCAGCGGGCCGGCGCCCAGGGCGAGGAGCAGCAGTCCGAGTCCGGCCGCGCCAAGGCCCACGACGAGTCCGGCGACGGGGGCGTTCAGCATGCCGCCGCGTGCGGCCGCGCGGTCCCAGCGGTGCACCCGGACGGGCAGCACGGTGAGGGTGCCGAAGGCGAAGCGGAGGCCGTCGAGGGGGGAGGACTTGCGCACCGGCGCAGGTTACCCGGCGGTCCTGGAGCCGCTGGCCGTGCCCGGGGATAAGGTGCGCATATGGGGCACTGGTGGGTGCGGAACATCGTCGAACCGGGCAAGCTCCCGCTGCTGCTCGCCCTCGCCGCCTTCCTGCTCACGTTCGTCGTCACCCGGGTGATCACCCGGCTGATCCGGGCCGGCAAGGGCCCGTTCGGGAACGTCAGGGCGGGCGGGATGCACATCCACCACGCGGTGCCGGGGGTCGTCCTCACCGTCGTCGGCGGGTTCGGCATGCTCGCCAGCGACTGGCACGGCGCCGGCGGTACCGTCGCCGCCGTGCTGTTCGGGACGGGCGTCGGGCTGGTGCTGGACGAGTTCGCGCTGATCCTGCATCTGGACGACGTCTACTGGACCGAGGACGGCCGCAAGAGCGTCGAGATCGTCGTGCTCACCGCCGCGCTCGTCGGGCTGCTGCTCGCCGGGTTCGCGCCGTTCGGCGTCAGCGGCCTGTCCGCGCAGGAACTGCAGGACCGCGGCGGTGCCCTCAGCACCATCGGCATGAACTTCCTCTTCGCGCTCATCGCCCTGAGCAAGGGCAAGACGCGCGTCGCGGTCTTCGGGGTGATCGTGCCGCTGGTCGCGCTCGTCGGCGCCGTACGGCTGGCCCGCCCCGGCTCCCCGTGGGCCCGCCGCTTCTACGGCCGCCGCCCCCGCGCCCGGGCCCGGGCGGCGCTGCGTGCCTATCGGCACGACCGGCGTTGGGCCCGGCGGAGTCGTGCTGTTCAGGACTGGATCGGCGGCAAGCCCGACCCGCGGCCGGCCCGGCTGCCCGACCGCCGCTGAACGCGCCGCAGCACCCGCCCGTACGCACGCCGCGGCCGAAACCGCAGCCGGTACCCGTAGCGGTGCCGCACCGCCACCGCGAGGCAGATCAGCCCCACGGCCATCAGTGCGGCCAGATGCTCCTTGCCCGCCAGGTTCTCCTTGACCAGCACCTCGGCGACCATCGCCAGGGTCACCGCGCCCGAGGTGGCGTACGCGCCGTAGCGCCAGCTCACGAACACGGCGAGTCCCACCACGGCCGCCGACGGGCCCGTGTCCACCACCTGCGCGTCCGTCCACGGCAGCCCGAACGGGGCGTGCGCGCCGAGCGAGATGCCGACGCGTGCGTAGAGGGTCCCGGCGAGCGTGGCGGCGTAGGCGATGACCAGGGTCCGCCACCAGCCGATGCACACCTCGGCGATCCCGAACACCAGCAGGATCTGCACCAGGGCGCCCCAGACCGGCAGGTCAAGCGCCGGCACGAAGAGGGAGAGGGGCGTGCGCAGCAGCGCCAGCCACAGGGGGTCCTGGGCCCGTACGGCGCCCGCGTCCTGCACGAACTGATAGCCCCACGGCCGGTTCTGCACGTACTGCAGCAGGGCCGTCAGACACACCGCGCCGAGCGTCATCGGTACCGCCCACAGGTGCCGCTTCAGCAGGACCGTGCGTACGGTGACGCACAGCGGCCCCCACTCCTCACGGGCCCAGCGGGCGAGCGCTGTCATCGGATGGTCCTCACCGGTGCGTGTCCAGGTGTCTGCGGTGCAGCCACTTCGGCAGTCCCGGCGCCTCCAGAAAGCCCTCCGCGCGGGCCGACGCGAGGCCGATGCGCAGCAGGTCCGCGCTCTTCTCGAAGAGCAGGAACCGCGGCTCCCAGATGGGCCGGTACTTGGCGTTGGCGCGGTACAGCGACTCGATCTGCCACCAGCGGGAGAAGAAGCTGAGCAGCGACCGCCACAACCTCAGCACCGGACCGGCACCGAGGCGCGCGCCACGTTCGAAGACCGACCTGAACATCGCGAAGTTGAGTGAGACCTGCGTGATCCCGATCTCGTCGGCGCGCCGCAGCAGTTCGATGACCATGAACTCCATCAGCCCGTTGTCGGAGTCCCGGTCGCGGCGCATCAGGTCCAGGGACAGCCCGTGCGGCCCCCACGGCACGAAGGACAGCAGCGCCCGCAGCCTCCCCTCGGCGTCGGAGCACTCCAGCATCACGCACCGCCCGTCCTCGGGGTCCCCGAGCCGGCCGAGCGCCATGCTGAACCCGCGCTCGGTCGCCCCGTCCCGCCAGTCGTCCGCACGCTCGACGAGATGCGCCATGTCGTCCGCCGCGATGTCCTCGTGCCGCCGGATCCGCACCTCGTACCCGGCCCGCCTCACCCGGTTGTACGCCTGCCGGACCGTCCGCATCGCCCGGCCCTCCAGCGTGAAGTCGGCGACCTCCACGATCGCCTCGTCGCCGAGTTCCAGGGCGTCGAGCCCGTGCCGGGCGTAGACCGTCCCCGCCTCCTCGCCCGCCCCCATCACCGCCGGGATCCAGCCGTGCGCCCGCGCCTGGGCCAGCCACGGTGCGATCGCGCCCGGCCACGCCTCCGGATCCCCGAGCGGATCCCCGGAGGCCAGGCTCACCCCGCCGACCACCCGGTAGGCGATGGCAGCCTTCCCGGTCGGCGACCACACCACACTCTTCTCCCGGCGCAGCGCGAAGTAGCCCAGCGAGTCCCGCTCGCCGTGCCTCTCCAGCAGGGCCCGCAGCTGCTTCTCGTCGTCCTCGGTGAGCGGGTCGACGGCGCGCCGGGAGCGGAACGCGGCGTAGAACACGGCGAGGACGAGGGCCGTGCTGAGCACGTTGATCGCGACGTTGGCCCAGTTCGGCGGGTCGATCCCGGGGAAGCGCGACTCGTCGGCGGCCACCGACACCAGGCGCAGGGTGCCGTAGTGCCAGCGCTCCAGGAAGGTCGAACGGGCCGCGTCCGGCGCCTGGTTGGTGGCCGTCACCAGCAGCCCGGCCAGCAGGCTCGCGGCCAGCCCGCCGCCGACGGCGACCGTCGCCGCGAGCCGCGGGTTGGACCGGTCGCCCTTGGCGTAGAACTCCCGGCGGCCCACGAGAAGCGCGCCCACGAACACGGCCGTGAGCGCCAGCGAGATCCAGTTCTGTGCGTACCGCCGGATCTCCGGGAACGCCATGGCGAACGCGAACAGCGCGAGGAAGGCCCCACTGAGCACCACGTTCAGGATCCAGGCCGCCCGCTTCCGGCGCCGCATGGTGATCGCCAGGAACGCGGTGAACACGCCCGAGGCGAAGCCGGCCGTCAGCAGGTACGGGGTGAAGAAGTCGTCCTGGTTGTGCCGGCGCACGTCCTGGCCGAGCGAGACCCAGACCGCGCTGAGGAAGTTGATGAAGGCGACGGTCCGCAGATACCAGACGGCGATGGCGGCGGCCCGTCGGGAGCTCCCGCCGGCCCGCCGCCCCTCCTCACCCGGACGCCCCGGCTCGACGTGCTGCGGAACGGCATTTCGGGCATCTCCCATGGGGCAGGATCATATGGGTGCCGCTCTGGCGAACCTCACTTTTCCGCCGGGGGCTCGCCCAAACCCCGCTACTCCTGCTCCTCGTTCTCCTGCTCCTCGTTCTCCTTCTCGGCCTCCGGCTTCTCGGGAAGCTCCGCGGCCAGCGCCGCGGCGGCCCGCACCAACGGCAGGGCCAGCAGCGCACCCACGCCCTCGCCGACCTTCACGCCCTGCTCCAGCAGCGGCTCCAGGGCCATCCGGTCCAGCGCCTTCGCCTGTCCCGGCTCCCCGCTGGCGTGCCCGGCCAGCCACCAGTCCGGTGCCCGGAACGCGACCCGCTGCGCGACCAACGCACACGCGGCGGCCACCACCCCGTCGAGGATCACCGGCAGTTTCCGCACCGCGCACTGCAGCAGGAACCCGGTCATCGCCGCGAGGTCCGCCCCGCCCACGGTCGCCAGCAGCTGCAACTGGTCCCCGAGCACCGGTCGCGCCCGCCTGAGCGCGTCCCGGATCGCCGCGCACTTGCGCATCCACGCCAGGTCGTCGATCGCGAGGCCGCCCCGCCCGGTCACCACCGACGCGTCGGTCCCGCACAGGGCCGCGATCAGCACCGCCGCGGCCGTGGTCCCGCCCACGCTGATGTCGCCGAGCACCACCAGGTCGGTACCCGAGTCGGCCTCCTCGTCGGCCACGGCGATCCCGGCCCGCAGGGCGGCCTCGGCCTCCTCCAGGGTGAGCGCGTCCTCGATGTCGATACGGCCGCTGCCGCGCCGCACCCGGTGCCGTACCACGTCCTCCGGGAAGGCGTCCGGCGCGCAGTCGAGGGCCATGTCCACGATCCGTACGGGCACCTCCTGTCGCCGCGCGAGCACGGACACCGGGCTCGCACCCTCCAGCACGGCCCGCACCAGCTGCCCGGCGCTGCCGGCGGGGCGCGCAGAGACGCCCAGTCCGGCGATCCCGTGGTCACCGGCGAAGAGGATCACCCGCGGCCGCTCCACGGTCCGTACCGGTACGGCACTCTGCGCGGCGGACAGCCACTCGCCCAGCGCGTCGAGGCGGCCCAGCGCCCCGGGCGGCACGATCTGGCGCTCCCGCCGGGCCTCGGCGTCGCGGCGCACGCCCCCGTCCGGGCGCTCGATCAGATCGGTGAAGTCGTCCAGATTAAGCCTGCTCATTCGCCGAACAGTACCGCCCGAGAACGAACGCTTCGGCGCCACATGGCCACCACACCCCCACAACGTCATTGCACCCAAGATCGGCATCCCATACGTTCCGGTTTGCTGCGGAATGTCGCCCAGGGAGTTGCCCATGCCGACCTTGCCCTTCACGCCGACGCCCCTCCCGCGGTCCTCCGACCCGTTCCTCGAACCGGCCCGCGAGGACTGCCCCTGGTGCGGCTCCGCACGGCTGCGCACCCGGGTGCGCGCGGGCGACCCGCTGCGACACCGGCCGGGCCGGTTCGTCGTCGACCAGTGCCGTGCCTGCGGTCACGTCTTCCAGAACCCCCGGCTCACGGCGGAGGGGTTCGCCTTCTTCCACCGGGACTTCTACGAACGGCACCTGGAGGAGTTCACCGCCCGCGTCCTGCCCGCCCGCACGGTCCGCCGGCGGCACCGCGCCGCCGCCCGGAGGCTGTTGGCGCTGGCCGAGGCGGAGAGCTGGCTGGACGTGGGCACGGGCCACGCCCGCTTCCCCGAGGCGGCGAAGGAGTTCTTCCCGTACACGAGCTTCGACGGCCTGGACCCCACGGCCCGGGTGCAGCAGGCCCAGCTGGAGGAGCGGGTCGAAGAGGCCCACCGCGGCTACCTCGCCACGCCCGGCATGACGGCCCGGCTGCGCGGCCGCTACGACGTGGTCAGCATGTTCCGCCATCTGGAGCAGACGCCCGACCCGCGCGCCGAGCTCCGCGCCGCCCTGTCGGCCCTCCGCCCCGGCGGGCACCTCGTCGTGGAAGTCGCCGACCCACGCTGCGCGTTCGCCGCGCTGCTCGGCAGGTGGTGGCTTCCCCACGGCCAGCCCCGCCACCTCCACCTGGTGCCCCTGGCCAACCTGTGCAGGGAACTGGAGACCCTGGGCTGCACCGTTGTCGTGACCGACCGCAGGGATCCCCACGTGCCCTACGACCTGTCAGGTGCCGTGGCGCTGGCTTCGGCCGCGCATCCCCTGCTGAGCGCTGCCGCGGCACCCGTGCGGATGCTGGCCGCCGCCCTGGACCACATCCTGGCGCCCTTGTTCCGCCGCACTCCGTTCTCCAACGCGTACAGAATCGTGGCCCGCAAGGACCGTGGCTGACTGCGGGTGCGTGGTGGGCCGGTCGCGCCCACGCGGCGGAGCCGCATGTCGGACACAGCCCCGCGCCCCCGTACGCGGCGCCCCCGCCGTCGTAGCCTGCCGGCGCCCGGTGGGCGACCCGACCCCGGCCCGCACCGGCGAGGGGTGCCCACTCAGCCCCGCAGCACCAACGCCTGCCCCGCCACCACCAACAGAACGTGCTCGCACTCGTCCGCGAACGCCGCGTTCAGCCGCCCGAGTTCGTCCCGGTACCGGCGCCCGGACGCGGTCGCCGGCACGATCCCCGACCCCACCTCGTTGGAGACGGCCACAACGGTCCGCCGAGTACAGCGCACCGCCTCCGTCAGCTCCCGCACGCGCGAGCGCAGCGTCTTCTCACCGCCGCCCGCCCACTCCGCGTCGTCCCACGCCCCGACGCGGTCCATGACATCCGTCAGCCACAGGGACAGACAGTCGATCAGCAGCGGCGGCCCGTCCTCGCCCAGCAGCGGCACCAGGTCCGTCGTCTCCGTCGTACGCCACGACCCCGGCCGCCGCTCCCGGTGCGCGGCCACCCGCTCGGCCCACTCGGTGTCCCCGCCCCGCGTCCCGCCGGTCGCCACGTACAGCACGTCCGGGAAGGACTCCAGCCGCCGCTCGGCCTCCACCGACTTGCCCGAGCGCGCCCCGCCCAGCAGCAGCGTCCGGCGCGGCACGTCCGGCACGTCCTCGTACGCGCCGACCGCCAGCGTCGTACCGTCCGGCACCGCCCGCGCCCCGGCCGCCGCCAGCCGGCGCCGCAACTCGGCGCCGGGCGGCACATCGTGGTCGAGGTGGACGGCGAGCACGTCCGTCGTCGGCCCGACCGAACCCACCGCCCGCAGACGCGCCAGCGCGTCCGGGCGGCCGACGACGTCCACGAGGACCATGTCGTACGACTCCGCCGTCGCCTCCTGAAGTCCCGCCGGCGCCCCGCCCGGCGGCAGGTACAGCAGCCGCTGTCCGTCCGGTCCGCTCACCGCGTACCCGGTGCCGCCCGCGTCCATCGCCACGGCCCGCACCCGATGCCCCGTCAGCAGCGCCAACTCCCGCCCGTCCGGCACCCGGCCGGGCTGCGGCAGCCCGGCCGGCACCTCCACCGCCGGGCCGTCGTGCGGATGCGACAGCAGCACCTGCCGTACCCCGCCCAGCGAATGCCCGGCCCGCGCCGCCGCGAACGCCGCGCCGGGCGTCAGGTCGAGCAGCAGCTCCCCGTCGACCAACACGGCGGTGGCCGCGCGGGCGTCCGGCCCCAGCGCCCGCGCACAGGCGGCGCAGAGACAGTCGGGTCGCGGCAGCCCAGCCGGGGCACCAGTACCGAGCAGAGTGATTTCCACGGGATCGATTCTCACCCGTCCCAGCAGGTCTTGCGCTCCCGGCTAGGCTGCGAGCACGAGTTGGATCACTAGGAGGCCCACATGACGGCATGGACGTGGCGGTTCGAGAAGGCCGACGGGACGGAGGTCCAGCCCGCGGTGCAGCCCGAGGAGTTCACCACGCAGGGGGACGCGGAGTCCTGGATCGGCGAGCACTGGAAGGCGCTCCTGGAGGGCGGCGCCGACCAGGTGCGGCTGTTCGAGGAGAACACCGAGATCTACGGCCCGATGAGCCTGCACGCCGACGCCGCCTGACCAGCCGGGGGTGCGGCCCGTGGCCGTACCCCTCGTCACTGCTCGCCCAGCGTCACCTCCACCGTCTTCTCGGTGCCGCCCCGCTGGTAGGTCACCGACGTCTTCCGGCCCGGCGCGTCCGCCGCCAGCGCCTCCGCGAGGGAGGTGACGGTGGAGATCGGCCGGTCACCGACCTTGGTGATGGTGTCGCCCGGACGCAGGCCCGCCTTGTCCGCGGCGCCGCCGGGCCTGACGCTGACCACCGCGACCCCGGCGGGCCGGTAGCGGTCGTCCACGACCGTCCGCGCGGTGATGCCCAGCGCGGCCCGCCCGGAGTCGGTGACCCTGCCGTGGCGGACGATCTGCCCGGCGATCGTCTTGACCATCGACGCCGGGATGGCGAACCCGATGCCGGGCGCCGCGCTGCCCCCGAGTTCGGGGTCGGCGGCGGCGAGCGTCGGGATGCCGATGACCTGGCCGGCGAGATTGACCAGCGCGCCACCGCTGTTGCCCGGGTTGATGGCGGCCGAGGTCTGCACCATGTTCGCGATCGTCGCGCCCGTACCCCCGCCGGGGACCTCGCTGACGGTCCGCCCGGTCGCCGAGACGATGCCCTGGGTCACGCTGGACGACAGCCCGAGCGGCGAGCCCATGGCCAGCACGATCTGGCCGACCTCCACCTTCTCGGAGTCGCCGAACACCGCCGCCCTCAGCCCGGCCGGCACCTTGTCCAGCTTGATCACGGCCAGGTCCTGCTCGGGGTAGGAGTACACCAGGTGCGCGGTGAGCGGCGCCTGGCTGTTCGCCGTGGTCACCTGGAAGGTCTTCTCCGACCCGACCACGTGCGCGTTGGTGACGATGTGCCCCTCGCCGTCGTACACCACCCCGGAGCCCAGCTCGTGGCTCGCCTGGATCTGCACGACCGACGGCAGGACCTGTCTGATGACCCTCTGGTACTGGCTCTGCAGATCACCTACGGTCATCGGCACCACCGCCCGCGCGGTCGCGCCGCTGTCCTGCCGGTCCTCGGGAGCGGTGGCCGTACAGCTCGCCGCCGCGCAGCACACCAGCGCCACGGCGGCCGCGACCCTCCACGGGGCACGGATGGGGGAAGCGTCCATGCCCCGAGTCTCACCGCGCGCCGATCATCCGGCCCGCGGTGTTGGCCCGAACGGTCTCAGCCCCGTACGCCGCACAGGTGCAGCAGCGCCGCCACCCGGCGGTAGGGGTCCGTGCGACCGGCCCGTTCCTCGACCGCGAGCAGCGTCTGGAGATCCTGCGGGAGCTCGGCGTCGTCCGCCGCCGTGTCCGTGAAGACCCGCACGCCGTACCAGGCGTGCAGTGGCGCCGCGATCCCGTCGAGCGTGGCGGTGAGGGCGGCCAGCCTGTCGGCCCGTACGTCCAGGCCGAGGCGGTTGTGGTAGGCGGTGGTGTCGAAGGCGGCCAGCGCGCCCGCCCAGTCACCGGCGAGACCCGGCCGCATGGCGAGCGCGTCGCCGTTGCGGACGAGCAGGGAGAGGAGCCCGCCGGGGGCGAGCATCCGCGCCAGGCCCGCCACCAGGGGGTCCGGCTCCTCGACGTACATCAGCACCCCGTGGCACAGCACCACGTCGAAGCTGCCCGGCAGGAAGTGCACACCGGTGTCCCGCCCGTCGCCCTGGACCAGCCTCACCCGCTCGCGGATGCCCTCCGGCTGCGCGGCCAGCGCCGCACGCGCCGCGGCGATCATCGTCGCGTCCTGCTCGACCCCGGTCACCTGGTGGCCGAGCCGGGCCAGCCGCAGCGCCTGCGTGCCCTGGCCCATCCCCACGTCGAGCACGCGCAGCCGCTGCCCGACCGGGAACCGCCCGGCTATCTGCTCGTCCAGCTGCCGGGCCACCAGCTCCTGGCGTACGACGTCCCGCAGCTTGCCCAGCTTGTTCAGCCAGGCGTCGGCCGCGCCCCCGGTGAAGGCCTCTGCGCTCAGGGCCGCTCTCCGCGCTTGACCTGCGGCTTCGGCAGCCGGAGCCGGCGCATCTGGAGAGAGCGCATCAGGGCGTAGGCGACCGCGCCCCGCGAGTTCTGGTCCGGGAAGCGCTCCGCCAGCCGCTTCTTCAGCCGGAACCCGCTGAACGCCGCGTCGAGCACGATCAGCACGATCACCACCAGCCACAGCAGCAGCGCGATCGACTGGATCGCCGGCACCCGCACCACGCTCAGCACCAGGATCACCACGGCGAGCGGCAGGAAGAACTCCGCCACGTTGAACCGCGAGTCCACCCAGTCGCGGGCGAACTTGCGGACCGGGCCCTTGTCCCGGGCGGGCAGGTAGCGCTCGTCACCGGTGGCCAGTGCCTGGCGCTGCCGCTCCAGGGCCTGGCGCCGCTCCTCGCGCTGGCGCTTCGCGGCCTCCTTGCGGTTGGTCGGCGTGTGGGCCACGCTGCGCCGCTGGGACTGGGCCTCACTGCGCTTGGGCGTGGGCCTGCCCTTCGGGGCCTGCGGGTCACGGGGCTGCTTGGAGAGGGTCACCTGCGCCTTGTCGGCGGTCGGGGCCTTCTCGTCCTTGGCACGGCTACGGAACACAAAACCCAAGGGTACGGGCTTCACCGGCATGGACCCCAGCCCGGCGGGGAACGATCCGGCAACACCGGACGTCTGTAGGGGGACAGAGGGGACGTTCCGGTGCGGCCCGGTGGGGGACCACCTACTCCTCACGCCGGAGCGGTACGGTCCGCAGTCGTCCTCGGGGATGAGCGCATCACTCCCCGAACAGTGCGGTAATGGAGTCAGGGCCCGTACTGTGGGTCCTGTCGCAGGATCTGTGAGCTGGAGTCCGTCAGAAGGGGGCGCGCGAAGCCCATGAGCGGTGTCATGAAGCGTATGGGGATGATCTTCCGCGCGAAGGCGAACAAGGCCCTTGACCGGGCCGAGGACCCGCGCGAGACCCTCGATTACTCGTACCAGAAGCAGCTGGAGCTGCTGCAGAAGGTCCGCCGCGGCGTCGCCGACGTGGCGACCAGCCGCAAGCGCCTGGAACTCCAGCTCAACCAGTTGCAGCAGCAGTCCTCCAAGCTGGAGGACCAGGGCCGCAAGGCGCTCGCGCTCGGCCGCGAGGACCTGGCCCGTGAGGCGCTGTCCCGGCGCGCCGCGCTCCAGCAGCAGGTCACCGACCTCGAGACGCAGCACTCCACCCTGCAGGGCGAGGAGGAGAAGCTCACCCTCGCGGCCCAGCGCCTGCAGGCCAAGGTGGACGCGTTCCGTACGAAGAAGGAGACCATCAAGGCCACCTACACCGCCGCCCAGGCCCAGACCCGGATCGGCGAGGCGTTCTCCGGCATCTCCGAGGAGATGGGCGACGTCGGCCTGGCCATCCAGCGGGCCGAGGACAAGACGCAGCAGCTCCAGGCCCGGGCCGGCGCGATCGACGAGCTGCTCGCCTCCGGCGCGCTGGACGACCCGACCGGCATGGCCAAGGACGACATCGCGGCCGAGCTGGACCGGCTCTCCGGTGGTAGTGATGTAGAGCTGGAACTGCAGCGCATGAAGGCCGAGCTGGCCGGAGGCTCCCCGCAGCAGGCCATCGAGGGCGGCACCGGGCAGGGGCAGACCCAGCAGCAGCCGCAGGACACCCCGCGCTTCGACAAGCAGTAGGGGCCACGCCGAGGAGGCCGACGTGATCGTACGGATCATGGGGGAGGGGCAGGTGCGGCTGGACGACGCGCACCTTCCCGAGCTCAACAAGCTGGACGACGAGCTGCTGGCCGAGATGGAGAGCGGCGACGAGGCCGGCTTCCGCCGCACCTTCGCCGCCCTCCTCGACTCCGTCCGCCGGCTCGGCACTCCGCTGCCGGACGACGCGCTGGAGCCCTCGCAGCTGATCCTCCCTTCGCCGGAGGCGTCGCTGGCGGAGGTGCGGGAGATGCTCAGCGACGAGGGGCTGATCCCGGGCTAGCGGCGCCCCTCCGGGCGCGCTCGGCCCGGCCGGCACGGGTACAGGGCACCGCCCCGCACCCGTACTGTTCCATCCGTGAGCACTCTCGACCGCGCCCGCTGCAGTCTCAAAGCGCACCCCCTCGCGCTGGACGCAACCATCGCCGCAGGCGTGCTGGTCTGCATGATCGCGGGATCCTTCGTGACCCCGAGGGGCAACAACGGCGTCACCTGGGGCGTCCGCACCCCCGACTCCCTCAGCCTCCTCCTCATGCTGCTCGCCGCGGCCACGCTGGTCCTGCGCCGCCGCGCCCCCAAGACGGTCCTCGCCGTCACCGGCGCCCTCTCCGTGATCGAGTGCGTCACGGGCGACCCCCGCGCCCCGGTCGCGATGTCCGCCGTGGTGGCCCTGTACACCGTCGCCGCGACCACCGACCGCACCACCACCTGGCGGGTCGGCCTGCTCACCATGACCGTGCTGACGGCCGCCGCCATGCTCGGCGGTCCACTGCCCTGGTACGCGCAGGAGAACCTCGGCGTGCTCGCCTGGACCGGTATCGGCGCCACCGCCGGGGACGCCGTACGCAGCAGGCGCGCGGTCGTGCAGGCCATCCGGGAGCGGGCGGAGAGGGCCGAACGCACCCGGGAGGAGGAGGCCCGCCGCCGGGTCGCCGAGGAGCGGCTGCGCATCGCCCGTGATCTGCACGACGTCGTCGCCCACCACATCGCCCTCGTGAACGTGCAGGCAGGGGTGGCCGCGCACGTCATGGACAAACGGCCCGACCAGGCCAAGGAGGCCCTGGCCCACGTCCGCGAGGCCAGCCGCTCGGCACTGGAGGAGCTGCGCGCCACCGTCGGCCTGCTCCGCCAGTCCGGTGACCCCGCCGCCCCGACCGAGCCCGCTCCCGGCCTCAGCCGGCTGGACGAGCTGGCCGACACCTTCCGCCACGCGGGGCTCCCGGTGGAGGTGGCCCGTGCCGACCAGGGCACGGAACTCCCCGCCGCCGTCGATCTCGCCGCCTACCGGATCATCCAGGAGGCGCTGACGAACGCCCAGAAGCACGCCGGAGCCGACGCCAAGGCGGAGGTCAGCGTCGTACGGGTGGGGACGGACATCGAGGTCACCGTGCTGGACGACGGCGCGGGCGCGGCCGGAGTGCCGGGGGCGGGCGGCGGGCACGGACTGCTCGGCATGCGCGAGCGGGTCACCGCCCTCGGCGGCACCCTCACCACCGGGCCCCGCTACGGCGGCGGTTTCCGCGTCCATGCGATCCTGCCCCTCAAGACCCGCACGACGGCCCCGGGGGAGCCCGAATGACGATCCGTGTCCTGCTCGCCGACGACCAGGCCCTGCTGCGCAGCGCGTTCCGGGTGCTGGTCGACTCCGAGCCCGACATGGAGGTGGTGGGGGAGGCCTCCGACGGGGCGGAGGCGGTCCGGCTGGCGAAGGAGCAGGCCGCCGACGTCGTCCTGATGGACATCCGGATGCCGGGGACCGACGGGCTCGCCGCCACCCGGCTGATCAGCGCCGATCCCTCCCTGGCGGAGGTGCGCGTGGTCATCCTGACCACCTTCGAGGTCGACGACTACGTCGTCCAGGCCCTGCGGGCGGGCGCCTCCGGCTTCCTGGGCAAGGGCAGCGAGCCGGAGGAACTGCTGAACGCCATCCGGGTCGCGGCGGGCGGTGAGGCCCTGCTGTCTCCCGCCGCCACCAAGGGACTGATCGCCCGCTTCCTCGCCCAGGGCGACGACGGCCGTGACCCCGCCCGCTCCGACCGGCTCGGCACGCTCACCGGGCGGGAGCGCGAGGTGCTGGTCCAGGTCGCCGGCGGCCACTCCAACGACGAGATCGCCGAGCGCCTCCAGGTCAGCCCGCTGACGGTGAAGACGCACGTCAACCGGGCCATGGCCAAGCTGGGCGCGCGCGACCGGGCGCAGCTCGTGGTGATCGCGTACGAGTCGGGTCTGGTGCGTCCGAGGACGGACTGATCTCCACCCGGGCCTCCTGGAGATCTCCACCCGGGCGTACTGCGGATCTCCACCCCGGCGTACTGCGAGCGGAGTAGGACCGGGACAGGGAAATGGACCCAGGGCCTACGGATCGGCCGTCCGGGATGGCTCAGGGTGAGAGGGTCTGCCGCTCACAGATTGAGAGACCCTGATCCATGTCCTGGCTGTCGAGATTCAGCCTCCGGCAACGGGCCCTGATCGGCCTGATGTCGCTCGTCGCGCTCGTCTTCGGGCTGATCGCGATACCCCAGATCAAGCAGCAGCTGCTGCCCACCATCAACCTGCCCATGGTGTCGGTGATCGCGCCGTACCAGGGCGCCTCGCCCGACGTGGTCGAGAAGCAGGTCGTCGAGCCGATCGAGAACAACCTCCAGGGCGTCGACGGCGTCAAGTCCGTCACCTCCACCGCCTCCGAGGGCAACGCCGTGATCATGGCGTCCTTCGACTACGGCAACGACACCAAGCGGATCGTCTCCGACGTCCAGCAGGCCGTGAACCGGGCCCGCAACCAGCTCCCGGACGCCGTCGACCCGCAGGTCATATCCGGCTCCACCGACGACATGCCGACCGTGGTCCTCGCCGCCACCTCCGACAAGGACCAGCAGGCCCTCGCCGACCAGCTGGACAACACCGTCGTACCGGCGCTGAAGGACATCGACGGCGTCGGCCGCGTCCAGGTCACCGGCGTGCGCGACCTGCAGGTCACCGTCACCCCGGACGACGCGAAGCTCGCGCGGGCCGGCCTCACCCCCGCCGCGCTCGGCCAGGCCCTGCAGGCGGGCGGCGCGACCGTCCCGGCCGGCTCCTTCGACGAGAACGGCACCAACCACACCGTCCAGGTCGGCGGCGGCTTCACCTCGCTGCAGCAGATCCAGGACCTGATGGTCACCGGCCAGGGCGGGGAGAAGCCGGTACGGCTGGGTGACGTGGCCACCGTCAAGGAGCAGCCTGCCCCGGCCGACTCCATCACCCGCACCGACGGCAGGCCCAGCCTCGCCGTCACCGTGACGATGGACCACAACGGCAGCGCGGTCACCATCTCGAACGCGGTCAAGGACAAGCTGCCCGACCTGCGCGTGCAGCTCGGCTCGGGCGCGAAGCTCACGGTCGTCAGCGACCAGGGCCCGGCCGTGTCGAAGTCCATCAAGGGCCTGACCACGGAGGGCGCGCTCGGCCTGCTCTTCGCGGTCCTGGTCATCCTGGTCTTCCTCGCGTCGGTCCGCTCGACGCTGGTGACGGCTGTCTCCATCCCGCTGTCGGTGGTGCTGGCCCTGATCGTGCTGTGGACGCGCGGCCTGTCGCTGAACATGCTCACGCTCGGTGCGCTGACCATCGCCATCGGCCGGGTCGTGGACGACTCGATCGTCGTCCTGGAGAACATCAAGCGGCACCTCGGCTACGGCGAGGAGCGCAGGGACGCCATCCTGAACGCCGTGCGCGAGGTGGCCGGCGCGGTCACCTCCTCCACCCTCACCACGGTCGCCGTGTTCCTGCCGATCGGCCTGGTCGGCGGCATGGTGGGTGCCCTGTTCGGCTCGTTCAGCATCACGGTGACGGCGGCCCTGCTGGCCTCCCTGCTGGTGTCGCTGACGGTCGTACCGGTCCTGTCGTACTGGTTCCTGCGCGCCCCGAAGGGCACCCCCGAGGACGCGGCCGAGGCCCGCCGCCGGGCCGAGGAGAAGGAGGCGAACAGCCGTCTGCAGCGCGCCTACGTCCCCGTCCTGCGCTTCGCCACCCGCCGCCGCCTCACCAGCGTGCTGATCGCGATCGTGGTCCTGGTGCTGACCTTCGGCATGGGCGGCCTGCTGAAGACGAACTTCTTCGACCAGGGCGAGCAGGAGGTCATCACCGTCAAGCAGGAGCTGAAGCCGGGCACGAGCCTGGCCGCCACCGACGCGCAGGCCAAGCGGGTGGAGAAGCTGCTCGCCGCCACCGAGGGCGTCAAGGACTACCAGGTCACCGTCGGCTCCTCCGGCTTCATGGCGGCCTTCGGCGGCGGCACGAGCACCGACCAGGCGTCGTACCAGGTGATGCTCAAGGACTCCAAGTCGTACGCCAAGGTGCAGAAGCACATCGAGGACGGCCTGAAGCAGCTCAAGGGCATCGGTACGACCACGGTGTCGGCCGGTGGCGGCTTCGGCAACCAGAACCTGAGCGTGGTGGTCAAGGCGTCCGACCCGCAGACGCTGCGCACGGCCGCGGAGCAGGTCCGCTCCACGGTCGCCGGCCTGGACGGCGTCACGGACGTCACCAGCGACCTCGCGACCAGCGTGCCCCGGATCTCGGTCAAGGCGGGCGCCAGGGCGGCCGCGGCCGGGTTCGACGACCAGAAGCTCGGCGCGGCGGTCGCCGAGGCGGTGCGCGGTACGACGGCGGCGAAGGCGATCCTCGACGACACCGAGCGCGATGTCGTGGTGCGGTCGGCGAATCCCGCGACCACGATGGCCCAGCTGAAGGCGCTGCGCCTCGGCCCGGTGAAGCTCGGCGACATCGCCACGGTGCAGCTGGTGGACGGCCCGGTGTCGCTGACCCGGATCGACGGCCGGCGCGCCGCCACCATCACGGCCAGGCCGACCGGTGACAACACCGGGGCGATCAGCACCGAGCTCCAGTCGAAGATCAAGGCGCTGAAGCTCCCGGCGGGCGCGAAGGCCGAGATCGGCGGCGTGACGTCGGACCAGAGCGACGCGTTCAAGAACCTGGGCCTCGCCATGCTGGCGGCGATCGCGATCGTCTTCATGCTGCTGGTGGCGACCTTCCGCTCGCTGGCCCAGCCGCTGATCCTCCTGGTCTCCATCCCCTTCGCGGCGACGGGCGCGATCGGCCTGCTGGTCGCCACCGGCACCCCGATGGGCGTCCCGGCGATGATCGGCATGCTGATGCTGATCGGCATCGTGGTGACCAACGCGATCGTCCTGATCGACCTGATCAACCAGTACCGGAGGCAGGGTCACGGCGTGGTGGAAGCCGTCGTCGAGGGCGGCCGCCACCGCCTCCGCCCGATCCTGATGACGGCCCTGGCGACGATCTTCGCCCTGCTCCCGATGGCCTTGGGCGTCACCGGCGAGGGCGGCTTCATCGCCCAGCCGCTCGCGGTGGTCGTCATCGGCGGCCTGATCACGTCCACCCTGCTGACGCTGCTGCTGGTGCCGACGCTCTACGCGATGCTGGAACTCCGCAAGGAGCGCCGGGCGAAGAAGCGGACGGCCAAGCGGGAGGCGAAGACGGAGAAGGTCCTGGAGCCCGCCGGAGTCTGACGGCATGGAAAAGGGCCGGGTCTCGCAGGAGACCCGGCCCTTTCGTGCGCGCTACGGCAGCGCGAGCATCCGCTCCAGGGCCAGCTTCGCGAAGGCCTCGGTCTCCTTGTCGACCTCGATCCGGTTGACCAGCTTGCCCTCGGCCAGGGACTCCAGGGCCCAGACCAGGTGGGGCAGGTCGATGCGGTTCATGGTCGAGCAGAAGCAGACCGTCTTGTCGAGGAAGACGATCTCCTTGTCCTCGGGCGCGAAACGGTTCGCCAGCCGCCGTACCAGGTTCAGCTCGGTGCCGATGGCCCACTTGGAGCCCGCCGGGGCCGCCTCCAGGGCCTTGATGATGTACTCCGTCGAGCCGACGTAGTCCGCGGCGGCGACCACCTCGTGCTTGCACTCGGGGTGGACGAGGACGTTCACGCCGGGGATGCGGGCGCGCACGTCGTTGACCGAGTCCAGGTTGAAGCGGCCGTGCACCGAGCAGTGGCCGCGCCACAGGATCATCTTCGCCGCACGCAGCTCGTCCGCCGTCAGGCCGCCGTTCGGCTTGTGCGGGTTGTAGACCACGCAGTCGTCCAGGGACATGCCCATGTCCCGGACGGCGGTGTTGCGGCCCAGGTGCTGGTCGGGCAGGAACAGCACCTTCTCGCCCTGCTCGAAGGCCCAGTCCAGCGCCCGCTTGGCGTTCGACGAGGTGCAGATCGTGCCGCCGTGCTTGCCGGTGAACGCCTTGATGTCGGCGGAGGAGTTCATGTACGAGACCGGTACGACCTGCTCGGCCACGCCCGCCTCGGTCAGGACGTCCCAGCACTCCGCGACCTGCTCGGCCGTCGCCATGTCGGCCATCGAGCAGCCGGCGGCGAGGTCGGGCAGGACGACCTTCTGGTCGTCGGAGGTGAGGATGTCCGCCGACTCGGCCATGAAGTGCACACCGCAGAAGACGATGTACTCGGCTTCCGGGCGCGCGGCCGCGTCCCGGGCCAGCTTGAAGGAGTCGCCCGTGACGTCGGCGAACTGGATGACCTCGTCGCGCTGGTAGTGGTGGCCGAGCACGAAGACCTTGTCGCCGAGCTTCTCCTTGGCCGCACGGGCGCGCGCGACCAGGTCCGGGTCGGACGGCGAGGGCAGGTCACCGGGGCACTCGACGCCCCGCTCGCTCTTCGGGTCGGCCTCACGGCCGAGCAGCAGCAGGGCGAGCGGAGTCGGCTGCACGTCGAGTTCCGGGGTCTGGGCGGTGGTCACGGCACGCACCCTTTCTACTTTTCGTCTAACTGACGCTATCTATCATAACCGGTTCACGTCAGTTTGACGATGGCCATAACGTCGATGTGACGTGAATCCCGCTCGGGTCCCTCCACGAGCCGCTGCCGACCTCGTGGGGCATGTGCGAGCATGAAGACGGAAGTAAAAACGCGCCAACACGACTGCCCGCCCCGGAATGAATCCGCGGAACCGCCGGTTGCACTCGTCGGCAAGCAGTCTCCGTACAACCCGGGAGAGATGTAGATGTCCGTATCGGACGAGACCACCACCGTCACCGACGGCATCATCCTGACCGACGCCGCCGCGGCCAAGGTCAAGGCCCTGCTCGACCAGGAAGGCCGCGACGACCTCGCGCTGCGCGTCGCCGTCCAGCCCGGCGGCTGCTCCGGCCTGCGCTACCAGCTCTTCTTCGACGAGCGCTCGCTCGACGGTGACGTGGAGAAGGACTTCGGCGGGGTCAAGGTCGTCACGGACCGCATGAGCGCTCCGTACCTGGGTGGCGCCACCATCGACTTCGTGGACACGATCGAGAAGCAGGGCTTCACGATCGACAACCCGAACGCGACCGGCTCCTGCGCCTGCGGCGACTCCTTCAGCTGAGCCGAGGGTTCACACCCCGACGGTCCGAAAAGGCGGCGGTCCCCCGAGCGGGGGGCCGCCGCCTTCGTCGTACGCCGGGAGGTCAGCGAGATGGGGCCGGGGCGTCCGGGTGCAGGGCGCCCGGCGTGGTCCGTGGAATGCGGCCGCCGTCGGCGCCGACCACCGTCCGCCCGTCCAGCGGCGCGGCTAGCCGTACGGTCTTGACGTACTCCTTGGCGATCAGCACACACACCTTGTCCGGCCAGGGGTGCTCGGTGACGGTCACGGTCACCCGCTCGCCGGTCTCCTTCGCCGCCACCGTGTAGTCGGCGCACACCCCGCCGTAGAAGCTCACGGTCAGCTCGCTGTCCTCGGCCAGGTAGCCGGTGACCTTCACGTCATGGGGCGCCGCGGACGCGGTGGGCGCCGAGGGAGTGGCCGCCGACGCCAGGTACCGGGGATCGACCGCCGGGTACGACACCGTCGACGCGCCCTGGCCGGCCGGCCCCCGCACCTCGAACAGCCACGACGGCACCAGCGTCTGCCGCCCGGCGACGGCGTGCGCGGCGAGCCCGAACACCGCCCTGTCCACGGTGACCGCGTCCGTCCCCGCGTCGGCCCCCCGCTGCGGCGCCCCCGTGGACGCGCCGCAGGGCTGCTCCAGCCGGTTCTTCAGCGGCACCGGACGGGTGCAGCCGCCGATCCCCATGCGGTGGTCGCTCTTCGGCGCCGCGTTCATCAGCTTCAGCGTCTTCGCGGCGCCCAGCACGGGATACGTGTCGCCCTTCACCGGCGCACCGAGCAGCCCGTGCCCGCCGACCAGCGCGCCCTGCCGGTCCACGGTCAGGCCGGTCGTCCAGCCGTACGTCGGCAGCCCGCCGACCACCGGGTCGGCGTTCACGACCCGCCCGCTCCCCATGACCTGGCTCGCGTCGATCTTCGCGTCGTCCAGCCCCGCCGCCTTCAGCACCGGCGCGGCCGCCTCGGTCGCCTGCCGTACGCTCACCGGGGCGCCGGCCGGCACCATCGGGTCGTGCGTGCACAGGACGCCCTTCTTGCAGTCGTCCGTGCCCGGCGCGTACCGGCTGAACGTCCAGCTGCCCGGCGCGTCCCGGTTCACCGTCAGGCTCGGCCCGGAGCCGTCGTTGCCGCCGACCCGCCAGATCCGGCCCTCGGCCACCGGCGTGCCGTCGACGCCCAGCGCCTTGGCCAGCCGGACCACCGCGTCCCTGCCGACCTCACCCTTCGGCACGTACAACGGCGCGGAGCCGGGACCGGCCGGCAGTCCGCCGCGGGCGACGTACGTCGCGCCGTACGGGTCCGGCTCGCCCACAGCGATGCCGTTGCCGCTGGTCCAGCCGTCCAGCGCGAGCGGCGGGGGAGTGGCGCCGGAGCCGTCCGCGCCGGGGCCGCCCGCACGGCCGCCGGTGTCGCCGCTCGCCGCGAGGTAGGCGCCACCGCCGCCGACCAGCAGCACCGCGGCGGCGACCGAGACGACGATGAGCCGCGACCGCCGCCGGCCGGCCTGCCCGCCCTCGGCGCCGTCGATGTCGCCGATACCGCCGCTGCCGTCGGCGCCCTGCCCCGCAGCGGCCGTCGGCTCGGCCCTCCCCGA
This sequence comes from Streptomyces sp. NPDC001852, assembly GCF_042891825.1. NCBI lineage: Bacteria > Bacillati > Actinomycetota > Actinomycetes > Kitasatosporales > Streptomycetaceae > Streptomyces > Streptomyces sp. NPDC001852. The sequence continues at coordinate 69,321 of NZ_JBIATN010000002.1, forward strand.
GCCCCCGGGCCCCTCCTGGCCCTCGCCGCCGCCCGCGTCCCCCGCGGCCTCGGCGCTCTCGGTGTGCTCGGAGCTCTCCGGGTGCTCGCGGTTCTCGGGTCGCTCGGTGTTCACCGCATCGCTCCTCGCTGGTCGTATCCCGCATCCCCCGCCTGGAGGACGGCGATGGGACGTGGGAGGGGAGCGTGCGGTTCCCTGCGGAGTGCGCCCCGCGCGTCAGTCGCCGTAGTCGGACATCGCGTCCAGCAGGTGCGCGGACCGCTCCGGCACGCGCACCCCGTGGATCAGGGACGGCGGCACCGGCCGGACCTCGGCGTGCTCGGGAACCGCCCAGCGCGGCGCCATCCGGGCGCAGTCTCCGCGCAGCACGGCGAGGTCGCCCTCCAGGTCACCCTCGAGGCCGGCGTGAACGGTGGGGCGGAACTTGAGGTTGGTCATGACCGCACGGTAGGCCCGTTCGGGGTCGCGAAGAAATACCTACTATCGGGTAGTTTCGCCAGCTACAGCGTGAGCGGCCGAGCGGGTAGCGTGAACTGTCAACCCAGCCTCCCGCAGGAGATTCCCCGTCGTGCGCATCGCAGTCACCGGCTCCATCGCCACCGACCACCTCATGACCTTCCCCGGTCGTTTCGCCGACCAGTTCGTCGCGGACCAGCTGCACACGGTTTCGCTCTCCTTCCTCGTCGACAACCTGGACGTGCGCCGGGGCGGCGTCGCCGCGAACATCGCCTTCGGCATGGGCCAGCTCGGCACCCAGCCGATCCTGGTCGGTGCCGCCGGCTTCGACTTCGACGAGTACCGGGCCTGGCTCGACCGGCACGGCGTGGACACCGACTCGGTCCGTATCTCCGAGACCCTGCACACCGCCCGCTTCGTGTGCACCACCGACGCCGACCACAACCAGATCGGCTCGTTCTACACCGGCGCGATGAGCGAGGCCCGCCTCATCGAGCTGAAGACCGTCGCCGACCGCGTGGGCGGCCTGGACCTGGTCCTCATCGGCGCCGACGACCCGGAGGCGATGCTCCGCCACACGGAGGAGTGCCGCTCCCGCCGGATCCCCTTCGCCGCCGACTTCTCCCAGCAGATCGCCCGGATGGACGGCGACGAGATCCGGGTGCTGCTGGAGGGGGCGACGTACCTGTTCTCCAACGAGTACGAGAAGGGCCTCATCGAGTCCAAGACCGGCTGGACCGACGCCGAGATCCTGGGCAAGGTCGGCCACCGCGTCACCACGCTCGGCTCGCGCGGCGTACGCATCGAACGGGTCGGCGAGGACCCGATCGAGGTCGGCGTCCCCGAGGAGGAGCGCAAGGCCGACCCCACGGGCGTCGGCGACGCCTTCCGCGCCGGGTTCCTGTCGGGCCTGGCCTGGGGCGTCTCGCTCGAGCGCGCCGCCCAGGTGGGCTGCATGCTGGCGACGCTCGTCATCGAGACGGTGGGCACGCAGGAGTACCGGCTGCGGCGGGGGCACTTCATGGAGCGGTTCGTGAAGGCGTACGGGGACGAGGCGGGGGAGGAAGTGCGGGCGCACCTCCAGTGAGGTGGGCGGAGCAGTGTGTCGGCTCCGCCCCGCGCTCCTGAGGTCGGTCACCTCGTCCGGCGGACAACATATGCCGTTCCCCTGTCCGCCGGCTCCTCCCCGACGTACTCCTGCCCCCGCATCTCGCACCAAGCCGGAATGTCCAGGCGGGCCGCCTCGTCGTCGGACAGGACCCGTACGGTCCCCCCGACCGGCACCCGTCCGAACACCTTGGCCAGTTCGATGACCGGGATGGGGCAGCGCTTGCCGAGGGAGTCGACGACTAGTTCCTCGGCCCGTACGGCCGTCTCGGGTGCCGGTGCGCCCAGCTTCTCCCGGACGCCCGCCACCACCCCCGGCAGCACCGCCAGGAACCGCTCCACGTCCTCCTCGGCCGTCCCCGCCGGCAGGGACACCCGCACGTTCCCCTCGCTCAGCACGCCCATCGCCTTCAGTACATGGCTCGGCGTCAGCGTGCTGCTCGTGCAGGAGGAACCGGAGGAGACCGAGAAGCCCTCCCGGTCCAGCTCGTGCAGCAGCGCCTCGCCGTCGACGTAGAGACAGGAGAAGGTGACGATCCCGGGCAGCCGGCGCTCGGGGTCGCCGACCACCTCCACGTCCGGCACCAGCCGCGGCACCCGCGTCCGGATCCGCTCCGTCAGCTCCCGTAGCCGTACCGCCTCCTGAGCCGCCTCGGCCTGAACCGCCCGCAGCGAGGCCACGGCCGCCACGATCGCCGGGATGTTCTCGAACCCGGGCGCCCGGCCCGACTCCCGCTCGTCCACCGGGCGTTGGGCGGCGAACCGCACTCCCTTGCGCACGACGAGCAGCCCTACCCCGGACGGCCCGCCCCATTTGTGCGCACTGGCGGTCAGCAGTGACCAGCCGCCCTCGACGCGCCCCCAGCCCAGCGACTGCGCCGCGTCCACCAGCAGCGGCACCCCGGCGGCCCGGCACACCTCGGCCACCTCGCCGACCGGCTGCACGGTACCGACTTCGTGGTTGGCCGACTGCAGGCACGCCAGCGCGGTGTCCGGGCGGAGGGCGGAGGCGTAGTCCGCGGAGGTGACGGCTCCGGCCCGGCTGACGGCCACTTGGGTGACCGTCCCACCGTCCGCCTCGAAAACCTCCGCTGAATGGAGGACGGAGGAGTGTTCGACGGACGACACGATCAGGTGGCGTCCGACCCGCCGCCGCCCGGCCAACGCCCCGGCGATCCCGCTGTGCAGGGCCCGGGTCCCCGACGAGGTGAAAACCACCTCGTCCGCCCGGCACCCCACGGCCTCGGCAGCCGCCTCCCGCGCCGCATCCAGCAACATCCGGGCCTTGCGCCCCTCCCGGTACAGCCGTGCAGGATCGGCCCACCCCTCATCCAAAGAGGCCAACAACGCCTGACGGGCAACGGGATGGAGAGGAACGGCGGAGGCAGCGTCAAAGTAGGCCATACGGCAACGTTAAGACCCCGGCGGGGACAGCCGACCCAGGGGCGCGGGGCTGTGACATCAGCGGCTCCGCCGCGGGGCGCGACCAGCCACAACGGACCCGCAGCCGCCAATCCAGCGAACCACCCAACTCAGTAGGCACCCCTCCCCGCGAACCCCCGGAGAGGGTGGGCTAGGGTTTGGTCCGCATAAACATCCAAACCCCTGCCCGACGCAGGGCGGCGACCGACCAGCGAGAAGGCCGCAGCCGACCGCGCGGGCGAGACTCTCGGGAAGGCGCTACGTGAGTCCCAACGGCTCCGACCGCTCGCCGCGGCGCCCGATGCGGCGGAAGCTGCTGCAGGCACTGACCGCGGGCCTGGTCCTGGCGACCGCAACCGGTTGCACATACAAGGACTTCCCCCGCCTTGGCATGCCCACCCCGACCACGGAAGAGGCTCCGCGGATCCTCTCCCTGTGGCAGGGCTCCTGGGCTGCCGCGCTCGCCGTCGGCGTGCTGGTGTGGGGCCTGATCCTGTGGAGCGCCATGTTCCACCGGCGCAGCCGCACCAAGGTCGAGGTACCTCCGCAGACCCGGTACAACATGCCGATCGAGGCCCTGTACACGGTGGTCCCGATCATCATCATCTCGGTGCTCTTCTACTTCACGGCCCGGGACGAGTCGAAGCTCCTGAGCCTCTCCAAGAAGCCGGACGTCACGATCAACGTGGTCGGCTTCCAGTGGAGCTGGGGCTTCAACTACATCGAGAACGTCCCCGGTGTCTCCGGCGACGCGAAGACCGACGCGAACCTGAACGCCATTCCGGACCGGTTCAAGAAGGACTTCCCGGCGAACGCCGGCGGTGTCTACGACGTCGGTACGCCCGCCACGAAGAACCCGCAGACGGGCAACCCCGGTCCGACGCTCTGGCTCCCCAAGGGTGAGACGGTCCGCTTCGTCCTGACCTCTCGTGACGTCATCCACTCCTTCTGGGTGGTGCCGTTCCTGATGAAGCAGGACGTCATCCCGGGCCACACCAACGCCTTCCAGGTCACTCCGAACCACGAAGGCACCTTCCTCGGCAAGTGCGCCGAGCTCTGCGGTGTCGACCACTCGCGCATGCTGTTCAACGTGAAGGTCGTCTCCCCGGCGGCGTACCAGAAGCACCTCCAGGACCTCGCCAAGAAGGGGCAGACCGGTTACATTCCCGCCGGCATCGCGCAGACGAGCCACGAGAAGAACCGGGAGACGAACAACCTGTGAGCATCCTCAACGAACCCCAGGGTGCCGCGGCAGCTGAAGGCGCGTTCGCGGACGAGCTGCCGGTCAGGCGCAAGCAGCCCGGCAATGTCGTGGTGAAGTGGCTGACGACCACCGACCACAAGACGATCGGGACGATGTACCTTGCGACGTCGTTCGCGTTCTTCCTGATCGGTGGCGTGATGGCGCTGCTCATGCGCGCCGAGCTGGCCCGGCCGGGCCTGCAGATCATGTCGAACGAGCAGTTCAACCAAGCGTTCACGATGCACGGCACGATCATGCTGCTGATGTTCGCGACGCCGCTGTTCGCCGGTTTCGCGAACTGGATCATGCCGCTGCAGATCGGCGCCCCCGACGTGGCGTTCCCGCGGCTGAACATGTTCGCCTACTGGCTGTACCTGTTCGGCTCGCTCATCGCGGTGGGCGGCTTCCTCACCCCGCAGGGTGCGGCCGACTTCGGCTGGTTCGCCTACTCGCCGCTGTCCGACGCGGTCCGCAGCCCCGGTGTCGGCGCCGACATGTGGATCATGGGTCTCGCCCTGTCCGGCTTCGGCACCATCCTCGGCTCGGTCAACTTCATCACCACGATCATCTGCATGCGCGCACCGGGCATGACCATGTTCCGCATGCCGATCTTCGTGTGGAACGTGCTGCTGACCGGTGTCCTGGTCCTGCTGGCCTTCCCGGTCCTCGCGGCCGCGCTGTTCGCCCTGGAAGCGGACCGCAAGTTCGGCGCCCACGTCTTCGACGCCGCAAACGGCGGCGCACTACTGTGGCAACACCTCTTCTGGTTCTTCGGACACCCAGAGGTGTACATCATCGCCCTGCCGTTCTTCGGAATCATCTCCGAAGTGATCCCGGTGTTCTCCCGCAAGCCGATGTTCGGCTACATGGGCCTGATCGCCGCGACCATCGCGATCGCCGGTCTGTCCGTGACCGTGTGGGCCCACCACATGTACGTCACCGGCGGTGTGCTGCTGCCGTTCTTCTCCTTCATGACCTTCCTGATCGCGGTCCCGACCGGTGTGAAGTTCTTCAACTGGATCGGCACCATGTGGAAGGGCTCGCTGTCCTTCGAGACGCCGATGCTCTGGGCGACCGGCTTCCTGATCACCTTCACGTTCGGTGGTCTGACCGGTGTCATCCTGGCGTCGCCGCCGATGGACTTCCACGTCTCCGACTCGTACTTCGTGGTGGCCCACTTCCACTACGTGGTCTTCGGTACGGTCGTCTTCGCCATGTTCTCCGGCTTCCACTTCTGGTGGCCGAAGTGGACCGGCAAGATGCTGGACGAGCGCCTCGGCAAGATCACCTTCTGGACGCTGTTCATCGGCTTCCATGGCACCTTCCTGGTCCAGCACTGGCTGGGCGCCGAGGGCATGCCCCGCCGGTACGCCGACTACCTGGCGGCCGACGGCTTCACCGCCCTGAACACGGTCTCGACGATCAGCTCCTTCCTGCTCGGCCTGTCGATCCTGCCGTTCCTCTACAACGTCTGGAAGACGGCCAAGTACGGCAAGCCGGTCGGCGTGGACGACCCGTGGGGCTACGGCCGTTCGCTCGAGTGGGCGACGTCCTGCCCGCCGCCGCGGCACAACTTCCTCACCCTGCCGCGGATCCGCAGCGAATCCCCGGCGTTCGACCTGCACCACCCTGAGATCGCCGCGCTCGAGCAGCTCGCGCACAGCGGTCACGGCACCGCCATCGCGGGCAGCAAGGAGGCCGGCAAGTGAAGATCCAGGGTCGGATGTTCATCTGGCTGAGCGTCTTCATCCTGATCATGGCCATCGTGTATGGCGTGTGGTCGAAGGAGCCGGCCGGTACCACCGCACTGTTCCTGGCCTTCGGCCTGAGCGTCATGATCGGCTTCTACCTGGGCTTCACCGCCCGGCGGGTCGACGCGGGCGCCCAGGACGACAAGGAGGCCGACGTCGCGGACGACGCGGGCGAGCTGGGCTTCTTCAGCCCGCACAGCTGGCAGCCGCTCATGCTGGGCTTCGGCGGCGCGATCGCCTTCCTCAGCATCGCGGTCGGCTGGTGGCTGATCTACTTCTCCGCCCCGTTCATCGTGGTCGGTCTGTTCGGCTGGGTGTTCGAGTACTACCACGGTGAGAACCGCACCCAGTAGCACGCGAGTGCACGCACCGGAGGCCCGGACGCTCCCTCAGGAGGGTCCGGGCCTCCGGCTTTTCCACAGGTCGCCCGTGTGCGGTCGTTCCTTTGCCGCAGTGTCGATCACTCGTACGGGTTACCCACCGCGCAAATGGGGTCAACGCCTCATAGCGTGATCGTATGAACCACACTCCGCGGACCCGCACCGTCGTCAGCTGCACCCTGCTGGTGACCGCGCTCGGCGCGGGCCTCACCGCCTGCAGTTCGGACGGCAACCCCTTGTCGGCCAAGCCGTACGACGCGGCGGACGTGATCTCCTCCAACCTCCCCACCGAGGAGGGGGAGCGGGCCGACCCGGACAAGCCCCTGGAGATCACCGCCGACGGTGACGACCGCATCACCGACGTCACCGCCCAGGACTCCGCAGGGCGCTATGTGCCGGGCGAACTCGCCGCCGACGGCAGCAGATGGCACAGCACCGCCCCGCTGGCCGCCAACGCCCACTACACGGTCACGGTGAGCACCGAGGACGGCGACGGCGCGCCCGGCCGCAAGGTCCTCACCTTCGACACCAGCAAGCCGACCAGCAGGAAGCGCCTGACCGTCACCCTCGGACCCAAGTCGGGCCAGTACGGCGTCGGACAGCCCATCACCGCCCAACTCGACCAGGAGGTGAAGGACAAGGCGCAGCGCGCCATCGTGGAGCGCGCCCTCCGGGTGGAGTCCACGCCGGCCGTACAGGGCTCCTGGTACTGGGTCAGCGACAAGGAACTCCACTACCGGCCCGAGGAGTACTGGCCCGCCCACGCCACCATCACGGTGCACAGCAACCTGGACGGCATCAGGATCAGCGACCGGCTGTGGGGCGGCCCGTCGAAACCGCTGAAGATCACCACGGGTGACCGGATCGAGGCCCTGACGGACGCCGCGGCACACCAACTGACCTTCTACAAGAACGGTGAGGCGATCAAACGGATCCCCGTCACCACCGGCAGGCCCGGCTACGACACCCGCAACGGCGTCAAGGTCGTCCTGGAGAAGGCATACGTCGTACGCATGCGCAGTTCCACCATCGGCATCGCCGCGGGCAGCTCCGACTCCTTCGACCTGTCGGTCTACTACTCCACCCGGGTGACCTGGTCCGGCGAGTACGTGCACGCCGCGCCGTGGTCCGTGGGTTCACAGGGCTACGCCAACGTCAGCCACGGCTGCACGGGCATGAGTACGGCCAACGCCGAGTGGTTCTTCGACAACATCCACCAGGGCGACATCGTCAGGGTCGTCAACTCCAGGGGCCGCCAGATGGAGGACTTCGGCAACGGCTTCGGCGACTGGAACGTCGACTGGAAGAAATGGAGCAAGGGCAGCGCCCTCGTCAACGGCACGCGGGAGGGGCCGACGGAGTCGGACACGGTGAGACTGCAGCCGGCGGCGCTCTGAGCGCCCCGCAGGGGCGCGGGGCCCCCGCGCCCCCTCTCCGCTAGGCGCCCACCAACCGCTTCTGACGGAGCAGCGAAGCAAGGGCCGAGGAGAACTCCACGGGATCCACCGGAAGGGTCACAGCGGCGTCGGCCCGGCTCCACGTGGCCAGCCACGCGTCCTGGGGCCGGCCCATCAGCAGAAGCACCGGCGGGCAGTTGAACACCTCGTCCTTGATCTGCCGGCACACCCCCATACCCCCCATGGGCACGGCCTCGCCGTCCAGCACGCACACATCGATCCCGCCCCTGCCCAGCTCGCGCAGCACCGCCTCGGGCGTCGCGCACTCCAGGAACTCGACAAAGGGGACGTCGGGAGCGGGCCTGCGGCCGGCGGCCAGCCGTACCTGCTCGCGGGTGTTGGAGTCGTCGCTGTAGACCAGCACCATGGCGGTCGGCTGCATTGTTCCTCCGGGACGTCAGCGTCGTACGGACGGGACGGACAGGGCCGTTCGGGGCGGAGCTTACTCCCGTCGAAGTCCCCATGAACACCACGTCAACACCGGTTCGGCGGGCAGCAACACTCCGAACGGCACCCCCCGGAGTGAGGGCGGGATAAGCGACCGACATAATGTCGGTCGTGGCGACAGCAACGACAGTAGAAACCGGGCACGCGCACCCGTCGGTCAACCGGCCGAACCTCACCAGCGTCGGAACCATCATCTGGCTGAGTTCCGAGCTGATGTTCTTCGCGGCCCTCTTCGCGATGTACTTCACCCTGCGGTCGGTGACGGGTCCGGCGCACTGGAAGCACATGGCCGACGCGCTCAATGTGCCCTTCTCCGCGACGAACACCACGATCCTGGTGCTCTCCTCGCTCACCTGCCAGCTCGGCGTGTTCGCGGCCGAGCGCGGTGACGTGAAGAAGCTCCGCGGGTGGTTCATCCTCACCTTCATCATGGGTGCGATCTTCATCGGCGGTCAGATCTACGAGTACACGAGCCTGGTGAAGGACGAGGGCATCTCGCTCTCCTCCGACCCCTACGGCTCGGTGTTCTACCTGACCACCGGCTTCCACGGCCTGCACGTGACGGGCGGTCTCATCGCCTTCCTGCTGGTCCTCGGCCGCACCTACATGGCCAAGAGGTTCACCCACGAGCAGGCGACCGCCGCCATCGTCGTGTCCTACTACTGGCACTTCGTCGATGTGGTCTGGATCGGCCTTTTCGCCACGATCTACCTGATCAAGTAGCCGGGACCGGCTCCCGCACATCCAGAAGCACCGACGCAGAAGATCCTGACACCGGGGTAATCCGTGAAAAAGCTCTCCGCACGACGACGCCATCCGCTGGCGGCGGTCGTCGTCCTACTCCTCGCGCTGGCGGCCACTGGGGGGCTGTACGCCGCGTTCGCACCCGCGGGCAAGGCGCAGGCCGATGATTCCGCCCAGTCCCTGACCATCCAGGAGGGCAAGAAGCTCTACGAGGTCGGCTGCGCCAGCTGCCACGGCACCGGTGGCCAGGGCTCCTCCGACGGGCCGAGCCTGGTCGGCGTGGGCGCCGCGGCCGTCGACTTCCAGGTCGGCACCGGCCGTATGCCGGCCGCCACCTCGCAGGGCGCCCAGGTGCCGCGCAAGAAGGTCGTCTACAACCAGACGCAGATCGACCAGCTCGCCGCGTACATCGCCTCGCTGGGCGCCGGCCCGAGCGTGCCCACCAAGGACCAGTACGGCCCCGACGGCGCGGACATCGCCAAGGGTGGCGAGCTGTTCCGCACCAACTGCGCGCAGTGCCACAACTTCACCGGCAAGGGCGGTGCCCTGACCAAGGGCAAGTTCGCGCCGACGCTCGAGGGCGTCGACCCGAAGCACATCTACGAGGCCATGCAGACCGGCCCGCAGAACATGCCGTCCTTCCCGGACACCACGTTGTCCTCGAAGAACAAGAAGGACATCATCGCGTACCTGCACGCGGTCGACAGCAGCGAGACGACGAACCCCGGCGGTCTGGAGCTGGGCGGCCTCGGGCCGGTCAGTGAGGGTCTGTTCGCCTGGATCTTCGGCCTCGGCGCGCTGATCGTGGTCGCCGTCTGGGTCGCCGCTCGGACCGCAAAGGCCAAGAAGTCATGAGTAGCCAAGACATTCCAGAAGAGAACCTGCCCGCAGAGCAGGAGCACGCGCACGGCGCGGTAACGGCGGTCGCGGACGAGGAGAACCCGTTCGCCGACCCGGGGCTGCCGCCCCACGAGCACCGCATCCAGGACATCGACGAGCGGGCCGCCAGGCGGTCCGAGCGCATGGTCGCCCTGCTGTTCACGGTGTCGATGCTGGCCACCGTCGGCTTCATCGTCTCGTACGTGACCATCCCGCACGACAAGGACATCTTCGTCTTCCCGATCGGGCACCTCAGCGCGCTGAACTTCGCGCTGGGTCTGACCCTCGGCACGGCGCTGTTCTGCATCGGCGCGGGCGCGGTCCACTGGGCCCGCACCCTGATGTCCGACGTCGAGGTCGCCGACGAGCGTCACCCGATCGAGGCCTCCCCCGAGGTCCGGGCCAAGGTCCACGCGGACTTCCGCCAGGGTGCCGCCGAGTCGGCGCTCGGCCGCCGCAAGCTGCTGCGCACCACCATGTTCGGCGCGCTGGCCCTGTTCCCGCTCTCCGGCGTCATGCTGCTGCGCGACCTCGGCCCGCTGCCCGGCACCTCGCTGCGTCACACGCTGTGGGCCAAGGGCAAGCGCCTGGTCAACACGAACACGGGCCTGCCGCTGCGCCCCGAGGACGTCGCCGTCGGCTCCCTCACCTTCGCCAAGCCCGACGGGCTGAACGAGACGGACGAGGAGTTCCAGACGGAGATCGCCAAGGCCGCGCTGATGATCGTCCGGCTGCAGCCGGACAACATCAAGGACAAGCGCGAGCTCGACTGGTCGCACGAAGGCATCGTCGCCTTCTCCAAGATCTGCACCCACGTCGGCTGCCCGATCTCCCTGTACGAGCAGCAGACGCACCACGTGCTGTGCCCGTGCCACCAGTCCACCTTCGACCTCTCCGACGGCGCCCGAGTGATCTTCGGCCCCGCCGGCCACGCCCTGCCGCAGCTGCGCATCGGTGTGGACAGTGAGGGTTACCTCCAGGCGCTCGGCGACTTCGAGGAGCCCGTCGGTCCTGCATTCTGGGAGCGCGGATGAGTACTGCAGCGAACGAGACGCCCCGCTCTCGCGGGAAGGCACCGGCCGGCGAGCGCGTCGCCGACTGGGCCGACGGCCGGCTCGGGATCTACTCCCTGGCCAAGGCCAACATGCGCAAGATCTTCCCCGACCACTGGTCGTTCATGTTGGGCGAAGTGTGCATGTACAGCTTCATCATCATCATCCTGACGGGTGTCTACCTGACGTTGTTCTTCCACCCGTCGATGAACGAGGTGGAGTACCACGGCAGCTATGTCCCGCTCCAGGGTCAGCTGATGTCCGAGGCGTTCAACTCGACCCTGCACATCTCCTTCGACGTGCGCGGTGGTCTGCTCATCCGGCAGATCCACCACTGGGCCGCGCTGATCTTCCTCGCCGGCATGTTCGTGCACATGATGCGCGTGTTCCTCACCGGCGCGTTCCGCAAGCCGCGTGAGATCAACTGGCTGTTCGGCTTCCTGCTGTTCGTCCTCGGCATGTTCACCGGCTTCACCGGTTACTCGCTCCCGGACGACCTGCTCTCCGGCACCGGTGTCCGCTTCATGGAGGGCGCGATCCTGTCCGTGCCGATCGTCGGCACGTACCTGTCGTTCTTCCTCTTCGGCGGTCAGTTCCCCGGCCACGACTTCGTCGCCCGGTTCTACTCGATCCACATCCTGCTGCTTCCGGGCATCATGCTCGGCCTGATGGTGGGCCACCTGATCCTGGTCTTCTACCACAAGCACACGCAGTTCGCGGGTCCCGGCAAGAGCAACAACAACGTCGTCGGCATGCCGCTGCTGCCGGTCTACATGGCCAAGGCCGGAGGCTTCTTCTTCCTGGTCTTCGGTGTCATCGCGGCCATCGCGGCGGTCGCCCAGATCAACCCGATCTGGGCCATGGGCCCCTACCGTCCGGACCAGGTGTCCACCGGCGCCCAGCCCGACTGGTACATGGGCTTCGCCGAGGGTCTGATCCGCTTCATGCCGGGCTGGGAGATCAACCTCTGGGGTCACACGCTCGTCCTGGGCGTGTTCATCCCGCTGGTCCTCTTCCCGCTGGTCCTGGCGGCGATCGCGGTCTACCCGTTCATCGAGTCCTGGATCACCGGCGACAAGCGCGAGCACCACATCCTGGACCGCCCGCGCAACGCCCCGACGCGTACCGCGTTCGGTGTCGCCTGGGTGACGATCTACATGATCACCCTGGTCGGTGGCGGCAACGACCTGTGGGCCACCCACTTCCACCTGTCGATCAACGCCGTGACCTGGTTCGTCCGGATCTTCTTCTTCCTCGGGCCGATCATCGCGTTCATCGTCACCAAGCGGATCTGCCTGGGTCTGCAGCGCCGCGACCGCGACAAGGTGCTGCACGGTCGCGAGACCGGCATCATCAAGCGCCTGCCGCACGGTGAGTTCATCGAGGTGCACGAGCCGCTCAGCCAGGAGCAGCTGCACACCCTCACGGCTCACCACCAGTACGAGCCGGCCGAGATCGGCCCGACGGTCGACGAGAACGGTGTCGAGCGCAAGGTCGGTGCCTCGGAGAAGCTCCGGGTGAAGCTGTCCAACGCCTACTACGGCGAGGACAACCAGATCCCGAAGCCGACCGTCGAGGAGTACAAGGAGATCACGAGCGGCCACGGCCACCACTGATCCCGCGTCGCCACGCCACGCCGAAGGGCCCCGTCCGGGTTACGGACGGGGCCCTTCGCCGTGCCCGGCGCTGGATAGGCTGGGACCACACTGTTTCTTCAGGACACCAGGAGCGGCTGATGAGCGCTGTGACCCCCGCTGGAGGCGACACCGCGGCGGGCCGTTCCTGGCCCGCCCTGCTGAACGGCCTGCTGGACGGCCAGGACCTCTCCGCCGACGACACCGCGTGGGCGATGGACCGGATCATGCGCGGCGAGGCGACCGACGCGCAGATCGCGGGGTTCGCGGTGGCGCTGCGGGCCAAGGGACAGACGGTGCAGGAGATCACCGGTCTGGTCCGCACGATGTACGAGCACGCGAACGTGATCGAGGTGCCCGGCCACACCGTCGACATCGTCGGCACGGGCGGGGACGGGGCGAGGACGGTGAACATCTCCACGATGTCGTCACTGGTCGTCGCCGGTACGGGCGCGAAGGTCGTCAAGCACGGCAACCGCGCCGCGTCCTCCGCCTCCGGATCCTCCGACGTCCTGGAGAAGCTGGGCGTCAACCTCGACCTCACGCCCCGGCGGGTGGCCGAGGTCGCGGAGGAGGCCGGCATCACCTTCTGCTTCGCGGTGAAGTTCCACCCCGCGCTGCGTCATGTGGGCGCCGCGCGCGGCCAGTTGGGCATCCGTACGGTGTTCAACCTGCTCGGTCCGCTGACCAACCCGGCGAAGGTGCGGGCCCAGGCGGTCGGCGTGGCCGTCCCTCGAGAGGCGCCCATCGTCGCGGGCGTGCTCGCGGAGCGCGGCAACTCCTCGCTGGTCTTCCGCGGCGACGACGGGCTGGACGAGCTGACCACGACGTCCACGTCCCACGTCTGGGTGGTCCGGGACGGCAAGGTCACCGAGGAGACCTTCGACCCGCGGGACGTCGGCATCGACCTCGTCCCCGTGGAGGCGCTGCGCGGCGGCGACCCGTCGCACAACGCCGAGGTCGCCCGCCGTCTGCTGGACGGCGAGCGGGGCCCGGTACGGGACGCCGTGCTGCTGAACTCCGCGGCGGCCCTCGTGGCCCTGCACCCGACGGACGCCTCTCTCGCCAACCAGCTGCGGGCCGGCATGGCCCAGGCCGCCGAGTCCATCGACTCGGGCGCGGCGAAGCGAACGCTGGAACGGTGGGTGGCGGCGAGCAACGACAGGGCCTAGCCGTCGCCGGTGGTCGTCCCGCGATCCGGACACGGGTTGCGGGGCGACGATCTTTTACCGTACGTTTCTGCACCAGGTCATGAGTGACAGCCATTCGGCCCCGGCCGGCTGTCCGGCAACCCTCCGTCCGTGGCGGGGTGCCCCGGGTGAGGACCAGGCCGTAGGCAGCGAGGTCTACGGCAAGCGCGGACCCCTCGCGCGCTTGACGAGAGCGCGGGACCAGGGGTCCTGGTCATCGAGGGAGCCTTCCGTGAGCAAGCGAATGCGATAGGGCCGCAGAGCCCCGCCTCCGCACACCCCTTTTCTCTTCTTCCGTACGTCTCTTCGCGTACGTCCTCACGGGAGTTCCCCCATGTCTGTCTTCACCGCTGCCGCCGACCAGTCCGTTTGCGCCCCCCTGCCCGTTCTGGGCCGGGATGTCACCGTCCCGCTCGTCACCGGCGGCGAGGTGACCTACGCGGCCCTCGACTACGCGGCCAGCGCCCCCGCCCTGCAGCGCGTCTGGGACGACGTGGCCGCCTACGCGCCGTACTACGGCAGCGTCCACCGTGGCGCCGGCTACCTCTCCCAGCTCTCCACCGACCTCTTCGAGAACGCCCGGAAGACGGTCGCCGACTTCCTCGGCTGCCGCCCCGACGACCAGGTGGTCTTCACCCGCTCGACCACCGACTCCCTGAACCTGCTGGCCCGCGCCCTCCCCGCCGACTGCCAGGTCTTCGTCTTCGAGACCGAGCACCACGCCTCCCTGCTGCCCTGGCAGGACGCGCACGTCACCTACCTCAACGCGCCGCGCACCCCGCAGCAGGCCGTGGCGGCCCTGGAGCGGGCCCTCGCCGACCGGGACCCCTACGGCCCGGCCCTGGTCTGCGTCACCGGCGCCTCCAACGTCACCGGCGAGCTGTGGCCGGTGCGCGAACTGGCCGCGGCGGCGCACGCCCACGGCGCCCGTATCGTCCTGGACGCCGCCCAGCTGGCCCCGCACCACCCCGTGTCCCTCCGCGACCTGGACGTCGACTGGGTCGCCTTCTCGGGCCACAAGCTGTACGCCCCCTTCGGCTCCGGTGTGCTCGCCGGCCGCGCCGACTGGCTGCGCGCGGCGGAGCCGTACCTGGCGGGCGGGGGTGCCAGCCGCAAGGTGTCCCGGCGTCAGGACGGCGGCGTGGACGTGGAGTGGCACGACAGTGCCGCGCGGCACGAGGCGGGCTCGCCCAATGTGATCGGCGCCTACTCCATCGCGTCGGCCTGCAAGGCGCTGACCGAGGCCGGCTGGGACACCCTGGTGGCCCGTGAGCAGCACCTCGTCCGCAGGGTCCGGGCCGGGCTTGCCGAGGTCCCCCAGGTGAAGGTGCTGTCCCTCTTCGGTGACGACGCCCCGCGCGTCGGCGTCATCTCCTTCGTCGTCGAGGGCTGGAACAGCTCGCACTTCGCCGCCGCGCTCTCCGCCGAGTACGGCATCGGCGTCCGCGACGGCCTCTTCTGCGCCCACCCCCTGGTCCGCACCCTCCTCGGCACCGACCCCCAGACCCAGGGCGAATGCGGCGCCCCCGAGGCGGCGCCGGGGGAGAAGTCCCTCAACGCCATCCGCGTGAGCTTCGGCGCGGGCACCCCCGACGAGCACGTGGAGCGTTTCGTGACGGCGGTACGGGAACTGGTGACCGACGGTGCGAAGTGGACGTACCGGACGGAGGGCGGCCGCTGCGTCCCGGCGGTGTGACCGGCGCCCCGCAGACGCCCGGGCGGTCTTCCGACGGTCAGTTGTCCAGACCGATCGAGAAGGCCGCCTCAAGGTCGTGCTGGGAGTAGGTGCGGAAGGCGACGTGCGTGTCGGTGGCCTCGACGCCGGGGATCTTGCTGATCCGGCCGGGGATGACATCGGCGAGATCCTCGTGCTGCCGCACCCGGACCATCGCGATCAGGTCATATGTGCCCGTGACGGAGAAAACCTCGCTCACCGACTCCAGCGAAGCGATCTGCTCCGCGATCTCGGGGATCCGGTCCACGCTGGTCTTGATCAGAACGATCGCGGTGATCACGGCTGGTTCTCTCCCTCGGGGGCCTGAGCAGGGGCGGCTTTCACTCTAGCCGCCCGCCCGTCTCCCACCACCGCCCTTCCGGGGCCGCCCTTCGGGCCCTTCTTCCTCCCGTAGCGCACCCACGCGTAGCCGAAGCCCAGACCGAAGCCGATGAGGTGCGCCAGATACGCCACCCCGGGGCCGCCCGAGCTCTGCTCCGCCGCCGCCCACTGCAGGGCCGCCCAGAACGGCAGTACGACCCATGCGGGAAACCGCAGTGGCAGGAAGAACAGGAACGGCAGAAGACTGGTGACACGGGCGCGGGGGAACAGGTAGAGGAACGCTCCGAGGACCGCCGAGATCGCCCCGGAGGCGCCCACCAGCGACTGCTCGGAGGCGGCGTTGGCGGCCGCGTAGCCGAGCAGGGCGAGACAGCCGCAGCCGACGTAGAAGAGAGTGAACTCGACCCGGCCCATCCGCTCCTCGGTCATCGCACCGAAGACGAAGAGGAAGAGCATGTTGCCGAGCAGGTGCACCCAGCTGCCGTGCACGAACAGGGCTGTGGCGGGGGTCAGGACCTCGCGCAGCGGACTGGTGAACAGCTCGGCCGGCACCACGCCCCAGCGCCGGAAGTACGCCCGCTGCGCGGTGAGCAGGCCGTCCCCGGAGCCGTATCCCGGGGTGAGTCCCGAGGCCGGGCCCAGGACGAAGAGCAGGCAGCACAGGGCGATGAGGCCGTATGTCATGGGTGCTGTTGAGCTCCGGACCGCCCTGAGGGTCCTGCCGGCCGCCGTGCTCCACTCGCTGATCATGAATACAGAGCATGACGTAACGGGACGCAAGCTGACAGACCGCCTCGCCGCCTTGGACGGACCAGCGGCCAGTCCCCGCCAGGCCGTAGGGTTACGGCCACACGCGTCGGCCGGCGGCGCGACGAGCGACTACCAGAAGGAAGCGGACAGCCACGATGACGGTTCCCCTGCCGACCGCGACCACCCGATGGCGCTGCACCCTGTGCGGCAACCTCACCCGGTTCGACGTGACGCGTTCCTCGAAGGTCGTCGAGTACGTCCACCTCGATCTGGCCGGTGAGCCGACCGTGGAGGAGCGCCAGGTGGTCAGTGAGACCATCGAGTCGGTGCGGTGCCGCTGGTGCAACGCGGTGGACCAGGTGGAACTCGTGGACAGGCCGGGTGCCGGCTCCTGAGCGGAGCGGCCCCGAAGAAGTCGAGGCAGTGGGGTGTGACGGATGGTGGAGACCGCAGGCGGGGGGCCGGGCGACGGCACCGCTGAGGTGCTTGACCGTCCGCTGCCCGACGGGGTGCGACGCAGGGTCGTGCAGATCGTCTCGGACGGCTTCGGCCGGCTCACCGTGACGGAACTGCCCGCCCAGCTGAGGCAGTACGCCCGGTTCGCCCCCAATCGCCGGGCGAAGTTCGCCGGGAACGCGATGGCGGCGGCGCTGGAGACCGATGCGCTGTTCCGGCAGCGGATCGGGGAGAAGTTCAGAGAGGCGGAGCCGGAACTCGCCGGCGCCCTCGACTCCGGCTCGCCGCTCCCGGCCGCGGACCCGCTCGACGTGGCGGCCGCGGCCTATGTACTGCGCCCGGCGGGCTGGGTGAAGCTGGTCACCGCGGCCGGCGAGGAGGTCCAGCGCGCGGACGCCGAGCGCGCCGACGAGGAGAGCAGGGCCGAGCTGGAGCGGCTGCGCGCCGAGCTGGCCCAGGCCCGCGAGCAGACCCGCGCCGAGACCGAACGGCTGCGCACGGAGCTGGAGTCGGCGAGGAAGGAAGCGGAATCGCTGCACCGCAAGCTCCGCGCCGCCCTGAGCGACGTCAAGCGGGGCGAGGCCGCCCTGCGCAAGGCCCAGGGCGAGATGGACGCCGTACGCGCCGAGGCGCACCTGCAGGTGTCGGCCGCCGAGAGCGAGTCCCGCCGGCTCAAGGCCCGCCTCGGCGAGGCCGAGGCCGCGCTGGAGGCCACCCGCCGCGCCGCCCGCGAGGGCCGCAGCGTGGAGGACATGCGGGTACGGCTGCTGCTCGACACCCTGCTGGACGCGACCCAGGGCCTCAGGCGCGAACTCGCCCTGCCGCCCGTGTCCGTGCGGCCCGCCGAGACCGTGGACGCGGTCGAACCGGGACGCATGACACCGAAGGACATCGCGGCGCGCGCCCTGTCGGAGAACGACCCGGCGATTCTCGACCAGTTGCTGGCGCTGCCGCAGGCGCATCTGGTGGTCGACGGCTACAACGTCACCAAGACCGGCTATCCGCAGATGCCCCTGGAGAAGCAGCGGCTGCGGCTCCTCGGCCAGCTCTCCGCGCTCGCCGCGCAGACCGGCGCCGAGGTGACCTGTGTCTTCGACGGCGCCGAACTGGCCGCCCCGGTGCTGCTCGCCCCGCCGCGCGGGGTCAGGGTGCTGTTCTCGAAGCCGGGCGTCACGGCCGACGAGCTGATCCGCCAGCTGGTGCGCGCGGAGCCGCCGGGCCGTCCGCTCATCGTCGCCTCCACCGACCGCGAGGTGGCCGACGGGGTCGCCAAGGCCGGTGCCCGTCCCGTCGCCTCTGCGGTGCTTCTCAAGCGACTGTCCTGAAGGCCCAACAGGCATATGCAATGCCCGAATTGGCCGTATCGTCACGCAACGTAGTGTCGATCGTGCATCACAGCATGTGAGTTCTGTGCAAAGAATGCATTGCGTGATGGGATTTTCTGCTGAGAGGATTTGAACTGATCACAACTGGGTCACTAGGGTCTGGGCTCGAACCTCCGAACGGGTGATTACTCACTCATCACAAGAAGGAGTTCGTCCTCCGTGGCGTCCCACCGTCGACCCAAGCAGCAGAGTCGCGCCCGCGTGACCGTGCTGACCACCGCAGCCGCCGCAGCCGTCGTCCTGAGCGCGAACGCCGCCAACGCCGCGCCGAGCCAGAAGCTCACCAAGGACCAGGTCAAGGCCAAGGTCGACGAGCTCTACCAGCAGGCGGAGCAGGCCACCGAGAAGTACGACGGGGCCCAGGCGAAGCAGCAGAAGCTGCAGAAGGAAATATCCACCATCCAGGACAACGTCGCGCGAGGCCAGCAGGACCTCAACAAGCTGCGCGACGGCCTGGGTTCGCTGGCCACCTCGCAGTACCGCTCGGGCGGCATCGACCCCTCGGTCCAGCTCTTCCTGTCCTCCAACCCGAACGACTTCCTCGACAAGGCGTCCACGCTCGACCAGTTGAGCGCCCAGCAGGTCGACGCGCTGAAGAAGATCCAGGACAAACAGCGCGAACTGGCCCAGGAACGTGCCGAGGCCACCCAGAAGCTCAAGGACCTCTCCGCCACGCGTGCCCAGCTGGCGCAGAACAAGAAGGACGTCCAGGGCAAGCTCGCCGACGCGCAGAAGCTGCTCAACAGCCTGACCGCCAAGGAGAAGGCGGACCTCGCCGCCCAGCAGGCGCGCGCCGACCGCTCCTCCAGCTCGCGGGTCAACCTCGGCAACAGCACCCCTGCCTCCGGCCGGGCCGGCGCGGCCTTCGCCGCCGCGCAGAGCGTGATCGGCTCGCCGTACGTCTACGGCGCCTCCGGCCCGTCCTCCTTCGACTGCTCGGGCCTGACCTCCTGGGCCTACGCCCAGGCCGGTGTCTCCATCCCGCGCACCTCCCAGGAGCAGGCCACCATAGGCACCCGGATCAGCTCGATCAACGACCTCCAGGTCGGCGACCTGGTCTTCTTCTACGGCGACATCCACCACGTCGGCCTGTACGCCGGCAACGGCCAGGTGCTGCACGCCCCGCACACCGGTGCCGTGGTCCGCTACGAGGCGATCTCCGACATGCCGTTCCAGTTCGGCGTCCGGGTCTGACGCCCCGCGAAACGCTCCGGCGCCCCCGCGAAACCGGCTCCGATACCCCGCGAGCCGCGGGCAACGCCCGCACGGGGGCGCCCGAACGGGCGAATCCCGTGGACCGGAAGTGACCCCACGCCCCGCCGATGACCTGGGTCAGCGGCGGGGCGTCACCGTATGTTGCCGCCCCGGCCGTTGGTCCGGCCCCTTCCGTACGGCTACTGTCTGCCGCGTTTCCCCGGCGCCGGGGCCTCCCCGTCCCCAGGCGCCGGGGAAGCGGTCTCTGTTCGCCAGCAGAAGGACTGCCGTGGGGTCTCATCGCCGCCTTGCCTCCTCCGGATTCGACCGGGGCGCCGTCGCCCTGTGTGTTCTGTCGGCCGCGGCCGCCGCGCTCGGCGCCGTACCGGCACAGGCCGCCCCGCACGACGACTCCCGGGCCGAGGTGGACCGGCTCTACCAGGAGGCCGAGCAGGCGACCCAGGCCTACGACAAGGCCCAGGAGCGGGAGGGCACGCTGCGCCGTGAGGTGCGCGACGCCCAGGACCTCATCGCCCGGCAGCAGCAGCACGTCAACACCCTGCGCGAGGCGCTGGGTTCGCTGGCCGGCGCCCAGTACCGCGCGGGCGGCATCGACCCGGCCGTGGCGCTGCTCTTCTCCGACGACCCCGACGACTATCTCGACAAGGCGTCCACCCTCGACCGCATCACCAGCCAACAGGCCGGTCAGCTACGGGAGTTGCAGCTGGCGATGCGGGAGCTCGCCCAGGAGCGCTCCGTGGCGGCCGGGAAGCTCGCCGAGCTGGAGAGCAGCCGCAAGGCCGTGGTCGTGCACAAGCGCACCGTGGTGCAGAAGCTCGCCAAGGCCCGGCAGCTGCTCAACGCGCTCCCGGTCGCCGAACGCGACGTCTTCACCAGGGCCTCGCGCTCCGACGGCGACGGCCGCCTCGACCTCTCCGACCTGACCGGCCTCCTCGCCCCCGGCACCTCGGACGCCCCCGACGCGCCCGACGCCCGCGCCGCCGCCGCGGTGGCCGCCGCCCGTTCCGCCCTCGGCCGGCCCTATGTGTGGGGCGCCAGCGGCCCCTCCGGCTTCGACTGTTCGGGCCTGATGCAGTGGTCGTACGCGCACGCCGGGGTCCAGCTGCCCCGCACCTCGCAGGAGCAGCGGTTCGCCGGCCGGCAGATCCCGCTCTCCGAGGCCCGCCCCGGCGACCTGGTCATCTACCGCTCCGACGCCAGCCACGTGGGGATGTACGTCGGCAACGGCCAGGTCATCCACGCGCCCTATCCGGGAGCGGCGGTGCGCTACGACCCGGTCGGGATGATGCCGGTCTCCTCGGTCACCCGGCCCTGAACGCGACGCTCGCCGTTACGATCGGGAAGTGACTGGTCGCAGACGGGCGTGGTGCATCGGAGCCGTGGGGCTCGGGCTGCTGCTGCCCCTGGCCGGCTGTGCCGGCACGCCGGGCGACACCGCCCGCACCCAGGTCCAGCACCTGCTCGACCGGCGCTCGGCCGCGCTCCTCGGCCACGACGAGACGGCGTACGGGACGACGGGCACCCGCACGGAGTACACCCGGCTGCGCGCCCTGCCGCTGGCCTCCTGGGGCTACCGGGTCACCGCCGTGCACCGCACCGCCACCGGCGCCACCGCCGATGCCGACCTGAGCTATCGCGTCGCCGGGTACGACAAGGCCCCCGTCGACGCCCGCCGGACCCTCACCCTCGGACGGACCGCCGACGGCGCGTGGTACGTCACCGCCGACAGACCCGCGGGGCACGCCGGGCAGCAGCTGTGGGACCAGGGCCCGGTGACCGCCGTCAAGGGCGCGCACAGCCTGGTCCTGGGCACCGGCCGGACGGCCGCCGAGCTGCGCGGATACGCGGCGCTGGCCGACCGCGCCGTGCCGGCCGTCTCCCGGGCCTGGGGCACCGACTGGACCCGCCATGTCGTCGTGCTCGTCCCGCGGTCCCTCCAGGGCATGGCGGGACTGCTGGGCTCGCCCGCCGCGAACTACCGGGGGATCGCCGCCGTGACCACCGGCGAGGCGGGAGGCTCGGGGACGGCGCCGGCGGACCGGGTGGTCGTCAACCCGGAGGCGTACGCCGTTCTGGGCGACCTCGGCAAGCAGGTGGTGCTCACCCACGAGACCACCCATGTGGCCACTCGCGCGCACACCACCGCCGCGACCCCGCTGTGGCTCTCCGAGGGCTACGCGGACTGGATCGGCTACCTCGGCACCGGCCGCACCCCCACCGAGGCCGCGCCGGAACTCACCCGCGCCGTCCAGGACGGCCACCCGCCCACTGCGCTCCCCACCGACAGAGACTTCGGCTTCACCAGCGACCCGGCCGAGCTCGCCCGGGCCTACGAGGGCGGCTGGCTGGCCTGCCGGATGATCGCCGACCGCTGGGGCACGGCCCGGCTCGACGCCTTCTACCGCGCCGTCGGCGACCGTCAGAGGCGGGCGGGCGCGGTCGAGGACGCGCTGAAGAAGGTGCTGGGGACCACCCCGGGGGAGTTCACCGCGCAGTGGCGGGCGTACGTGCGGGCGCAGCTGACCCGGACCGAGTGACGGCCACGTCCTTTCCCTTTCGGGTCAGTCGGATGCGCCGAGGGTCTCGATGGCCTCGCGCAGCCAGGCCCGCTCCGCCTTCCCGGTGGCCCGGGCGACCCGCAGCATGCCCTCGCGGAACAGATCCCCGGCCTCCTCCGCGCACACCGGGTCACCCTGCTCGGCCACCGTGCGGGCGGCGGCACGCTCCAGGGCCTCGGCCCGTCGGGCGGAGGGGCCCACGCCCAGGGGCTCACGGGGCGTACCCCTGGCCAAGCGCTCGCCGCGGCGGTCCGGTCCCGCTCTCGACGAGATCGCCCGGCAGCGGCTGTGGCCGACCGCCGGAGGCGGGCCGGGCCGTGTCGGCAGGGTGGCGGGCGGTGCAGGGGGTGCGGTGGCCGGGAGCGCGCCGGACACCGTGGCCCGCGGCTGTCGCGAGTCGGGTGTGGTCGCTCCGGGGTGCGCCGGCTGGGTCAGGAGGGAACCTGGGTGTGCCGTGGCCGGGACGGCTGCGGCGGCAGGGGTGCGGCGGGGGCCGGGGGCACGGTCGAGCGCCACAGGCGGCGGCCGGCCGTGACCGAGGCCGCGACCAGCAGGCCGTTGCGCACCAACAGCAGGAGGACGCCGTACCGGTCGCTCAGCACCACGTGCAGGAAGCCGAGCGGGAACTCCAGGACCGTCACGAAGGACGCGGCCGCCACCATCAGCGCGGGCGCCCCCATCCGGCTCGCCCGGTACGACACACAGACCGCCGCCAGGCCGATCAGCCACACCAGGTACTGCGGGCTGATCACCCGGCTGGTGACCGTGAACAGCAGGACCGCGGTGAAGGCCGCCTCCGCGAGCGTGTGCGGCGCCCTGTGGCTCGCGCGCAGCCGCCACAGCAGCAGCCAGCCGAACGCGGCCCCGGTCAGCGCCAGCGCCGCCGTGCTGACCTCGTTCACATACGGGCCGAGGAACTCGATCGACCCGTAGTTCAGCAGCACCTGGCCCTGCCAGCCGAAGTGCCGGGCCACATGGAAGACCAGGGCGCCCAACGACTCCACCTCGGTGCCCCGGTCCCGCTGGAAGGTCAGGAAGGCGAAGGCCCCCGGCATGGACACCGAGAACAGCGCCGCCAGCCCGGACGCGGTCACCGCCGCCGACCACCACGCCCGCCGCCGCACGGCACCGACCAGCAGCAGCGCCGGCCACACCTTCAACAGCGCCCCGAACGCGGTCAGCGCGCCCATCACCCGCGGATGCCGGGCCCCGGCGAACAGCGCCGCCACGGCCACCGCGGTCACCATCACGTCGTAGCGGGCGTACACCGTCGGACCGAGCAGCGGCATGCCCGCCACCCACACCCAGGCCCCGCGCAGGGAGCGGCCGGGGCGCCGGCTCGCATACAGCAGCAGCGCCAGGACCACCACGTCGGCGAGGAACGCGAGCACGAAGAAGGCGTGCGCGTACGACAGGAAGGGCAGGGCGGCGGGGGCGAGCACGGGCAGGGCGGCGGCCGGGGGGTACTGCCAGGTCACGTCGTCCAGCGGAAACGATCCCTGGCGCAGCACCTCGTACCAGCCCCGGTAGATCACCGACACGTCGGAGGTGACGTCCGGGCCCGGGAACAGGTACACCTGGAAGACGAACAGCAGCAGCACCACACGGGTGACGCCCCAGGTCGCGAGCAGCCATGCCAGGGACCGCCCGGCGCCTTTCGTCTCCACGTGATCCCCTGCCGTTCGATTCCGGTCGCGCCACCATGATGTCGTGCCTGTCTGTGTGCATGCCACAAACTCGGCCGCACGCGGCTCCGGACGGCCGATTCGGTAGGGTCGGCGGCGATGCACAAGACCCTGATCGTGACCAACGACTTCCCGCCCCGGCCGGGCGGCATCCAGGCCTTCCTGCACAACATGGCCCTCCGCCTGGACCCCGGCCGGCTGGTCGTCTACGCCTCCACCTGGAAGCGCGGCCGGGAGGGCATCGGGGCCACGGCCGCCTTCGACGCCGAGCAGCCCTTCACCGTCGTACGCGACCGCACGACCGTGCTGCTGCCGACCCCGCGGGCGACCCGGCGGGCGGTCGGGCTGCTGCGCGAGCACGGGTGCACCTCGGTGTGGTTCGGGGCGGCGGCGCCGCTGGGTCTGATGGCCCCGGCCCTGCGCAAGGCGGGCGCCGAGCGGCTGGTGGCCACCACCCACGGCCACGAGGCCGGGTGGGCCCAGCTGCCCGCCGCCCGGCAACTGCTGCGCCGGATCGGGGAGTCGACGGACACGATCACCTATCTGGGTGAGTACACGCGGTCGAGGATCGCCACCGCGCTGACGCCCGCGGCAGCGGGCCGCATGGTCCAGCTGCCGCCCGGCGTCGACGAGAAGACCTTCCACCCCGGCTCCGGCGGCGACGAGATCCGCGCCCGCCTCGGCCTCACCGACCGCCCGGTCGTCGTCTGCGTCTCCCGCCTGGTCCCGCGCAAGGGCCAGGACACCCTCATCCGGGCCATGCCCCGCATCCTCGCCGCAGAGCCCGACACCGTCCTGCTCGTCGTCGGCGGCGGGCCGTACGAACAGGACCTGCGCCGCATGGCCGCCGAGACCGGTGTCGGCGACTCCGTCCGCTTCACCGGCGCAGTCCCCTGGTCCGAGCTGCCGGCCCACTACGGCGCCGGCGACGTCTTCGCCATGCCCTGCCGCACCCGCCGCGGCGGCCTGGACGTGGAGGGCCTCGGCATCGTCTACCTGGAGGCCTCGGCGACGGGCTTGCCGGTGGTGGCGGGCGACTCCGGCGGCGCTCCGGATGCCGTACTGGACGGGGAGACCGGCTGGGTGGTCAAGGGCGGCGAGCCCGCGGAGGCCGCAGCCCGGATTGTGGCACTGCTGCGCGACCCCGAACTGCGCAGGAGGATGGGCGAGCGAGGCCGCCAGTGGGTCGAGGAGAAGTGGCGCTGGGACCTACTCGCCGAGAAGCTGAAGAGCTTGCTCTAGGGGCAGCCAACCCAGGGGCGCGGGGAACGGCGCGCCCAGCCACATACAACCGGCATTCGCCGACGAATCGTACCCGGCACCCCGGATGGCGCCCCCCGCCCCGGGCGGAAGCCCTTGGCGGAACCCCATAATCCGCCCATGCTGCGTCCATGACAGCAAACCTGATGAGACGTCAGCTGACGAGACGTCACATACTCGGCATGGCCGCACTGCAGACCGCAGCGGCCCTCGGTTTCACCCGCATCAACCTACAGTCGGCCCGAGCGGCGCAGCCCGACGCAGTCGAAGACGCCCCGGCGATCGTCGTCGGCTCCGGCTACGGCGCCGCCGTGGCCGCCCTCCGCCTCGGCCAGGTGGGCATCCGCACCCTCGTCCTCGAAATGGGCCGGCTCTGGAACACCGCCGGCCCCGACGGCAGGATCTTCTGCTCCACCTCCGCCCCCGACCAGCGCTCCATGTGGTTCCGCACCCGCACCGAGGCCCCGCTCGCCACCTTCCTCTGGCTCGACGTGGTCAACAAGGACATCAGTCCCTATCCCGGCGCTCTGGACCGCGTCCACTACGACGACATGTCCGTCTACGTCGGCCGCGGCGTCGGCGGTGGCTCCCTGGTCAACGGCGGGATGGCGGTCACGCCCCTCAAGTCGTACTTCGCCGAGCAGTTCCCGACCGTGGACGCCGACGAGATGTACGGCACCTACTACCCCCGCGCCCGCGCCATGCTCGGCGTCAACACGATCGACCCCGCCTGGTTCGAGTCCACCGAGTGGTACCGGTTCACCCGCACCTCCCGGAAGGCCGCCGGCAACGCGGGCCTGAAGACCACCTTCGTGCCCAACGTCTACGACTTCGGCTACATGCAGCAGGAGGCCGCCGGCACGGCCACGAAGTCCGCCCTCGCCGGCGAGGTCATCTACGGCAACAACCACGGCAAGCGCAGCCTCGACAAGACCTATCTGGCCGCCGCCCTCGGCACCGGCAACGTCACCCTCCACACCCTGGAGAAGGTGACGTCGGTCGGCCGGGCGGGCGACGGGTCGTACGTCCTGACCGCCGACCGGATCGACACCACCGGCACCGTCGTCGAGACCAAGCAGTACACCTGCACCTATCTGTTCCTCGGCGGCGGCAGCCTCGGCACCAGCGAACTCCTGGTCCGCGCCCGCGACACCGGCACCCTGCCCGACCTGAACTCCGCCGTGGGCGCGGGCTGGGGCACCAACGGCAACACCATGCTCGGCCGCGCCAACCACGTCTGGGACACCGTCGGCGCCGACGAGGCCACCATGCCGGTCATGGGCATCGACGACTGGGCCAACGCCGACAACCCCGTCTTCGCCGAGATCGCCCCGCTGCCCATGGGGTTCGAGCACTGGATCAGCCTCTACCTGGCGATCACCAAGAACCCCGAACGGGCCTCGTTCACCTACGACTCCGCCTCCCGTGCGGTCAGGCTCGGCTGGACCGCGGCCCAGAGCGCGGTGTCGGTGAGCATGGCCAAGAAGCTGTTCGACCGGATCAACCTGGCCAACGCGACCATCTACCGCTACGACCTGTTCGGCTCGACGAGCAAGGTCTTCGCGGACGACTTCACCTACCACCCGCTCGGCGGCTGCGTCCTCGGCCGGGCCACCGACGACTACGGCCGGGTGAAGGGGTACGACCGGCTGTACGTCACCGACGGCTCCCTCGTGCCCGGCAACATCGGCGTGAACCCCTTCGTCACCATCACCGCGCTCGCCGAACGCACGATGGCGCGGGTCCTCGCCGAGGACACCGCGCCATGACACACCGTCAGGACCGCGAAAGACGGCTCTACTTGGCGTAGATCGCCTCGATCTCGTCCGCGTAGTCCTTCGCCACCACGTTCCGCTTGAGCTTGAGCGACGGGGTGAGGTGGCCCGACTCCTCCGTGAACTGGGAGGACAGAATGCGGAACTTCCGCACCGATTCCGCCTTCGACACCGCGGCGTTGCCGTCGTCGACGGCCGCCTGGATCGCCGCGTTCAGATCCGGGTCGTCCTTCAGCGACGCCACGGTGGAACCCGCCGGCTTGCCGTGCTCGGCGGCCCAGCGGCCCAGGAACTCCTCGTCGACGGTGACCAGCGCGCCCACGAACGGCCGCCCGTCGCCCACCACCATGCACTCCGCGACCAGCGCGTGCGCCCGGATCCGGTCCTCGATCACCGCCGGCGCCACGTTCTTGCCGCCCGCCGTGACGATGATCTCCTTCTTGCGGCCGGTGATCCTGAGGTAGCCGTCCTCGTCCAGGGTGCCGATGTCACCGGTGTGGAACCAGCCGTCGGCCAGCGCCTCCGCCGTCGCGCCCGGGTTGTTCCAGTACTCCTTGAACAGGTGCTCGCCGTGCAGCAGCACCTCGCCGTCGTCCGCTATCCGGATCACCGAGCCGGGCAGCGGCTGACCGACCGTGCCGATCTTCTGCCGGTCCCAGGGGTTGAAGGCCGTGGCCGCGCAGGACTCGGTCAGGCCGTAGCCCTCCAGCACCGTGAAGCCGATGCCGCGGAAGAAGTGGCCGAGCCGCTCGCCGAGCGGCGCGCCGCCGGAGATGGCGTACTCGCCCCGGCCGCCGAGGACCGCGCGCAGCTTGCTGTAGACCAGCTTGTCGAAGACCCTGTGCTTGATCTTCAGACCGAGCGCCGGGCCGGACGGGCTGTCCAGCGCCTTGCTGTAGGCGATCGCGGTGTCCGCCGCCTTGTCGAAGATCGCGCCCTTGCCGTCCGCCTGCGCCTTGGCGCGCGCGGAGTTGTAGACCTTCTCGAAGACCCGCGGGACCCCCAGGACCAGCGTCGGCCGGAACGCGGCCAGCTCGTCGGTGAGGTGCTTGATGTCCGGGACGCAGCCCAGCTTGATCGGCGCCATCATCGGCGCGATCTGCACCAGCCGGCCGAAGACGTGCGCCAGCGGCAGGAAGAGCAGGACCGAACACTCGCCGGTGCGGAACAGGGGACGCAGGCGCTCCACGATGTTGCCGCACTCGGCGAAGAAGCTGCGGTGGGTGAGCACACAGCCCTTGGGGCGGCCCGTCGTACCGCTCGTGTACACGATGGTCGCCGGGTCGTCGGCCCTGGCGAGCGAGCTGCGCTCCTCCACCGTCTCGTCGGAGACGTCCTGCCCGAGCCGCCCGAGCTCCTCCACACCGCCGGCCTCGATCTGCCAGACGTGCTTGAGGGCGGGCAGCGACTCGCGCACCGACTCCACGGCCGCGGAGTGGCCCGGCAGCTCCACGATGCAGGCGGTGGCGCCCGAGTCGGACAGGATCCACTGCACCTGCTCCGGCGAGCTGGTCTCGTACACCGGCACGGTGACCGCGCCCGCGCTCCAGATCGCGAAGTCGAGCAGGGTCCACTCGTAACGGGTGCGGGACATCAGGCCCACCCGGTCGCCCGGCTGGACCCCGGCGGCGATGAGACCCTTGGCAGCGGTGTGCACCTCGGCCAGGAACTCCCGGGCCGTCACGTCCTGCCAGGCGCCGCCGGCCTTGCGGGCTATGACGGCGACGTCGGGATGCTGCGCGGCGTTTCTGCGGACGATGTCGGTCAGATTGCCGTCCGCAGGGACCTCGTACAAAGCCGGAAGGCTGAACTCGCGCAAGACTGCTGCTCCTCATAGGGCGCCGGCGCCACGACACTGTGTGATGCGACGGTGCGGTCCAAGGCTCGGGCAGGTGCTCGGGAACTCAGCTGTTGAAATCCAGAGCACGACTGGACTGCCCGGACGTTACCCGCCGGTATGGCGTTCCCGACAGGGGGTTCGGGTGAGATGTTCGCTGCGTCACACACGTTGGCGTTCCTTCGCGCACAGTAGTCCACGGCTGAACCGACCGGCCAGTAACCGCAGGCCGGACCGACACTGTTCACGCACACCCCACACGCCTACGCTTGATCGCCATGGCACCCACACCCCCCGGTAACCGAAACGCCGGACATCGCAGGACGCGCGTCCACGTGGTCAGCGACGTACACGGCAACACCCGGGACCTGGCCCGGGCCGGAGACGGTGCCGACGCCCTGATCTGCCTCGGCGATCTGGTCCTCTTCCTCGACTACGCCGACCACTCGCGCGGCATCTTCCCGGACCTGTTCGGCAGGGAGAACGCCGACCGCATCGTCGAGCTGCGCACCGCCCGGCGCTTCGAGGAGGCCCGGGAGTTCGGCGCCCGGCTGTGGGCCGGCATCGGCACGGACCGGGCCGCGGCCATCGAGAGGGCGGTGCGCAAGCAGTACGCCGAGCTGTTCGCCGCCTTCCCGACCCCGACGTACGCCACCTACGGCAACGTCGACATGCCGCCGCTGTGGAAGGAGTACGCCCATCCCGGCACCACCGTGCTCGACGGCCAGCGGGTGGAGATCGGCGGCTGGACCTTCGGGTTCGTCGGGGGTGGCCTGAAGACGCCCATGCGGACGCCGTACGAGATCGACGACGAGGAGTACGCGGCCAAGATCGAGGCGGTCGGCGAGGTCGACGTGCTGTGCACGCACATCCCGCCGGAGGTGCCCGAGCTGGTCTACGACACCGTCGCCCGCCGCTTCGAACGCGGCAGCCGCGCCCTGCTGGCCGCGATCCGCCGCACGAAGCCCCGCTATTCGCTCTTCGGCCATGTCCATCAGCCCCTCGCGCACCGCATGCGGATCGGCGCGACCGAGTGCGTGAACGTGGGGCACTTCGCCGGGACGGGCCGCCCCTGGGCCCTCGAATGGTGATCCGTCGACGGTCTTGGGACATCGGGTGAAGGCGGCAGATGGGCGGCGCGGTAGCCTTCACGCTGCACACACGTGCGCACGACGACCTCTGTACCGGCCCGCATCTGGAGGAGCCACGGCGATGGCGGAACACACCAGCTCGAGCATCACCATCGAGGCGGCACCGGCCGACGTCATGGGGGTGATCGCCGACTTCGCCCGCTACCCGGACTGGACGGGTGAGGTGAAGGAGGCGGAGGTCCTCAAGACCGACGACCAGGGCCGTGCCGAGCAGGTCCGGCTCGTCATGGACGCCGGCGCGATCAAGGACGACCAGACCCTCGCCTACACCTGGACCGGCGACAACGAGGTCTCCTGGACCCTGGTCAAGTCCCAGATGCTCCGCTCCCTGGACGGCTCGTACATCCTCAAGCCGACCGGCCCCGGCACCACGGAGGTCACCTACCTCCTCACCGTCGACGTCAAGATCCCCATGCTCGGCATGATCAAGCGCAAGGCGGAAAAGGTCATCATCGACCGGGCCCTGGCGGGCCTGAAGAAGCGGGTGGAGTCGGGGGAGGAGTAGTCGGCCCCGTTCGGACCTCGCGCACGGCGGTACGGTTCAGCCTCATGCGCACCATCCTGATCACGGGCCCGGGCGGCGGGGGTCGTACCACCGTTGCCGCTGCCACCGCACAGCGCGCCGCGGGCGAAGGCGTCCGCACCCTTGTGCTGAGTGCCGACCGCACCGACAGTCTCGGCGTCGCGCTGGGTTCCGCGACGGGACCGGTGCCGCAGGAGACCGCGGCGAACCTCAGTGCCTGGCGTCCTGACGCGGTCGCCCGGTTCCGTGAGGACCTCACCGCCTTCCAGAGCCGCGCGGCGGGCGTCCTCGACCTGCTCGGCGCCGCCCGGCTGGACGCCGAGGAGGTCACCCCGCTGCCCGGCGCCGAGGAGCTGTCCTTCCTGCGGGCCGTCCGGGACGCGGCGCTGTCGGAGCGGTACGACCTGCTCGTGGTGGACCTCCCGCCGCTTCCGCAGGCCCTCGCCCTGCTCGGCCTCCCCGAGGAGCTGCGCCGCTATCTGCGCCGCCTGCTCCCGCCCGAGCGTCAGGCGGCCCGCGCCCTGCGCCCGGTCCTCGGCCGGCTGGCCGGCGTGCCGATGCCGTCCGACTGGCTGTACGAGACGGCCGCCCGCTGGGACGTCGAACTCGCCGCCGTCGAGGCCGTCCTCACCGACCGGAACACCGCCGTGCGCCTGGTCGCCGAACCCGGCCCGGCCGGCGCCGACGCCGTACGGGCCGCCGGCCTCGGCCTCGCCCTGCGCGGCCTGCGCACCGAGGCCCTGATCGCCAACCGCACCCTGCCCGAGACCACCCCGGACAGCTGGCTCTCCTCCCTCCTCGCCCAGCAGCGCAAGACGCTCGCCGACTGGCACGAGCAGCCGTACGCCGTCCACCGCGTCCCGCACCTCGGCCGCGACCCGCGCGGCGCGGACGACCTCACCGCCCTCGCCGTACCGGCCGTCAACCCGGCGCCCGCCCCGGTCGAGTGGCCCGTCACCGACCGGATCGCCCAGGACGGCGTGCTGGTCTGGCACATCCCGCTGCCCGGCGCGATACGGGACGAGCTGGACCTGATCCGGCGCGGCGACGAGCTCGTGATCACCGTGGGCCCGTTCCGGCGGATCGTGCCGCTGCCCTCCGCCCTGCGCCGCTGCACCGTCGCCGGCGCCGCCCTGCGCGAGGGCGAGCTGCGCGTCCGCTTCGCCCCGGACCCCGACCTGTGGCCGGCAACCGGACGATGATGATCCGGGTACGCCCGTTCGGGTAACGTCGTAAAGGCGAACCGTAGTCAGGAGTCCGCCATGAGCGAAGAGCGTCCCGCATCCGACTCGCACGAGGAACATGACTCGCACGACGGATATGAGGAACAGAGGCGGGCGATCGACGCCGACGCCTGGGCCACGGCCTGCGCCGAGGACCTCGCCGCCGAGAAGGCCCGCCGCCGCGCCGAGTACGGCCCCCAGCCGGGCTCGGCCGCGGAGGAACTGAAGAAACTCGTGGACACGGTGGCCGACAAGCTGTCCGGCCTCCAGTCACCGCTCCTCGGCAGCCTCGCCGGACCCGCGGCCCAGCAGGTGGTGCGCCAGGTCGTCCAGCAGGCCAAGGCCGCCGTCGAGCCCGTCATAGACCGCAACCCGGACGTCTTCGACCACCTGGCGGCGGCCGGCGGCGAACTGCTCGCCGCCTACCGCTCCGCCGTCCAGGCCCAGGAGCGCCGCTGGACCGCACGCACCGCCGACGACCTGGCCCGCGAGGGGCAGGACGACCGGCGGGACCGGGGCGAGGGCACCGGTCCGGGGGAGCGGATCGACCTGGACTGAAGCGCTTTCCCGGCAGGGCCTCGGGTACGGTTGGCCGTAGCGGGGCTCGACCGGAACTGAGGGATTCATGGGACTCACCATCGGCGTCGACATCGGCGGCACCAAGATCGCGGCCGGCGTGGTCGACGAGGAAGGCAACATCCTCTCGACCTTCAAGGTGCCGACCCCCACCACGCCCGAGGCCATCGTGGACGCCATCGCCTCGGCGGTGGAGGGCGCGCGCGCCGGGCACGAGATCGTCGGCGTGGGCATCGGTGCGGCCGGTTACGTCAACCGGCAGCGCTCGACGGTGTACTTCGCGCCGAACATCGACTGGCGCCAGGAGCCGCTGAAGGAGAAGGTCGAGGCCCGCGTGGGCCTCCCGGTCGTGGTCGAGAACGACGCCAACGCCGCCGCCTGGGGCGAGTACAAGTTCGGCGCCGGCAAGGGCCACCGCAACGTCATCTGCATCACGCTCGGCACCGGCCTCGGCGGCGGCATCATCATCGGCAACAAGCTGCGCCGCGGCCACTTCGGCGTGGCCGCGGAGTTCGGTCACATCCGGATGGTCCCGGACGGCCTGCTGTGCGGCTGCGGCTCGCAGGGCTGCTGGGAGCAGTACGCCTCCGGCCGCGCGCTCGTCAGATACGCCAAGCAGCGCGCCAACGCCACCCCCGAGAACGCCGAGATCCTGCTCGGCCTCGGTGACGGCACCCCCGACGGCATCGAGGGCAAGCACATCTCCATGGCCGCCCGCCAGGGCGACCCGGTGGCCGTCGACTCCTACCGCGAGCTGGCCCGCTGGGCCGGCGCGGGCCTCGCCGACCTGGCCTCCCTGTTCGACCCGTCCGCGTTCATCGTCGGCGGCGGCCTCTCGGACGAGGGCGAGCTGGTCCTCGACCCGATCCGCAAGTCCTACAAGCGCTGGCTGGTCGGCGGCAACTGGCGCCCGGTGGCCGACGTGATCGCCGCCCAGCTCGGCAACAAGGCGGGCCTGGTGGGCGCGGCGGACCTGGCCCGGGAGCCCGACCCGATCATGTGAGAAGCCGTTACGACAGTGCCCGCCGCGTCCGGTCCCGGGACGGCGGGCATCGTCGTGTGCCGGCGGGCGTCGTCGTATGTTGATCGGCATGGCGACCAGCACGCTGCTTCCCAACTCCCGTACCGAATCCGACGGTTCCGCGGTCATCCGCGTCCTGAGCTACAACATCCGCTCGATGCGCGACGACATCGACGCCCTGGCCAGGATCATCACCGCCTGCGCCCCCGACCTGGTCCTGGTCCAGGAAGCCCCCCGCTTCTTCCGCTGGCGCAAAAAGCTCGCCCGCCTCGCCGCGGCCACCGGTCAGGTCATTCTCACCGGCGGCGCCACCGCGGCGGGCCCCGCGATCCTCTGCTCGCTCCGGGCCACCGTCGAACGCACGGAGGACGTCCTCCTCCCGCTCACCCCCGGACTCCACCGGCGCGGCTTCGCCACGGCCGTGGTCCGGGTCGGCGGGGCCCGGCTGGGCGTGATCAGCTGTCATCTGAGCCTGGACGGGAAGGAACGGTACGAGCAGGGAGGCCTGCTCCTCGACCGCCTCGCCGGACTCGGCGTCGAGCATGCCGTCGTCGGCGGCGACCTCAACGAAGGCCCCGGCGGCCCCACTTTCGCGCGGCTCACCGCGAGTCTCCAGGACTGCCGCGCCGCGGCCCCCTGGGGCGGCGAGACCACCTGGCCGCACAGCGACCCTCCGCAGCGCATCGACGCCGTCTTCGCGACCAAGGGCATCGAGGTGCTCGGCTGCGGGGTCCCGCTGGACCAACCGGGCGTCGTGCGGGCGGACTTGACCGCGGCCACGGATCACCTCCCGGTGCTCGCGGCCCTGCGCGTACCGGTGACGTGAGTTCCGCTTGAACTAAGTGCAGGAAAGGTCTTGTGCAACCCCCCGCGGCCTCCTACAGTCCTTCCTGTACTTAGTTCAAGTACCCAGGAGGGGGAGTCTGATGTCCGGGAAGCGCGAGTCGCTGGCCGCGTTCGTGGAGACCGCGGCGAAGGAGTTCGGGGTGCCGGGGGCCGCCGTGGCGGTACTGACCGGCGGCGAGGAGATCCATGTCCACCACGGCGTGACGAACCTGGAACACCCCCTGCCGGTCGACGAGCACACGCTCTTCCATCTGGCCTCGGTCAGCAAGAGCTTCACGGCGACCGCGCTGATGCGCCTGGTCGAGCAGGGCAGGGTCGACCTCGACGCGCCGGTCCGCCGGTACGTTCCCGAGCTGCGCCTCGCCGACGAGGAGACCGCCGCCCGGATCACCGTGCTGAACCTGCTCAACCACACGGCGGGCCTGGACTGGAACCTGATCGACGCCGACTGGGGCGACGGCTCGCTCGCCACGTTCGTCGGACAGCTGGACCGGCTGCCGCTGATCGCGCCGCCCGGCGCCCGCGCCTCCTACAGCCAGGCCGGCTACAACCTGCTCGGCCGGGTGGTGGAGAACGTCACCGGTCTGCCGTTCGAGAAGGCGCTGGCCGAACTGGTGCTGGAGCCGCTGGGCCTGTCCGACACCGTCTTCGACCTGGACGACGTCGTGGTCCGCCGCTTCGCCGCCGGCCACAAGCGCGGCGAGAACGGCTCCCTCACCCTCGCCCGCCCCTGGAAGTCGTGGCGGGCCGGACTGCGTGGCAACAACCCCGGCGGCGGCGTCGTCTCCTCGGCGAGCGATCTGCTGCGCTGGGCGCGGTTCCAGCTGGGGGACGGGGACGGGCTGCTGGCCGCGCAGACGCTGCGCGGCATGCGGGAACCGACCGTCGAACTGCGGGGCAGCACGCTCGGCGACGCCTTCGGCATCTGCTGGTTCCTGCGGGACGTGGCGGGCGTGCGCACGGTCGGTCACGGCGGTTCGGGCAACGGCCAGTTCGCCGAACTGCTCCTGGTGCCGGAGCGGGACTTCGCCGTCGTCTCGCTCGCCAACTCCGACCCGGACGGCTACCAGTTCAACCAGGCCGTGCTGAAACGGGCGCTGGAGCTGTTCCTCGATGTGGTCGAGCGGGAACCGGAACCGCTGCCGTACGACGAGGAGCGGGCGCGGGAGGTCGCCGGGCGGTACGAGATCGACGCCTTGAATCTCGACATCGCGGTGGCCGACGGCCGGCTCACGCTGGCCGTCGGCATCAAGCCGGAGATCCGCGCGGCGTCGGACGCGGAGATGCCGCCGGACCATCCGGCCGCGGGTATCGGCTTCCTGCCGGGGGACGGGGACGAGTACATCGTCACCGAGGGCGGCTTGAAGGGGCAGAGGGGCTTCTTCTCACGCGCGGCCGACGGCACGGTGACGGGGGTGGACTTGGCCGGGCGCCTCTTCACGCGGGTCTGATGCGCCGCGGTCGGCGGCGGGCGGTCGTGCCTCTCCCACGGTCGTTCAGGCAGTGCCGGGCAGGGTGTCCGCCCCGCCCGGCCGAAGCCCCTCCAGCAGCGCTCGCAACCCCGCCGCATAGCTGCCGTCGGCCGCAGCCGCGTACTCCGTCGCCGCCGTCGTCCCCAACCGCTCCCGCAGTCGCGGAAACGGCTCCACCACCTCCGCCGCCCTGGCCAGGGTCTCCGAGAACATCTCCTCCGCATCCTCCCCGGCGCGCCGCACCTTCCGCCTCAGCGAGGCGGTGGCGGACGCGCCGAGCGCGTTGCCCAGGACGTACGTCACCAGCGCGCCGGCCGCCCGGTCCGCCTCCTCCGGCGTGAATCCGGCGGTCTCGAAGACGCCGAGGAGGTGATCGTCGTAACGGGCCTTGCCGGTGCCGTAGAGGAGATGGGAGCCGATCGCCTGCACCAGCCACGGATGCCGTAGGAGCATCGCGTGCAGCCCGTCGGCCATCGCCGTGGCGGTGCCCCGCCAGTCGGTCCCGTCGAGCGCCGGCAGTTCCACCTCGTGCCACACCCGGTCCGCGGCGAGCAGTACGAGGTCGTCCTTGTCCTTCACGTGCCAGTACACGGCGGTCGCCGCGGCCCCGAGACGCCGGCCCAGACCGCGCATGTTCAGGCCCTCGAGGCCTTCGTCGTCCAGGAGCTCCACGGCGGTCCGGACGATCTGTTCCGGGGTGAGGGTGTCGCGTGGCATGGGCTCACGATAGGTGAGCCGCCCAGAACTTGTACAAAGTTCAGACGACCGCGCCGCGGCCCGGGTCGTCGTCCCCCTCGTCGTCCGTGCGCATCCGCATCACCAGCGTGGCGAAGCCGCCGAGGAAGCCGCCGATGCCGAGGGTCGTCAGCCACCAGGTCATGTCCCAGCCGAGCAGCACCGCCAGGAGAAGGAGGACCGGCCCGCCCACGACGCCCAGCCAGGCGAACTTCGCGGTGGTGTCGGCCGTCGGCAGCGGCGGCGGCTCCGGCGGGACGAAGTGGCCCTCGTCGTCCTCGTCGAAGTCGTCCTCGGAGGGCGCGGGCGGGGTGTGGTCGCGCGGCCCGACACCGGGCGCGAAGGAGACCGAGCTGCCCAGCGGCCGGACCGGCGCCTTGTCGGTGTCGCTCTCGGCGCCCTTCTCCGGCTCCGGCAGCGCCAGATCCTCCACCGGCTTGAAGGGCTTGGTGCCCGGCGGGTCCTGCGGCTCCTCGCCGTACCCCGCGACGATGGCCCGCCAGGCGGCGTCCTCGTCGAAGGGCACCTTCTGCTCGTCCGGCTCGCGGCCGTCACGGCCTTCGCGGTCGGACTCGTGCTCAGCCACCTGTGGCCGTCCCTTCCTTGCCGAGACTGGGTGCGAGCCGGCCCATGAAGCCGAGGCTCTCCTCGAAGATCCGGTCCGCATCCTCGTCCAACGTCGCCACGTGGTAGCTGTGTTCCAGCACGATCTCCGTCACGTCCGTGGACGACACCCGGCTCAGCACCCGGGCCGAGTCGGCCGCCGGGACGACATGGTCCTGGGCGCTGCGCAGCAGCAGCAACGGCTGGGTGACCTGGGGCAGCTCGCCGTCCAGCCGGCGCAGGAACACCCGCAGCGAGTGCGCCGCGTGCAGCGGCACCCGGTCGTAGCCCAGCTCGGCCGCGCCCTCCTTGGCGATGTCGCTGGCGATGCCCTTCGTCGTCCGCACGAGATGCCGGGCCACCGGAAGGGCGTACGCCGACAGGCCGTGCACCTTGTTCGCCGGGTTGACGACCACCGCGCCCGCGACCCGCTCGCCGTGCCGGGCCGCCAGCCGGAGCGCCAGGGCGCCGCCCATCGACAGGCCGGCGACGAACACCTGCGAGCAGCGCTCGGACAGGACGCGCAGCTCGCGGTCCACCTCCGCGTACCAGTCCTGCCAGCCCGTGACCTGCATGTCCTCCCAACGGGTGCCGTGGCCGGGCAGCAGGGGCAGCGACACGGTCAGGCCGTGCGCCGCGTGGTGCTCCGCCCAGGGGCGCAGCGACTGGGGCGAGCCGGTGAAGCCGTGGCAGAGGAGGACCCCCACCTCCCCGCCCTCGTGGCGGTACGGCTCGGCTCCGGGGAGGACCGGCACCTTCGACGCTCCTGTTCCTGAAGAGAGCCCCCACCGGTGACCGGTGGCGGCGTGAGGGAAACGTGCGGATGTGCTTCACCGTACGCGACCGCACCGACACCGACCAGGGTCGTCGGGGCCTTTGACGTTCCTGACGGGTTAAGGTCTGTTCGACGGAAACAGGAGGCACGCGGGTGTTGTACGGCACGATGAAGGTCGCCATCGGCGGGCCGCTGAAGGTCGCCTTCAGGCCCTGGGTGGAGGGCCTGGAGAACATACCGGCCTCAGGTCCCGCCATCCTGGCGAGCAATCACCTGTCCTTCTCGGACTCGTTCTTCCTGCCCGCGGTCCTGGACCGCAAGGTCACCTTCATCGCGAAGGCCGAGTACTTCACCACCCCCGGGGTGAAGGGCCGGCTGACCGCCGCCTTCTTCAAGGGCGTCGGACAGCTCCCGGTGGACCGCTCCGGGGCGCGCGGCGCCGGCGAGGCCGCGATCAAGAGCGGCATAGAGGTGCTGGAGCGCGGCGAGCTGTTCGGTATCTACCCCGAGGGCACCCGCTCGCCCGACGGGCGGCTCTACCGGGGCAAGCCGGGCGGCCTCGCGCGCGTGGCGCTCGCCACCGGCGCGCCGGTCATCCCCGTGGCGATGATCGACACCGAGAAGATCCAGCCGCCCGGCAAGGTGATGCCCAAGCTGATGCGGCCCGGCATCCGCATCGGCAAGCCGCTGGACTTCAGTCGCTACCACGGCATGGAGCACGACCGCTTCGTCCTGCGCGCCCTGACCGACGAGGTCATGTACGAGATCATGAAGCTCTCCGGCCAGGAGTACGTCGACATGTACGCGACGGCCGCCAAGCGGCAGATCGCGGAGGCGGCGAAGGCGGCCAAGGAAGCGGAGAAGGCCAGGGAAGCCGAGAAGAAGGCCGGGGCCTGAGCAGGCCGGACGGGGGCCCGGGGGGACGGGGGACATGGCCAGGCGCGAGCGCGTGATGAGGATGTCGGTCGAGCTGCCGCTGTGGCGCGCGCTCACCGGCTACCGCGTGCTGACCATGCTGTACGCCATCGGTCTGGGCGTCACCAGGTACGGCCTCTACGCCCGCCCCTGGGTCGCCGTCTGCTACTTCGCCGTCCTGTCCGTCTGGACCCTCGCCACCCTGCCGAGGGTGCGCAACGCGGCGAACTGCACCAAGCGCTTCCTGGCCGTCGACCTGACCATCGCCCTCACCGGCGTCCTGATCACCCCGCTCGCCGACAGCCACCAGCGCATCGCGGGCGGCCCCACGCTGCCGTCGATATGGACCGCCGGCGCGGTGCTGGCCTTCGCGATCAAGGGCGGCTGGCGCTGGGCGGCCGTCGCCGCCACGCCGGTCGCGCTGGCCAACCTGGTCGAACGCGGCCATCCCGCCCGGGACACCGTGCACAGCCTGATCCTCCTCTGGGTGGCCTCCATCGCCATCGGCTACGTCGTGGAGGTCGCCCGCGCCTCCGAGCGCACCCTCGCCCGCGCCCTGGAGATCGAGGCCGCGACCCGGGAGCGCGAGCGCCTGGCCCGGGACATCCACGACGGCGTGCTCCAGGTGCTGGCGATGGTGCAGCGGCGCGGCGCGGTCATCGGCGGCGAGGCGGCGGAGCTGGGCCGGCTCGCGGGGGAGCAGGAGGTGGCGCTGCGCACCCTGGTCTCCGGCGGTCTGCTGCCGGTCTCCCGGGTGTCGGAGGACGCCGCCGCGGGAGCCGTCGTACGCGCGGTGGAGGAACCCGACGGCGACGGACCGATCGACCTGCGCACCCTCCTGGCGCCCTACGCCGGGGCCCGGGTGAGCCTGGCCGAGCCCGGCGCGCCGGTCGGCCTGCCCCGGCCGGCCGCGCGGGAGCTGGCCGCCGCGGTCGGCGCCGCCCTGGACAACGTGCGCAGGCACGCGGGCGAGCGGGCCCGGGCCTGGATCCTGGTCGAGGACGAGCCGGACGAGGTCGTCGTGACCGTCCGGGACGACGGTCCCGGCATCCCCGAGGGCCGGCTCGCCCAGGCCGAGGGCGAGGGCCGGCTCGGCGTCGCCCAGTCGATCCGGGGGCGGCTGCGCGACCTGGGCGGCAGCGCCGAACTGGTCTCCGTCCCCGGCCAGGGCACGGAAGTGGAACTGAAGGTACCGAAGAACGCGAAGGCGGGACGTTGATGAGCGAGCAGCAGGACCCGATCAAGGTCATGGTGGTGGACGACCACCCCATGTGGCGCGACGCGGTCGCCCGGGACCTGACCGAGTCCGGCTTCCACGTGGTCGCCACCGCCGGCGACGGCGAGCAGGCGGTCCGCCGCGCCAAGGCCGCCGCCCCCCACGTCCTCGTGCTGGACCTCAACCTGCCCGCCAAGCCCGGCGTCCAGGTGTGCAAGGAACTCGTCGGCCACAACCCTGCGTTGCGCGTCCTCGTCCTCTCGGCGAGCGGCGAGCACGCCGACGTGCTGGAGGCGGTGAAGTCCGGCGCGACCGGATACCTGCTGAAGTCGGCCTCCACCGAGGAGCTGGTGGACGCGGTGCGCCGTACCGCCGTCGGCGACCCGGTGTTCACGCCGGGCCTCGCGGGGCTGGTCCTCGGCGAGTACCGCCGCCTGGCCGCCGAGCCGGCGCCCGCCCCCGACACCGACGAGCCCGGCGCGCCCCGGCTGACGGACCGTGAGACGGAGGTGCTGCGGCTGGTCGCCAAGGGCTTGAGCTACAAGCAGATCGCCGAACGCCTCGTCATCTCCCACCGCACGGTGCAGAACCACGTCCAGAACACCCTCGGCAAGCTGCAGTTGCACAACAGGGTCGAGCTGGTGCGGTACGCCATAGAGCGCGGACTCGACGACGAGTAGGGCCCGCCGGGCGGCCGTACGCCTGAATCACCCTTCCCGCCTCTCCCGGTGTGACGCGAATCACCATTAGCGTGACTCTCTGTCAGGGAACCGCGGTGAAGGGACTTTTCCATGCGGGTCGGAGTACTGACCGGAGGCGGCGACTGCCCCGGGCTCAACGCCGTCATCCGGGCCATCGTCCGCAAGGGCGTGCAGGAGTACGGCTATGACTTCGTCGGCTTCCGGGACGGCTGGCGGGGTCCCCTCGAGGGCGACACCGTCCGTCTCGACATCCCCGCGGTGCGCGGCATCCTGCCCCGCGGCGGCACCGTCCTCGGCTCCTCGCGCACCAACCCCCTCAAGGCGGAGAACGGCATCCGCCGGATCAAGGACAACCTGGCCAAGCTGGACGTCCAGGCCCTCGTCGCGATCGGCGGCGAGGACACCCTGGGCGTCGCCGCGCGGTTGTCCGACGAGTACGGGGTGTCCTGCGTCGGGGTGCCCAAGACCATCGACAACGACCTGTCGGCCACCGACTACACCTTCGGCTTCGACACCGCCGTCAACATCGCCACCGAGGCCATCGACCGGCTGCACACCACCGCCGAGTCCCATATGCGGGTCCTGGTCGTGGAGGTGATGGGCCGGCACGCCGGCTGGATCGCCCTGCACTCGGGCCTCGCCGGCGGCGCCAACGTCATCCTCATCCCCGAGCAGCGCTTCGACGTCGACCAGGTCTGCGCCTGGGTGACCTCCCGCTTCCGGGCGTCCTACGCGCCGATCGTGGTCGTCGCCGAGGGCGCCATGCCGAAGGACGGCGACGTGATGCTCAAGGACGGGTCGCTGGACTCATTCGGGCACGTACGGCTCTCCGGGGTGGGCGAGTGGCTGGCCAAGGAGATCGAGAGCCGCACCGGCAAGGAGGCCCGGACCACGGTCCTCGGCCATGTCCAGCGCGGCGGCACACCCAGTGCCTTCGACCGCTGGCTCGCCACCCGCTTCGGCCTGCACGCCATCGACTGCGTCCACGACGGCGACTTCGGCACGATGGTCGCCCTGCGCGGCACCGACATCGTCCGCGTCCCGATCTCCGAGGCCACGGCCAAGCTGAAGACGGTGAACCCGAAGCTGTACGAAGAGGTCGGGGTGTTCTTCGGCTGACCGCGGCCCCGGGCGGCTACACGGTCGTACGGCGCAGCTGACCCACCAGTTCCCGTACGACCGTTGCCCCGTTCAGCGTCAGGATCGACTCCGGGTGGAACTGCACCCCGGCGAACCCCGGGCCGCGCAGCGCGTGCACCTCGCCGTTCGCCGCACGGCTCACCTCCACGCCGTGCGCGGCCAGCTCGCGGGCCGCCTCCTCGTCGCAGTGGGCGACGAAGCTGTTGTAGAAGCCGACCGTCTCGGGCCGCCCGAACAGGTCGATCGTGGTCTGCGCCCCCTGGTGGGGAACCTCCTTGCGGACGATGTCCAGCCCCAGCTCGGCCGCGATCAGCTCGTGGCCGAGGCAGACCCCGAGGACGCCGTGCCGGTGACCCCGGATCACCGTGGCGGCCAGCTCGCGCAGGAAGCGCATCTTCGGGTCGGCCGGATCGCAAGGGTCGCCCGGTCCGGGGCCGAGCACCACCGGGCCCTCGTGCGCGAGCACGGCCGCCCGCAGTCCCGGCTCGTCGTACCGCCGGACGGTGACGTCCAGCCCGCTCGAGCGCAGCACGTGCGCGAGCATCGCCGTGAAAGTGTCCTCGCCGTCGACCACCAGGGCGTGGCCGGTCAGCTCCCGTGCCTGCTCCTGCATCCGCAGCCAGAACGGCGCGAGCGCGGCCCGCCGCCCGTCCAGCGCCGCCCGCACCCGCGGATCGTCGGCCAGCCGGGGCCGCTCCCGCTCCGCGCGCGGCCGGGACGGCCGTACCCCGAGGGCCGCCAGCACGCCCGCCGCCTTCGCGTGCGTCTCGGCGACCTCGCCCGCCGGGTCCGAACCGCGCACCAGCGTGGCACCGACCGGGACACGCAGCTCCCCCCGGGAGGAGATGTCGGCCGTGCGGATCAGGATGGGGGAGTCCAGCGTCTGCGCGCCCCCGGAGTCCCGGCCCAGCAGCGCCAGCGCACCCGCGTAGTAGCCCCTGCCGACACCATCCCGTCCGAGAGGCTCGTAGCGCTCGATCACCCGGCAGGCGTTCTGCACCGGAGACCCGGTCACCGTGGCGGCGAACATGGTCTCCCGCAGCACCTCCCGCACGTCCAGGGAGGACTTCCCGCGCAGCTCGTACTCGGTGTGCGCGAGGTGCGCCATCTCCTTCAGCCGCGGCCCCACGACCACCCCGCCCATGTCGCCGACGGTGCACATCATCTTCAGTTCCTCGTCGACCACCATCGACAGCTCCTCGATCTCCTTGCCGTCGGCGAGGAAGGAGAGGAGGTGCTCCGGGG
Organism: Streptomyces sp. NPDC001852; assembly: GCF_042891825.1. Lineage (NCBI taxonomy): Bacteria > Bacillati > Actinomycetota > Actinomycetes > Kitasatosporales > Streptomycetaceae > Streptomyces > Streptomyces sp. NPDC001852. The sequence goes on from NZ_JBIATN010000002.1 coordinate 112,202, forward strand.
TCGGACCCTCGGCGGGATAGCGGTACGTCCCGCTGATCGGGTTCATGACGACCGTGCCGCCGGACATCCGGACGTGCACCTCGGGGCTGGCCCCGACCAGCGTGCGGTCCCCGGTGTGCACGACGAACGTCCAGTACGCGCCCCGCTCACCGTCCAGCAGCCGCCGGAACAGCGCGAGCGCGTCGGCGCGGCCGAACCCCGGGATCCCGCCCTCGTACGTGCGCCGGATCACGAAGTTCGCGCCCTCGCCCCGGCCGATCTCCTCCGCCAGCACCCGCCCGACGATCTCGCCGTACTCCTCGTCGCCGACGTCGAAGCCGCCGCCCTCGACGCGCACCTCATGGGCCGGGAGCTGCGTCAGCGCCACGTCGAGCGGGAGCTCGTACGACTCCTCGGGGGTGAGCACCAGCAGCGGGGTGCCGTCGTCACGGACGTCGAAGCCGCGCTCGCGGATCTGCCGGAACGGGACCAGCGCCAGCCCCTCGTCGGGCAGGTCGGCGAGCCGGTCGCGGCGGGTCACCGGGCCGAGCAGCACCTCCACCGTGTGCTCGTCGCGGCCCGGGACGCGGCGGCGGAGCAGGGCGAAGGGGCGGTCGTCGTGCAGGAGCTGTGCCAGGTCCATGGGTCCTCTTCCGTCGATTTCCGTCGATGTCGGTGAGGAACGACCCCGGACACGCCGAAGGCCGCCCCTCGGGCGGCCTTCGCGAAGTCTTGCGTACGCGCGATCAGTGGGCCGCCGGAGAAGCGGTCCACCACCAGTTCTGGGTGCAGTTCTGGATCGAAAGCGCGAACATGGCAGGAACCCTACCGCACCGGTCCCCCCGTCCACAGGACAACCATCGCGTCTCACCCTTCGAGCCAGAAGATGGGGCATGCGACACGACCCCGTAATGTTTACGAGGTGACCGTGAACGCTAAGACCAGCCCGAGCGCTGGCAACACCTGGCGAAACCTGCCCGCGGCGCAGCAGCCCGAGTACCCCGACCCCGAGGCTCTGCGCGCAGTGATCGCGGACCTCGAGTCGTATCCGCCGCTCGTCTTCGCGGGCGAGTGCGACCAGCTGCGCGCCCGGATGGCGGCCGTCGCCAAGGGAGAGGCGTTCCTCCTCCAGGGCGGCGACTGTGCCGAGGCCTTCGACGCGGTGTCCGCCGATCACATCCGCAACAAGCTGAAGACGCTGCTCCAGATGGGTGCCGTCCTCACCTACGCGGCCGCCGTGCCCGTGGTGAAGGTCGGCCGTATCGCCGGGCAGTACTCCAAGCCCCGCTCCAAGCCGACCGAGACCCGCGACGGCGTGACGCTGCCGACCTACCGGGGCGACTCGGTCAACGGCTTCGACTTCACCGAGGCCGCCCGCGTCCCGGACCCCGAGCGGCTGAAGCGCATGTACCACGCGTCGGCGTCCACGCTGAACCTGGTGCGCGCCTTCACCACCGGCGGTTACGCGGACCTGCGCCAGGTGCACGCCTGGAACCAGGACTTCGTGAAGACCTCGCCGTCGGGCCAGCGCTACGAGCAGCTCGCGCGGGAGATCGACAACGCGCTGAACTTCATGCGGGCCTGCGGCACGGACCCGGAGGAGTTCAAGACCGTCGAGCTGTACTCCTCGCACGAGGCGCTGCTGCTGGACTACGAGTCCGCCCTGACCCGGGTCGACTCGCGCACCGGCAAGCTGTACGACGTCTCCGCGCACATGGTGTGGATCGGTGAGCGCACCCGGCAGCTGGACCACGCGCACATCGAGTTCGCCTCGCAGATCCGCAACCCGATCGGCATCAAGCTCGGCCCGACGACGACGGCCGAGGAGGCGCTGCAGTACATCGACCGCCTCGACCCCGACCGGGAGCCGGGCCGGCTGACCTTCATCGTCCGGATGGGCGCCGACAAGATCCGCGACCGGCTCCCCGAGCTGGTCGAGAAGGTCACGGCGTCCGGTGCGACGGTGGCCTGGGTGACCGACCCGATGCACGGCAACACCTTCGAGGCTGCCTCCGGGCACAAGACCCGCCGCTTCGACGACGTGCTCGACGAGGTCAAGGGCTTCTTCGAGGTGCACAAGGCGCTCGGCACCCACCCGGGCGGCATCCATGTGGAGCTGACCGGCGACGACGTCACCGAGTGTGTGGGCGGCGGCGACGAGATCTTCGTCGACGATCTCCACCAGCGCTACGAGACGGCCTGCGACCCGCGGCTGAACCGCAGCCAGTCGCTGGACCTGGCCTTCCTGGTGGCGGAGATGTACCGGGACCAGTAGTCCCGTAGGCCGTGGGTCCGGCAGGGCCTGGAGTCGATCTGGGGCGCGGATCACAACCGATCCGCGCCCCTCACCACTTTTGCGGATCCTGTGCGACAGGTAAGGTTAGGTTTGCCTCACCGATCAAGGGGATGGCACCAAGAGAGCGATCCCGCGTCGGGAGGTGAATCCGCGTGTACGTCTGCAGCTGCTTCGGCATCACCGAGGCCCAGGTCAAGCAGCACGCGGAGGACGGTGCCTGCACCCCCCGCCAGATAGCCTCCGCCTGCAAGGCGGGCACGGACTGCGGCTCCTGCGTGCGCCGGATCCAGGCCCTCCTCGGCCGGGGCGCCTGCCCGCGACGGGAGCTGGCCGACCAGGGCAGGCCGGTCCTCGCCGAGCTCCCGGAAGCCGCCGAGCTCCCGGAAGCCGCCTAGCTCTCCGGCTGCTCGATCAGCTGGGAGATGTAGAGCGCCTCGCCCAGCTTCTCCACCAGCTCCAGCTGGGTGTCGAGGTAGTCGATGTGGTGCTCCTCGTCCGCGAGGATGTCCTCGAAGATGTTGGCGGACGTGATGTCGCCCTTCTCGCGCATCACCTTGATGCCCCGCCGCAGCCGGTCGATCGCCTCGGCCTCGATCTGCCGGTCGGCCTCGAACATCTCCTTCACGGTCTGTCCGACGCGCACGTGGAAGAGCCGCTGGTAGTTGGGCAGTCCCTCCAGGAACAGGATCCGGTCGGTCAGCACCTCCGCGTGCTTCATCTCGTCGAACGACTCGTGCCGCGTGTACTTGGCGAGCTTGTACCAGCCGAAGTTCTCCTGCATCTTCGCGTGCAGGAAGTACTGGTTGATCGCGGTCAGCTCGCCGGTGAGCTGCTCGTTGAGGAACTCGATGACCTCGGGGTCGCCCTGCATCGCAGCGGCTCCTTCCACACGGGAAACGGGGGAGGTGTGCGGCCGCATGATTGCACCGGCGACGAAGATCGTCCAGTAAGTGGGCACTTAGTAAGTAAGTGCTTGCTTGATGGGGATTGTCCGGTTCGCGAGCTCACGGTCGACGACCGTGCCGACGAACGTCCGTCGCAGGGGCGGCGCACGGCCGACTCATGGTCAAGGGCACTGCCCGAGGTCTGTCAGGATGGATACATGGGTCATCCGGTGGAGCGAGCGTCTGGAGCGACGGCAGAGTCCGAGCTTCCGCCGGGTCAGCGGCTCCAGCGCGGCTGGCCGGTCACGCACTACGGCCCCGTCCCGAAGTTCCGCCCCGAGCGCTGGGAGTTCCGGGTCTTCGGCGCCACCGCCGACGGCGACAAGCACCTCTGGAACCACGAGGAGTTCACGGCCCTGCCGTACACCACCGTGGTGGCCGATCTGCACTGCGTGACGAAGTTCAGCATGGTCGGCGCGGAGTGGGGCGGCATCCCCGCCCGCACCATCCTCGAGCTGGCCCCGCCGGCACCGGACGTCACCCATGTGATGGTCTGGGCCGAGTACGGCTTCAGCTCCAACCTGCGCCTGTCGGACTTCGCCTCGGACCGCACCCTCTTCGCCACCCACAAGGACGGCGAACTCCTCACCGCCGAGCACGGCTTCCCGGTCCGCCTGATCGTGCCCCACCTGTACGCCTGGAAGGGACCGAAATGGGTCCGCGGCGTCGAGTACATGACCACCGACCGCCGCGGCTTCTGGGAGGAACGGGGCTACCACAACATCGGCGACCCCTGGAAGGAACAGCGCTATTCCTACCAGGAGGAACCGGGGGAGGGGCCGGAGCTGTGAGCTCCCGCGTCAGCCGTCCCTGAGCTTCTTCAGGCGGGCCACGTCCGCCGCGTGTCCCTCTTTGCCACCGGGTGTCTCGATGATCAGGGGCACGCCGTCGGTCGCGGGGTGGGTCATCAGGGCCCGGAACGGGTCCTCGCCGATGTGGCCGGCGCCGATGTTCTCGTGCCGGTCCTTGTGCGCGCCGACCACGTCCTTGGAGTCGTTGGCGTGGATCAGCTTCAGGCGGCCCTCGCCGACGGTGTCCACCAGGAGGTCGAGGGTCTGGTGCATGCCGCTCGGGCCGGTCAGGTCGTGCCCGGCGGCGAAGACGTGGCAGGTGTCCAGGCAGACCCCGAGCTTCGGGTGCGCGTCCAGCGCCTCGAAGTACGGGCCGAAGTCCCAGGTGCGGGCACAGAGCGAGGCGCCCTGCCCGGCCGTCGACTCCAGCAGCAGGAACGGGTCCTCGTCGTGCGTCAGCTCGTCCAGCAGCGGCAGCAGGCGCTCCCGCACCTGGCGCAGCGCCACCTCGCGCCCCCGCCCGCCGGTCGCGCTCCCGGTGTGCACGACCACGCCCAGCGCACCGATCTCCCGCCCGCGCCGCAGGGAGTGCCGCAGCGACTCCACCGACCGCTCCACCGTCGCCTCGGTGTGCGAGCCGAAGTTGATCAGGTAGGGGGCGTGGACGTACGCCGGGAGCGACTCCTGTGCGCAGGCCGAGCGAAAGGCCTCGTCCTGCCGGGGATTCCCGGCGGGCGTGGCCCAGCCGCGCGGATTGGCCACGAAGACCTGCACGGCCTCGGCCTTCAGGTCATGGGCGTACGACACCCCCACGGAGTGCAGACCACCGGCGACGGGGACATGACCGCCGACGGGATTGCGGACGGGGGAGGCCGGGAGCGGGGAGGAAGAGCGTGAGGTCATGGCGCACCCAGGATGCCAGGACGCCCGGGGACGCCCCCGAGCAGGGTGCGAGAAGCCGGGCGGGGAGACCGGAGCGGTCCCGGCCCGGGGGACCGGTGAGGCCCACCTGGTCGTCCGGGCCGGTGCGCACGCGCCCCGGTCAGCGGATGGTGATCGTGATGGTCGACCCCTTGGCCGCCTTGTCGCCGGCCTGCACCGACTGCTTCTTCACGGTGTCGCCGAACAGCCCGAGCAGGCCGCGGTCCTCCTCCACCTTGAACCCGGCACCCTCCAGTGCCTTGTGGGCGTCGTCGACGCTGTCGCCGACCACGTCCGGCACCTCGACCATCTCCGGCCCCTTGGACAGCGTCAGCGTCACCGTGTCGCCCTCGGCGGCCTGGCTGCCGTTGCCCGGACTCTCCTGGGCCACCTTGCCCTTGTCGTACTCGGAGTTGACCGGCTGGGGGGCGATCTTCACCTGCAGCCCGGCGTCGGCCAGATCCTGCCGGGCGCTGTCCAGGTCCTGACCGGTGACGTCCGGTACGTCGATCGGGCTGCCCTTGCTGACGGTCAGTGCGATCGCCGACCCGGCGTGCCGATTGGCGCCGCCCTGCGGTGTCGTGGCGATCACCGAGCCCTTGGCGACGGAATCGCTGAACTCCCGGGTGACCATGCCCGGTTCGAGGCCGTCCGCCCTCAGCCGCGCCCGCGCCTCGGCGAGCGTGCGGCCCGTCACGTCAGGCACGTTCACCGTCTCCGGGCCCAGCGAGATGGTCAGCGTCACCGAGTCGTGGTCGCGGATCCGGGCACCGGGCGCGGGGTCGGTGCCGATGACCGCGCCCCGCTGGACGGTGTCGTTGTACTCGTGCTTGACCCGCCCGACCTCGAGCCCGGCCGAACTCAGCCGGTCCCGGGCCTGCGCCTCGGTCTTCGCCAGCAGCGGCGGGACCTTCGTGAACTGGCCGGAGTTGATGTACCAGACCCCGGCGCCCACCCCGAACACCACCAGCACGGCGGCGACGATCGTCAGCACCAGCCGCCTGGAGCGCCGGGGCGGCACCGGTGGTGCGTGCAGCCGGCTGGTGTGCCGGACCACGCCCTCGGCCGGCTCCTCCTCGTTGACGGGCAACGGCCTGGGCACAGTCAGTGAGCGCGGTATCACGCTCGTCCGGTCACCCGCGTTGTCGTGCTCCGCGGTCAGCGCCTGCGGCGGCACCGCGTCCAGTTGCTCGTCGCTCAGCCCCCGGCGCGCCTCGCGCACCTGGGCGAGCAGCGCCACGGCGTCGTACGGCCGGATGTCGGGGGTGCGGGCGGTCGCCGAGGCGACGAGCTCGTCCAGCTCGTACGGCAGCCCCGGCACCAGGGCCGAGGGCGGCGGCACGTCCTCGTGGATGTGCTTGTAGAGGATCTGGGCGGGGGAGTCCCCGGCGTGCGGCTTGCCGCCGGTCAGCATCTCGTAGAGCACCACACCGCAGGCGTAGACGTCGACGCGCGGATCGGCGGTGCCCTGTTCTATCTGCTCAGGGGCGAGGTACGAGACCGTCCCGAGCACGGCACCCGTCGTGCTGGTCTGAGTGTCCACGGACCGGACCAGCCCGAAGTCGGCGACCTTGACCCGCCCGTCGTCGCCTATCAGCACGTTCTCGGGCTTCATGTCCCGGTGCACGAACCCGGCCCGGTGCGCGGCGCCGAGCGCGGCGAGGACGGGTTCGAGGATGTCGAGGGCCGCGCGGGGCTGCAGCGCCCCCCGCTCGCGCAGGACGTCCCGCAGGGTGCACCCGGCGACGTACTCCATCGCCAGGTACACGTACGACCCGTCGGTCCCCTGGTCGAAGACCTGCACCACGTTCGGGTGCGCCAGGCGGGCGACGGACTTGGCCTCCCGTATGAACCGCTCCACGAAGGATCCGTCGGCCGCGAGGGTCGGGTGCATCACCTTCAGTGCGAGCACACGGTCCAGACGGGTGTCCAGGGCCCGGTAGACCGTGGCCATCCCGCCGACCGCGATCCGCGCGTCGACGCGATAACGGCCGTCGAGCACCTGGCCGACGAGGGGGTCCTGAAGGGTCGTATCCACGCAGGGGAGTCTACGAGGGACGACCGACAGTTCCCCCGCCGAGACCGCTTTCCCGCAGGCACTGAAGCCGACCTGTAACGCTTCCCACACCACTCGCGCACCCGTGGTGTCCGCGTGGGACCGAAGGGCGACTAGAACGCCGGTCGCTCAGGATCCAGCCGAGCCAGGCCCTCCGTAGGAGACGACGCCTCCGCAAAGTGCCTGCGCGGAATCCGCCCCGCCAACCGGGCCAGCCGACCCCCCTCCACGGCATGCCGCATCGCGGCGGCCATCATCTCCGGCTCCTGCGCCCGCGTCACCGCGGAGGCGAGCATCACACCCGCACACCCCAGCTCCATGGCCAGCGCGACATCGGACGCAGTACCGGCCCCCGCATCCAGAATCACCGGCACACGCGCGTGCTCGACGATCAGCTGGAAGTTGTGGGGATTGCGGATCCCGAGCCCGGACCCGATCGGCGACCCGAGCGGCATCACCGCGGCACACCCGGCATCCTCCAGCTTCCGCGCCAGCACGGGATCGTCATTGGTGTACGGCAGCACCGTGAACCCGTCGTCGACCAGCGTCTCCGCCGCGTCCAGCAGTTCCACCGGATCCGGCAGCAGCGTCCGCTCGTCGGCGATGACCTCCAGCTTGACCAGATCCGTGCCCAGCGCCTCCCGCGCCAGCCGCGCGGTCAGCACGGCCTCGCCCGCGGTGAAACAGCCCGCCGTGTTCGGCAGCACCCGGATGCCCAGCTTCTGCAGCACCGACAGCACCGAACCGTGCACGGTGGGGTCCACCCGCCGCATCGCGACCGTCGTCAGCTCCGTGCCGGAGGCGACCAGCGCCCGCTCCAGCACGTCGAGGCTGGGCGCACCGCCCGTACCCATGATCAGCCGCGACGAGAAGGTCGTACCCCCGAGGACCAAGGGATCGTCGGCCATGTCTCAGCCTCCCTGGACCGCGGTGAGGACTTCGACGCGGTCGCCCTCGGCCAGCGCCGTGGCCGCCCACTGCGCGCGCGGGACGACGGTCTCGTTGACGGCGGCGGCCACACCGGAGGGCGACGGGGCCAGCGACCGTACGACGCTGTCGAGAGCGGTACCCGGAACGATCTCCCGGCGCTCTCCGTTGACGGAGATGGAGATGCTCATGCGGGCTGCTCCATGAGGACGGCGGCGCCGAAGCGCCGCGGGGTGAACGGACGGGCCACTTCCGGCAGTTCGCCGTCGGCCAGCAGCTGTGCCATGACATCGCCCGTGACCGGCGTGAGCAGCACCCCGTTGCGGTAGTGCCCGGTGGCCAGCAGCAGCCCGTCGAGCCCGGACGGGCCGAGCAGCGGCGCGTTGTCGGGGGAGCCGGGGCGCAGCCCGGCCCGGGTCTCGGTGAGCGGTAGTTCGGTGATGCCCGGCACCAGCTCATGGGCGTCGCGCAGCAGCTCGTACACGCCGCCCGCGGTGACGGTCGTGTCCCAGCCGAGTTCCTCGCTGGTCGCGCCGACGACCAGCTCGCCGTTCTCCCGGGGCACGAGGTAGACATGGCCGCCGCGCACCACGGCCCGTACGGTGCGGCTCAGGAAGGGCGCGTACCGGGGCGGCACGGTCAGCCGCAGCACCTGCCCCTTCACCGGCCGCACCGGCGGCAGCAGCGCCTCGGGCACGCCCGCGAGCCGTCCGCTCATGCTCCCGGCCGCGAGCACCACCTGCCCGGCGTGCAGCTCGGTGCCGTCCGCCGTGGTCACCCCGGTGGCCCGCTCCCGTACGACGTCCAGCCGCTCGGCCCACGCCCGGTGGAACTCCACGCCGGACCGCTCGCACGCGGCCACCAGGGCCGTCGCGAGCCGCCGCGGGTCGATCTGGTGGTCGCCGTCGACCCGCAGCCCGCCGCGCACCCCGGGCGCCAGCATCGGTTCCAGGCGCCGGCACTCCCGCCCGGACAGCCACTGCGCGTCCAGGCCGGAGCGCCGCTGCAGGGTGTGCAGTTCGCGCAGATGGGCGCGGTCGTCGGCGTCGAGCGCGACCGCGAGGGTGCCGCAGCGGCGGTAGCCGAGGTCGTGGCCGGTCACTTCGGTCAGCTCGGCCGCGAAGTCCGGGTAGCGGCGGGCCGACTCCAGGTTCAGGGCGAGCAGCCGCTCCTCGCCGTAGTGCAGTTCGGTGACCGCGGCCAGCATCCCGGCCGCGACCCGCGCGGCCCCGCCGCCGGGCCCGGGGTCCACCACGGCGGTCGCGAGCCCGCGCTGCGCCGCGCGCCAGGCCGTGACCAGGCCGATGATTCCGCCCCCGATGACGAGGACGTCGGACGTACGTGACGACATGGGCGTCCAGCCCCTCCCTTCGCCGGCATGACCCGGATCAGGTTCGTACGGTCGGAGGCCGCCAGCCTCCCTCTCAGCCCGGTGCGTCCGGGCTCCCGCGAGTGCTTGTACGGTGGCCACCCTAGCCCGCCCGTCTCGTCACCCGTAAGGGAGCCCCTGCGCATGGCCCGGTCGCTCGACGGACTGATCCTCGCCCCCGTGGCGGACCAAGCCCCAGGTCAGGTGGGTACCCGCACCCGGTTCGCGTACCACGAGAAGGACGGCGAGATCTGGGCGGAGTACGCGGGCGGCGATGTCGTACGCGGCCATCTGGTCGGCACCCGGGAGGGCGACCGGCTGGACTTCCGCTACGTCCAGCTGAAGGCCGACGGGACGACCTCCTGCGGGCACTGTGTCTCCACGGTCGTGGAGCTGCCGGACGGGCGGGTGCGGCTGGAGGAGAGCTGGGAGTGGGAGTCCCAGGCGGGCGCCGGCACGAGCGTTGTGGAACAGGTCACCGGTCACGCCCGCTGACTGACGCGTTGTCACGTGTCTAAGGTGATCGGGTGAGCGATCAGACAGCGCAAGGGGGCACGTCAGCGGCGCGGCGCGTGGTCGTCGTCGGTGCGGGCATGGCGGGGGTGCAGACCGCGGTCGCCCTGCGGGAACAGGGCTTCAAGGGGCCCGTCACCGTGATCGGCGCGGAGCCGCACCAGCCGTACGACCGGCCGCCGCTGTCGAAGGCCGTGCTGCTCGGCAAGGCCGAGGGCTCCGCCTTCGACGTGGACTTCGAGTCCCTCGGCGTCGAGCTGCGGCTCGGCTGCGAGGTGTTCGGCCTGCGTCCCGCCGAGCACGAGCTGGACACCGAGGCGGGCCCGGTGCCGTACGACGTCCTGGTCCTCGCCACCGGTGCCGAGCCGATCACCCTGCCCGGCACCGAGGGGGTGCCCGGCGTGCATCTGCTGCGCACCCTGGACGACGCCGAACGGCTGCAGCCGGTGCTCGCCCGGCAGCACGAGATCGTGGTCGTCGGGGCCGGCTGGATCGGCGCCGAGTTCGCCACGGCCGCCCGCGGGGCCGGCTGCGCGGTCACCGTCGTGGAGGCCGCCGACCGTCCGCTCGCCGGCGCCCTGCCCGCCGAGGTCGCCGCCCCCATGGCCGCCTGGTACGCCGACGCGGGCGCCGACCTCCGCACCCGCGCGCGCGTGGAGCGCGTCGAGCCCGGCGCGGTGGTCCTCGCCGACGGCACCCGGCTGCCCGCCGACGCCGTCGTCGTCGGTATCGGCGCCCGCCCCGCCACGGCCTGGCTGGCCGGCTCCGGCGTCGAACTGGGCCCGCAGGGGGACGTCCTCGCCGACGACCGGCTGCGGACCTCGGTCGACGACGTGTACGCCGTCGGCGACTGCGCCTCCTTCCCCTCCGCCCGCTACGGCGCACGGCTGCTCGTCCACCACTGGGACAACGCCCTGCAGGGCCCGCGCACGGTCGCCGCGAACATCCTCGGCGAGACCCCGGCGGTCTACGATCCGGTGCCGTACTTCTGGTCCGAGCAGTTCGGCCGCTTCGTGCAGTACGCCGGCCATCACGCCGCCGCCGACCGGATGGTCTGGCGCGGCGACCCGACGGGCCCGGCCTGGACGGTGTGCTGGCTCCGCGAGGATCACCTGGTGGCCCTCCTGGCCGTCGGCCGCCCGCGTGATCTGGCCCAGGGCCGGCGACTGATCGAGGCGGGCAGCCGAATGGACCTGGAGGCTCTGGCCGACCCGGCAAAGCCCCTGAAGGACGCCAAGGCCGGCTGACCGGCGCCGCGGCGGGGACAGCGCCCCGAAGGGGCGCGGGGAACGGCCCGACCAGCCACGACGGCGCCGCACCCGAACGACGACCCATCGCGGCCGAACCAGCGGAGCGCCTAGGCTAGATCCCGTGACCGAGATTGACGCAAAGATCGATGCTCTCGTCCCCGCCTGGCTCACCCTCCCCGACATCGCCGAACAGCTCGGCGTCGAGGTGACGCGCGTGCGGCAGCTGGTCAAGGAGGGCCAGCTCATCGCCGTACGCCGGGGTGAGAACCGCGCACTGCACGTCCCCGCCGCCTTCATCGACGGGGACAAGGTCGTCAAGGGGCTGTCCGGCACCCTGACGCTCCTGCGGGACGACGGCTTCACGGTCGAAGAGATGATCGAGTGGCTCTTCACCCCCGACCCGACCCTGCCCGGCACCCCCGCGCAGGCCCTGAGCGAGAATCGCGGCACGGAGGTGAAGCGCCGCGCCCAGGCGCTCGCCGTCTGAGCCGAACCGCACACATGAGGGGTGGCGTGCGGGCCGTCGTGGCCCGTACGCCACCCGCCGAAGCCGCCAGGGACACCGACCAGGGGGGACCCACGTATGTCCGACACCGCACGCGCCGCGCTCGCCGACGGCCGCCTGTACCTGTGCACGGACGCACGCACCCGCCAGGGTGACCTGCCCGAGTTCCTGGACGCGGTCCTGGCCGGCGGCGTCGACATCGTGCAGCTGCGCGACAAGGGCATGGAGGCCGCCGAGGAGCTGGCGCACCTGGAGGTCTTCGCGGACGCCTGCGCCCGGCACGGCAAGCTCCTCGCGGTGAACGACCGCGCGGACGTCGCCCACGCCGCCCGCGCCGACGTGCTGCACCTCGGCCAGGGCGACCTGCCGGTTCCCGCGGCCCGCGCCGTCCTCGGCGACGAGGTGCTGATCGGCCGCTCCACGCACGCCGAGTCCGAGGCCGCCGCGGCCGCCGTGCAGGAGGGCGTGGACTACTTCTGCACCGGCCCCTGCTGGCCCACCCCCACCAAGCCGGGCCGCCACGCGCCCGGCCTCGACCTGGTGCGGTACACGGCCGGCCTGGGCACCGACCGCCCCTGGTTCGCGATCGGCGGGATCGACCTGTCCAACCTCGACCAGGTGCTGGACGCGGGGGCCCGCCGGGTGGTCGTGGTCCGTGCGATCACCGAGGCCGACGACCCGGGAGCGGCCGCGGCCGAGTTCGCGAAGCGGCTGCGGCAGGGCTAGCGGCACCGGAGAGGGAGCCGCTGTCCGGATTTCTGTCCAAGGGATGGACAGCAGGCCGACAATTCGGGCAAATTCCCTTCCTCCGGTTGGGGGACCGCCCACCCCTGGCTAACCTGCCCGTATGGCCCTCGGAACCCCCTCCACCAGGACTGATCGCGCACGCACCGTGCGCGACATGCTCGCCACCGGCAAGACGACGTACTCGTTCGAGTTCTCGGCGCCGAAGACCCCGAAGGGCGAGCGGAACCTGTGGAGCGCGCTCCGTCGGGTCGAGGCCGTCGCGCCCGACTTCGTCTCCGTGACCTACGGCGCCGGGGGTTCCACCCGGGCCGGCACGGTCAAGGAGACCCAGCAGATCGTCGCCGACACCACGCTCACCCCGGTCGCCCACCTCACCGCGGTCGACCACTCCATCGCGGAACTGCGCAACATCATCGGCCAGTACGCCGACGCCGGGATCCGCAACATGCTCGCCGTGCGCGGCGACCCGCCCGGCGACCCGATGGGCGACTGGGTCCCGCACCCCACGGGCCTGACCTACGCGGCCGAACTCGTCCGGCTCATCAAGGAGTCGGGCGACTTCTGTGTGGGTGTCGCCGCGTTCCCGGAGATGCACCCCCGCTCCACGGACTGGGACACCGACGTCACCCACTTCGTGGACAAGTGCCGTGCGGGTGCCGACTACGCCATCACACAGATGTTCTTCCAGCCGGAGTCGTATCTCCGGCTGCGCGACCGCGTGGCGGCCGCGGGCTGTGACACCCCCGTGATCCCCGAGGTCCTGCCTGTCACCAGCGTGAAGATGCTGGAACGGTTGCCCAAACTCAGCAACGCCGTCTTTCCGGACGCCCTGAAAGAGCGGATCCTCACAGCGAAGGACGATCCGGCGGCGGTACGCTCCATCGGTATCGACTTCGCCACGGAGTTCTGCGCGCGGCTGCTCGCCGAGGGAGTGCCCGGACTGCACTTCATCACGCTCAACAACTCCACGGCGACCCTGGAAATCTACGAGAACCTGGGCCTGCACCACCCCCCGCAGGCCTAGACCGGCCGCACCGCGATACGACACACTGCGTAGCGGTCACTGGGAGAGGGGCGTACATGGGCTGGACGGTCCTCTACATCGCGTTCGGCATCGTCGCACTGTGGTTGCTGGGCGAGGTGCTGCTGCAGTACAAGGCGCGCCTGCGATGGCGGCTGCTCGCGTTCGCCGGGTTCCTCGGGGTCGTGGTCGGCGTGCTGATGCCGTCCGTGATCGTGATCGGCGTCGGAGCCATCGCCTTCGCGGTCGGCCAGACCTATGTCACGCTGTCCTTCCGCCGCGGCTTCGCCGCCGGCTGGGCGGTCAAGCGCCCGGAGGAGGGGGCCGAGCCCGCAGCCGGCAGCAAGCGCCGCCGCGGCAGGGCCGACCGGCACGACCCGGCGCTGGAGGGCCCCGACCCGGAGTCCCTCGGCCCGGAGGGCGAGCAGGACGCCGGCCCGGCCGGATACGGCCAGGGACACGGCGACTACGACGACTACGACCGCGACGACGTCTTCACCCCGGCCGGCCGTCCGGCCGCGGAGCCCACCGCGGCCGAGACCACCACCGTCTACGAGCCGCAGCCCATCCCCGAGGACACCGGCTCCTACGGCGTCTACGGCGACACCGCCTACGCGGCCGCCGCCCAGGCCCAGGGCACCGACCAGCAGAACTACGCCTACGACTACTCGGGCTACGGCCAGCAGGGATACGGCTACGACACCGGCGGTCAGCAGGGCTACGCCAACTACTCCGACCCCTACATCGGCAGCCAGCCCTACGGCGGCGCCGGGTACGACACCGGCTACTCCGGGCAGTACGGCCAGCAGGGCTACGCCCAGGCTCCGTACGGCGGCGGCTACGGCGAGACCCCTGCGAGCGGGGTGTGGGTGCCACAGCAGCGCACCGACGAGACCTACGGCGGCGAACTCCCGCAGGAGCAGCCGTACCCGCACCAGAACCAGGGGCACGTCCAGCAGCCCGGTGCCGGGTACGACGAGCAGTACCGTTTCTGAGCAGTACCGTTTCTGAGCCGTACGGCACTGCTGGTGAGCCGTACGGCTTCGGAGGTCCGGGCTCGGCTCACTGGGAGCCGCGGAACTCCGGGCCCTCCACGATCAGCCCCGCCACCAGCGCGCCCGACATGCCCGCGTGCGGCAGGCCGCCGCCGGGGTGGGACCAGCCGCCGACCCGGTACAGACCGGGCAGCCGTGTGGTGTTCGACGGATGCAGGAAACGCCCCTGGCCGGCGGCGAGGGCGGGGGCCGGCACCGCGCCGAGGAAGGCACTCGTCTCGTCGTCGGTGTCGTCGGGTGTGCGCACCTCCTGCCACAGGACGCGGTCCCGCAGGCCCGGCATCGCGGCCTCGGCGGCTTCGAGCAGATGCTCCGTGTACAGCCGGACCACGCCCTCCTCGTCCCAGTCGAGGGCGCTCGGCACCACCGCGGACAGCACCACGGACTCGTGCCCGTCGTCCGGTCTCAGCGCGGGGTCGTCCGGGCGCAGCACGGTCACCGTGGGCGGTGGCGGCTCGTCCCCCTTCGCCGAGTCCAGGTGGTCCAGCTCGGACTCCGGGTCCGGCGCGTGGACGACCGTGCGGTGTGCGGCCCCGGTCTCGCGCCCGCCGCGCAGCGCCAGCAGCACGACGAACCGCCCCGGACGGGTCATGAACGGATCGGCCCGCACATCCCCGTGCCTGTCCAGCGGAGGGTCCGTCATCTCCATCAGCCGCGCCGGGTCCACGTCCGCCACGACATGGTCGGCCTCGGCCACCGTGCCGTCCATCAGCTCCACGCCCGCGGCCCGGCCGTCCTTGTCCAGGATGCTCAGCACCTCCGCGCCGAAGACGAACTCCACCCCCCGCTGCACACAGCGCTCGTACACCGCCCGCGCCAACTCCCGGATGCCGCCGCGCACATACCAGGTGCCGAAGGCGTGCTCCATGTAGGGCAGGACGGCCGCGCTCGCCGGAGTGGTCCGCGGATCGAGACCGTGGGCGAGCGCGGAACTCCCCAGCAGGGCCGCGAGGCGCTCGTCGCCCAGCTCCCAGGTGCCGATCTCGGACAGTGTGCTCGCGCGCCGTGTGCGCAGCAGCCGCTTGTGCGGGACGGCCGGATACGGCTCCTTGTCGGCCAGCACCCGCCAGTTGGGCCACAGCGGCTCCTCCAGCAGCGGCCTGCGGGTGCGGTCCCAGGCCTCCCGGGCCCGCACCAGGAACGCGCCCCATCGCTCGCCCGCGCCCCCGCCCAGCGCCTCGTCCAGGGCCGCGACCACACCCGCGCGCGAGGCGTTCGGCAGCGACACCTCGGTGCCGTCCGCGAAGACGTGCCGCGCGGACGGATCGACCTGGACCAGCTCGACGCGGTCCTCCAGCGGCTCCTTGCCGGTCTTGACGAACAGATCGCGGTACACGGCGGGCAGCGTCAGCAGGCCCGGGCCGGTGTCGAAGCCGAACCCGTCCCGCTCGAAGCGGCGCACCGCACCGCCGTACGTGTCCGTGCGCTCGTACACCACCACCCGGTGGCCCGCGACGGCCAGCCGGGCGGCGGCCGCCATCGCGCCCATCCCGGCGCCGATCACCGCGATCCGTCCCATGCCTGCGACTTTATCGGCCGCCACCGACAATCCGGCCTGCGGGAGGCCGGCGCGGAACGCGACCGCGACCGGGCATTGGGCCGTGAACGCAGGCACGCGTGCGTGCGGCTGAGTATCCGTACCTAGGCGGCGAGATGAGTACGCGCGCGGATGGGCCGCGGCCTGTGTGAACGGGACAGTGGAGGCACGGCAAGGGGGCGCGGCCCGGCACCGCCGACACGGGGCGGCGGAACGGCGCCCGCCACCCGGCCGCTCCTTCCGCCGATCCGTCGGCGGAAGCGAGCCGGGGGACCCGGGGACGACCACCCACGGGGGACCACAGGGGGAGTACGGGGGAGTGGGAGGGCGCCGGTCCGGCAGCGGACCGGCGCCCTCCTCGTGCGCTCAGCCCTTCCCGCTCACGCGCCCCTGGAGCAGCCGGGACAGGGCGGCGTGGACGTCGTCCAAGGACCGCTCCGGCTGGAAGGACTTCCAGTCCAGCGCGGCCACCAGGACCATGCCGACCAGCGCGGCCGCCGTCAGCTGTACGTCGATCTCGTCGCTGAACTCGCCGGCCGCCACGCCCTCGCGCAGCACCCCCTCGACCACCGCGACGGCCTCCTGCCGGACCACCATCAGCGTGGACTGCCAGGCCCGGTTGGTGCGCCACAGCTCGGCCACGTACAGCTGGGTGAACGCCGGATAGCGGTCGATGAAGACCAGGCCCGCGCGGACCATCGCGTCCAGCGCGTCCACCTTGCTGCCGCCCGCCCGCGCGGTCTGTTCCGCCGCCTCCTGCAGAGAGGCGGTGAGCAGGCCCACCCCGTGCCGCAGCAGTTCCTCGAAGAGGACCGACTTGCTCGCGAAGTTGTAGTAGACCGTGCCCTTCGCGACCCCGGCACGCTCCGCGATCTCGTCCACCGTGGTCGCGGAGAAGCCCTGCTCGGCGATGAGCGTGACGGCCGCCTCGTAGAGCTTCTGCCGGGTGGCCTCGCGGCGCGTGCTGCCGCCGGACCTGGCGCTGCTGCTTTCCATGGCCCCGATTCTCACAGGTACGCGCGCGTGCGGGGCCGCCCCCTGGTTCACAGGGTCAGCTCCGGGTGCAGCCGGTCCAGTGTCCACACCTGCCGGCGCCGGGCCGCGAGAGCGGTCAGCGCGAGCGCGCCCGCGGTGAACGCGGTGAGCACGCCGCACGCCTGCCAGACCGGGCCGAGCCCGCCGCCGGTGATGAGCCGGCGCAGCGCCTCCACGATGTAGCTCATCGGCAGGAACGGGTGGATCGCGTTGAAGAAGTGCGGGCTGGTCTGCACGGGATAGGTGCCGCCCGCCGAGGTCAGCTGGAGCATCAGCAGCGCGAGCACCAGGATCCGGCCCGCCGCGCCGAAGCGGGCGTTCAGCCACTGCACGATCGCCCCGAAGCACGCCGTGACCAGGCACAGGAAGCCGATCGTGCCCGCCGCCCGCAGCATCTGCAGACCGATCGCCCAGTGCAGTACGGCCATCAGCGCGGCCACCTGGAGCACACCCACCGCGACCACCGGCAGCCAGCCGGCGAGCGCGATCCGCCAGGCCGGCGAACCGGCCGCCAGGGCACGCCGGTTGAGCGGCGGGATCAGCATGTAGGCGACCATCGCGCCCACCCACAGGGACAGCGGGATGAAGTACGGGGCGAATCCGGTGCCGTAGTTCGGCGCCTTGTGCAGGTCGTGGGAGGCGAGCTGGACCGGATCGGCCATCACGCCGGTGCGCCGGTCGCGGTCCCTCTTGTCGTAGTCCGGGATCTTCCTGGCGCCGTCGTGCAGACCGCCGGCGAGCTTCCCCGAGCCGTCGGACAGCTTGTACAGGCCGCCGTCGAGGGACTCGGCGCCCGACGCGGCCGTGCCGATGCCCTCGTCCAGCGTGGTCGCGCCGGTCTGCGCGGTACCGAGTCCGGTGTGCAGCTGCTTGGCACCGTCGGCGACCTGCTGAGCGCCGGTGTTCAGCTTGTTGATCTTCTTGACGGCGTCGTCGACGTCCTCGTACAGGTGCGGTGCGCGCTGTTCGAGGTCCGTGGCCTGCCTCTGGAGGGTGCCGAGGTTGTCCCGCATCGTCTTCAGGCCGCCGTCCTGGTCCGCGATCAGCGTGTTGAGGTCGTCGGCGACCGTGGCGACGTCGTCGGCGGCCGTCCTGGCCCGCTTCAGGTCCGGGCAGACCGGGTCGGGGAGGGTCGCGCTCTCGCAGTGCGTCCTGTAGATCTCGTCCAGGACGGCGGAGCTCGCGTGGGCGGTCTTCGCCGCACCTGGCGCCAGCTTCACCAGGACGTCGAGATTGTCCTTGACGGTCCTGGCCGAGTCGGCGACCAGGCGGGCGGTGTCCCCGATGGTCTTCTCGTTGTCCTTGAGGTAGGGGCCGGCGGTGCCGTAGACGCCGTTGACCTTGTCGGCGAGGGCCTGGGTGCCGTCGGCGACCTGGCGGGACCCGTCCTGGAGGTCACCGGCGCCCGTGTTCAGCTTCTTCAGCCCCTTGGCCAGCCTGCCGCTGCCGCTCTTGGCGTCCTTCAGTCCGTCGGCGAGGTCCCTGGAGCCCTGCTCCGCCTTTCCGATGCCGGTGGTGAGCCGGTCGGCGCCCTCGGCGGCCGTGACGGTCTTGTCGTGGATGCCGGAGAACGAGACGAAGATCTTGTCCAGGAAGGTGCGGGAGGTCTTGGTGGAGGCGGCCGAGCGGACCTCGTTGAAGACGCTCCGGGAGATCTGGCCGACGATGTAGTTGTTCGCGTCGTTGGTGCGCACCTGAAGGGCGCCGGTCTCCGGGGAGCCGCCGGAACTGGAGGCGACCCGCCGGCTGAGGTCGGCCGGCATGGTCAGCGACAGGTAGTACGTGCCGTTCTCGACGCCCTCGCGGGCCTCCGCGTCGCTCACCTCGTGCCACTCGAAGGTCCGGCTGTCGCGCAGTCCGTCCACGATGTCGGCGCCGGCGGTGATCCTCTTCCCGCCCGCGGTGGCACCCTTGTCGTCGTTCACCAGGGCGACCGGGATGCGGTCCAGACGGCCGTACGGGTCCCAGAAGGACCACAGGTACAGGGCGCCGTAGAGCAGCGGCAGCACGAGCAGCGCGACCAGGGCGGCGCGCGGCAGCCTCCCGCGCCCGAAGCGCCTCAGCTCGAGCACGGCCAGCCTAGGCGAGCGCATCGACGTCCTCCTTCGGGTCGTTCTTCTCGCGCGCGCCGTTCTTCTCGCCCGCGTCACCCCTCTCGCTCTCGCCGCCTGTGCCGGCCTCCGCTCCGGCGGCCTGCGCTCCGGCCTCCTTCGGGCCGGTCGGCACGACGACGCAGTCGCCCGGAGCCGTGCGGCAGACGACCGCAACCGTCGTCCCCGCGCGCGTGAGCGAGCGCAGCAGCTCCCACAGCTCGGCGCGCTCGGCGTCCGAGAGCTTGGTGTCGAGGTCGTCGACGCCGAGCAGTCCGGGCCGGCCGAGCAGCGCCAGGGCGATGGACAGGCGCAGTTCCTGCGGCCGCTCCAGGTCGCGCACGGCCGTCCGGGAGCCCTTGGGCAGCGTTTCCAGGTCGAGCCCGGCGGCGGCCAGGGCCGCGTCGACGCGCAGCCGCGCCTCGTGCACGCGCTGGGTGCGCGGGCGCAGCAGCTCGCGCAGGGAGTCACCGAAGCGGCTCTGCAGCAGCGCCCGTTCGCGCAGGTGCTCGCCGACGGTCAGGGCGGGCTCCGGATCGGTCACCCCGGCCACGTTGGCCACCGCGCTGACGCGGCGCAGCCGGGCCATGTGCCGGGGAAGTTCGAGGCCCCCGACGGTGGCCGCCCCCTCGGTGGGCTTCATCCGCCCCGTGAGCGCGAGCAGCAGACAGGTGCGGCCGGAGCCGGACGGTCCTTCGATCGCGATGAGTGAACCGGGCTCCGCGTCGAGGGTGACGCCGCGGAAGGCCCACCCCCGAGGCCCCTTGAGCCCGAGGCCCTCGGCCCTGACGTGCACGCCGTCCACAAGCCCCCTGCCCCTTCGGTATGTCGTACCGGATATTTGAACTGACTGGTCAGTGCAAAAATACGCCCGAACCTACGATCGAGGCAAAGCCCCAGGTCAGAACGGATTGTCAGTGCCATACCTCACGATGGGCACATACGGCACCCGTGCCGTCACCCAGACGACAGGAGGTTCGTCATGGCCAACCCGTCCGCAGCCGCCGCCCGTCGGCGCCGCGCCACCGGCCCTGCCCCCTCACTGACCGGCCCGGCGAGCGATGTACACCCCGTGCTCCGCCGGGCCACGGCCCCGCCCGCCGCCCTCGACCTGCTCGCCCGGGCCAGGGCGGCACTGGACGAGGCCACCGTCCTGGAAACGCCGAACGAGCGCTACGCGACGGCCCACCTCGCCGCCCTGCGCACCGCCGCCGCCGTGCTCGCCGCCCGTGGCCGCCCCGAACCCTCCCCACGCCGCCGCGCCCGGATCCGCAGCGCCTGGGAGGTACTGCCCGAGATCACCCCCGAACTGACCGAGTGGAGCGCGCTGTTCGCCTCCGGCGCCGCCCGCCGGGCCCGCGCCGAGGCCGGCATCCAGGGCGCCGCGACCCGCCGCGACGCCGACGACCTGATACGGGACGTGGCGATGTTCCTGCGCATCGTCGAGCGGATGCTCGTCCTCCAGCCGGTCCTGCCCCAACCCCGCCAGGACCCGGGGGAACCCGACCGCCCGAGAGCGCGCGGTGACCTTCCGGACGCGGGCTGACCCCCTGCTGAGAGCGTCCTCGGAGGCGCGTGACCGAAAAGGCCGTCCAGTGTGCGAGACGCGTCGGTCCCGCCCGCCCGCGGTGACCGGCAGGGCAGCGGAGGCAATAGGGTGGAGGACGTCTGAGGCCTTCAGTCTTCCGCCCTGCCGAGGAGTCAACTGCCGTGTCGGACCCGATGCGCCCCCGCGCCTCCCTGCGTACCGCCGTGGTCTGGGAGGTCCTTCAGGACGCCCTCGACCGCCGCGTCAAGGCGACGGGCCGGGAGTCGCTGGACGTCCTCGACACCGGAGGCGGCAGCGGCAACTTCGCCGTGCCCGTCGCCCGGCTCGGCCACCGTGTGACCGTCGTCGACCCCAGCCCCAACGCGCTGTTCGCGCTGGAGCGCCGGGCCGCCGAGGCCGGCGTCGCCGAGCGGGTCAGCGGCGTCCAGGGCGATGCGCACGGGCTGTTCGACGTGGTCGAGCGCGGTGGCTACGACGTCGTGCTGTGCCATGGCGTCCTGGAGTACGTGGACGATCCGGCCGAGGGCGTCCGCAACGCCGTCGCCGCGCTGCGCTCCGAGGGGGTCCTCAGCCTGCTCGCCGCCGGCCTCGGCGGTGCCGTACTGGCCCGCGCCCTCGCCGGCCACTTCACGGAGGCCCGGCAGGCGCTCCAGGACCCCGACGGCCGCTGGGGCGCCGGCGACCCGATGCCGCGCCGGTTCACCGCCGAGCAGCTCACCGCGCTGGTCGAGGGCGCGGGCCTCAGGGTCGGCGCCGTGCACGGCGTGCGGGTCTTCGCCGACCTGGTCCCCGGCGTCCTCGTGGACACCGAGCCCAGCGCCCTGGACGCGCTCCTCAAGCTGGAGGCCGCCGCGGCCGAGCAGCCCGCGTTCCACTCCGTCGCCACCCAGCTGCACGTGCTCGGTGAGACGCCGGGTGCCGCCGAGGTCTGAGCGGTCGGCCGTGACCCGCCGCTGATCAGGGCCTCGGCGGCAGATGGAGTACGCCACAAGACCCCCGATCGAGGGGTTTGCGCCGTATGATCGAGGTACACCACCCGGCATGACGGGTCGGCCGCCGGGGAATGGAAGCCTCAGCGAGCCGGGACGGCCATGACGGATTCCGGTTGGTCAATTGGCGTAGAGGGGCGGGTTTCACGGGGGCGATTCCCTGCCTATCCTGAAGGGACCCCCCGGGTCGCCCCGGCGACTGCACGATGAGGAGGACTCCGTGCCGCTCTCGGAGCACGAGCAGCGCATGCTCGAGCAGATGGAGCGAGCGCTGTACGCCGAAGATCCCAAGTTCGCGTCAGCGCTTGAGGGAAACGGGCTGCGGACGTACACCCGGCGGCGGGTCTACCAGGCGGTGGCGGGCTTCCTCATTGGTATCGCGCTCCTCATGACCGGCATGGTCATGCAGCTGATCTGGGTCAGCGTGGTGGGTTTCCTCGTCATGCTGGGCTGTGCCGTGCTCGCCGTCACCGGCTGGCGCAAGGCCCCGAAGCCGGGCGAACAGCCCGCGGGGGGCGTTCGTCGCCAGGTGCGGCCCAAGCGTTCCATGATGGACCGGATCGAGGAGCGCTGGCAGCGCCGCCGGGACGAACAGGGGCGGTGACCGTCCCGCGGTTCCCGCGGACGGCGACAGACATCGACAGCCAATGTGTGAGGGGCGACCACCGCCGGTGGTCGCCCCTCACACATCGAGCCCTCACACGTTGACTCAGCCCCGCTGCTCCGACGGCCGGCGCGGGCTCGGCCGGGCCGCCACCACCCTGGTCCTGAGCGCCGACCAACGGGCCGACATCCCCCACAGCACCCGCACCGACGAGCGGGGCAGGAACAGCGCCCGCAGCCGCGTGCCGGTGCCCGCCGTGCCGCGCAGCCCCTCGATCACCCGGCGCACGTCCCCGGCCGCCCCTGCCGCCGGGCGCGGCCGGGGCGCGTAGAGCACCTGCTCCACCGCGTCCGCCACCCGGTGCACCGCGGCCCCGGTCGCGGGGTCCAGTCGCGCGAGCTCGACGATCCGGGCGGCCGCCCGGCGCGGGGTCAGCGACTCGTCCGGCGCGACGCCGTGGTCCCAGGCGCTGTCCGTCAACTCCTGCCAGGCCGCCAGGGTGTGGGCCGCCGCGCCCTGCTCGGTCCGGGCATGTCCGCCGAGCCGCACCGAGCGCAACCGCGTCCGCCACAGCAGCGGCGACAGCGGAATCGCCAGGACCACCAGCGACGCCAGGGCGATCAGCGGATACCACCCGAGGCCCGTGCCACCGCCACCGCTGTGCGGGGCCGCCGCCGCGGACGTGCTGCCACAGTCCTGGAGCCTGCGCAGCTCAGGTGCGCAGCTCTGGCTGGGCGAGGCCGCCGCCGAGGGCGCCGTGGACGACTGGTGCGAGGGCAGGTCCTGGTCGGGCAACGAGCTGCCGGGCGTGTCCGACTGGGTGTACGACGGCATGGTGCCGCGGGTCGGGGTCGGCTCGAAGCGGGTCCAGCCCACGCCCTCGAAGTACAGCTCGGGCCAGGCGTGCGCGTCCTTCTGGTTCACCGCGACCGTGCCGTCGGCCTGCGGGGTGCCGGGCGCGAAGCCCACCGCGACCCGGGCCGGGATGCCCAGGGTGCGGGCCATCGCCGCCATGGCGAAGGAGAAGTGGACGCAGAAGCCCTGCTTCTTCTTCAGGAAGTTCGCGATGGCGCCCGGCCCGCGGCCGACCTCCACCTGTGTGTCGTACTGGAAGCCACCCGTGACGGCGAAGTAGTCCTGGAGCTTGACCGCTTCCTCGTAGTGGCTGCGCGCGCCCGCCGTGATCTGCTTGGCGGTCTGGGCCACCACCTTCGGCAGTGAGGACGGCACCTTGGTGTACTCGTGCTCCAGGGCCGCCGGCGGCTCCGGCGCGGTGGACAGCTGCTCGGCGGTCGGCTGCACGTCCAGGCTGGTCACCTGGTAGGTCTCGCCACGCGTGGTCTGGCCGTGGTCGCCGACCAGGGTCATGCCGACCGGCTCGTAGCGCCAGCGGCCGCCGATCTTCACACCGCTCGGCGGATACGGCATCGGCAGCCAGTCCTGGGCGTACCAGTCCGACGCCGTCACCGTGGTCGTCACCGTGCCGCGCTTGACGTCGCCGTCGAGGCCTACGGGCGTCGGGAACCGGTCCGGTACGCCCACGATGTGCCGCTGAGCCGGCCTCCAGGTGGTGCCGTCGAAGTCGTCCAGGGAGACGATCCGCAGATACAGGTCCGAGATGTCGTTCGAGCTGGTCTTCAGGGACAGCACCTGGCGGTCGTTGTTCGTGTTCAGGCTGTCGCGCAGCGACACCAGCGGGTTGACCGCGGAGATCGTGCCCCCGTCGCCGTTGCCCACTCCCACACCCGTGCCGGCGGCGCCCAGCAGGCCGCCCTGCATCGCGGGCAGGGCGAGCGGCACCACCAGCGCCGCACCGAGCGCGACCGCGCCGATCCGCCGTCCGGTGCGCACCGGCGCCACCGCGCCGTGCTCCGGGGAGC
The DNA here is from genome assembly GCF_042891825.1 of Streptomyces sp. NPDC001852. Lineage (NCBI taxonomy): Bacteria > Bacillati > Actinomycetota > Actinomycetes > Kitasatosporales > Streptomycetaceae > Streptomyces > Streptomyces sp. NPDC001852. Next base: position 136,260 of record NZ_JBIATN010000002.1, read on the forward strand.
CCGGAGCGCGGGGAGCGCCGCCGAAGACCCGGCCCCACTGCGCCAAGCGGTCCCGGCCCTCCGCGAGCAGCAGCATCAGATAGCCGGCCGCCGCCACCAGGAACCACAGCCAGTCGGCCCCGCCGTCGGACAGCCCGGCGGCCACCGAGTACAGCGCGAGCAGCGGCAGGCCGGCCGGGGCCGCGCTGCGGAAGGTCACCGCGAGCGTGTCCACCAGCAGGCCGATCAGCAGGACCCCGCCGATCAGCATCAGCTTGATGCCGTCGGTCAGCGGCGCCGGTATCGCGTACTCGCTGACGTCGTTCGAACCCTGCTGGAGCAGGTCGGCGAAGTGCCGGATGGCCTCCGGGCCGGGGATCAGCCCGATGACCGCGTACTCCCGGGCGAAGACCAGGGTCAGCAGGACCACGGTGACCAGCGCCTGCGCCGCCACGGTCAGCGGCCGGCCCAGCGGTACCCGGCGGGCCGCCGCGCCCGCCCCGGCCTGCACGGCCACGAGCGGGACCAGCTGCAGCAGCCAGGTCGGCTCGGCCACCAGGGGCAGCAGCGCGCAGGAGGCCATCAGCGTGGCCGCCGCCGCGCACAGCGCCAGTCGCGCCCGGCCGCTCACCGCGTCGCCTCCCCGCCCACCGCGGCCAGCCCGGAACGTTCGCGGTCCGCCTGCTGCCACAGCGCGTTCAGCGGGCCGCCGCGCGGCACGCTCAGCGCCGTCCAGCCCGCCTCGCGCAGCATGCGCAGCCGCTCGGCGTGCGGGTCGCCGGGCCGCGGCACATCGGTCGCCTCCCGCGTCCAGGTGTCCGGGTCCAGCACGAAGGCGACGGCACCGCCGCTGCGCCGGCTCATCTTGGCGACCGTCGCGGCCTGCTCCTCGTCCAGGTCGCCGAGGAAGGCGACCAGCAGCCCCTCGTTGCCGCCGCGGAGCACGTCGTACGCCCGGGACAGGCCCGTGCCGTCGGAGTGGTCGATCACCGCGAGGGTGTCCATCATCAGCCCGGCCGCCTCAGCGGTCTCCTGGCCCGTGCCCGCGAACCCGTCGGCGCCCTCGCCCGGCACCACGCTGCCGGCGTCGGTCAACAGCCGTACCGAGAAGCCCCGTTCGAGCATGTGCACCAGCACCGACGCGGCACCGGAGACGGCCCACTCGAAGGCCGAGTCGGGGCCGGCGCCCTCGTAGGCACCGCCCCGGGTGTCCAGCAGGACGGTGCAGCGGGAGCGCCGGGGCTGCTCCTCGCGGCGCACCATCAGCTCGCCGTAGCGCGCGGTGGACCGCCAGTGCACCCGGCGCAGGTCGTCGCCGTAGCGGTAACCGCGCGGGATCACGTCGTCCTCGCCCGCCAGGGCCAGGGAACGCTGCCGCCCGTCGCCGTACCCCTTGGCCTCGCCGCTGAAGCGGACCGGGGCGAGCGGATCCACGCGCGGGATGACCGTGAGGGTGTCGAACGTCGAGAAGGAACGGGTGAGTTCGCACATCCCGAAGGGGTCCGTCAGCCGCAGCTGCAGCGGGCCCAGCGGATAGCGGCCGCGCAGGTCGGAGCGGACCCGGTAGGACACCTCGCGGCGGCCGCCCGGCTCCACCCGGTCCAGCACGAACCTCGGGCGCGGACCGAGGACGTAGGGCACCCGGTCCTGGAGCATCAGCAGGCCGGTGGGCAGCCGGGAGACGTTGTCCATCCGCAAGTGCACCCGGGCCTCGCTGCCGGCCGGCACGCGCGCGGGGGAGAGCCGGCGGGTGCCGGCCACCCGGTAGCGCGTGCGGTACACCACGGTCGCGCAGATCAGCGGCAGCGCGGCCAGCAGCAGGCCGACCCGCAGCAGATCGCTCTGACCCAGCACGTACGCGCAGATCGCGGCGGCGATCCCGGCCGCCAGGAAGGAACGGCCGCGGGTCGTCAGGCCCGCCAGGGCGGTCCGGACGCCGCCCGTATCCCCGCGGTCGGCCTCCGCCTGCCCCGTCCCCCCGGCGCCCATCACAGACTCCGCGGGGGCTGCTGGGGATAGGCCGGAATGCCACGGCCGAGCCCGCCGAAGCCCGGACCCTGCGCACCCGGAGCCGCGGGCACGGGGGTGTGCTGGAGGATCTCCTGCACGACCTGCTCGGCGGTACGGCGGTTCAGCTGGGCCTGGGCCGTGGGCAGCAGGCGGTGCGCGAGGACGGCGACGGCGAGTGCCTGGAGGTCGTCCGGCAGCGCGTACTCCCGGCCGGCCAGGGCCGCGGAGGCCTTGGCCGCGCGCAGCAGATGCAGCGTCGCGCGCGGGGAGGCGCCGAGTCTGAGGTCGGGGTGGGTGCGGGTGGCGGCGACCAGCTCCACCGCGTACCGCCGGACCGGCTCGGAGACGTGCACGCCGCGCACGGCCTCGATCAGCTTCACGATCTCGTGCGCGTGCGCCACCGGCTGCAGGTCCTCGAGCGGGCTCACCCCGCCGTGGATGTCGAGCATCTGCAGCTCGGCCTCCACGCTCGGGTAGCCGACGGAGACGCGGGCCATGAAACGGTCGCGCTGGGCCTCGGGCAGCGGGTAGGTGCCCTCCATCTCGACCGGGTTCTGCGTGGCCACCACCATGAAGGGGCTGGGCAGTTCGTACGTCTGCCCGTCGATGGTGACCTGCCGCTCCTCCATGGACTCCAGCAGCGCCGACTGGGTCTTGGGCGAGGCGCGGTTGATCTCGTCGCCGATCACGATCTGCGCGAAGATGGCGCCCGGCTTGAACTCGAAGTCCCGGCGCTGCTGGTCCCAGATGGAGACACCGGTGATGTCCGAGGGCAGCAGGTCGGGCGTGAACTGGATGCGCCGCACCGAGCAGTCGATGGACCGCGCCAGCGCCTTGGCCAGCATCGTCTTGCCGACTCCGGGGACGTCCTCGATCAGCAGGTGGCCCTCGGCGAGCAGCACGGTCAGCGCGAGCCGTACGACCTCGGGCTTGCCCTCGATCACGCCCTCCACCGAACCGCGCACCCGCTCCACCGTGGCGGTCAGATCTGTGAGGCTCGCTCGATCGTCATAGGTCGTCACCCGGCCCTCCTCGGCCCGTTCTTTCCGGGCCGACGCTGCGTGCGAAACCGGCCCACCCCGAAACACGGACACCACGCGGGAAAAGTTCCGCGTGACGCCACACCCGCATTCTTGCCGCCGTTACCGATTCGTGTCACTCGCCTGTGGACAACTGCCCGCACGATGTCGGTCTTACCTCTTTTTCGACCGCATCTTCGATACGGCGATCAGTCGGTGGCGGGACGGTGACGCGGGATGCTCCGGGGTGGCCGGCCGGTACGCCCGGTCAGGCCGGGTCGACCTCGCGCAGCAGACCGGTGCGCACGTCGAACACGAAGCCGCGCACGTCGTCGGTGTGCAGCAGGAACGGCGAGGTGCGCACGCGCTGCATGGACTGGCGCACGTCCTGGTCGACGTCCCGGAAGGCCTCCACCGCCCAGAGCGGCCGCTGGCCGACCTCCATCTCCAGGTCGTGCCGGAAGTCCTCGGTGATGGACTCCATGCCGCAGCCGGTGTGGTGGATGAGCACGACGCTGCGGGTGCCGAGCGCCCGCTGGCTGATGGTCAGGGAGCGGATCACGTCGTCGGTGACGACACCGCCCGCGTTGCGGATGGTGTGACAGTCGCCGAGCTGCAGGCCGAGCGCGGCGTGCAGGTCGAGACGGGCGTCCATACAGGCCACGACGGCGACCTTGAGGACGGGACGGGCGTCCATCCCGGGGTCGGCGAACTCGGCGGCGTACGCCTGGTTGGCCTCGACCAGGCGATCCGTGACGGTGCCGCCGTCGGTTATGGCGCCTTCGGATCCAGTGGGCACTGCTGCGGAAGTCGTCATACTCATGACGTTACTGGTCAACCCCGGTCCCGTCCTCCTAGGAGAGCAGGACAAAAAACGTCATTGCGGCTTGTTGTGAGCTACCCCATAGGGAGGGCAAACCTGTTCCGGACGGGTGAATCCGGCCGAATTTCGGCCCCCGCCGCGTTGCTGCGGGCGACGCGCAGGCCGGTTGATTGACCGCGAGACAGGGTGGACTAAAGTGACGCGAAGCGGGAGACGTGGCTCTCCCTGCTGGTGAAACCCCCGGAGACCCCGGCTCACCCCGGACCGTCTCCCCACGTGCGCGGCGCGTACGTACGGCTCGGCCTCCTCCCGCTCCCGGTCCGGCTGACGCTTCCGGCGCCGGCGGCCTGACCCTTCACGAGCTGGCGGGGACCCGGCGGTGCGTGCGGCCCGCCGGAAGATGAGAGGCCCCCTTGAGCCAGAGTCGACACGTCCCGGTGATGCTCCAGCGGTGCCTGGACCTGCTGGCGCCCGCCCTGGAGCGCCCGGGAGCGGTGGTCGTCGACTGCACCCTCGGCCTCGGCGGGCACAGCGAGGCGCTGCTGGCGCGGTTCCCCGAGGCGCGGCTGATCGGCCTCGACCGGGACAAGGAGGCGCTGCGTCTGTCGGGCGAGCGGCTGGCGCCCCACGGTGAGCGCGCGACCCTCGTACACGCCGTCTACGACGAGCTGCCCGACGTACTGCAGAAGCTGCGCATCGCGCGCGTGCAGGGCGTCCTGTTCGACCTCGGGGTCTCCTCCATGCAGCTGGACGAGGCCGACCGCGGCTTCGCCTACGCCCAGGACGCGCCGCTGGACATGCGGATGGACCAGACGACCGGCATCAGTGCCGCCGAGGTCCTGAACACCTACCCGGCGGGCGAACTCGTGCGGATCCTGCGCGCGTACGGCGAGGAGAAGCAGGCCAGGCGGATCGTGGCCGCGATCGTGCGGGAGCGCGAGAAGGAGCCGTTCAGCAACAGCGCGCGGCTGGTCGAGCTGATCCGCGACTCCCTCCCGCAGGCCGCCAAGCGCACCGGCGGCAACCCCGCCAAGCGCACCTTCCAGGCGCTGCGCATCGAGGTCAACGGCGAACTGTCCGTCCTGGAGCGGGCGATCCCGGCGGCGGTGAAGGCCCTCGACGTGGGCGGCCGCATCGCCGTGCTGTCGTACCACTCGCTCGAAGACCGTCTGGTCAAGCAGGTGTTCGCGGCCGGCGCCGCGTCCACCGCCCCGCCCGGCCTGCCGGTCGTACCGGAGCGCTACCAGCCGCGGCTCAAGCTGCTCACCCGGGGTGCCGAACTTCCCACCGAGGAAGAGGTCGCCGAGAACCGCCGGGCCGCACCCGCCAGGCTGCGCGGCGCCGAACGCATCAGGGAGGACGCCGAGTGACCGAGACGGGCCGGTTGGATTCCCGAACTCACCGGGGGGCTCACGAGGGCAGTCGTACTCTCCGGGGCAGCCGCGGGGATGTCCGGACGCACGGGGGGACCGGCGAAGGAGTCCGGAGGCATCGGGGGTGCCCTGAGGGGTCCCGGACCCACGGCAGGCCCGGTGAGCAGACCTGGACGCGCCGGGGGTCCGGTGAGGGCCCTGGACGCGCCGGGGGACCGGTGGAGCTTCCGGGCGTGCACCGGGAGCGCCACGAGGACTCTCGAACCGACCGGGGGGAGCCGTGAGCAGGAAACCCGAACTGAAGGGGCGGGCCGCGCGGCTCGCCCGGCTCTTCCCGGCCGGCCGTGCCCGGGCCGCCCGCACCCCGTTCGTCCTGCTCGTCGTCCTGCTCCTCGGCGGCGGCCTCATCGGACTGCTGGTGCTCAACTCCGCGCTCAGCGAAGGCTCGTTCAAACTCGCCGACCTGCAGAAGCAGACGAAGAGCCTCACCGACGAGGAACAGGCCCTCCAGCGGGACATCGACGCCTACTCCTCTCCCGACGCCCTCCAGCGCCGCGCCCGCGAACTCGGCATGGTCCCCGGCGGCGACCCGGCCTTCCTCGGCCCCGACGGCAAGGTCAAGGGCGTCCCGAGCGCCGCCCCCGAGTCCGCCGCCCTCACCGGCCCGGTCGCCCCCGAGACCCCGACCCCGACGGCGGCCCCCGCCACGGTCCCGGCCACCGTGGCCACCCCGGGCCCGCCCACGCCCACCGCCGCGGCCCCGGTCACGCCCTCTCCCACGGCAGCGGCACCGGCACCGGCCCAGGGACAACCCCTGTCCGCCGCCACCGCCTCCGCCCCCGAGGGGGCCATTCCGCCACCCCCCTCCATCCCCCAGCCCACCCCCATCCCGACCCCCGGCAGGTGACGGAAGTGTCCGACAGGCAACCGCCGCGCCGTCGTGAGCCCGGGCCGGCGTGTGCGCTGCGCTCGGGTGCGGGCAGGGGCGGGCGCCGGTCCTGGTGTGCCGTTGGTGCGGCGCCGCTCGCGCTGCGCCGCCGTCCGGCGCCGGTCGCCGCCGTGGAAGGTGTCGTGGCGCCGCTTTCGATGTCCCAGCCCATTCCGACCCCGACCCCCGGCAGGTGACGGAAGTGTCCGACAGGCAACCGCCGCGCCGTCGTGTGCCCGGGCCGGCCGGGCCGCCGCGGCCGAGGAGTGCCGTGCGGCGGCAGCCCGGGCCCGGTGCGCGTCCGGCACGGCGGCCGAGCAGTGCTCGGCCGCCGGCCCAGCGCCCGCTCCGGCTCGGCAGCCCGCGGCCCCGGCTGCGCCTGGTCAGCCTCACGCTGACCCTGGTCCTGACCGCCTTCGTGCTACGGCTGCTCCAGGTGCAGGCCGTCGACGCCAGCGCGTACGCCGCGCGGGCCGAGCAGAACCGGTATGTAGTGCACACGCTGGCCGCCGAGCGCGGCGGGATCACCGACCGCAACGGCGTGGCCCTCGCCATCAGCGTGGACGCGTACGACATCACGGCCGATCCGACGATGTTCAGCAGGAAGCGGCTGAAGATCGGCAACGGCCCGGAACAGGCCGCCGCGCTGCTCTCGCCGATCCTCGGGCAGAGCCAGGCCGAGATCGTGAAGAAGCTGCGGCCGCAGAACCCGAACTCCCGGTACACCCGGCTCGCCACCCGGCAGACCCCGCAGGTCTGGAAGCAGATCAAGGACCTGAAGAACGCGCTCGCCAAGAAGGCGGAGACGGACGACAACACCGTCAACGTGCTCGCCGGCGTCTTCGCCGACCCGAGCAGTCAGCGGGTGTACCCCAACGGCGACCTCGCCGCCGGGATACTGGGCTGGGTCAACGCCGACGGCCAGGGCGGCGGCGGCATCGAGCAGGAGCTGAACAAGCAGCTGGCCGGAAAGGACGGCAAGATCCGGTACGCCCAGTCCGGAGGGCGCGAGGTGCCCACGGCGGGATCGACGGAGACGCCCGCCGTGCCCGGTTCCGACGTCGAGCTGACCATCGACCGCGACATCCAGTGGGCCGCGCAGAACGCCATCACCGAGCAGGTGAGGAAGTCCAGGGCCGACCGCGGCTATGTCGTCGTCCAGGACACCCGCACCGGGCAGATTCTCGCCATGGCGGACTCGCCCGGTTTCGACCCCAACGACCTGTCGAAGGCCGACGGCGCGGCCCTGGGCAACGCGGCCGTCCAGGACGCCTACGAGCCCGGCTCCACCGCCAAGGTGATGTCGATGGCTGCCGTGCTGCAGGAGAACGCGGCCACCCCGCTCACCCACGTCGTGGTACCGAACCGGCTGCACCGCGGCGACCGGCTCTTCGCCGACGACGTCGACCACGGCACCTGGTACCTCACGCTGAACGGCGTCCTCGCCAAGTCCAGCAACATCGGCACCATCCTGGCCACCGGCCAGCTCGGCAGGACGCAGCCCGAGGCCAACAAGGTCCTCTACTCCTACCTGCGCAAGTTCGGCATCGGCAGCTACACCGGACTCGGCTTCCCCGGCGAGACCCCCGGCATCCTCGCGCCGTACCAGAAGTGGTCCACCTCGCAGCAGTACACGATTCCTTTCGGCCAGGGCTTCTCCCTCAACGCGATGCAGGCCGCCTCCGTCTACTCGACCATCGCCAACGGCGGGGTCCGGATCGAGCCGACCCTGGTGCGCGGCACCAAGGGCGCCGACGGCCGCTTCACGCCTGCGCCCAAGCCCAGGCAGACCCGCGTGGTCAGCGAGAAGACCGCCAGGACGGTCGCCCAGATGCTGGAGTCCGTCGTGGACGACGAGCAGGGCACCGGCATCAAGGCCCGCATCCCCGGCTACAACGTCGCCGGCAAGACCGGCACGGCCAACCGCGTGGATCCGGCCACGGGCAGGTACCGCGGCTACACCTCCTCGTTCGCCGGTTTCGCGCCCGCCGACAACCCCCGCATCACGGTCTACTGCGCCATCCAGAACGCCACCGCCGGAAGCTACTACGGCGGCCAGATCTGCGGTCCCATCTACAAGCAGGTGATGGAGTTCGCCCTGAAGACCCTCCAGGTCCCGCCGACCGGTGCGCCGGCCGCGAACCTGCCCGTCGACTACAAGCCCTGATCAGCACCGGAACACCAGGAACCAACTCGTGACGACGATCACTCCCGACGCCGGGAACCAAGGGGCCGAGAAGCCCTCACTTCGCTCCGGAGCGGGTGCGCCCGGTACGCTCACCGCCGTGCCACACGCTGATCAGTCCCAAACCACCCAGAAAGGCGCTTCCGTGACCTACCCGGGACCGCCGCGACCGGTTCAGGCCTCCGCCACACCCCTCGCGGAACTGGCCGATCAGCTGGGTGCCGCCGCTCCGGACGCCGCCGCCGAGGTCACGGGCATCACCCACGACTCGCGCGCCGTCCGCCCCGGCGACCTGTACGCCGCCCTCCCGGGCGCCCGCCTGCACGGCGCCGACTTCGTCACCCAGGCCGCCGGCCTCGGCGCGGTCGCCGTGCTCACCGACCCGACCGGCGCCGAGCGCGCCGCCGCGACCGGCCTGCCGGTCCTGGTCGTCGACGACCCACGCGGACGGATGGGCGAACTGGCGGCGACGATCTACGGCCACCCCGGCCACGACCTGCTCCAGATCGGCATCACCGGCACCTCCGGCAAGACCACCACCGCCTACCTGGTCGAGGGCGGGCTCAGGACCGCGAAGTCCACGGGCCTCGTCGGCACCGTCGAGATGCGCATCGGCGACGAGCGCATCAAGTCCGAGCGCACCACCCCCGAAGCCACCGACCTGCAGGCGCTGTTCGCCGTCATGCGCGAGCGCGGCGTCGAGGCGGTCGCCATGGAGGTCTCCAGCCACGCCCTGGTCCTCGGCCGGGTCGACGGCTGTGTCTTCGACATCGCCGTGTTCACCAACCTCAGCCCGGAACACATGGAGTTCCACTCCGACATGGAGGACTACTTCCGGGCCAAGGCGCAGCTGTTCACGCCGGAACGCAGCAAGATGGGCGTGGTCAACGCCGACGACGCGTACGGCCGCCGGCTGGCCGATCAGGCCACGGTCCCCGTCGTCACCTTCTCCGCCGAGGGCCACCCCGACGCCGACTGGCGCGCCGAGGACGTCCAGGTCGGCCCCATGGACTCGACGTTCACCGTCGTCGGCCCGAACGGCGAGCGCATCCACGCCAGGTCCCCGATCGCCGGTCCCTTCAACGTGGCGAACACCCTCGCCGCCGTCGTCGCCCTCGCCGCCGCCGGTCTCGACCCGCAGACCGCAGCCGACGGAATCGCCGCCGTCCCCGGCGTCCCCGGCCGTCTGGAGCGCGTCGACGCCGGGCAGCCCTACCTCGCGGTCGTCGACTACGCCCACAAGACCGACGCCGTCGAGTCCGTGCTCAAGGCGCTGCGCAAGGTCACCAAGGGCCGCCTGCACGTGGTCCTCGGCTGCGGCGGAGACCGCGACCGGAGCAAGCGCGCCCCGATGGGCGCCGCCGCGGCCCGGCTCGCCGACACCGCCGTACTGACCTCCGACAACCCCCGCTCCGAGGACCCGCTCGCGATCCTCGCGACCATGCTCCAGGGGGCCGCCTCCGTGCCCGCGCACGAGCGCGGCGAGGTGCTCCTGTTCGAGGACCGGGCCGCCGCGATCGCCGCCGCCGTGGGCCGCGCCCAGCCCGGCGACACCGTGCTGGTCGCGGGCAAGGGCCACGAGCAGGGCCAGGACATCGCCGGCGTGATCCGTCCCTTCGACGACCGCCAGGTGCTCCGCGAAGCCATCCAGAAAACCCAGGGATGAAAATCCAGAAGACCCAGGGGATGAACTTGTGATCGCCCTCTCCCTCGCCGAGATCGCAGCAGTCGTCGGCGGGCAGACGCACGACATACCGGATCCGTCCGCGGCTGTCACCGGACCGGTCGTCCGGGACTCCCGCGAGGTGGTGCCCGGCAGCCTGTTCGCCGCCTTCGTCGGCGAGCGCGTGGACGGCCACGACTACGCACCGCAGGTGATCGAGGCGGGCGCGGTCGCCGTACTGGCGTCGCGCCCGGTCGGCGTGCCCGCGATCGTCGTCGACGACGTCCAGACCGCGCTAGGCGCCCTCGCCCGGCACGTCGTACGCCGGCTCGGCGCGACCCTCGTCGCCCTGACCGGCTCGGCGGGCAAGACCAGCACCAAGGACCTGATCGCGCAGGTGCTCCAGCGCAAGGCGCCGACGGTGTTCACGCCCGGCTCGCTCAACAACGAGATCGGGCTGCCGCTGACCGCCCTGTCCGCCACCGAGGAGACCAGGTTCCTCGTGCTGGAGATGGGCGCCCGCGGCGTCGGGCACATCCGCTACCTCACCGACCTGACCCCGCCGAGGATCGGCCTGGTCCTCAACGTCGGCACCGCCCACATCGGGGAGTTCGGCGGCCGCGAGCAGATCGCCGAGGCCAAGGGCGAGATCATCGAGGGCCTTCCGGAGGACGGCGCCGCGATCCTCAACGCCGACGACCCGCTGGTGCGGGCCATGGCCCCCCGTACCAAGGCGAAGGTGGTCCTTTTCGGAGAGTCGGCCGAAGCGGACGTACGCGCCGAGAACGTGCGACTCACGGACAGCGGACAGCCCTCCTTCAGGCTTCTCACACCCTCCGGTGCATCCGATGTGACCATGCGCCTGTACGGTGAGCACCACGTGTCGAACGCGCTCGCCGCGGCCGCCGTCGCCCATGAGCTGGGCATGTCCGCGGAAGAGATCGCCACCGCGCTCTCCGAGGCGGGCTCCCTCTCCCGCTGGCGCATGGAGGTCACCGAGCGCCCGGACGGCGTGACCATCGTCAACGACGCCTACAACGCCAACCCCGAGTCCATGCGGGCCGCCCTCAGGGCACTCGCGGCCATGGGCAAGGGGCGCCGCACGTGGGCGGTGCTCGGCAAGATGGCCGAGCTGGGGGACGAGGCGCTCGCCGAGCACGACGCCGTCGGACGGCTCGCCGTCCGGCTCAACGTCAGCAAGCTCGTCGCCGTCGGGGGGATTGAGGCCTCCTGGCTGCAACTGGGCGCATATAACGAGGGTTCGTGGGGTGAGGAGTCGGTGCACGTGTCCGACGCACAGGCGGCGATCGACCTGTTGCGCAGCGAGTTGCGCCCGGGGGACGTCGTACTCGTGAAGGCGTCCCGTTCGGTGGGTCTGGAGAGCGTTGCCCAGGCGCTCGTCGAGACCGGTGCCGAGGGCGAGGTTGCCGCCCGATGATGAAGCAGATCCTGTTCTCAGGAGTCATTGGCCTCTTCCTGACGCTGATCGGCACCCCGCTGCTGATCAAGCTCCTCGCGCGCAAGGGCTACGGCCAGTACATCCGCGACGACGGTCCGCGCGAGCACGCCAGCAAGCGCGGTACGCCGACCATGGGCGGCATCGCCTTCATCCTGGCGACGATCGCGGCGTACTTCCTGAGCAAGCTCATCACCGGTTACCCGCCCACCTACTCCGGGCTGCTGGTCCTCGGCCTGATGTTCGGCATGGGCCTGGTCGGCTTCCTCGACGACTACATCAAGATCGTCAAGCGGCGTTCGCTGGGCCTGCGGGCCAAGGCGAAGATGGCCGGCCAGCTGATCGTCGGCATCACCTTCGCCGTGCTGTCGCTGATGTTCGCCGACGCGCGCGGCAACACCCCGGCCTCCACCAAGCTGTCGTTCATCACGGACTTCGGCTGGACGATCGGCCCGGTGCTGTTCGTCGTCTGGGCGCTGTTCATGATCCTGGCGATGTCGAACGGCGTGAACCTCACCGACGGCCTGGACGGTCTGGCCACCGGCGCCTCCGTGCTGGTCTTCGGCGCCTACACGTTCATCGGTGTCTGGCAGTTCCAGGAGTCCTGCGCCAACGCGCAGACCCTGACCAACCCGGCCGCCTGCTACGAGGTGCGCGACCCGCTCGACCTCGCGGTGATCGCCTCCGCGCTGATGGGTGCCTGCCTGGGCTTCCTGTGGTGGAACACCTCGCCGGCGAAGATCTTCATGGGTGACACCGGCTCGCTCGCCCTCGGCGGTGTCCTCACCGGCCTGGCCATCCTCTCCCGCACGGAGCTGCTGCTGGCCATCATGGGCGGCCTCTTCGTCCTCATCACCATGTCGGTCGTCATCCAGGTCGGCTCCTTCCGGCTCACCGGCAAGCGCGTCTTCCGGATGGCGCCACTGCAGCACCACTTCGAACTCAAGGGCTGGTCCGAGGTCCTGGTGGTGGTCCGGTTCTGGATCATCCAGGGCATCTGTGTGATTGTCGGACTGGGCCTCTTCTACGCGGGATGGGCAGCGGAAAAGTGACCTCCACCTCGGAGCCCCATGACTTCCAGGGCAAGCACGTCACCGTCGCCGGGCTCGGCGTCTCGGGCGTCCCGGCGGCCAAGGTGCTGCACGCGCGCGGGGCGGTCGTCACGGTCGTCAACGACGGCGACGACGCACGCGCGCGTGAGCAGGCCGCGGAGCTTCAGGCGCTCGGCATCACCGTGCGCCTCGGCGACGGCGCATCCCTGCCGGAGGGCACCGAGCTGATCGTCACCGCACCCGGCTGGAAGCCCGACAAGCCGCTGTTCCAGGCGGCCGAGAAGGCGGGCGTGCCGGTCTGGGGCGACGTCGAGCTGGCCTGGCGCCTGCGCGGCCCCGACGCGGCACCCTGGCTGGCCGTCACGGGCACCAACGGCAAGACCACGACCGTGCAGATGCTGGCGTCGATCCTGAGGGCCGCGGGCCTGCGCACCGCGGCCGTCGGCAACATCGGCGTCTCCCTGCTGGACGTGGTCCTCGGCGAGGAGACCTACGACGTCCTCGCCGTCGAGCTGTCCAGCTACCAGCTGCACTGGGCGCCCTCGCTGCGGGCGCATTCGGCCGCGGTCCTCAACCTCGCGCCCGACCACCTCGACTGGCACGGCTCCATGGAGGCCTACGCGCGCGACAAGGGCCGTGTCTACGAGGGCAATCGGGTCGCCTGCGTCTACAACGTGGCCGACAAGCGCACCGAGGACCTGGTGCGCGAGGCCGACGTCGAGGAGGGCTGCCGGGCCATCGGCTTCACCCTGGGCACCCCGGGCCCCTCTCAACTCGGGGTCGTGGACGGCATCCTGGTCGACCGCGCCTTCGTCGAGAACCGGCAGAAGAACGCCCAGGAGCTCGCCGAGGTCTCCGACATCGACCCGCCGGCTCCCCACAACATCGCCAACGCCCTTGCTGCGGCGGCCCTCGCGCGCGCCTTCGGGGTGCCCGCCAAGGCCGTACGGGACGGCCTGAGGGCCTTCCGCCCGGACGCGCACCGCATCGCCCACGTCGCCGATGTCGACGGCGTCGCCTACGTGGACGACTCCAAGGCGACCAACACCCATGCCGCGGAAGCCTCGTTGGCGTCATATGAGTCGATTGTATGGATTGCGGGCGGTCTGGCGAAGGGTGCGACCTTCGGGGAACTGGTCGCCAAGTCGGCAAAGCGACTTCGCGGTGCCGTCCTGATCGGCGCCGACCGGGCCCTGATCCGCGACGCCCTCGCGCGACACGCGCCGGAAGTACCCGTGGTGGACCTCGACCGGACCGACACTGGGGCGATGCTCCAGGCGGTGACGGAGGCCAAGCGGCTCGCGCAGCCCGGCGACACGGTGCTGCTGGCCCCGGCCTGCGCCTCCATGGACATGTTCACCAACTACAACCAGCGCGGTGACGCGTTCGCGGCGGCGGTCCGCGAACTCGAAGCCTGACCCCGGCCGCCCGCCGGGCGGATCTTGGGAGGGACGCGTGGGACGGTCGACGTTCAGTGGAGGCGCCGATGCCCAGTAGCCGTACCGGGAAACCGCCCGTGCAGGGGGCGTCCCGGCGTCCCCGTCCCGCCGCCGGGCCCCCGAGCGAGAGCCCCGTACAGCGGTTCTACGGCCGGGCGCGGAAGGCCTGGGACCGGCCGCTGACCGCCTACTACCTGATCCTCGGCGGCAGTGTGCTGATCATCGTGCTGGGTCTGGTGATGGTCTACTCGGCCTCCCAGATCACCGCGCTGCAGATGTCGCTTCCCGGGTCGTACTTCTTCCGCAAGCAGCTGCTGGCCGCCGTGATCGGCGGGGTACTGCTGTTCGCGGCCTCCCGCATGCCGGTGAAACTGCACCGGGCGCTCGCCTACCCGATCCTCGCCGCCGCCGTCTTCCTGATGGCCCTGGTCCAGGTGCCCGGGATAGGGATGACGGTCAACGGCAACCAGAACTGGATCGCCCTCGGCGGTTCCTTCCAGGTCCAGCCGAGCGAGTTCGGCAAGCTCGCCCTGGTGCTGTGGGGCGCGGACCTGATCGCCCGCAAGCAGGAGAAGAGGCTGCTGACCCAGTGGAAGCACATGCTGGTGCCGCTGGTGCCGGTCACCTTCCTGCTGCTCGGTCTGATCATGCTCGGCGGCGACATGGGTACGACGATCATCCTCACCGCGATCCTGTTCGGCCTGCTGTGGCTCGCGGGGGCGCCGACCCGGCTGTTCGCGGGGGTGCTGACGATCGCGACCCTGATCGGCGGCGTCCTCATCAAGACCAGCCCGCACCGCCTCGCCCGCCTCAACTGCATCGCCGCCACCGACTCCGGCCCGAACGACATGTGCTGGCAGGCCGTGCACGGCCTCTACGCCCTCGCCTCCGGCGGACTCTTCGGCTCCGGTCTCGGCGCGAGTGTGGAAAAATGGGGACAACTCCCGGAAGCGCACACCGACTTCATCTTCGCCGTCACCGGTGAGGAGCTGGGCCTGGCGGGGACGCTGTCGGTGCTCGCCCTGTTCGCGGCTCTAGGCTATGCGGGTATCCGCGTGGCCGGACGCACGGAGGACCCCTTCGTGAGGTACGCCGCGGGAGGCGTGACCACCTGGATCACCGCCCAGGCTGTGATCAACATTGGTGCGGTGCTCGGCCTGCTGCCGATCGCCGGCGTCCCCCTCCCGCTGTTCTCCTACGGAGGGTCGGCCCTGCTGCCGACCATGTTCGCCATCGGGCTGCTGATCGCCTTCGCACGCGACGAGCCCGCTGCGCGGGCAGCGCTTGCGATGCGGCAACCTCGCTTTGGTAGAAAGCGGGCGGGAGACCTGGTGCCCGGCAAAAGGCCGACCGGAGCTCCTCGGAGATGGAACACGATGCGACGGCGCGCCTCCACGGCGCGTTCGTCCGGAGAGCGGTGAATTTCGGTGCATGTCGTACTCGCCGGTGGGGGGACCGCCGGCCACATCGAGCCCGCGCTCGCCCTCGCGGACGCCCTGCGCAGGCAGGACCCGACCGTGGGGATCACGGCCCTGGGCACGGAGCGCGGCCTGGAGACCCGGCTCGTCCCGGAGCGCGGCTACGAGCTGGCGCTGATCCCCGCGGTGCCGCTGCCCCGCAAGCCGACTCCCGAGCTGATCACCGTCCCGGGCCGGCTGCGCGGCACCATCAAGGCCGCCGAGCAGATCCTGGAGCGCACCAAGGCGGACTGCGTCGTCGGTTTCGGCGGTTATGTCGCCCTGCCCGGCTACCTGGCCGCCAAGCGGCTCGGCGTACCCATCGTGATCCACGAGGCCAACGCCCGCCCCGGCCTGGCCAACAAGATCGGCTCGCGGTACGCGGCCCGGGTCGCCGTCTCGACGCCGGACAGCAAGCTGCGCGACGCCCGCTACATCGGGATCCCGCTGCGCCGTTCCATCGCCACCCTGGACCGCGCCGCCGCCCGCCCCGAGGCCCGCCACCGCTTCGGCCTCGACCCGAACCTGCCCACGCTGCTCGTCTCCGGCGGCTCCCAGGGCGCCCGGCGCCTCAACGAGGTGGTCCAGCAGGTCGCCCCGTGGCTCCAGCAGGCCGGCATCCAGATCCTGCACGCGGTCGGCCCGAAGAACGAACTGCCGCAGGTGCACCAGATGCCGGGAATGCCCCCCTATATCCCGGTAAGTTACCTGGACCGGATGGACCTCGCGTACGCCGCGGCCGACATGATGCTCTGCCGCGCGGGCGCGATGACCGTCGCCGAACTCTCCGCCGTCGGGCTCCCGGCCGCCTATGTCCCGCTGCCCATCGGCAACGGCGAACAGCGGCTCAACGCCCAGCCGGTGGTGAAGGCCGGCGGCGGACTCCTCGTCGACGACGCGGAACTCACGCCCGAGTGGGTGCAGCAGAACGTCCTGCCCGTGCTCGCCGATCCGCACCGGCTCTACGAGATGTCCCGCGCGGCAGGCGAGTTCGGCCGCCGGGACGCCGACGACCTGCTCGTCGGCATGGTGTACGAGGCGATCGCCTCGCGCCGTTAGGACCGTATGACGAAAGGGCAGTGAGCAGCGTGGCCGGACCGACGACCGCCGAGCGCGGTGAACGCCAGCAGGAGTCGTCCGGCCCGCCGCTCGTCCGCAGGCTCGGGAGACCACGCCTTCGTACGATCGTCGTTCTGGCGGTCGTTCTGGTGCTCCTCGGGGCCGGTTCCGTCTGGGCGTTGTACGGATCCGCCTGGCTGCGCGTCCGGCACGTCACGGTGTCGGGCACGCTCGTGCTGACCCCCGCCGAGGTGCGGGACGCGGCGGCCGTACCGGTCGGGGCGCCGATGATTTCCGTCGACACCGACGGCATCGAAGCCCGACTTCGCCGGAAATTGCCCCGAATTGACACCGTTGACGTGGTCCGCGTCTGGCCCCAGGGAATCGGCCTGAAAGTGACCGAGCGCACTCCGGTTCTGCTGGCTCGAAAGGGCCGGGACTTCATCGAAGTCGACCACGAGGGCGTCCGCTTCGCCACGGTTTCGCAGGCGCCGAATGGTGTTCCGATGCTGGAATTGTCCGTTTCTCGCACGGGTTCCGGCGCCGCGAGCTTCCGGCGCTTCGGCGTCGACCGGCTGACCCGGGAGGCGGTCCGGGTGGCGGGCGAGCTGCCGGCCGCCGTCGCGAAGGACACCCGGACCGTCCAAGTCCGTTCCTACGACGACGTCTCACTGCAGTTGGCCGACGGCCGCACGGTGGCATGGGGCAGCGGCGAGAACGGCCCCGCCAAGGCACGGACCCTCGCAGCTCTCATGAAAGCAGCCCCCGGCGCGCGGCACTTCGACGTCAGCGTCCCCACCGCCCCGGCGTCATCGGGGAGTTGACGCACATCAGCGCAGGCCAGCACCCTGGTTGGGCACTGCTACGGCTGATCACATAGGGTGAAAAGAAAAACGGGAGGTTCGGCGTGTTCGTTGAACGGGCGCCACTTGTCGACTTAGTGTCCTGTTCAGAAGACTCCAGGGAACAGAAACACTGGTAACCCTAAACTTCAGGGTTAGGGTTCGGGTCGGCGCTACGGACCGTCCCATTCGGCATCCGTCGTCCCGGCGCGGGGCACCGCCCGGCGGCGACAACGTAATTCGAGGCGAGAGGCCTTCGACGTGGCAGCACCGCAGAACTACCTCGCAGTCATCAAGGTCATCGGTGTCGGCGGCGGTGGTGTCAATGCCATCAACCGGATGATCGAGGTCGGTCTCAAGGGTGTCGAGTTCATCGCCATCAACACCGACGCACAGGCGCTGTTGATGAGCGACGCCGACGTCAAACTCGACGTCGGCCGCGAACTCACCCGCGGACTCGGCGCCGGAGCCAACCCGGCCGTCGGCCGCAAGGCCGCCGAGGACCACCGCGAGGAGATCGAGGAGGTCCTCAAGGGGGCCGACATGGTCTTCGTGACGGCCGGTGAAGGCGGCGGCACCGGCACCGGCGGCGCGCCCGTCGTGGCCAACATCGCGCGCTCGCTCGGCGCCCTCACCATCGGCGTGGTCACGCGCCCGTTCACCTTCGAGGGACGGCGCCGCGCGAACCAGGCCGAGGACGGCATCGCCGAACTGCGCGAAGAGGTCGACACCCTCATCGTCATCCCCAACGACCGGCTGCTGTCCATCTCGGACCGCCAGGTCTCGGTCCTGGACGCCTTCAAGTCCGCCGACCAGGTCCTGCTCTCCGGTGTCCAGGGCATCACCGACCTCATCACCACCCCCGGCCTGATCAACCTCGACTTCGCCGACGTGAAGTCGGTCATGTCCGAGGCCGGTTCGGCCCTCATGGGCATCGGTTCGGCCCGCGGCGACGACCGCGCGGTGGCCGCGGCCGAGATGGCGATCTCCTCGCCGCTGCTGGAGGCGTCCATCGACGGCGCCCGGGGCGTGCTGCTCTCCATCTCCGGCGGGTCCGACCTCGGCCTGTTCGAGATCAACGAGGCGGCCCAGCTGGTCAGCGAGGCCGCCCACCCCGAGGCCAACATCATCTTCGGCGCGGTCATCGACGACGCCCTCGGCGACGAGGTCCGGGTCACCGTGATCGCGGCCGGCTTCGACGGCGGCCAGCCCCCGGCCCGCCGGGACAACGTCCTCGGCTCGGCCTCGACTTCGACGGGCGCCCGTCGCGAGGACCCCGTTCCGTCCCGGCCGAGCGAGCCCAGCCGTCCGTCCTTCGGCTCGCTGGGCAGCGTCAAGCCCAAGGAGGAGCCGGAGCCGGCGCCCGAGCCGGTGGCCGACATCCCGGTCCCCCCGCCGGTGACGCCGGCGCCCCGCCCCTCCTACGCGGACAGCGCGGCCGAGGAACTGGACGTCCCGGACTTCCTGAAGTGATAGGACGGCGCGAGAGCGTGAGCGGCGCGCACTTCGCCTTCACCGACCGGTGGGGCGGGGTGAGCGCCGCTCCGTATGAGGAGCTGAACCTCGGCGGCGCGGTCGGCGACGACCCCGAGGCCGTACGGGCCAACCGGGACATCGCCGCCAAGTCGCTCGGCCTCGACGCGGACCGGGTCGTCTGGATGAACCAGGTGCACGGCGCCGATGTGGCCGTGGTGGAGGAGCCCTGGGGAGAGAGCCCGGTGCCTCAGGTCGACGCGATCGTCACCGTCCGCCGCGGACTCGCCCTGGCCGTCCTCACCGCCGACTGCGTGCCGGTGCTGCTCGCCGATCCCGTCGCCGGGGTCGCCGCGGCGGCCCACGCGGGCCGGCCCGGCATGGTCAAGGGGGTCGTCCCCGCCGCCGTACGGGCCATGGTCGGACTCGGCGCCGAGCCGGGCCGGATCGTCGCCCGCACCGGACCGGCCGTGTGCGGGCGGTGCTACGAGGTGCCGGAGGCGATGCGCGCCGAGGTGGCGGCCGTCGAGCCGGCGGCGCACGCTGAGACGAGCTGGGGTACGCCGGCGGTCGACGTGAGCGCCGGGGTGCACGCGCAGCTCGACCGGCTCGGGGTGCGCGACCGGGCGCGGTCGCCGGAGTGCACGCTGGAGTCGGGCGACCACTTCTCGTACCGTCGTGACCGCACCACCGGGCGGCTCGCGGGCTATGTGTGGCTGGACTGATGGGACATGACGGACCGTAAGACCGAACTCGCCGGAAACCTGGCGAAAGTGGAGGAACGTATCACCGCCGCCTGTGTGGCGGCCGGGCGCAAGCGGGAGGAGGTGACCCTCATCGTGGTCACCAAGACCTACCCGGCGAGCGATGTGCGGATCCTGTCGGAACTCGGTGTGCGTCACGTCGCCGAGAACCGCGACCAGGACGCGGCGCCGAAGGCCGCGGCGTGTGCGGATCTGCCCCTCAAATGGCATTTTGTCGGCCAGTTGCAGACCAACAAGGTCCGTTCCGTGGTCGGTTACGCGGATGTGGTGCAGTCCGTGGATCGTCCCAAGCTCGTCACGGCTCTGTCGAAGGAGGCCGTGCGGGCGGGGCGCGAGGTCGGGTGTCTCGTCCAGGTCGCGCTGGACGCCGGCGCGAGCGGCCGGGGCGAGCGCGGAGGCGTGGCTCCGGGCGGAATCGAAGAGTTGGCCGACCTCATCGGCGAGGCGCCGGGGCTGCGGCTCGGGGGTCTGATGACCGTCGCCCCGCTCACCGGGGAGTACGCGGGACGCGAACAGGCGGCGTTTGAGCGCCTCATGGATTTGTCGACTGACCTGCGCCGAGCCCATCCGGCTGCAACCATGGTGTCGGCAGGGATGAGTGCGGACCTCGAACAGGCCGTGGCCGCCGGGGCGACACATGTGCGCGTCGGCACTGCGGTACTCGGAGTCCGCCCCAGGCTCGGGTAACGTCGCCAAGAAGTCGGACCACAGCAGAAAATATGGTCAGTGCCTGTGAAGGCGGGCGCAACGACCTCGTGGATCGCGGGCACTTGGCAGTCGTCAGCCGATCCACCACAGAGCGGAGGACTCAGAGCATGGCCGGCGCGATGCGCAAGATGGCGGTCTACCTCGGCCTCGTGGAGGACGATGGGTACGACGGCCGCGGATTCGACCCCGACGACGACTTCGAGCCCGAGTTGGACCCGGAACCCGAACGGGATCACCGACGGCACGAATCTTCACACCAATCGCACGGCGCACATCAGTCCCAAAGGGACGAAGAGGTGCGAATCGTGCAACCGCCCGCGCCGCGCGAGCCGGTGGCCCGTTCGACCGCTCTCGCCGCGGAATCCGGACGTCCGGCGCGGATCGCGCCCGTGGCATCCATCACACAAGAACGTCAGTCCCTCGAGAAGAACGCACCGGTGATCATGCCCAAGGTTGTGTCCGAGCGAGAGCCTTACCGGATCACCACGCTTCACCCCCGGACCTACAACGAGGCCCGTACCATCGGGGAACACTTCCGTGAGGGCACCCCGGTGATCATGAATCTGACTGAGATGGATGACACAGACGCGAAGCGACTTGTCGACTTTGCGGCCGGTTTGGTGTTTGGTCTTCACGGCAGCATCGAGCGGGTGACGCAGAAGGTGTTCCTGTTGTCTCCTGCTAACGTCGATGTCACGGCGGAGGACAAGGCCCGCATCGCAGAGGGCGGGTTCTTCAACCAGAGCTGAGACGCAGACAACCGGATCGAGGCTCGGAAGAGCATGGAACAGGGGAGAGGGAAGCGCAGGACATGAGCGTGTTCGTCACGGTGGTCCACACCGCGCTGCTGGTGTTCCTCGCCGTGCTCATCTTCCGGCTGGTCATGGATTATGTGTTCCAGTTCGCCCGCTCGTGGCAACCCGGCAAGGCGATGGTGGTCGTACTGGAGGCCACCTACACTGTCACCGATCCACCGCTGAAGCTTCTGCGGCGGTTCATCCCGCCGCTGCGTCTCGGGGGCGTGGCGCTCGACCTGTCCTTCTTCGTACTGATGATCATCGTCTACATCCTCCTGTCCATCACGGGGAGCTTCGGAGGATGAGGATGGACGATACGGTCTTGCCGACTGCCGATGACTACGTTGAGGTGAAGAGATGCCGTTGACCCCCGAGGACGTGCGGAACAAGCAGTTCACGACCGTCCGCCTCCGAGAAGGCTATGACGAGGACGAGGTCGATGCCTTCCTCGACGAGGTCGAAGCCGAACTGACCCGTCTGCTCCGCGAGAACGAGGACCTGCGCGCCAAGCTGGCCGCGGCGACCCGTGCGGCCGCGCAGAACCAGCAGAACATGCGCAAGAGCCCGCCGGAGCAGGACCAGCAGCAGCACCAGCAGCACCCACAGCAGCAGGGGATGCCTCAGCAGGGCATGCGAGGTCCCGGTGCGCCGGTACCCGCCGGCATATCGGGCCCGCCGCAGCAGCAGATGGGCGGCCCCATGGGTGGCCCGCCCCAGCTGCCGAGCGGCGCCCCGCAGCTGCCCGCCGGCCCCGGCGGTCAGGGCGGCCCGCAGGGTCCCGGCCCGATGGGCCAGGGTCCGATGGGTCAGGGCCCGATGGGCGGCCAGCCGCCCATGCAGCAGATGGGCGGCCCGATGGGCGGCCCCATGGGTGGCCCGATGGGCGGCCCCGGTCAGGGCCCCGGTGGCGACAGTGCCGCCCGAGTCCTCTCGCTGGCCCAGCAGACCGCCGACCAGGCGATCGCCGAGGCCCGCTCCGAGGCCAACAAGATCGTCGGCGAGGCCCGCAGCCGCGCCGAGGGTCTGGAGCGTGACGCCCGTGCCAAGGCCGACGCCCTGGAGCGGGACGCGCAGGAGAAGCACCGCGTCGCGATGGGCTCCCTGGAGTCCGCCCGCGCCACGCTGGAGCGCAAGGTCGAGGACCTGCGCGGCTTCGAGCGCGAGTACCGCACGCGCCTGAAGTCGTACCTCGAGTCCCAGCTGCGCCAGCTGGAGACCCAGGCCGACGACTCCCTGGCCCCGCCGCGCACCCCGGCCACCGCGTCGCTGCCGCCGTCCCCGGCGCCCTCCATGGCTCCGGCCGGCGCGAGCGCCCCGTCCTACGGCGGCAACCAGACGATGGGCGGCAACCCCGGCCCGTCCGCCCCGTCCTACGGCGGCCAGCAGCAGATGACCCCGGCCATGACCCAGCCCATGGCCCCGGTCCGCCCGCAGGGCCCGTCCCCGATGGGCCAGGCACCCTCGCCGATGCGCGGGTTCCTGATCGACGAGGACGACAACTGAGCACCGGGCACTAGTACGACAACGGCGTCGGCAGCGCTCAAGAAGGGCGGGCCCCTGGACTTCGGTCCTGGGGCCCGCCCTTTTTACGCGTGTTGACGGGGGTGTCGGTGAGGTGCCCCACGGTGACCGCCATGAGTGAACACAGGTTCCCCTGGCGGGCACGGGCCGATGAGGAGTCGGTCCGCCGGGGGGGGAAGTCTGGGCGGCTGGGACGCGCACGCACCTGGCGGCGGCGGGACTTCCGGTCCGGGAGCCGGAACCGGACGCCCGTGACGGCGGCGGCCCTGGTCGAGGCCGGCCCGACGGTGGGGACGGTCGGCGTCTCCATCGGCTGGGACCCGGCGCCCTTACCACGGGCGCGGTGAGGCCGGCGCGCATCGCCTCGATCTTGCCGTGAGCCGGGGACCTGACCGATCGCTGCCGGTGTCCGCGGGCCTCGACACGTTGCGCCTGCCGGAAAGCGGGAAGGACCCGGACCCCCAGGGGGAGCCGGGCCCTTCCTGGCCGCCGCTTACGCCTTGCGCAGCCGGAACGACAGGGACAGACCCTCGTCGGTGAACGGCTCGCCGAAGCTGTCGTCGGCCTCACCCTGCGCGAAGTCCGTCGACAAGACCTCCTCGGCGATCAGCTCGCTGTGCTCCGTCAGCGCGGCGACCACCGCGGGGTCGGTCGATGCCCAGCGCAGGGCGATGCGGTCGGCCACGTCCAGGCCGCTGTTCTTGCGGGCCTCCTGGATCAGCCGGATCGCGTCACGGGCCAGGCCCGCCTGCCGCAGCTCCTCGGTGATCTCCAGGTCCAGGGCCACCGTGGCACCGGAGTCGGAGGCCACCGACCAGCCCTCGCGCGGGGTTTCGGTGATGATCACCTCGTCGGGCGCGAGGGTGACCGTCTCCCCGTCGACCTCCACCGACGCCGTGCCCTCACGCAGGGCCAGGGACAGCGCGGCCGCGTCCGCGTGCGCGATGGCCTTGGCCACGTCCTGCACCCGCTTGCCGAACCGCTTGCCCAGCGCACGGAAGTTGGCCTTGGCGGTGGTGTCCACCAGCGAGCCGCCGACCTCGGAGAGCGACGCCAGCGAGGAGACGTTCAGCTCCTCGGTGATCTGCGTGTGCAGCTCGGGGTCCAGGGTCTCGAAGCCGGTCGCCGCGATCAGCGCGCGGGACAGCGGCTGACGCGTCTTGACGCCCGACTCCGCGCGCGTGGCCCGGCCCAGCTCGACCAGGCGGCGGACCAGGACCATCTGCTTCGACAGCTCCGGGTCGATGGAGGACAGGTCCGCCTCGGGCCAGGCGGCCAGGTGCACGGACTCCGGCGCGCCCGGGGTCACCGGCACGACCAGGTCCTGCCACACCCGCTCGGTGATGAACGGGGTGATCGGCGCCATCAGCTTGGTGACCGTCTCCAGGACCTCGTGCAGCGTGCGCAGCGCGGCCTTGTCGCCCTGCCAGAACCGGCGCCGCGAACGGCGGACGTACCAGTTGGACAGGTCGTCCACGAACGCGGACAGCAGCTTGCCGGCGCGCTGGGTGTCGTACGCCTCCAGGGACTGCGTCACCTGGTCGGTGAGCGCGTGCAGCTCGGACAGCAGCCAGCGGTCCAGCAGCGGGCGCTCGGCCGGGGCCGGATCCGCTGCGCTGGGCGCCCACTGGGACGTACGGGCGTACAGCGCCTGGAAGGCCACCGTGTTCCAGTACGTCAGCAGGGTCTTGCGGACGACCTCCTGGATGGTGCCGTGGCCGACGCGGCGGGCCGCCCACGGTGAGCCGCCTGCCGCCATGAACCAGCGCACCGCGTCCGCGCCGTGCTGGTCCATGAGCGGGATCGGCTGCAGGATGTTGCCCAGGTGCTTGGACATCTTGCGGCCGTCCTCGGCCAGGATGTGGCCCAGGCAGACGACGTTCTCGTACGACGACTTGTCGAAGACGAGCGTGCCGACGGCCATCAGCGTGTAGAACCAGCCGCGGGTCTGGTCGATCGCCTCGGAGATGAACTGGGCCGGGTAGCGGGCCTCGAACAGCTCCTTGTTCTTGTACGGGTAGCCCCACTGCGCGAACGGCATGGAACCCGAGTCGTACCAGGCGTCGATGACCTCCGGCACGCGCGTGGCGGTCCTGCCGCAGCCGTCGTGACGGCAGGCGAAGGTGACCTCGTCGATGTACGGGCGGTGCGGGTCGAGGCCCGACTGGTCGGTGCCGGTCAGCTCGGTCAGCTCCGCGCGGGAGCCCACGCAGGTGAGGTGGTCGTCCTCGCAGCGCCAGATCGGCAGCGGGGTGCCCCAGTAGCGGTTGCGGGACAGCGCCCAGTCGATGTTGTTGTTCAGCCAGTCGCCGTACCGGCCGTGCTTGACCGTCTCCGGGAACCAGTTGGTCTTCTCGTTCTCCTGGATGAGGCGGTCCTTGACCGCGGTGGTGCGGATGTACCAGGAGGGCTGCGCGTAGTAGAGCAGCGCGGTGTGGCAGCGCCAGCAGTGCGGGTAGCTGTGCTCGTACGCGACGTGCCGGAAGAGCAGACCGCGCTGCTGGAGGTCCTCGGTGAGTTTTTCGTCCGCCTTCTTGAAGAAGACGCCGCCGACCAGCGGGACGTCCTCCTCGAAGGTGCCGTCCGGACGGACCGGGTTCACGACGGGCAGGCCGTAGGAGCGGCACACCTTGAGGTCGTCCTCACCGAAGGCGGGGGACTGGTGGACCAGACCCGTACCGTCCTCGGTCGTCACATAGTCGGCGTTCACCACGTAGTGGGCCGGCTCCGGGAACCCGACGAGTTCGAACGGACGTTGGTAGTTCCAGCGCTCCATCTCGGCGCCGGTGAAGGTCCGGCCCGTCGCCTCCCAGCCCTCGCCGAGCGCCTTGGCGAGCAGCGGCTCGGCGACGACGAGCTTCTCCTCGCCGTTGGTCGCGACGACGTAGGTGACCTCCGGGTGCGCGGCGACCGCCGTGTTGGACACCAGGGTCCAGGGGGTCGTCGTCCACACCAGGAGCGCGGCCTCGCCGGCGAGCGGACCGGAGGTGAGCGGGAAACGGACGTACACGGACGGGTCGACGACCGTCTCGTAGCCCTGCGCCAGCTCGTGGTCGGACAGACCGGTGCCGCAGCGCGGGCACCAGGGGGCGACGCGGTGGTCCTGGACCAGCAGGCCCTTGGTGAAGATCTCCTTCAGCGACCACCAGACCGACTCCACGTACTCGGGGTCCATGGTCCGGTAGGCGTCGTCCAGGTCGACCCAGTAGCCCATGCGGGTCGTCAGCTCGGCGAAGGCGTCGGTGTGCCGGGTCACGGACTCGCGGCACCTGGCGTTGAACTCGGCGATGCCGTACGCCTCGATGTCCTGCTTGCCGGAGAAGCCCAGCTCCTTCTCGACGGCCAGCTCCACGGGCAGGCCGTGGCAGTCCCAGCCGGCCTTGCGGGCCACGTGGTAGCCGCGCATGGTGCGGAAGCGGGGGAAGACGTCCTTGAAGACGCGCGCCTCGATGTGGTGGGCGCCGGGCATGCCGTTGGCGGTGGGCGGGCCTTCGTAGAACACCCATTCCGGGCGGCCCTCGGACTGCTCCAGGCTCTTGGCGAAGACCTTCTGCTCGCGCCAGAAGTCGAGCACGGCGTGCTCAAGAGCGGGCAGGTCGACCTGTGCGGGCACCTGGCGGTACGTCGGCGCTGTCATCTGCGAGCATCCTCCAACGGACTTGCTGCCTTCCGTCGGAGGGACGAGAGCCTTCGATCCTGCTTACGCCGTGTGCGGCGCGCTCCCGCGGTACCACCCTCCTTGGCCCCCCGCCGCGCCGTACACGCCGGTGAGCCCCCTCATTGGGGTCGCGAAGCCGGTTCTACTCGCCGTCGCTCATCGGCTGCGGCTTTCTTCCGGCGGCTCCGGGGTGATCTTCACGTCGCGCTCGCCCCCGGGCTCACACCGTCCCCGGGTCGCTCTGGGCTGCGTACGCCGCTACTCGTCCCCATCCACGCTTTTCGCTCCGCCCAGTGTACGGCGCCGCGCGGACAGCGGCCGACCGCTTTTCCGCGCGGTGCGCCCGCCGGCCGTGTGACGGTCCTGGATGACCCGAATGGCCAGGGGTCGGGCGCTCGGGTCCGGGCAGGCCGGGCCCGGCGGATTACCCGGCGGGGAGCTGGGCACAACGGATGCAGGCCCGTTGCGCGGGGGGTGCGGGCGGGCGAATCGGGCGGTGTGCCCCGTTGCCGCGGGACCCAAGTCGATTTATCGTCCCAGCACGATTCGCGAGCAACATCACAATATGTGAAGGGGTCGCGGCCATGGTGGCGAAAAGGACCGCCGTACAGCCGCCGGCGACCGGTCGGCGCGGGGGTGCGGCCGCCTCCCGCGCGGCCGCTCCCGGCGCGGCTGCCTCCGGCGGTGAGGCCAGGGAAATGGCCGGGAAGAAGAGGGTGACCGGGGGAAAGGGCACGAGGGGGCAGCAGACGGAGCCGACCGCCGGGAAATCGGCCGCAGGGAAGGCCACGGCAGAGAAGGTCGCGGCAAAGAAGGCCACGGCCAGGAAGACGGCGGCCAGGGAGACGGCGGCCAGGGAGACGGCCGTCCGGACGGCTCCGGCGCGGGAGACGGTCAACGAAACGGTCACCGAAAAGGCGGCCGGAAAGAAGACGGCTGCGGCTGCCAAGAAGGCGGACGGAGTGGCGATGGCCGGCAGGAAGGCAGCTGTGAGGAAGACCGCCGCCAAGGACGCCCAGGCCGAGAAGGCCACGGCCACGGAAGCTCCGGCCAGGAAGGCCACCGTCAAGGAGGCGGTGGGCGACGAGCCGACGGCACCGAAGAAGGCCACGGCCAAGGAGACCGCGGCCAGGGAGACCGCGGCGAAGAAGACCGCGGCGAAGAAGACCGCGGCCAGGAAGACCGCGGCCAGGAAGACCACGGCCAAGAAGACCGGTGGAAAGAAGCCGGCGGCGAAGGGAGCGGTGGCGGACACGGCCGTCAGGAAGGCGCCGGCCCGGAAGGCAGGCGGCAGGCGGGCGGCCGCGGAGGGCGTCTCCCCGGAGGCGGCCGACGCGAGCAGGGCCAAGAAGGCGGGCGCGGCGCGGGCCGCGAAGCAGACGGGAGCCACGACAGTGGTTGCGAAGAAGACTCCTGGCACGGCCACGGCGGAGACCGCCGTTCCCAAGGCACGGGTCGCCGCGGCGGAGCCCGGCGAGCTGGCGGTGCGCCCCGGTGAGGACCCCTGGACCCCGGAAGAGGTCGCCGAGGCCCGTGCCGAGCTGCTGTCCGAGGTGGAGCGGCTGCGCGCCGAGATCAGCTCCTCCGAGGCGTCCCTCGCGGGCCTGATGCGGGACTCCGGGGACGGCGCGGGAGACGACCAGGCCGACACCGGTACCAAGAACATCACGCGCGAGCACGAACTGGCGCTCGCCGCCAACGCGCGCGAGATGCTGATCCAGAACGAGCACGCCCTGGAGCGGCTGGACGCGGGTACCTACGGCCTGTGCGAGAACTGCGGCAACCCCATCGGCAAGGCCCGGATGCAGGCCTTCCCCAGGGCCACGCTGTGCGTCGAGTGCAAGCAGAAGCAGGAACGCCGCTCCTGATGGCGCGGGGCCGTGCCGTAGTCTCGTCCTCAGTCAGGCACCTAGGTTGAGGGACTCACGTGGCAGAGGCGGAGCGCATCATCGGTACGCCGGACACCCCGGACGACGGCGGCGAGCAGCAGGGCGCGGCGGAGGCCAGGGGCCGTCGCGGGCGCCGGATCGCCCTGCTGTTCGCGGTGGCCGCGTTCGCGTACTCCCTCGACCTGATCAGCAAGCTGCTCGTGGTCGCCAAGCTGGAGGGTCACGAGCCGATCAGGGTCGTCGGGGACTGGCTGGAGCTGAACGCCACCCGCAACCCGGGTGCGGCCTTCGGCTTCGGTGCGGCCTTCACGGTCATCTTCACCCTGATCGCCGCGGCCGTGATCGTGGTGATCATCCGCCTGGCCCGCAAGCTCTACAGCTACCCCTGGGCCATCGCGCTGGGCCTGCTGCTGGGCGGCGCCCTCGGCAACCTCACCGACCGGATCTTCCGGTCGCCCGGTGTGTTCGAGGGCAAGGTCGTGGACTTCATCGCGCCCAAGGGCTTCGCCGTGTTCAACCTGGCCGACTCGGCCATCGTGTGCGGCGGCATACTGATCGTCCTGCTGTCCTTCCGGGGCCTGGACCCGGACGGCACGGTCCACAAGGACTGAGGCCGGCGCCGCCCGCGGGCGGTTGTCCACAGGCTCGTGCGGGCCGGTGCCACCCGTCCGGCATACTCGACGGGTGAGCACGATTCCCGAGATCCGTACCCTGCCCGTGCCCGACGGCCTGGAGGGCGAGCGCGTCGACGCCGCCATCTCCCGCATGTTCGGCTTCTCCCGCACGAAGGCGGCGGAGCTGGCCGCGGCCGGCAAGGTCCAGGTCGACGGCTCGGTGGTCGGCAAGTCCGAGCGGGTGCGCGGCGGTGCCTGGCTGGAGGTCGAGATGCCGCAGGCGCCCGCGCCGGTGCAGGTGGTCGCCGAGCCGGTCGAGGGCATGGAGATCGTGCACGACGACGAGGACGTGGTCGTGATCGTCAAGCCGGTCGGCGTGGCCGCGCATCCGTCGCCGGGCTGGAGCGGCCCCACCGTCATCGGCGGTCTCGCCGCCGCCGGGTACCGGATCTCCACCTCCGGCGCCGCCGAGCGCCAGGGCATCGTGCACCGCCTGGACGTCGGCACCTCGGGCCTGATGGTGGTCGCCAAGTCGGAGCGGGCGTACACCTCGCTCAAGCGCCAGTTCAAGGAGCGCACGGTCGACAAGCGGTACCACACCCTGGTCCAGGGCCACCCGGACCCGACGAGCGGCACGATCGACGCGCCGATCGGCCGCCACCCGAACCACGACTACAAGTGGGCGGTCACGGCCGAGGGCAAGCCGTCGGTGACGCACTACGACCTCATCGAGGCGTTCCGCGCCGCCTCCCTGCTGGACGTGAAGCTGGAGACCGGCCGCACCCACCAGATCCGCGTCCACATGTCCGCCCACCGCCACCCCTGCGTCGGCGACCTCACGTACGGCGCCGACCCCACCCTCGCCAAGCGGCTGCGCCTGACCCGCCAGTGGCTGCACGCCGTGCGCCTCGGCTTCGAGCACCCCGGGGACGGCCAGTGGGTGGAGTTCGAGAGCGCCTACCCGGAGGACCTGCAGAAGGCCCTCGACCAGGTCCGCGAGGAGACGTACGCGTGAGCGCGCCGTACACCGTCCGGATCGCCGTGGACCCCGCCGACCTCGAGGCCTGCTTCGGGGTCCGCAAGGAGGTCTTCGTCGTGGAGCAGGGCGTCGACGAGACCATCGAGTACGACGCCTACGACGCGGTGGCCGTGCATGTGCTGGCGGTTCGCGAGGACGGTGTGCCGCTCGGCACCGGGCGGCTGCTGCACGGCGAGGCCGCGGCGGCGAAGACCGGCGGGGACGCCTCGGTGGGCTCCCTGGGGCGGCTCGCCGTGGCCCGTGCGGCCCGGGGTCTCGGCGTCGGCGTGGCCCTGGTGAGGGCCATCGAGGACGCGGCACGCGTGCGTGGCCTCACCGCCGTGGACCTGCACGCACAGACCCAGGCGCTGGGCTTCTACGAGCGGCTCGGTTACGCGGCGTACGGCCCGGAGTTCCCTGACGCCGGCATCCCGCACCGGGCGATGCGCCGCGCCCTGTAGGCATTCGGGGCGCTCCCCGTGGGCCGTGCGGAGTGCCCTGCGGGCCCTGTGCGGCGCCCCCGTGGCGGCGGGCGTCGCCGCCGGCCGGATGGCAGTCTTGAGGCCTGCCGTGTGATCGTCGACTCCCGGAGCGCCGGCCGTGGATCAGTTGGCCCTGCTGTTCGTCCTGCTGCTCGGCGCCCTGGTGAGCGTCCCGGTGGGGAACCGGCTCAGGGTGCCGGCGCCGGTGCTGATGACCCTGTTCGGCGGCGCCCTCGCAGTGGCCGACTTCGTGCCGAACGTGGACATCCCGCCCGAGCTGATCCTGCCCGGGCTGCTTCCGCCGCTGCTCTACGCCGCCGTACGGCGCACCTCCTGGCGGCAGTTCGCGGCCAACGTCCGCCCGATCCTCCTGCTGGCCGTCGCGCTGGTGTTCGTCACGATGGTGTGCGTGGCGTTCGTCGCCACCGCCATCGTGCCGGGGCTGCCGATCGCCGCCGCCTTCGCGCTCGGCGCGCTGATCGCCCCGCCCGACCCGGTCGCCGCGACCAGTGTCGCCGGGCAGCTCGGGCTGCCGCGCCGCCTGGTGTCGATCCTGGAGGGCGAGGGGCTGTTCAACGACGTCACCGCGATCGTGCTCTACCACGTGGCGATCGCCGCGGTCGTGAGCGGCTCGTTCTCGGCGTGGCAGGCGGGCCGGGACCTCGTGCTGTCCGCCGTCGTCGCGCTGGCCGTGGGCCTGGTGCTGGGCTGGGGTGCGAACAGGCTCATGGACCTGCTGGGCGATCCGACCCTGCAGATCGGCATGACCCTGCTGGTGCCGTACGCCTCCTACGTGCTCGCGGAGAAACTGCACGGCTCCGGGGTGCTCGCGGTGCTCACCACCGCGCTGTTCCTCGCCGAGTACGCCACGGACGCCGACGACGTGATGACCCGGCTGGCCGGGCACACCTTCTGGGACATCATCGACACCCTGGTCACCGGGGTGGCGTTCGGGCTCATCGGCCTCGAACTGCACAACGCCGTCCGCACGGCCCAGGGGCGCTGGGGCGAGCTGCTCGGCTGGGCCGCCGCTGTGGTGGGCGTGGTGATCGTCGTACGGCTGGCGTGGCTGCTGCCCGCGACCTGGCTGACCAAGCGGCTGCACGCGCGGCGGAACTACGACGAGGAGATCCCGGTCAGCTGGCGGGAGACCGTGGTGATGTGGTGGTCGGGGATGCGCGGGGTGGCCTCGGTGGCGCTGGCGCTGGCCGTCCCGCTGAGGACCGACGACGGCTCCCCGTTCCCCGACCGGGACGAGATCATCTTCATCGCCTTCGGGGTCATCGTCGTCACGCTCGTCCTGCAGGGCCTCACGCTGCCGTCTCTCGTCAGGTGGCTCGGCGTGCGCGCCGACTCCGAGCGGGAGAAGGAGTTCGAGAAGGAGCTGGCGGTGCGGGCCGCGAAGGCGGCCAAGCGCAGGCTGCGGGAGATCGAACAGGTGGAGGAGCTGCCCGAGGAACTGTCCGAGCAGATGCTGCGGCGAGCCTTCGACATCGGCATCCGGATCAGTCCCGACATGGGGGAGGAGGAGCGGAGGGAGGCGCAGCACCAGCGGGCCAAGCGGCTGCGGCGGATCCGGAACATCCAGAACGAGATGCTGAGCGCGGCGCGGCACGCGGTCCTGGCGGCGCGGAGCGAGCCGGGCGCGGATCCGGAGATCGTGGACCGGGTGCTCCGGCATCTCGACGTGCGCAGTCTGCGGTGAGCCCTGTGGATGGAAAGTCATATGAATGTGCCGGACCTGTGGATAAATCCCGGCATCGGCGGTGGCAGGCTCCTACTCTCGGATCATGACTCGCAACATCGTGATCAGTGGTGGCGGTACGGGCATCGGGCTGGCGGCGGCGCAGGCGTTCGCGGCGGACGGCGACCGGGTCCTGTTGCTGGGGCGGCGCGCGGAGGTGCTGGAGAAGGCCGCCGTGCCCGGCTCCCTCACCTGTGCGGCGGACCTGACCGAGCCGGCGGACGTACGGCGCGCGGCCGAGCTCGTCGCCCGGGAACTCGGCACGGTCGACGTGCTCGTGCACAGCGCCGGGGGCGCCGGTGGCCAGCATCCGCCGGCCGGCGACGACCCACTGGAGCGGGTGGCCCACACCTGGTCCGACAACTTCAGACTCAACACCCTGACGGCCGCTCTCCTCACCGAGGCCCTGAAGGACCGGCTCGCCGAACCGGGCGGGCGGGTGCTCTTCCTGAGCTCGATCGCCGCCTACCGCGGTTCGGGCGGCGGCGCCTACGCGGCGTCCAAGGCCGCGCTCCACCCGTACGCCCACGATCTGGCCCGGGAGCTGGGGCCGCGCGGTATCACGGTGAACGTGGTCGCGCCCGGTTACGTCGAGGACACCGAGTTCTTCGGCGCCGGCCCCGCGCCGGAGCGGCGGGCGCAGCTCATCGCCGAGACCTCGACCGGCCGCGCGGGGACACCGGGAGACGTGGCCGCGACCCTGCACTGGCTGGCCTCGCCCGGCGCCGGGCACATCACTTCGCAGGTCATCCAGGTCAACGGCGGTGCGGAGCGGGGACACTGACGGGCTCCGAGGGACGCGGCACGGCATCGGCGGTGTTGACCCGGGGCAGCGCGTAGGGGTGCTCCGCCGCCAGCCAGGTGATCATCCGCTCGCGCACCGCGACCCGTACCGCCCAGATGTCGTCCGAGTCCTTCGCGGTCATCAGGGCGCGTACCTGGACGGTGTTCGGCGTGCTGTCCGTCATCACGAGGCTGTAGGCGCGGCCGTCCCAGGCGGGGCACTCGCGCAGGATGTCGCGCAGCTTCTCGCGCATCGCCTCGACGGGTGCGCTGTGGTCCAGGTGCCAGAAGACGGTGCCGGTCATCTGCGGGGTGCCCCGCGACCAGTTCTCGAAGGGTTTGGAGGTGAAGTACGACACCGGCATGGTGATCCGGCGCTCGTCCCAGGTCCGTACCGTCAGAAAGGTCAGGGTGATCTCCTCGACCGTGCCCCACTCGCCGTCCACGACGACCGTGTCGCCGATGCGCACCATGTCGCCGAAGGCGATCTGCAGCCCGGCGAACATGTTGGACAGGGTCGACTGGGCGGCGACACCGGCCACGATGCCGAGGATGCCCGCCGAGGCCAGCAGCGAGGCGCCGGCCGCGCGCATCGCCGGGAACGTCAGCAGCATGGAGGCGATCGCCACGACGATGACGATCGCGGACACCACCCGCATGATCAGCTCCACCTGGGTGCGCACCCTGCGCACCCGGGCCGGATCCCGGTGCGCTCGGGCGTAGCGGCTGTAGGTGGTCTCGACGACCGCCGCGGCGATCCGGATCACCAGCCAGGCGGCGGAGCCGATCAACACCAGCGTCAGTGCCCGGCCGATGCCGGCCTGGTGCTGCTCCAGCAGCTTCGCCTGGTCGTAGGACCCGCGGAGCAGCGCGGCGCACAGCACGAGCTGGTAGGGGATGCGGCCGCGGCGCAGCAGCCCCCACAGCGGCGAGTCGTGGTCACGTTCGTCGGCCTTGCGCAGCAGCCGGTCGGTCGCCCAGCCGATGGCCAGAGTGAGCAGGACCGAGCCGCCGATCACGATCACGGGACGGACTAGGTTCTCCATGCCTGCCCTCCTAACCGGTGCCGCGCGGCCGTGAACATGTGAGTTCGGCGTGTTCCCGGGTACGGCGGGTCCGGCGCTGTGGCACCGGCTGGCACCATGGCCCCATGAACATCATGCTTTTTCACTCGACCTACGGCCTCAGGCCCGCGGTGCGCGAGGCCGCGGACCGGCTGCGCGCGGCCGGCCACGAGGTGTGGACGCCGGACCTCTTCGAGGGGCGCACGTTCGACACCGTCGAGGCGGGCATGGAGTTCAACGAGTCGCTCGGCAAGGAGGAGCTGCTGAAGCGGGCCGTGCTGGCGGCGGCCCCGTACTCGGACCGCGGGCTGGTGTACGCCGGGTTCTCGCTCGGCGCCTCGATCGCCCAGACCCTCGCCCTCGGCGACGACAAGGCGCGCGGACTGCTGCTTCTGCACGGCACGTCGGACATCGCGCCGACGGCGCACGTGGACGAGCTGCCGGTGCAGCTGCATGTGGCCGAGCCGGACCCGTTCGAGACGGACGACTGGCTGACCGCCTGGTATCTGCAGATGGGCCGGGCCGGAGCCGATGTGGAGGTCTACCGCTACGCCGGCGCCGGGCACCTCTACACCGATCCCGGGCTGCCGGACTACGACGCCGAGGCCGCCGAGGCCACCTGGCGGGTGGCGCTCGGCTTCCTGGACGGCCTGCGGTCCGAGTAACCGCCGGCCACCGGCGTCCCCGTCGGTCACACCGGGTCGTAGGTCCGCTCGACCTTCTGCGTGCCGCTTCGGGTGCGGTACGAGCGCACCCACTTCGACGTGGCGTTCGCGTCGGTGCGGTCGGACAGGACGTAGTAGTCCATCTGCGCGCGGTCGGCGGTGATGTCGAGCACGCCGTAGCCGTGCCGGTCGGTGTCCACCCAGTGGACGTGCCGGTTGGCCGCCTCGATGAGCGGCGCGGCGACGGCGGAGACCGTGCCCTCGGGAACCTTGACGATGTCGTCGAGGTTGTCGGAGGTCATCGAGGTGATGACGAACTCGGTGGCCGCCGACGGCGACAGCGGGTAGGTACCCGCGTCCACCGGCACGTCGTTGGCCCAGGACATGTGGATGTCACCGGTCAGGAAGACGGTGTTGCCGATGCCGTTCGAGCGCAGGTGGTCGAGGAGTTCGCGGCGGTCGTGGGTGTAGCCGTCCCACTGGTCGGTGTTGACGCCGATGCCGTCCTGCGGCAGGTCGAGCATCTTGGCGAGCGGCTTGAGGAGGTCGGCGGTGAGGGAGCCGACGACGAACGGGGCGATCATCACCGAGTTGCCGACCAGCCGCCACTTGGTGTCGGAGGACTTCAACCCCGCCTTCAGCCAGTCGAGCTGGGCCCGGCCGGTGATCGTCCGGCCGGGGTCGTCCACCGAGCCGCTGCCGGCGGACGCCTGCTGGGAGCGGAAGGAGCGCAGGTCCAGCAGCGACAGATCGGCGAGCCTGCCGAAACGCAGCCGCCGGTAGGTGGTGCCCTCGATCGCGGGACGGACCGGCATCCACTCGAAGTAGGCCTGCTTGGCGGCCGCCTTGCGGGCGGTCCAGGTGCCCTCGGCGCCCTCGGTGTGGTTGACCGCGCCGCCCGACCAGGCGTTGTCGGCGAACTCGTGGTCGTCCCAGATCGCGACGACCGGCGCCTTCAGGTGCAAGGCCTGAAGGTCGGGGTCGGTCTTGTACTTGCCGTGCCGGATCCGGTAGTCGGCGAGCGTGATGATCTCGTTGGCGGGGGCGTGCTGCCGTACGACCGTGCCCCGGGCCGCGTACTCGCCGGTCTTGTACTCGTAGATGTAGTCGCCGAGATGCAGCCAGGCGTCCAGGTCGCTCCGCGCGGCGAGGTGGCGGTAGGCGGCGAAGTAGCCGGCCTCCCAGTTGGCGCAGGTGACCACGCCGAAGCGCAGGGAGGCCACGTTCGCGTCCGCCGCGGGCGCGGTGCGGGTGCGCGCGACCGGGGAGTCGGTGCCGCCGGCGGAGAACCGGAACCAGTAGTCGGTCGCCGGCGCGAGGCCGCGGACGTCGGCCTTCACGGTGTGGTCGGAGGCCGCGGTGGCGGTGACGGTGCCCTTGGCGACGACGTTCGTGAACGCCTTGTCCCTGGCGACGACCCAGCTCACCTCGGTGTCCGGGCCGAGCCCGGAGCCGGGGGTGGCCTCGGGGGCCGGGGTCACCCGGGTCCACAGCAGGATGCCGTCGGGCAGCGGGTCACCGGAGGCGACACCGTGCAGGAAGGCGGGGGCCTGGCCGGCGGCACGCGCGGGCAGGGAGGCGGCGAGCGGGCCGGCCAGCACAGCGGTCGCCGCCGCGGCCTTGACGACCGTACGGCGGCGGGGTGAGAAGGAATTGCGGCCTTCGGTGGCCGAAAGTGATCTGATTCGACTGGTCACGACCGGTCAGGTTACTGGCCGGTACGTATGCGAGAGCGGGCGAACTCCCAATGTTCGCCCGCTCTTCACGGGAAGATCGGATTCCGCCGGGGCGTCAGCCCTTGAGCGCCGCGCCGAGGGCCGTGTTGAACTCGGCCACCGTCATCGGCGGGTTCTTGCCGTCGGAGCCCGTCAGCGTCTTGCCGTCCATCTTCAGCGTCGGGGTGCCCTGGATGCCGTCCTTGTCGAAGATCTTGGACTCCTCCAGCGCCCAGCGGTCGTAGGTGCCGTCCTTCACGTCCTTCTGGAACTGCGCGTTGCCCTTCAGGGCGGGCACCGTGTCGGCGATCTTGATCAGATAGGCGTCGTCCTTGAACTTGTCGTCGTTCTCGTCGGGGTGCCACTTCGCCGAGTACATCGCGGCCTTGTACTCCAGGAACGCCTCGGGGCTGACGTTGAGCGCGGCGCCCAGGGCGCTGAGGCCGTTCTTGGAGCCCACACCGGGCAGGTTCTTGTCGAGGAAGGTCGCGCCGACGTAGTGGAGCTTGAACTTGCCGTCGTCTATGTCCTTCTTCACCGTCGATCCGACGGTCTGCTCGAACTGCGCGCAGACGGGGCAGCGCGGGTCCTCGTAGATGGTGAGGGTCTTCTGGGCGGTGCTCTTGCCGATGACGACGGTCGTGCCGTCGGCGCCGGTGGTGTTGGCCGGCTTCACGAGCGGCTTGGTCTTCGCGGCGTCCCATCCTGTGGGCTTGTTCGCCTGGACGACGGCATAGCCGATGCCGCCGGCCGCGGCCAGCACGGCCACGACCGAGGCGGCCACGATGACCTGCCGCCTGGTCTTGTCGCGCTTGGCCTGCCGCTCGCGCTCCTCGCGCAGCCGCTCCCGGGCCGCCGTCTTCGCCGACTGGCTGTTCCGCTGACTCATATTGGTGATCTCCGTGTGGGACGCGCACATGCCGTACGCGGGATACGTGTGGGGGACTGGGTGTGCTCAGGCTCGGGCCTCGCCGGGGTCAGCCGGCGGCGAGAGCGGGGGAGCACGGCGGTCCACGCCGTCCCAGGGAGTGCACGAGAAGCCGGTCGCGGGCGGCGGCCCGGCGCGGGGCCGGGCGCGGCAGCCGGCGGGCCGGGGTCAGCCGGACGGCGACCGCGGCGACCGCGAGCAGCAGCGGCCGGAAGGTGGTGGCGGCCACCGCGCGCAGCAACTGCACCAGCGCCCGCTCGCCCCGGCGCAGCCAGGCGGCGGCGACCAGGCCCACGCCGACGTGCGCGGCGAGCAGCAGCCAGGCGGCCGCCGGACTGGCGTGTGCGAACAGCTCCCCGGTACGGCCGTGGGCCCCGGTCATCCGGGCCAGCGGGGAGCCGACGGCACCGCCCCGGCACAGCACGTCGAAGCCGAACGCGTGCAGCGGGCCGGCGACCGGGCCGCCCGCCCTGCCGTAACACGTGCTCTGGCCGGTGGTGAACACCGTGTCGGCGGACAGTTCCAGCGGGATCAGCAGGGCCGCGATCCGGCCGAAGCCGCGCTCGCGGCCCGCCAGCGCATACGCGGTGGCGAACACTCCGGCGGCGACCGCGAGCACGGTCCCCACCGGGAGCGGGGCCCGGGACAGCAGTACGTGCGACGCGGTGCTGAGCGTCACGACGACGGCCGTGAACAGCGCCGCGCGCACGGCTCTGAGCTGGGTCCCGGATATGTCCATAGCGAGAGAAGAGTCTGACACGTGGCCGGTTAAGAGACCCCTAAAGGGTGCCTGTGAGTGCGCGAAGGTTACAGCCCCGGAATCCGGCCGTTGCGGAACAGGTCGACGAAGATCTGGTGGTCGGCACGCGCGCGTGCGCCGTAGTCGTGCGCGAAGTCCACCAGGAGGGGTGCGAAGCCCTCCTCGTCGGCGGCGAGGGCCGCGTCGATGGCCCGCTCGGTGGAGAACGGCACCAGGGACTCGCCGGAGGTGTCGTCCGCCGCCGCGTGCATCGTCGCCGTGGCCCGGCCCAGGTCGGCGACGACCTGGGCGATCTCCTCCGGGTCGTCGATGTCGCCCCAGTCCAGGTCGACGGCGTACGGCGAGACCTCGGCCACCAGCTGACCGGCCCCGTCCAGCTCGGTCCAGCCCAGCCACGGGTCGGCGTGCGCCTGCAGGGCGCGCTGGGAGATCACCGTGCGGTGGCCCTCGTGCTGGAAGTACTCCGCGATGGCCGGATCCGTGATGTGCCGGGACACGGCCGGGGTCTGGGCCTGCTTGATGTAGATCACGACGTCGTTCTCCAGGGCGTCGCTGTGGCCCTCCAGGAGGATGTTGTACGAGGGCAGGCCGGCCGAACCGATGCCGATGCCGCGGCGGCCGACGACGTCCTTCACGCGGTAGGAGTCCGGGCGGGCCAGCGAGGAGTCCGGCAGGGTCTCCAGGTAGCCGTCGAAGGCCGCGAGGACCTTGTAGCGGGTGGCCGCGTCCAGCTCGATGGAGCCGCCGCCCGGCGCGAAGCGGCGCTCGAAGTCCCGGATCTCCGTCATCGAGTCCAGCAGCTCGAAGCGGGTCAGCGACCGGGCGGCACGCAGGGCGCCCAGCAGCGGGCCCTCGGCGGTGTCCAGGGTGAACGGCGGCACCTCGTCGCTTTTTGCGCCCGTGGCCAGGGCGTGGATGCGCTCGCGGTACGACCCCGCGTAGATCCGCACCAGCTCGGTGATCTGCTCGTCACTGAGCGCCTTCGCGTACCCGATGAGCGCGATCGACGCCGAGAAGCGCTTCAGGTCCCAGGTGAACGGGCCGACGTAGGCCTCGTCGAAGTCGTTGACGTTGAAGACCAGGCGGCCGTTGGAGTCCATGTACGTGCCGAAGTTCTCCGCGTGCAGGTCGCCGTGGATCCACACGCGCGAGGTGCGGTCGTCCAGGAACGGACCGCCGCGCTTGTCCGCGTCGAGGTCGTGGTAGAAGAGGCACGCCGTGCCCCGGTAGAACGCGAAGGCCGACGCCGCCATCTTCCGGAACTTCACCCGGAACGCGGCCGGGTCGGCGGCCAGGAGCCGGCCGAAGGCGGTGTCGAAGACGGCGAGGATCTCCTCGCCGCGCTGCTCGTCGTTGAGCCGGTGGACCGACATCGCTGGGTGCCTCCTGGTGCATTTACGTGCATGACCTTGTACGACGGCGTTTCTGCCGTCTCCAACGGGCGACGCCACGCGGGAGTGCCCGGTTCCCGCATGAAGGTACGCGGATGACGCCCGCGAGTGTCAGTCCCGGGGCATAGACTCGGGCGCTGACCCCAGAACTGTCCGCCCGCTCGCCGCCTACTGTTTCCGTTGGAGGCCATACCGTGTCAAAGCCGCCCTTCACGCACCTGCACGTCCACACCCAGTACTCGCTGCTGGACGGTGCCGCGCGGCTCAAGGACATGTTCAACGCCTGCAACGAGATGGGCATGACGCACATCGCCATGTCCGACCACGGCAACCTCCACGGGGCGTACGACTTCTTCCATTCCGCGAAGAAGGCCGGAGTCACCCCGATCATCGGGATCGAGGCGTACGTCGCCCCCGAGTCCCGGCGCAACAAGCGCAAGATCCTCTGGGGCCAGCCGCACCAGAAGCGGGACGACATCTCCGGTTCCGGCGGTTACACCCACAAGACGATGTGGGCCGTGAACAAGACCGGCCTGCACAACCTCTTCCGCCTGTCCTCGGACGCCTACGCCGAGGGCTGGCTGCAGAAGTGGCCCCGGATGGACAAGGAGACCATCTCCCAGTGGTCCGAGGGCATCGTCGCCTCCACCGGATGCCCCTCGGGCGAGGTGCAGACCCGGCTGCGCCTCGGCCACTTCGACGAGGCCCTGAAGGCCGCCGCCGACTACCAGGACATCTTCGGCAAGGACCGGTACTTCCTGGAGCTGATGGACCACGGCATCGAGATCGAGCGCCGGGTCCGTGACGGCCTGCTGGAGATCGGCAAGAAGCTCGGCATCCCCCCGCTCGTCACCAACGACTCGCACTACACCTACGCGCACGAGGCCGGCGCCCACGACGCGCTGCTGTGCATCCAGACCGGCAAGAACCTCTCCGACCCCGACCGCTTCAAGTTCGACGGCACCGGCTACTACCTGAAGTCCACGGACGAGATGTACGCCATCGACTCCTCGGACGCCTGGCAGGAGGGCTGCGCCAACACGCTCCTCGTCGCCGAGATGGTCGACACGGACGGCATGTTCGAGAAGCGCGACCTCATGCCCAAGTTCGACATCCCCGAGGGCTACACCGAGGTCACCTGGTTCAAGGAGGAGGTCCGCCGCGGCATGGAGCGCCGCTACCCGGGCGGCGTCCCCGAGGACCGCCAGAAGCAGGCCGACTACGAGATGGACGTCATCATCTCGATGGGCTTCCCCGGCTACTTCCTCGTGGTCGCCGACTTCATCATGTGGGCCAAGAACAACGGCATCGCCGTCGGCCCCGGCCGAGGCTCCGCGGCCGGCTCGATCGTCGCCTACGCCATGGGCATCACCGACCTCGACCCGATCCCGCACGGCCTGATCTTCGAGCGCTTCCTCAACCCCGAGCGCATCTCGATGCCCGATGTCGACATCGACTTCGACGAGCGCCGGCGCGTCGAGGTGATCCGGTACGTGACCGAGAAGTACGGCGCCGACAAGGTCGCCATGATCGGCACCTACGGCACCATCAAGGCCAAGAACGCCATCAAGGACTCCGCGCGCGTGCTGGGCTACCCGTACGCGATGGGCGACCGCATCACCAAGGCCATGCCCGCCGACGTCCTCGGCAAGGGCATCCCGCTGTCCGGCATCACCGACCCCAGCCACCCGCGCTACAGCGAGGCCGGCGAGGTCCGCGGGATGTACGAGAACGAGCCGGACGTGAAGAAGGTCATCGACACCGCGCGCGGTGTGGAGGGCCTGGTCCGGCAGATGGGTGTGCACGCCGCCGGCGTGATCATGTCCAGCGAGACCATCACCGAGCACGTCCCGGTCTGGGTCAGGCACACCGACGGCGTGACCATCACCCAGTGGGACTACCCGAGCTGTGAGTCGCTCGGCCTGCTGAAGATGGACTTCCTGGGCCTGCGCAACCTCACGATCATGGACGACGCGGTCAAGATGGTGAAGGCCAACAAGGGCCTCGACATCGACCTGCTGTCCCTGCCGCTCGACGACCCCACGACCTTCGAGCTCCTCCAGCGCGGCGACACCCTCGGCGTCTTCCAGTTCGACGGCGGCCCCATGCGCTCGCTGCTGCGGCTGATGAAGCCCGACAACTTCGAGGACATCTCCGCCGTGTCGGCCCTGTACCGGCCGGGCCCGATGGGCATGAACTCCCACACCAACTACGCGCTGCGCAAGAACGGGCAGCAGGAGATCACGCCGATCCACCCCGAGCTGGAGGCGCCGCTCAAGGAGGTCCTGGACGTCACCTACGGCCTGATCGTCTACCAGGAGCAGGTGCAGAAGGCCGCCCAGATCATCGCCGGCTACTCGCTGGGCGAGGCCGACATCCTCCGCCGCGTCATGGGCAAGAAGAAGCCCGAGGAACTGGCGAAGAACTTCACCATCTTCCAGGCCGGCGCCCGCAAGAACGGCTACAGCGACGAGGCGATCCAGGCGCTGTGGGACGTGCTGGTCCCCTTCGCCGGCTACGCCTTCAACAAGGCGCACTCCGCCGCGTACGGCCTGGTCTCCTACTGGACCGCCTACCTCAAGGCGAACCACCCCGCCGAGTACATGGCCGCGCTCCTGACCTCCGTCAAGGACGACAAGGACAAGTCGGCCGTCTACCTCAACGAGTGCCGCCGCATGGGCATCCGCGTCCTCCCGCCCAACGTCAACGAGTCCGAGGCCAACTTCGCCGCCCAGGGCGACGACGTGATCCTCTTCGGCCTCTCCGCCGTCCGCAACGTGGGCACCAACGTGGTCGAGTCGATCATCAAGTGCCGCAAGGCGAAGGGGAAGTACACCTCCTTCCCCGACTACCTCGACAAGGTCGAGGCCGTGGTCTGCAACAAGCGCACCACCGAATCGCTCATCAAGGCCGGCGCCTTCGACTCGATGGGCCACACCCGCAAGGGACTCACGGCCCAGTACGAGCCGATGATCGACAACGTGGTCGCGGTCAAGCGCAAGGAGGCCGAGGGGCAGTTCGACCTCTTCGGCGGCATGGGCGAGGACACCAGCAGCGAACCCGGCTTCGGACTCGACGTGGAGTTCTCCCCCGACGAGTGGGACAAGACCTATCTGCTCGCCCAGGAGCGGGAGATGCTCGGTCTGTACGTCTCCGACCACCCGCTCTTCGGCCTGGAACACGTCCTCGCCGACAAGGCCGACGCGGGCATCGCCCAGCTCACCGGCGGCGAGCACGCCGACGGCGCGGTTGTCACCATCGGCGGCATCATCTCCGGCCTGCAGCGCAAGATGACCAAGCAGGGCAACGCCTGGGCCATCGCCACCGTCGAGGACCTCGCCGGCTCCATCGAGTGCATGTTCTTCCCGGCGACCTACCAGCTCATCTCGACCCAACTCGTCGAGGACGCCGTGGTGTTCGTCAAGGGACGCCTCGACAAGCGCGAGGACGTGCCCCGGCTCGTCGCCATGGAACTGATGGTCCCGGACCTGTCCAACGCCGGCACCAACGCCCCGGTGATCCTCACCATCCCGGCCACCAGGGTCACCCCGCCCATGGTCAGCCGCCTCGGCGAGATCCTCAGCCACCACAAGGGCGACAGCGAGGTCCGCATCAGGCTCCAGGGCCCGCGCAAGACCACCGTGCTCCGCCTCGACCGGCACCGGGTCAAGCCCGACCCCGCGCTCTTCGGCGACCTGAAGGTGCTGCTGGGCCCGTCCTGTCTGGCCGGCTGACGCCGCACCACGCCACAGCACGCACGAAGGGGCGCACCCGTCAAGGGTGCGCCCCTCCTGCGTGCCTGGGCTTCAACTGCCCTTTAGTTGTGGCCGAAGCTCTTCCGCTTCTTGCCGGCAACATCCGCGGGGCTGCCCTGGA
Organism: Streptomyces sp. NPDC001852; assembly: GCF_042891825.1. Classification (NCBI taxonomy): domain Bacteria; kingdom Bacillati; phylum Actinomycetota; class Actinomycetes; order Kitasatosporales; family Streptomycetaceae; genus Streptomyces; species Streptomyces sp. NPDC001852. The sequence goes on from NZ_JBIATN010000002.1 coordinate 179,395, forward strand.
TGTGCGACACCGGCGACTCGTGGGCCTCCGTCTGCCGCTGCGCGTGCTCGTGGCTCTGCTCGGCCTGCGACGCGCGGTTCTGCGGGCCTGCCTGCTTGCGGTTCTTGTTCTTGGCCATGGTGATCTGCCTCCTGTGGGGGATCTAGGGGCCAGGGCCGGGACCAGATTCACATACGCTGACATCAATCGCATGTCGGATAATTACCGTGTGTGACAGGGGAGGTGGGTGCGCGGGATCCGGAAACGCCACGCCGAAGATCGAGTTCGGGCCGTTAACCCCCGCGCCGTCGGGCAGACTCGAAGGAAGTCCGAAGCAAAACCTCCCGGGAAGAGGGTGAGTCGCGTGGACCGCTGCATCGTCCTGGTGGACGCCGGGTACCTGCTGGGCGCCGCCGCCAGCCTCCTCGCCGGTGAGCCCTCGCGGTCCCGGATCACCGTCGACCACACCGCGCTGATCCAGGCGCTGCGGGTCCGCGCGGAGTCGGAGACCGAGCGCCCGCTGCTGCGCATCTACTGGTTCGACGGCGCTCCCGACCGTGTCCCCCAACCGGAGCATCGCCGGCTGCGCGTGATGCCCCGGGTCACCGTCCGGCTCGGCGCCCTCACCCGCAGCGACGGACGCTGGGCGCAGAAGGGCGTGGACGCCGCCATGCACGCCGAGCTGACCGAGCTGGCCCGCAACCGCGCCTGCTCCGACGTCGTCCTCGTCACCGGCGACGGCGATCTGCTGCCCGGCATGATGGCCGCCAAGGAGCACGGCGTCGCCGTCCACCTGTGGGCCGTACAGGCCGCCGACGGCGACTACAACCAGTCCGAGGACCTGGTCGCCGAGGCCGACGAGCGGCGCGTGCTGGACCGGGCGTGGATCACCCAGGCCGTCCGCGCCAAGGAGCTGACCGGCGTCTGCGCCCCGCCGCCCGTGCCCCGGCCCGAGATCGCCGCGATCCTCTCCGCCCCGCTGCCCGAGTCCGCGCTCGCGGCGGCCGAGCGGTCGGCCGACGAGGGCGCGCCCCAGTCGGCGGTGGTGACGGAGAACGGCACCCAGGAGCGGGCCACCGGCCACAAGGGCGTCCCCACCCCCAAGGACCTCGCCGCGCTGCGCGCCCCCGGCGCCCAGCCCGTCCAGCACCCGGCGACCGCGACCCTGCGCTGGTCCTCCGACAAGGGCTGGGTGGACCGTCCCGGTGCGGTCGCCGAGCCGCCCGAGGTCGCCGCCATGCCGACGCTCGCCCAGCTCACCACGGCGGAGCAGCGGTGGGCCGACCGCGAGGAGGACATCACCACCGTCGGCGGCGACCCGTACGAGGTGGGACAGGTCTTCGCCCGCCGCTGGATGTCGCGGCTCGGCGACCAGGGCCATCTGCAGCGGCTCTCGCAGCTGTATCCGCGCATCCCGCACCGCATCGACGGAGAGCTGCTGCGGTACGCCGCGCGGTTCGGGCTGCTCGCCCACAAGGACGACCAGATCGACGAGCACGACCGCTACGCCATTCGGGCGGGGTTCTGGCGGGAGATCGACGTGCCGGCGGCGGCGGAGAGCGCCACGGGGGAGTGACGGCGGGCGTTCCTTACCGGCCGAGGACAGAACTGCCCCCAAAGGCGAGTAAAGGGCCACGACCCCGTACTCTCGTCCCTTGTGAGTACGCGCGCGGCACAGGCACCTCGGCAGGACGAGGTCGTACGCGTGCGCGGGCTCGGCAAGACCTATCCGGCCGTGAAGGGGCGGCGCGGTGCGCCCGGCACCCCCGAGGTGCGCGCCACCGACGGGGTGGAGCTGGACGTACGGCGCGGCGAGGTCTTCGGGCTGCTCGGGCCGAACGGCGCCGGCAAGTCCACGCTCGTACGGCAGCTCACCGGGCTGCTGCGGCCGGACACCGGCAGCATCGAGATCCTCGGCCACGACATCGTCCGGCACCCCGAGCGCGCCGCGCGCCTCCTCGCCTACCTGGGGCAGGAGTCCTCCGCGCTGGACGAGCTGACCGTCTCCCTCGCCGCCGAGACCACCGGACGCCTGCGCGGCCTGGACCTGACGCGGGCCCGGGCCGAGCGGGACGCCGTACTGGAGGAGCTGGGCCTCACGCCGATCGCCGGGCGGGCGCTGAAGAAGCTGTCCGGCGGACAGCGCAGGCTCGCCTGCTTCGCCGCCGCCCTCGTCGGCGAGCGGCCGCTGCTCGTGCTGGACGAGCCGACCACCGGCATGGACCCGGTGGCCCGGCGCGCGGTCTGGGCGGCCGTGGACCGGCGGCGCGCCGAGCGCGGTACGACCGTGCTGCTGGTCACCCACAACGTCATCGAGGCCGAGACCGTGCTGGACCGGGTGGCCGTCATCGACCAGGGCCGGGTGATCGCCTGTGACACCCCGGCCGGGCTGAAGGAACGGGTCGCCGGAGAGGTGCGGGTGGAGCTGGTGTGGCGGGACCGGGCGCCGCTTCAGGTGCCCGAGGTCGCCGTGCTGCGCGAGCGCGCGGTGGAGTCCGGCAGGCGCTGGACGCTGCGGCTCGCGCCCGAGGAGGCCCGCGCCGCCGTCGCCACCGTGACCGGCGGGGCAGCCTTCGCCGCCCTGGACGACTTCACGCTCGCCACGCCCAGCCTGGAGGACGTCTACCTGGCGCTCGGCGGTGCGGCCCGGCAGGGGCTGGTGAAGGCGTGAGCGGGGCGGCCGTACGGTGCGTATGGATCTGTACGTCGGTTGACGCGACTGCCGCAGGGAAGAGGAGCAGCTCGTCGTGAGTGTCGTACCCGCCGAGGTTCTGGGGAGCGGCGGCCGGGTGGTGCCGGAGACGGCGCCGGGCCCGGCCGAGCTCGGTCCGGCCGCGCGGCTGTGGCCGTCGCTCGCGGCCGTCTACCGGGCGCAGCTGTCCCGCGCCCGGGTGGCGCGGATCCCGCTGCTGTTCGTGGCCACCTTCCAGTCCGTCGGCATCGCCGTGATGATGCGGGGGGTCGTCGACAGCGGCGGTGAGGCCCGGTCCGTGGTGGCGGGGTCGTCGGTGCTGGTCGTCGCGTATGTGGCGCTGAATCTGCTGTCGCAGTACTTCGGGCAGCTGCGGGCGAGTGGGGGGCTCGATCACTACGCCACCCTGCCGGTGCCGCCCGCGGCCGTGGTGCTGGGCGCGGCGGCGGCGTACGCCTCCTTCACCGTGCCGGGGACGCTGGTGACCGCCGTCTTCGGGTGCGTCCTGTTCGGACTGCCGCTGGGCAATCTGTGGATCCTCGTGGCCGTGATCCCGCTCGCCGGGGCCGCGCTGTCCGGGCTCGGCGCCGCCTGCGGGTTGCTCGCGCCGCGGCCCGAGCTGGCCACGCTGCTCGGGCAGCTGGGCATGTCGGCGGCGCTGCTGCTGGGAGTGCTGCCGGCCGACCGGATGCCGGAGATCGTACGGCTGGCGCGGGATCTGCTGCCGTCGACGTACGGTGTGGAGGCGTACGCCAGGACCTTCGCGGCCCATCCGGACTGGGCCGTCGTCCTGGCCGACCTGGGGGTGTGCGCGGGTGTCGGAGTCGTCTCGCTGGCGGTGGCGGCCCGGGCGTACCGCAGGGCCGCCGTCCGGTGACGCGGCGCACAGCACGACCTGGCACGATGTCAGGGTGACCGCACCGCTGACTCCGCCCACGCCGCCGCACAACCAGTCCTCGAACGATGTCTGGCAGGCTCCGCCGCCTGCCGGGACGTCCAGGGGCGTGTACGAACAGGACGGCCCCGGGATGAAGACCGAACTGCGGGACGCCGCCGTGATCACGGTGGGCGTGGCGTTGAGCGGGGTGCTGCTGGGGCTGCTGTGGTGGTGGCTGGCGCCGCATGTGCCGCTGGTCGGTGACGTGGTCGACAAGAGCTGGGTCGTCTACCTCAAGGACAGCGAGGGCGAGCAGGCCGTGGGGGTGGACGGCACGTTCACCCTGCTGGGGCTGGGCTTCGGGATCGTCAGCGCGGTGGTCGTCTTTCTGGCGCGGCGGCGTGGGGGTGTGCCGGTCGTGGTGGCACTCGGACTCGGCGCGCTGCTCGGGTCGCTGCTGGCGTGGCGGCTGGGGATATGGCTCGGACCCACCTCCGACGTGCTGGCGCATGCCAAGCAGGTGGGGAAGGGGGGGACCTTCTCGGCACCGCTGAAGTTGGGGGCGAAGGGCGCGCTGCTGGCCTGGCCGTTGGGAGCGCTGTTGGTTCACCTCGGGCTCACGGCGTTGTTCGGGCCGCGTGATCCCGAGGTGCCGTATCCGCAGCAGCCGTGACCAGGGGGCTCCGCCCCCTGGACCCCCGTTTCCTCCCGCCCGCCCGACTCGGCCGGCTGAGAGGGCACCCACCCGGCCGAGCTCGTTCCTCAGGCGCCCGGCGTCAGCCCCGCCCGATCGGCGCCAGCACCGCGTTCGTCAGTTTCGCCAGATCCCCCGGCGCCAGCTCCACCTCCAGACCCCGCCGCCCCGCCGACACGCAGATCGTCTCGTGGGCCTCGGCCGAGTCGTCCAGGACCGTCGGCAGCCTCTTGCGCTGGCCGAGGGGCGAGATGCCGCCCCGCACATAGCCGGTCGTCCGCTCGGCGAGTGTCGGGTCGGCCATCGTGGCGCGTTTGCCGCCCACCGCCGTCGCCAGGGCCTTCAGGTCCAGGGAGCCGGACACCGGGACCACCGCGACGGTCAGGGCGCCGTCGACGTCGGCCACCAGGGTCTTGAAGACGCGGTCGGGGGAGACGCCCATCGCCTCGGCCGCCTCCTCGCCGTAGGAGGGGTGGGAGGGGTCGTGGTCGTAGGAGTGGACCGTGAAGTCCACGCCGGCCGACGACAGGGCGACCGTCGCGGGGGTGCCGCCGGACTGCTGTTTCTTCGGCTTCTTCGCCATCGGTGAGTGCTGGGCCCCTCAGTTCAGACTGGTCGGCGTCCGCGTCAGCTCGAACGCGGGCAGCGAGGGCAGGCTACGGATGATGGCCGTCTCGCCGCGAAGGAGTTTCAGCTCGTCGCGCAGGCGGGACGCGGTGTCCGGGGCCTGGAGCAGCCGTTGCTTGGTGGGAGTGTCGTGCACCATCGCCGCCGCCACCAGGTAGGACACCACGGACGGGTCGTCCGGGAGGTCCGCCCCCGTCGACAGCGAGCGCTCGCGGGCGCCCGCCAGGCGCTTCTGGTACTGGCGGAAGGAGCGCAGCACCCCCTCGGCGAGCGCGCCCGCCTCGTCGCCCGGCTCCTCCGGCAGTTCCTCCAGCTCCGCCGTCAGGAACGGGCCCGACGCGTCGACGGAGAGCAGCCGTACCCGGGTTGTGCCCGTGGCCAGCACCTCGAACGTGCCGTCGGCCCGCTCCCGGATGGTCGCGGCGTCCGCCACACAGCCCACCCCGTGGAAGGCCTTGAGCGGGTCCGGGCCGAAGCCCGCGGACGGTCCCCGGTCGGGCTGGGCCGTGGGGTCCGGCATGCCGGGGGCGCTGGGCGCCACCTCGTGGCCGTCGCGGATGGCCACGACGGCGAACCGGCGCGGCTCGTCCTCCGGTGTCTTGAGCAGCTCGCGCATCATCGCGCGATAGCGCTCCTCGAAGACGTTCAGCGGCAGCACGAGCCCCGGGAACAGCACCGTGTTCAGCGGGAAGAGCGGGAGTCGGACGGTGGTCACGACGCCTCAGCCTAGTGGTCACCGGCAGCGGCGTGTCCGCCGTGCTCGCCGAGGGGGGCCGGGGACACCGGGATCAGCCCGGCCGGGGCAGGCGCGCAGGCCGCCGTCAGCAGGTGTTCGCGCACCTGCAGGAAGTGGCCGAGCGGGTCCTCGGCGAACCGTTCCCAGGGGAAGGACGTGGCGTACGGGCCGATCCGGTACAGCTCGGCGCGGGCGTCCTCCCAGCGGTCCAGGCGCAGCAGGACGTACAGGAGCTTGTTGCGGATCTCGGCGGGCCACGGGTCCGCCGCGGGGAAACGCGCGGAGAACGCGATCGCGCGGTCGGCGGCGGCGTGCAGACGGGCGCGCGGCACCTCCGGGCCGCGGCCGTCGGTCAGGTAGCCGAAGCCGGCCCGGGCCGGCAGGGCCTGGACGGGCGAGTCGGCCGGGGCGTCCTGCGCGGCCCGCTCGGCGAAGTCGAAGCAGGCGTCGTGGGAGTCGCGCCGGAAGCTGGCCAGGTAGCGCAGGGCGGCCACATGACAGCCGTAGTGGTGCGGGGCGCGGCGGACGGCCGCCTCCCACAGCTCCCCGAAGTACCGGTGGCCGGCCCGCGAGCCGCGCGCATGGTCCAGGGCGACCCGCCAGGGCACCGGGTCGCGGTCGTCGGCGCGGGCGGCGGCGGTGATCAGCGGGCTGACCTCGCGCAGCAGCTCGGTACGGGCCGGCGACGGCCAGGCGTGGTCCACCGCCAGCTGTGCCCCGACCAGCAGCGTGCCCGCGTCCTCCGGGGCGTGCGCGCGCCAGGCCTCGAACCACTCGGGGCGCGAGCGGGCGAAGGCGGCCAGGCGCCGGACGTACCGGTCGTGGTTCTCCCACTCGGCCGCGGCGCGGGTGGTGGCGAGCAGATCGGCCGCGGCCCGGTACTCGCCCCGACCGGCCCCGACCAGCACGGGGGAGAGGCGGGCGTCGGGCGCGTCGAGCACGATCTCGTCCCCGGTCGGCGGTCGGCCGGCCGGGCGTGCGGAGCGTTTGGTCATCCGGGTCGGGCGGATGAACGGTGGGAGCGCAACCATGGTGCCGACCATTGAAAGACCGCAGGTCGGCCCCGCGCCAGAGGGTGTGGGGAAGTCGCAGAAAGTTGTACGGTCCGCGGTCAAGGACCGGTAAAGGGTGACTGTTCCGTCTTTGTCCTGCACAAACGCCGTCCGGCTCGGCCCAGCCTCTGTCCGGGTCGGCTCGCCCCTGTCCGGACCGGCTCGGCCCCTCTGTCCGCGTCGGCTCAGCCACTCGCCGGCTCAGCTCCGCCGCAGCAGCCGGGTGGCCCCCGCGGCCACCGTCGTCGCAAGGATCCAGCCGAGCAGGATCATCACGGCCGCCAGCCACTGCCAGCCGCCGCGCAGCTGCCACTGGCCGACCTGGCCCAGGTCGATCACCGGCAGCAGCAGGTCCAGCGTGAACAGGGCCGGGCTCCAGTACGGGTGGCTGTCGTGATTCACCGGCGGATGGTCCGCGTGGGCGAACGCCAGCGTGCCCGCCGCCCACAGCACCGCCATCCACACCGCGGCCCGGCCGGGACGGTAGCCGTAGGCCACGGTCCAGTCCTGCACGAATCCCCAGACCTTCCCGGCCGGCGGCAGCGTCTCGCGGCGCCGGCGCTGCTTGGCGAGCAGCACCTCCCGCGCGTCCTCGTCCTCCCCGGCGGCCCGCAGCACCGCCGCCAGCCGCTCGTACGGCTCCGGTGCGTACTCCGCGGTGGCCGCCGCCACCCAGTCCAGCCGGCCGGTCAGCGGGAACGGGCCGCGCGGGACGAGGTTCTCGTACACGAACCCGCCCATGTGCAGATTGCCGGGGCCCGGCCAGCTCGCCGCCCGGTCCACCAGGCTGACGATCCGCGCGCCGGACAGCACCACCTTGCCGCGCTGCGGCCCGTCCCCGAGGAAGCGCAGCTCCGACGCGTGCACCCGGCGCAGTGACAGCTCCTGGTCGTCGGTGAGGGTGAACCGGGCGCGTTCGAAGTCGACGGCGTCCCCGAACCGTCCGTCGTCCAGCCGTATCCCGCCCCGGCACGCGAAGCGCTGGATCCGCGTCCCGCGCGCCGGTGTCGTGCCGCTCAGCAGCGGGCTGCCCACGCCGGCCGGGGTCAGGTACAGGGTCCGCTCGACGGTCAGCTGGGGCGCGTTCAGGGCGTAGCGGGAGTAGGGGTTGTCCAGGTTCGCGCCGCGCAGGCTCAGCGACACGCCGACCTTGGCGCCGCGCAGCCGCAGCTCGCCGTGCGACTGGAGCATCTCCGCCTGGAGGTCCTGGCCGACGGTCATGCCGTCCGCCGAGATCGACCGCCCGCTGCGATCGCGGTACGCCACCGCCTCGTTGAGCATCAGATCGGTGCCGATGCGCGCGTCCGTCAGCCGGGCCCCGTTCTGGAACCGGCAGCGCGGCAGGTGCAGGTCGCCCTCGGTGTGCACCCGGGCCGCCTCCAGCCGGGGCACCGCGCAGTCCACCATCCGCAGGGTCGTGAACCGGGCCTCCGGCAGCAGGACCTCCTCGTCGAAGCGGCAGCCGCGCAGCTCGACGTACGGCCGTACCGTGCCGCCCGACAGGTCCAGCGTGCCGGTGATCCGCACGCCGGTCAGCTTCAGCGAGGACACCCGGCCCGCGAGCGCCGGCGGGCCGTCCAGCAGCAGCCAGGCCACGATCCGCGCCCGCACCGCGCGCTCCGGACCCCAGGGGTGTCCGCCGTGCGGATCGTCCACCACGGCGTCCCCGCAGCTCAGGTCGTACACACTGCCGTTGCGGAAGGCCTGCCACATGCCCGCCTCGGCCGCGGTCAGCTCGTCCGGCAGGTCCCCGGCGACGAAGCCGGCCCCCTCGGTCACCTTTGTCCTCTCCCGTCCGGCGGTTCCGTACCACCGTTGATGCCCGCTGAGTGACTGCCGGAACACTAGAGGTGAGGGCGATCTTCCGGGTTCCGCCACATTCTGTATCAGCCATTGATACGCGCCCACGACTCATGACACCGGTCTGAGAGAATTGGGACTGTGATCTCCCGAATCGATCTGCGCGGCGACGCCCTTCCCGAGGGCCTCGCCCTGCGCGACCTGCTGCCCCGAGCCGACTTCGACGTATCGGCCGCCCTGGAGAAGGTGCGTCCGATCTGCGAGGCCGTGCATCATCGTGGCGACGCGGCGCTGATCGACTTCGCCGAGAAGTTCGACGGAGTACGGCTGGAATCCGTCCGTGTCCCGGCGAAGGCGCTCACGGACGCGCTGGCGGCCCTCGACCCGGCCGTGCGTGCCGCGCTGGAGGAGTCCATCCGCCGCGCCCGCCTGGTCCACCGCGAGCAGCGCCGCAGCACCCACACCACCCAGGTGGTGCCCGGTGGCTCCGTCACCGAGAAGTGGGTGCCGGTCGAGCGCGTCGGGCTGTACGCGCCGGGCGGGCGGTCCGTCTACCCCTCGTCCGTGATCATGAACGCCGTGCCGGCCCAGGAGGCCGGGGTCGGGTCGATCGCGCTCGCCTCCCCGCCCCAGGCGGAGTTCGGGGGGCTCCCGCACCCGACGATCCTCGCCGCCTGCGCGCTGCTCGGTGTGGACGAGGTCTACGCGGCCGGCGGCGCCACCGCCGTCGCGATGTTCGCCTACGGCACCGAGTCCTGCCCGCCGGCCAACATGGTCACCGGCCCCGGCAACATCTGGGTCGCCGCCGCCAAGCGCTTCTTCACCGGCAGGATCGGCATCGACGCCGAGGCCGGCCCGACCGAGATCGCCGTCCTCGCGGACGACACGGCCGATCCGGTGCACGTGGCCTCGGACCTGATCAGCCAGGCCGAGCACGACCCGCTCGCGGCGGCCGTGCTGGTGACCGACTCCGTCGAGCTGGCGGAGGCGGTGGAGAAGGAGCTCGAGCCGCAGGTCGCGGCCACCAGGCACGTCGAGGACCGGATCGTGCCCGCCCTCAGGGGCAGGCAGTCCGCGATCGTGCTGGTCGACGGCATCGAGGAGGGCCTCAGGGTCGTCGACGCGTACGGCGCCGAGCACCTGGAGATCCAGACCGCGGACGCCGCCGCGGTGGCCGACCGGGTGAAGAACGCGGGCGCGATCTTCATCGGCCCCTGGGCCCCCGTCTCGCTCGGCGACTACGCGGCCGGGTCCAACCACGTCCTGCCCACCGGCGGCTGCGCCTGCCACTCCTCGGGCCTGTCCGTCCAGTCCTTCCTGCGCGGCATCCACATCGTGGACTACACCAGGGACGCGCTCGCCGAGGTCGCCCATCACGTGGTGACGCTGGCGGAGGCGGAGGACCTGCCGGCGCACGGCGCGGCGATCAAGGCACGTTTCGGGTGGAAGGTTCCGACGAGCAAGTGACCGGCATCGACGATCTCCCCGTACGGGACGAGCTGCGCGGCAAGTCCCCTTATGGCGCGCCCCAGTTGGACGTCCCCGTACGGCTGAACACCAACGAGAACCCCTACCCGCTGCCCGAGCCTCTGGTCGAGCGGATCACCGAGCGGGTGCGGGAGGCCGCCCGCGACCTGAACCGCTACCCGGACCGGGACGCGGTCGAGTTGCGCACCGAGCTGGCCACGTACCTGACGAAGACGGGCAAGTACCCGCTCGGCATCGAGAACGTGTGGGCCGCCAACGGCTCCAACGAGGTCATCCAGCAGCTGCTGCAGACCTTCGGCGGGCCGGGCCGTACGGCGATCGGTTTCGAGCCGTCGTACTCGATGCACGCGCTCATCGCGCGCGGCACCGGCACCGGCTGGATCTCGGGTCCGCGCAACGAGGACTTCACCATCGACGTCCCGGCGGCCGTCGAGGCGATCGCCGAGCACAAGCCGGACGTCGTCTTCATCACCACCCCCAACAACCCCACCGGCAACGCGGTCGCGCCGGAGACGGTCCTCGCGCTGTACGAGGCGGCACAGGCGGCCAAGCCGTCGATGGTGATCCTGGACGAGGCCTACATCGAGTTCAGCCACGGCGCCTCGCTGCTGCCGCTGCTGGCGGGCCGCCCGCACCTGGTGATCTCCCGGACGATGTCCAAGGCGTTCGGCGCGGCGGGCCTGCGCCTCGGCTATCTCGCCGCCGACCCGGCGGTCGTGGACGCCGTCCAGCTCGTCCGGCTGCCGTACCACCTGTCGGCGGTCACCCAGGCGACCGCCCTGGCCGCCCTGGAGCACACCGACACGCTGCTGAAGTACGTCGAGCAGCTCAAGGCGGAGCGGGACCGGCTCGTCGCCGAACTGCGCGCGACCGGCTACGAGGTCACGGAGTCCGACGCGAACTTCGTGCAGTTCGGCCGGTTCGCCGACGCCCACACCGCCTGGCAGAAGATCCTCGACCGGGGCGTCCTGGTCCGGGACAACGGCGTACCGGGGTGGCTGCGGGTGTCCGCCGGCACCCCGGAGGAGAACGACGCGTTCCTCGACGCGGTCCGTGAGTTGAAGAAGGAGCAGAGTTCATGAGCCGCGTGGGACGCGTGGAGCGCACGACCAAGGAGACCTCCGTCCTGGTCGAGATCGACCTCGACGGCACCGGGAGAACCGACATCGCCACCGGCGTCGGCTTCTACGACCACATGCTCGACCAGCTCGGCCGCCACGGTCTGTTCGACCTGACCGTGAAGACCGACGGCGACCTGCACATCGACTCCCACCACACCATCGAGGACACCGCCCTCGCCCTCGGCGCCGCCTTCAAGCAGGCGCTGGGCGACAAGGTGGGGATCTACCGGTTCGGCAACTGCACGGTTCCGCTGGACGAGTCCCTCGCCCAGGTGACCGTCGACCTGTCCGGCCGCCCGTACCTCGTGCACACCGAGCCCGAGAACATGGCGCCGATGATCGGCGAGTACGACACCACGATGACCCGGCACATCCTGGAGTCCTTCGTCGCCCAGGCGCAGATCGCGCTGCACGTGCACGTGCCGTACGGGCGCAACGCGCACCACATCGTGGAGTGCCAGTTCAAGGCCCTCGCCCGGGCGCTGCGGTACGCCTCCGAGCGCGACCCGCGCGCTGCCGGCATCCTCCCCTCCACGAAGGGCGCGCTGTAAAGCCATGAACAGCCTCTCCACCCTGCTGATCGTCGTCGGCCTCTTCCTGGTCGGCGGCATCATCTCCTTCGTCAAGCAGAAGATGCCCACGAGCCTGATCGTGCTGCTCTCCCTCGGCGCGGGCCTGTGCCTCGTCGCGGGCGTCATGCGGCTGGGGGTGTGGAATTGACCGCAGTCGCGAAGAAGGTCGTCGTCGTCTTCGACTACGGCTTCGGGAACGTCCGTTCCGCCGAGCGTGCCCTCGCGCGCGTGGGTGCCGATGTCGAGATCACGCGCGACTTCGACAAGGCCATGAACGCCGACGGACTGCTGGTGCCGGGCGTGGGCGCCTTCGCCGCCTGCATGCAGGGCCTGCGCGCCGCGCGCGGTGACTGGATCGTGGACCGCCGGCTGTCGGGCGGCCGCCCGGTGATGGGCATCTGCGTCGGCATGCAGATCCTGTTCGCGCGCGGCATCGAGCACGGCGTGGAGGCCGAGGGCCTGGACGAGTGGCCCGGCACGGTCGCCCCGCTCGAGGCCGACGTTGTGCCCCACATGGGCTGGAACACCGTCGAAGCCCCCGCCGACTCGGAGCTGTTCGCCGGCCTGGACGCCGACGCCCGCTTCTACTTCGTGCACTCCTACGCCGTCCACGACTGGGCCCTGGAGACCAACAACCCGGTGATCGCGGCCCCCAAGGTGACCTGGTCGACGCACGGCAGGCCGTTCGTGGCCGCCGTGGAGAACGGTGCCCTGTGGGCCACGCAGTTCCACCCCGAGAAGTCCGGCGACGCCGGCGCCCAGCTCCTCACCAACTGGATCGGAACCCTGTAGACCATGGCCAAGCTCGAACTCCTCCCCGCCGTCGACGTCCGCGACGGCCAGGCCGTCCGCCTCGTGCACGGCGAGTCCGGGACCGAGACCTCCTACGGCTCCCCGCTTCAGGCCGCCCTCGCCTGGCAGCGGTCCGGCGCCGAGTGGCTGCACCTGGTCGACCTGGACGCGGCCTTCGGCACCGGCGACAACCGCGAGCTGATCGCCGAGGTCGCCAGGGCGATGGACATCAAGGTGGAGCTGTCCGGCGGCATCCGTGACGACGCCTCGCTGGCCGCCGCCCTGGCCACCGGCTGCACCCGCGTGAACCTCGGCACGGCCGCCCTGGAGACCCCGGAGTGGGTCGCCAAGGTCATCGCCGAGCACGGCGACAGGATCGCGGTCGGCCTGGACGTGCGGGGCACGACCCTGCGCGGCCGCGGCTGGACCCGCGACGGCGGCGACCTCTACGAGACGCTGGAGCGCCTCGACAAGGAGGGCTGCGCCCGCTACGTCGTCACCGACATCGCCAAGGACGGCACCCTGCAGGGCCCGAACCTTCAGCTGCTGAGGAACGTGTGCGCGGTGACGGACCGCCCGGTGGTGGCCTCCGGCGGCGTGTCGTCCCTGGACGACCTGCGCGCCATCGCCGAGCTGGTACCCCTCGGTGTCGAGGGCTCCATCGTCGGGAAGGCCCTGTACGCGAAGGCGTTCACCCTGGAAGAGGCCTTGGAGGCTGTGTCGTCATGAGCGATGCCGTGCGGCGCGTGCAGAGCGGAAGTCCCTGGGAAGAGAGCTTCGGTTTCGCACGCGCCGTCGCGGCGGGGGACCGGGTGCTGGTGGCGGGCACGACGTCCTTCAAGGGCACCGTGCTGTACGGCGAGGGCGACCCGTACGAACAGGCCAAGGTGGCCTTCACCAGCGCCGTCGAGGCGATCGGCGAGTTCGGACTCGGGATCGACTCGGTCATCCGTACGCGGATGTACCTGACCCATGTGCGGGACGTGGACGCCGTGGGCCGGGCGCACAAGGAGATCTTCGACTCCGTACGCCCGGTCTCGACCCTGCTGGTCGTGGAGGGGTTCGTCGATCCGCGCATCCTGGTCGAAGTAGAACTCGAAGCATTCAGAGGAGCCTGAGCACTCATGACCCTGGCGGTCCGAGTCATCCCCTGCCTGGACGTGGACAACGGCCGGGTCGTCAAGGGCGTCAACTTCCAGAACCTGCGCGACGCGGGCGACCCCGTCGAGATGGCCAAGGTGTACGACGCCGAGGGCGCCGACGAGCTGACGTTCCTGGACATCACCGCGTCCTCGGGCAACCGGGAGACGACGTACGACGTGGTGCGGCGCACCGCGGAGCAGGTGTTCATCCCGCTCACGGTCGGCGGCGGTGTCCGTACGGCCGAGGACGTGGACAAGCTTTTGCGGGCGGGCGCCGACAAGGTGGGCGTGAACACCGCCGCGATCGCCCGCCCCGAGCTGATCCGCGAGATCGCCGAGCGCTTCGGCCGCCAGGTCCTGGTCCTGTCGGTCGACGCCCGCCGCACCGAGTCGGGGACCTTCGAGGTCACGACCCACGGCGGCCGGCGCGGCACCGGCATCGACGCCGTCGAGTGGGCGCACCGGGCGGCCGAGCTGGGCGCGGGCGAGATCCTGCTCAACTCGATGGACGCGGACGGCACCAAGGACGGCTACGACCTGGAGATGATCGCGGCGGTCCGCAAGCACGTGACCGTCCCGGTGATCGCCTCGGGCGGCGCCGGCAAGCTGGCCGACTTCCCGCCGGCGATCGAGGCGGGTGCCGACGCCGTGCTGGCCGCGTCCGTCTTCCACTTCGGCGACCTGCGGATCGGCGAGGTGAAGGAGACGCTGCGGACGGCGGGACACCCCGTGCGCTGACGACGCGCCGAGCCTCAGCAGACACGAAAGGGAAGTTGCGCAAAATCTGTTGTGCAACTTTTCTTTCGTATCTACGGTGGATGCATGACGGGCAAGGAGAGGGACCGCCGGATCACCGACCTGGGCACGCTCAAGGCGCTCGCGCATCCGCTGCGGTTGAAGCTGTACCGGGGGCTGACCATCGCCCGGGTGGCGACCGCCTCGCAGCTGGCCGAGCAGGTCGACGAGGCGGTGTCGCTGGTGAGCTACCACCTGCGCAAGCTCGCCGAGCACGGGCTGATCGAGGAGGCGGAGCCGCAGAGCGGGGACGGCCGCGAGCGTTGGTGGCAGCCGGCCTCCGACGGCGTGCGCATCCACGACGAGGACTTCCGGGACGGTCCGGAGAAGGCGGCCGCGCACACCGCGGCCAGCCGGCTGTTCTTCGAGCAGCGCGCCGGCCTGTACCGCCGCTTCCTCGACGAGCGGGCCCACTGGAGCGAGGAGTGGCAGGACGCCGCGGAGTCCTCCGAGTCGGTGCTGCGGCTGACCGCGGCCGAGCTGTCCGAGCTGAACAGGGAGATGCTCGCCCTCGTCCGCAGATACGAGGAGCAGGGCCGGACCGCCGACGCCGTCGGCGACACCGAGGACCGCGAGAACGTCGCGGTGCACACCTACGGCTTCCCGTTCCGGCCCTGAGAGGACCCTCCCGCCGTGACCGCCACGCTGACCACGCCGCCGGTCACCACGCCGGCCCACCGCGACCCCAACGTCCGGCGCTGGCTCGCCGCCTACACCTCCTCGATGCTCGGCGACAACGTCTACTACATAGCCCTGTCCTGGGCCGCGGTCCGGTCCGGGACCCCGGCGCAGGTCGGGCTCGTGATGTCGGCGAGCGCGCTGCCCCGGGCCGTGCTGATGCTGGGCGGGGGAGTGGTCGCCGACCGGTTCGGGCCGCGCCGGGTCGTCATCGGCAGCGACGCCGCGCGCTGCGCGGCCGTCCTCGCGGTGGCCGCCCTGCTCTTCCTCTCCCACCCCGGACTGTGGCTGCTCACCCTGCTGGCGCTGGTCTTCGGCGCGGTCGACGCCGTCTTCGTGCCCGCCGTCGGCGCACTCCCGCCCCGGCTCACCGGGAAGGACCAGCTCGGCCGGGTCCAGGGCATGCGGAGCCTCGCCATCCGCTTCGCCGCCGTCGTCGGCGCCCCGCTCGGTGGGCTGGGGGTGGCCGCCGGCGGCGCTCCGGCCGCGTTCGCCCTCGCCGGGCTGCTCGTCGCGGTGTCCGTGCCGCTGCTGGTCACCGTACGGGTACGGGACCTGCCGGCGGACGACGCGGCCAGGGTGCCCGGTACCGCGTGGAGCGACCTGAAGGCCGGTCTGCGCCACATCCGCGGCCACCGCGTCCTCGCCCCGCTGATGCTGGCCATCGCCCTCGGCGACCTCGGGTTCGTCGGCCCGCTGAACGTCGGGCTGACCCTGCTCGCCGACCGGCGCGGCTGGGGCGCCTCCGGCATGGGCTGGGTGCTCGCCGGGTTCGGCGTCGGCGCGGGCGCCGCCTCGCTGCTGCTGGCCGTGCGGGGGCGGCTGCCCCGCGCCGGGCTCGTCGCCGGGTGGACGATCACCGTCGGCTCGGCGGCCGTCGGTGCCCTCGCCCAGGCCCCCACCCTCCTGGCGGCCGTCGGCACGGCCCTGGTCGTGGGCCTGCTCACCGGGCTGAGCGGGGTGATGTGCGGCGCCCTGCTCCAGACCCACGCCGACCCGGCGTACCTGGGCCGCGTCACCGCCGTCTCCAGCCTGGTCAGCCTCGGTCTGACCCCGCTCAGCATGCCGCTCGCGGCGGCCGCGATCGGGGCCTTCGGGCTCGGGCCGGTCTACGCCGTCAGCGCCGGCGTCTGCGGTCTCGGCGGGGTCGTCGCCCTCGCCGTACCGGCCCTGCGCCGCGCGGAACTCCCGGGCTGAGCGCCGGTTCACTCCGTCGGTCGCACCAGCGTGCTCCCGGACCGTGAGCTTCCCGGCTCAGATGCCCAGCTGCCTGGACTCGTTCAGCTTGGCGATCGCGTCCGCCTCGCCCTCGACCTGAACCGTGGCCGCGTTCTGCCGGCCGAACGCGAACATCAGCAGCTCCGACGGCTCGCCGGTCACCGTCACCACCGGCGCGCCCCGGTGTGCCACCGCCGTCTGCCCGTCCGGGCGGCGCAGCACCAGACCCGTCGGCACCCCCCGGGCCACCAGCCGCGCCGTGCGCTCCAGCCGGGACCACAGGGCGTCCTGGAAGACGGAGTCCAGCTCGCGCGGGCTCCAGTCCGGCTGGGCGCGGCGCACGTCCTCGGTGTGGACGTAGAACTCGACGATGTTGGCCGCCTCGTCGACCTGCTTGAGCTGGAACGGGGAGAAGCGCGGCGGGCCGGTACGGATCAGCTGGACCAGCTCCTCGTACGGCTTCGCGGTGTACTCGGCCATCACCTTCTCCAGGCGCGGTACGAGCTGCTTGATCAGCGTGCCCCCGGCCGCGTCCGGGCGGCGCTCGCGCACGACCACGTGCGCGGCCAGGTCCCGGGTCCGCCAGCCCTCGCAGAGGGTGTCGGCGTCCGGACCGACGGTTTCCAAGAGGTCGGCGAGCAGCAGCCGTTCACGCTTGGCGAAGGTCGACATGGGATCAGCCTACGGCCAGGCGGCGAGTCCGCCCACCCGTCACCCGACCACCACCCCTCAACGAGGTGCTTCGCGCCGCCGTGACCATCCAATGGACACGGCACGGGCATGGTCGTACCCGCGCGGCACAATGGCACCCATGACCAGTTCGACCGGGACCCCCCGGCCCAGCAGCCTCGATCCGGAGATCGCCGCCCGCCTCAAGCGCAGCGCCGACGGTCTCCTGCCCGCCATCGCCCAGCAGTACGACACCGGCGAGGTGCTCATGCTCGGCTGGATGGACGACGAGGCGCTGCACCGCACGCTGACCACCGGCCGCTGCACCTACTGGTCGCGCAGCCGCCGGGAGTACTGGGTCAAGGGCGACACCTCCGGTCACTTCCAGTGGGTGAAGTCGGTCGCGCTGGACTGCGACGCCGACACCGTGCTGGTCAAGGTCGACCAGGTGGGCGCGGCCTGTCACACCGGCGCGCGCACCTGCTTCGACGAGGACGTGCTCCTCAAGGACGCCGATTCCGGCGCGACCACCTCCGATCAGTAGGGTCAGCCGCCATGGACCTCGAGACCTTCCGCAAGCTCGCCACCGACCGCCGCGTCATCCCGGTCACGCGCAAGCTCCTCGCCGACGGCGACACCCCCGTCGCGCTGTACCGCAAGCTGGCCGCCGAGCGCCCCGGCACCTTCCTGCTGGAGTCCGCGGAGAACGGCCGCTCCTGGTCCCGGTACTCCTTCGTCGGCGTCCGGTCCGCCGGGACGCTGACGGAACGCGACGGACAGGCGCACTGGCTCGGCACCCCGCCGGTCGGCGTCCCGGTCGACGGCGACCCCCTGAAGGCCCTGCGCGCCACCATCCAGGCCCTGCACACCCCGCACCACCAGGACGGTCTGCCGCCCTTCACCGGAGGCATGGTCGGCTACCTGGGCTACGACATCGTGCGCCGCCTGGAGAAGATCGGACCCGGCGAGCGCGACGACCTCAGGCTGCCCGAGCTGACCATGCTCCTGACCAGCGACCTCGCCGTGATGGACCACTGGGAGGGCTCGGTCCTGCTGATCGCCAACGCGATCAACCACAACGACCTCGACACGGGTGTCGACGAGGCCTACGCGGACGCCGTGGCCCGGCTCGACGCCATGGAGGCCGACCTCACGCGCGCGGTGGCCCAGCCCCCGGCCGTGCTGCCGCCGTCCGAGCTGCCCGAGTACACCGCGCTGTGGGGCGGCCCCGACTTCCAGGTGGCGGTCGAGGACGTCAAGGAGCGCATCCGCGCCGGCGAGGCCTTCCAGGTCGTGCCCTCCCAGCGCTTCGAGACCCCGTGCAGCGCCAGTGCCCTGGACGTCTACCGGGTGCTGCGGGCCACGAACCCGTCCCCCTACATGTACCTGTTCCGCTTCGACGGCTTCGACGTCGTCGGCTCGTCCCCCGAGGCCCTGGTGAAGGTCGAGGACGGGCGGGCCATGGTGCATCCCATCGCCGGCACCCGGCCCCGCGGCGCCACCCCGCAGGAGGACCAGGCCCTCGCGGAGGAGCTGATGGCCGACCCCAAGGAGCGCGCCGAGCACCTGATGCTGGTGGACCTCGGCCGCAACGACCTGGGGCGGGTCTGCGAGCCCGGCTCGGTCGAGGTGGTCGACTTCATGTCGATCGAGCGCTACTCGCACGTGATGCACATCGTCTCGACGGTCACCGGCAAGGTCGCCGAGGGCCGCACCGCCTTCGACGTGCTCACCGCCTGCTTCCCGGCGGGCACGCTCTCCGGCGCCCCCAAGCCCCGCGCGATGCAGATCATCGACGAACTGGAGCCGTCCCGGCGCGGGCTGTACGGCGGCTGTGTCGGCTACCTGGACTTCGCGGGCGACTCCGACACCGCGATCGCCATCCGTACGGCCCTGCTCCGGGACGGCACGGCGTACGTGCAGGCCGGAGCCGGCATCGTCGCCGACTCCGACCCGGTGGCGGAGGACCAGGAGTGCCGCAACAAGGCGGCGGCGGTCCTCCGCGCGGTGCACACGGCCAACAGGCTCAGCTCATAGGAGAGTTCAGCCGGTGAACGCGGTGGTGCCGTTCGGGGTGCCGAGCCCCGACGGCCCGTCGTACCCGGTGCCGCCGGTGCACAGGTACGAGCCGCCGCAGCTGCCGTTGGAGCCGCTGGTGACGTCGTTCAGCGCCGAGGTGTGCGCGTAGGGGAAGGACGCCGGGTAGGAGCCGGCGGACGGGGCGCCGGCCAGCGCGTAGGTCGCCGCGATCAGCGGCGAGGAGGCGCTGGTGCCGCCGAAGACCATCCAGCCGCTGCCCTGCCCGTAGGTGTCGTACACCGCGACCCCGGTGTTGGGGTCGGCGACCGCCGAGACGTCCGCGACCGTGCGGTTCGCGCAGCCCGAGTCCTTCTGCCAGCTGGGCTTGGCGTCGTCGGCGGAGCAGCCGGAGCCGGCCCCGCTCCACACCGTGTCGGTCCAGCCGCGCGCGTTGGACGCGGTCTTCAGGGACGTGCCGCCCACCGCCGTCACGTACCTGGAGGCCGCCGGGTACTCGACGCCGTAGCCGTTGTCGCCGGAGGAGACGGTGATGGCGACGCCCGGGTGGTTGAAGTAGGTGGAGTCGTACGTCGCGTCGCTGGAGGACTCGGAGCCGCCGTAGCTGTTGGAGACGAACTTGGCGCCCAGCCGCACAGCGGTGTTCACTCCCGTGCCCAGGTTGGTCATGCTGGCGGAACTGGCCTCCACCAGCAGGATCTTGCAGTTCGGGCAGGCCGCGCTGACCATGTCGAGGTCGAGGGATATCTCCTCGGCCCAGCCGGAGTTGCCGCGCGGGTACTTGGTGCCGCCGTTCTGGTCGACCTTCTTGAAGCAGCCGCTCGCGGTGGTGCAGGCGGACAGGCCGTACTGGGAGCGGTAGGCGGCGAGGTCGGACTCGGCGCTGGGGTCGTCGTAGGCGTCGACGATCGCCACGGTCTGGCCCGAACCGCCGGTCGCGGAGGGCAGGTTGTACGCCGACTGGAGCGAGGAGGGGCCGTAGCCGGAGGGAGTGGCGGCGGCCGTCAGACCGCTC
Organism: Streptomyces sp. NPDC001852; assembly: GCF_042891825.1. Lineage (NCBI taxonomy): Bacteria > Bacillati > Actinomycetota > Actinomycetes > Kitasatosporales > Streptomycetaceae > Streptomyces > Streptomyces sp. NPDC001852. The sequence goes on from NZ_JBIATN010000002.1 coordinate 199,379, forward strand.
TCGGCGTGCGCCGACATCGGGGTGCCCGAGGTGACCTGCAGGGCGTTGCAGGCCATCTGGTCCTTCTCCGTCGGCGCCGCGCACGCGTGGGCGACGGTGACGCCGTGGGACGAGGTGGTGGCCTGGGCCGCCTGGCCGACCGGGGCGGCCAGGGCGAGGGCGGCCGTGGCGAGCGTGGCCACGGCGGTGAGGGAAACGGTTCTGCGCAACGTACGTCCTCCACGAGGTGGGTGAACCGGGAAGAGGTGTGGGGGGTGCGCGGTGCCACCACGGCGCGGGGTGTCGCACCGGGGTCGCGCAGAACGTACGGACGCGGGGCCGCGTCAACAAGATGGATGTTGAAGGCGGAACGTTGCTTTGCCCTTCCTGGGGAATTCATGTGCCGTTCCTGGGCGGGGCATGGCGGAGATCTGGATCACCCATGGGTTGACGGACCCGGGTGTCGCTTCGCCCGGGGTTCACGCGATAGTGGAGTACGTGACTGCTGTTCCTCACCCCCGTTCCGAAGCCGCCGCGTCCGCCCGGTCCGGCCGGCGGAGCCTCGCCGTGGCCCTCCTGTGCGGTGCGCTCGGCGCGGCCGTGGCGCTGCTCGCGACCCGGCAGCGCTGGGCCGAGGGCACCGCGACGGTGGCCGGCGGTGCCTTCCCGCTCACCGCCAAGGGCAGCGACGTCACGGGCGTCCCCGCGGCCCTCGCCATAGTGGGCCTCGCCGCGCTCGTCGCCGTCTTCGCCGTACGCCGGGCAGGCCGCCTGGTCGTCGCCGGACTGCTCGCGCTGTCCGGCGCCGGCATCGTGGCCGCCGCCCTCGTGGCCGCCTCCGACAGCTCCGCGCTGGACGAGAAGGCCGCCCAGGCGAGCGGCGACACCTCCGCCACCGTCGCCGCGCTCAGCCACACCGGCTGGCCCTATGTCGCGGCCGCCGGCGGTGTGCTGATCCTCCTGGCCGGCCTGCTGGCGCTGCGCTACGGCAGCCGGTGGCCCGCCATGTCCGGCCGCTACGAGCGCGGCGCCGACCGTCCGCGCCGCAAGGCCCGGCCGGTCGACCCGGAACGGCCGGAGGAGATGTGGAAGGCCCTGGACCGGGGCGAGGACCCGACCGGGGCCTGACACCCACCACCGGATGTGGCGAACCAGACGCCACCCCCGCGTCCGGCACGCGCGCACGTACGGGACAATGGACGACGAGCGTCCGGCTCGGACAGTGACGGGCGGGCTCGGAGCCGTACGACACGTACGCCGCTCTCCTGGGACACGTACACAGCAACGAGGAGCACAGACATGGCGGGCAGCAGCCACGGCCACGGTCACACCCCGGCCGCCTGGACCGGTGTCATCATTTCCTTCATCGGTTTCTGCGTCGCGGGCGCCTTCATGGTGATGGGCCAGCCGGTCGGCTTCTGGGCCGGCATGGTGCTCATCCTGGCCGGTGCGGTGGTCGGCGGCATCATGCGCGCCATGGGCCTCGGCCAGAACCCCAAGCCCCTGAAGATGACCGGGGCACCCCTCGCCACCCGGGAGCCGGCCGGCGTGGAGAGCTGAGCCCTCCGCCTTCCCGCGAGGGGCGGTCCGCCATCCGAGAGGGTGCGGACCGCCCCTCGCGGTGTGTCCGGCCCCGCGGCCGCGGGCGGCGCGCGCGGCGCCGGCAGGCGGGAGACAATGTTCGGGTGAACGCCGACAGCCGCCCGTTCCCGCGCCTCGCCCCGGCCGCCGCCCCCGGCAGCCCGCTGTGGCGGCGCCTGGCTGTCCCCGCCGGACTCCTCACGGCCGTGGCCGCCGCCTTCGCCTACGTCGGCGCCGTCGACCCGAACGAACCCGGTCACTACCCCGTCTGCCCGCTGTACCGGCTCACCGGCCTGTACTGCCCCGGCTGCGGCGGACTGCGCGGCGCGCACGCCTTCGTCCACGGCGACCTGCTCACCGCGCTGCGCGACAACGTGCTGGGCGTGGCCGCCTACCTGGGCTTCGCGGTGCTGTGGACCGTATGGGTGGTCCACGCCGTGCGCGGCCGGCCGATGCGGCTGGATCCGCGGCCGGCGCACCTGTGGGGGATCGGCGCGTTGGTGCTGGTGTTCACGGCCGTCCGGAACCTGCCCCCGGGAGGCTGGCTGCATCCTTGATCACCCGGTGGACGTCCAGCCAGTGGGACCGGCGTCCACCGGATGCGAGGGCTCCGCGCTCCTGCGGATACCATCGCAGTGACCACGGGTTTTCAAAGCCTGGGTTTTCAAAACCTGAAGGAACCACCGTCTGAAAGGGGGCCGCTCGCGTGAGTGTGCTCGACGAGATCATCGACGGAGTCCGTGCCGACCTCGCGGAGCGGCAGGCACGCGTCAGCCTCGACGAGCTCAAGGAGCGCGCGGCCAAGGCCCCCGCCGCCAAGGACGGGGTGGCCGCGCTCAAGGGCGACGGCGTCAAGGTGATCTGCGAGGTCAAGCGCTCCAGCCCCTCCAAGGGCGCGCTGGCGGCGATCGCCGACCCGGCCGGCCTCGCCGCGGACTACGAGGCGGGCGGCGCTGCCGTCATCTCCGTCCTCACCGAACAGCGCCGCTTCGGCGGCTCGCTGGCCGACCTGGAGGCCGTTCGCGCGCGCGTGGACATCCCGGTGCTCCGCAAGGACTTCATCGTCACGTCGTACCAGCTCTGGGAGGCCCGGGCGTACGGCGCCGACCTCGCGCTGCTGATCGTGGCCGCCCTGGACCAGCCGGCCCTGGAGTCGCTGATCGAGCGCGCGGTGTCGATCGGGCTCACCCCGCTCGTCGAGGTGCACGACGAGGACGAGGTCGAGCGGGCCGTGGACGCGGGCGCCAGGATCATCGGCGTCAACGCGCGCAACCTGAAGACCCTCGAGGTCGACCGCGGCACGTTCGAGCGGGTCGCGCCGGAGATCCCGGACCACATCGTCAAGGTCGCCGAATCCGGTGTCCGTGGCCCGCACGACCTGATCGCCTACGCCAACGCCGGCGCCGACGCGGTTCTGGTCGGCGAGTCCCTGGTCACGGGCCGCGACCCCAAGACCGCGGTCGCCGACCTGGTCGCCGCGGGCGAACATCCCGCGCTGCGGCACGGCCGGAGCTGATCACCCGGTAGGCTGACCTACGATGACTCCCACCGTGACGACCGTCGACCGGTACGCCCGCCTGGCGCGAGGCTGCCGCCCGAGGGGCTGCCGTGCCCCGGCGAGGCGCGTCCACGGCCGCAGGGTGCGGTACGTCATCGGCGATGAGCCCGGGCAGGTGAACGGACGTCGATGGCAGCGCCCCTTCAGGGGCGCGGGGAACGGCGCGAGCAACCACTGACGGCCCGCAGCCGACGAACATATCCCCGCCCCCACGGCGAACAGTGTCTCTTCACACGCACTCACCGTGAGGTTCTCGCATGCCCAGCGATTTCTTCTTCCCTGACCCCACCGGCCAGGTGCCCAGCGCCGAAGGCTACTTCGGCGCCTTCGGCGGCAAGTTCATCCCGGAGGCCCTCGTCGCCGCCGTGGACGAGGTCGCCGTCGAGTACGACAAGGCCAAGCACGACCCCGAGTTCGCGCGAGAGCTCGACGACCTGATGGTCAACTACACCGGCCGCCCCAGCTCCCTCACCGAGGTTCCCCGTTTCGCCGAACACGCCGGGGGCGCCCGCGTGTTCCTGAAGCGGGAAGACCTCAACCACACCGGCTCCCACAAGATCAACAACGTCCTCGGCCAGGCCCTGCTCACCAAGCGGATGGGCAAGACGCGCGTGATCGCGGAGACCGGTGCCGGACAGCACGGCGTCGCCACCGCCACCGCCTGCGCCCTGTTCGGCCTCGACTGCACCATCTACATGGGCGAGGTCGACACCAAGCGCCAGGCCCTGAACGTGGCCCGCATGCGGATGCTCGGCGCCGAGGTCGTCGCCGTGAAGTCCGGCAGCCGCACCCTGAAGGACGCCATCAACGAGGCGTTCCGCGACTGGGTCGCGAACGTCGACCACACCCACTACCTGTTCGGTACGGTCGCCGGGCCGCACCCCTTCCCCGCCATGGTCCGCGACTTCCACCGCGTGATCGGCGTCGAGGCCCGCCGCCAGTTGCTGGAGCGCGCCGGGCGCCTCCCGGACGCCGCGATCGCCTGCGTCGGCGGCGGCTCCAACGCCATCGGCCTCTTCCACGCCTTCATCCCCGACGAGGGGGTCCGGCTCATCGGCTGCGAGCCGGCCGGACACGGCATCGAGTCGGGGGAGCACGCCGCCACCCTCACCGCGGGCGAGCCCGGCATCCTGCACGGCTCCCGCTCCTACGTCCTGCAGGACGAGGAAGGCCAGATCACCGAGCCGTACTCGATCTCGGCCGGTCTGGACTACCCGGGCATCGGCCCCGAGCACTCCTACCTGAAGGACTCCGGCCGCGGCGAGTACCGCGCGATCACCGACGACGCCGCCATGCAGGCCCTGCGCCTGCTGTCGCGGACCGAAGGCATCATCCCGGCCATCGAGAGCGCCCACGCCCTCGCCGGCGCCCTGGAGGTCGGCAAGGAGCTGGGCAGGGACGGCCTGATCGTCGTCAACCTGTCCGGCCGCGGCGACAAGGACATGGACACCGCCGCCCGCTACTTCGGCCTGTACGACACCGACGCCGAGGTGGCCGCCGACGAAGCCGACACCGCCGAGATCGAGGGGGACGCCAAGTGAGCGGGAAGATCCGGCTGCTGTCGGACACCCTGGCCGCCGCCAAGGCCGAGGGCCGGTCCGCGCTCATCGCCTACCTCCCGGCCGGGTTCCCGAACGTGGACGGCGGCATCGAGGCGATCAAGGCCGTCTTCGACGGCGGGGCGGACGTCGTGGAGGTGGGCCTGCCGCACAGCGATCCCGTCCTCGACGGCCCGGTCATCCAGACCGCCGACGACATCGCCCTGCGCAGCGGGGTCAGGATCGCCGACGTGATGCGTACGGTCCGCGAGGCGTACGCGGCGACCGGCAAGCCCGTGCTCGTCATGACGTACTGGAACCCCATCGACCGCTACGGCGTCGAGCGGTTCACCGCCGAGCTGGCCGAGGCGGGCGGCGCCGGCTGCATCCTTCCGGACCTGCCCGTCCAGGAGTCGGCGCTGTGGCGGGAGCACGCCGAGAAGCACGGTCTCGCGACCGTCTTCGTCGTGGCGCCGAGCAGCAAGGACGAGCGGCTCGCCCGGATCACCGCGGCGGGCAGCGGCTTCGTCTACGCGGCCTCCCTGATGGGCGTCACCGGCACCCGCGAATCCGTTGGCGCGCAGGCCCAGAACCTGGTCGAGCGCACCCGTGCCACCGACACCGAGCTGCCCGTCTGCGTCGGCCTCGGCGTCTCCAACGCAGCTCAGGCCGCAGAGGTCGCCGGCTTCGCCGACGGCGTCATCGTCGGCTCGGCCTTCGTGAAGAGGATGCTCGACGCCCCGGACCACGCCTCCGGCGTCGAGGCGGTGCGCACGCTCGCCGGGGAGCTGGCCAAGGGCGTGCGCGGGCAGGCGTAACCGCAGGTCACGCCCCTGTCAGAAAATTCGCTCAGAACATTCGGTCACTCGAACGAGTGGACCTCCGGCCGGGGAGGCGCGCTGCGCCTCCCCGGTTCGTTCTGGGGGTGTGAGCGAGAAGAACCGTGACGGAAAGCGCACCGCCCGGGAGCGGCTGGCGGTCGAGCGCGAGAAGCAGAAGGCCGCTGAGAAGCGACGGCGCACGCTGATCGTGAGTGCGAGCATCGTCTGTGTCCTGGGCCTCGCGGCGGTGATCGGCATCGTCGCCGCCAACGTGGGCAAGAAGTCGAGCAGCTCGGGCCCGGTCGTGGCGCCCTCCGGCGCGCAGGGCAAGGACAGCCTGGCGGTGCCGGTCGGCAAGGACGGCGCCAAGTCGACGCTCACGATCTGGGAGGACTTCCGCTGCCCGGCCTGCCAGATGTTCGAGACGGCGTACCGGCCCACGCTGCACGAGCTGACCGACGCCGGCAAGCTCAGAATCGAGTACCACCTGGTCCGGCTGATCGACGGCAACCTCGGCGGCACCGGCTCCCTGCGCGCCGGCAACGCCGGGGCCTGCGCCCAGGACGCCGGAAAGTTCCGCGACTACCACGACGTGCTGTACGGCAACCAGCCCAAGGAGACCGACGACGCCTTCGCCGGCAACGACAAGCTGATCCAGCTGGCCGGCAAGGTGAAGGGCCTCGACACCCCCGCCTTCCAGAAGTGCGTCAAGGACGGCACCCACGACAGCTGGGTGAACAAGTCCAACAAGGCCTTCCAGACCGGCGGCTTCAGCTCCACGCCCACGGTCCTGTTCGGCGGGAAGAACATCTACCAGGACCAGACCCTGACCCCGGCCAAGCTCAAGCAGATGGTGGAGACCGCCGACCGCGGGTGAGGATCTTCCCTTCCACGTCCGCTTTTCCCACGCCCCCGTTATGGACCCGTAGCCGGGCCACTTGCCGTCACCACGGCCCGGCACGGTAGCGTCGGACTTGCCATGGAACTTGCCTACATTCCCAGCCCGTCGCGCGGGGTGCTGTATCTCGGCCCCATCCCGCTGCGCGGCTACGCCTTCTGCATCATCATCGGCGTCTTCGTCGCCGTCTGGCTCGGCAACAAGCGCTGGATCGCCCGCGGCGGACGGGCCGGCACGGTCGCCGACATCGCGGTCTGGGCTGTGCCGTTCGGCCTGGTCGGCGGCCGGCTGTACCACGTGATCACGGACTACGAGCTGTACTTCAGCCCGGGCCGTGACTGGGTGGACGCCTTCAAGGTGTGGCAGGGCGGCCTGGGCATCTGGGGCGCGATCGCGCTCGGCGCGCTCGGCGCGTGGATCGGCGCGCGGCGCCGGGGCGTCCCGATGCCGGCGTACGCCGACGCCGTCGCGCCCGGCATCGCGTTCGCCCAGGCCATCGGCCGCTGGGGCAACTGGTTCAACCAGGAACTGTACGGCCGTGAGACGCATGTTCCCTGGGCCCTGCACATCACCTCCTCCGAGGGCGGCCGGGTGCCGGGTTACTACCACCCGACCTTCCTGTACGAGTCCCTGTGGTGCATCGGCGTGGGTCTCCTGGTCATCTGGGCCGACCGCCGCTTCACGCTGGGCCACGGCCGGGCCTTCGCCCTGTACGTCGCCGCGTACTGCGTGGGCCGCGGGTGGATCGAGTACATGCGCGTGGACGACGCGCACCACATCCTGGGCCTCCGCCTGAACGACTGGACCGCGCTGATCGTGTTCCTGCTGGCGGTGACGTACATGCTGATCTCGTCCAGGAAGCGGCCCGGCAGGGAAGCCGTGGTCGAACCCGGGGCCGTCGGCGAAGTGCCCGGTGACGAGCCGGCCGCCGCCGGTGAGGACGGGGACAAGGCTGAGCCGGATGCCGTGGAGGCGAAGGCTGAGGCGAAGGACGAGGCGAAGGACGAGGCCGGGTCGGCCACGAAGAAGAGCTGACCGCTGGGTCGTACGACGCCGAAGGGCGCCCGGGTCCGTCCCGGGCGCCCTTCGGCGTGCACCTAGGTCCTGCACGCCAGTGACAAGGTCCGCTGCGCCATCGCCACCGCCGCCGCGTCGACGAAGCGGCCGTCGGGGAGGGCCTGGGCGCCCTCATTCGTGGCCGCTGCCTTGAGCACCGTTTCCGCGTGCTCGATCTCCGCCGGTGTGGGCAGGTAGGCCCGTTCGATCACCGGCAGCTGCCGGGGGTGGATGGCGGCGCGGCCCAGGAAGCCGAGGCAACGGCCGTGGGCGCAGGAGGCGGCGAGGCCGTCCAGATCGCGGATGTCGGGGTGGACCGACTGGGGCGGTGGCGCGAGGCCGGCCGCACGGGCGGCGACGATCACCCGGGAGCGCGGCCAGTCGAGGCCCGCGTCGGCCCGCACTCCCAGATCGGTCCGCAGATCCGCCTCGCCGAGGGCGATGCCCCGCAGGGCGGGGTGGGCGGTGGCGATGGCGTAGGCGTGCTCGATGCCGAGGGCCGTCTCCAGCAGGGCGTACAGGGGGACGGGAATGGCCGCGGCCACCTGCCTGATCTCGGCCGGGGTGGTCACTTTGGGCAGCCGCAGGCCCGCCAGGCCGGGAAGTGCGGCCAGGGCGGCCAGGTCGCCGGCGGACCAGGGGCTGTCCAGCGCGTTGACGCGGACGTGGACCGGGACCGGCGGGGGGCCGGTGAGCAGCTCGGCCGTGGCCGCACGGGCGTACTCCTTGCGGTCCGGGGCGACGGCGTCCTCCAGGTCGACCACCACCACGTCGGCACCCGCGACGAGCGCCTTGGCCACCACGGGCGGGCGGTCGCCGGGGACGTAGAGCCAGGTGAGCGGGTGCGGGGTCACAGGGCGCCCTCCTCGCGCAGGGCGCGCAGCTCGGCGGGGGCGAGGCCCAGCTCGGTGAGCACGGCCTCGGTGTCGGCGCCGTGCGGGCGGCCGGCCCAGCGGATCGCGCCGGGCGTCGCGGAGAGCCGGAAGAGGACGTTCTGCATGCGCAGCGGGCCCAGGTCGGGGTCGTCGACGGTGATGACCGTCTGCAGCGCCTGGTACTGGGGGTCGGTCAGGACCTCCCGGACGTCCTGGACGGGGGCCGCCGCGGCCTCCGCCTTCTCGAAGTCCGCGAGGACCTCGGCGCGGGTGCGCGCGGCGATCCAGGAGCCGACCGCCTCGTCCAGGACGTCGGCGTGGGCGGCGCGGTCCGCGCCGGTGGCGAACCACGGTTCCTCGATCAGCTCCGGGCGGCCCACCAGGCGCATCACCCGCTCCGCGACCGACTGCGCCGAGGTGGAGACGGCGACCCAGCGGCCGTCGGCGGTGCGGTAGGTGTTGCGCGGGGCGTTGTTCGCGGAGCGGTTGCCGGTGCGTTCCTGGACGTGCCCGAGCTGGTCGTACCAGGTGGGGTGGGGGCCGAGGACCGCCAGGATCGGCTCGATGATCGCCATGTCGACGACCTGCCCGGTGCCGGTGCGCTCCCGCGCGGCCAGGGCGGTGAGCACGGCGTAGGCGGTCGCCAGGCCCGCGACCGAGTCCGCGAGCCCGAAGGGCGGGAGCGTGGGCGGCGCGTCCGGTTCTCCGGTGAGCGCGGCGAAGCCGCTCATCGCCTCGGCGAGGGTGCCGAAGCCCGGACGGTGCGCGTACGGCCCGAACTGGCCGAAGGCCGTGACCCGGGCGAGGACCAGACGGGGGTTGGCGGCCGCCAGTTCCGCCCAGCCCAGCTCCCACCTCTCCAAGGTCCCCGGGCGGAAGTTCTCGATCACCACGTCGGCGGTGGCGGCGAGCCGGAGCAGGACGGCACGGCCGCCGGGCGTGGACAGGTCCAGGGTGATGGTCCGCTTGTTGCGGCCGAGCACCTTCCACCACAGCCCGACACCGTGCTTGGCCGGCCCGTGCCCGCGGGAGGGGTCGGGCCGCTCCGGGTGCTCGACCTTGATCACCTCGGCGCCGAAGTCGCCGAGCAGCGTGGCGGCCAGCGGGCCGGCGAAGAGGGTCGCGAGGTCCAGCACCCGCAGACCCGACAGGGGGGAGCTCGTCGTCGCGGTCATGCGGTGAACTGGGCGTCGATCTCCGGGCGGTACGGCATCGACGCTGACGCCCCGGCCCGCTGGACGGAGAGCGCCGCGGCGGCCGCCGCCCAGGACAGGGCCTCCCGCACCGGTTTCTCCTCGGCGAGGGCCACCGCGAGGGCGCCGACGAAGGTGTCACCGGCGCCCGTGGAGTCGACGGCGGTCACCGTCGGCGCCGGGATCACCAGCGGGTCGGTGCCCCGGGCCAGGTAGAGGCTGCCCGTGGCACCCAGGGTGACGACGACCTGCGGCACCAGTTCCAGCAGGGCGGCGGCGGCCTCGCGCGGGTCGGTGCGGCCGGTGAGGGTGACCGCCTCGTACTCGTTGGGCACCAACAGGTCGGTCGCGGCGAGGAGTTCGGGCGGCAGCGGCTGGGCGGGGGAGGGGGTGAGGACCGTACGGACCCCGTGCCGGCGCGCCGCGGCCGCGCCCAGGACGACCGCGCGCAGCGGGATCTCCAGCTGGAGCAGCAGGGTGTCGGCGGAGGCGATCAGGCCCTCGTCGCCGGGGGAGAGGTGGTCGACGGTGCCGTTCGCGCCGGGGATGACGACGATGGAGTTGGCGCCCTCGTCGTCCACCACGATGTGCGCGGTGCCGGACGGGCCCTCGACCGTGCGCAGGAAGTCGGTGTCCACGCCGGAGTGTTCGAGGGTGTCGCGCAGCCGCAGACCGAAGGCGTCGTTGCCCACCGCGCCGATCATCGAGACGGTGGCGCCGGCGCGGGCCGCTGCGATCGCCTGGTTGGATCCCTTGCCGCCGGGGATCGTGTGGAACTCCCGTCCCGTCACGGTCTCGCCGCGCTGCGGGGCCTTCGCGACATAGGTGACGAGGTCCATGTTCGTGCTGCCGAGGACGACGATGTGGGTCATGGGCGGGTCGCCTCCAGGTGGGTGAGATGGGCGAGGGCGTCGAAGCCGGTGCCGTCGAAGTCGGCGACGGTGGTGGCGAGCCGGTTCTTCAGCGGGGCCCGCCAGTGGTCGGGGAGCGCGTCCGGGGCGCCCGCGAGCAGGCCCGCGATGCTGCCGGCGGTGGCGCCGTTGGAGTCGGTGTCCCAACCGCCCGACACGGCGCGGCAGATGGAGCCGGCGACATCGCCGTCGGCGTGGGTGAGCGCGGCGGTGAGCAGGGCGGTGTTGGGGAGGGCGTGCACCCAGTGGTGGGCGGGGGAGTAGCGGGCGTGGAGCTCGTCCACGATGTCGTCGAAGTCCTCGTGGGACTCGGCGAGTCGGACGGCGTGGTCGATCGCCCGCGCGAGCCGGGAGCGGGGCGGGACCACCCGGCGGCCGGCGCGCAGGCAGGCGTGGACGTCCTGGCCTCCGGTGGCGGCGGTGGCGATGACGGCGGCCGTGAACATCGCCGCGTAGACGCCGTTGGCGGTGTGGGTGAGGACGGCGTCGCGGTGGGCCTGTTCGGCGGCGGCGGCCGGGTCCCCGGCATGGGTCCAGCCGTGCACGTCGGCGCGGATCCGGGCGCCGATCCACTCGCGGAAGGGGTTGCGGTGGCGGGCGGTGTGCGGGGGTTCGATGCCCGTGAGGAGGTTGCGGTAGGCGACGCGTTCGGCGGTGAAGGTACGGCCGGGCGGGAGTTCGTCCAGCCAGAGCCGGGCCACGTCGGCGGTGCTGAAGGTCCTGCCGTGCCGGCGCAGGAGCAGCAGGTTCAGCAGGGGGTAGTTCAGGTCGTCGTCCTCGGGCATGCCGTCGATGTTCTCGGCGAGGGAGGTGGCGGCCGAGCGGCGGTTCCAGGGGTGCTGCGCGAGCAGGTCCTCGGGGACGCCCTGTGCCGTGAAGTACGTGGTGAGGGGCCAGTTCCCGGTCGCCCGGGCGAGCGCTCGGATGCCGTCGAGGGGGATCTTCTCGACGGGTTTGCCGAGGAGGCAGCCGATGGCCCGGCCCAGCCAGGCGGCTTCGAGGGCTTCCGGGGCGGGCGCGGGCGGCGACGACGGTGGCGCCGGCCAGTCCGGGCACAGGGACCTGATACGAGCGAGGTCGGTCGGCTCGTCGTGGGACAAGCCGCTGGGGAGGTCGGCCAGTTCGTCCAGCAGGTCTTCCGCCAAGAGGCGCAGGTACCGCGAGACGCCGTGGGCGGACGCGCCCGCTCGGGGTGGTGCGTCCGGGCCGCCCGCGGCCCGCCAGCGCGCCTCGATCGCCGACGGCTCCCGCCCGTCCAGGCGGGCCTGGCGCAGCTCGTGGCCGAGCAGGTCCTCCGGCTGAACCCAGGTCAGTCGGAGCATGCGGGGCCTCCGAGGGCCGTGAACGCCCGCTCGTGCACGCGCCGCCGGTGCACGTCCCGCCGGAAGACCTCCCGGGCGACCTCGGTGAGCGTGCGGGCCGGCGCCCACAGGTCCAGCCGGCTGGCCTCCGCCACCGACTTCGCCCAGTCCTCCGGGACCGGCGAGCCCAGGGCGCCCGCGAGGGCGCCGGCCATCGTCGCGATCGAGTCGCAGTCGCGGCCGTAGTTGACCGCGCCGAGCACGGCGTGCCGGTAGTCGCCGCCGGAGACCACCAACATGCCGAGGGCGATGGGCAGTTCCTCGATCGCGTGCAGCCGCGAGGGGCGGCGGGCCGCCAGTGATGGCGCGCGGTAGTCCGGACCGACGGTGTCGTACGGGGCCACCGCCGCGCGCAGGGGCCACAGCGCCGACTCGAAGTCCCGGTACCGTACGGCGGTTTCGCAGACCTTCTCGATCGCCTCGCGCGTGCCGTCCTTCGCCAGGGACAGGCACGCGGTGACGACCGAGTCCGGGGTCGCGCCCGGGGTCGCGGCGGCGGCGACGGCCGCGGCGAGGACACCCGCCGCCTCACGGCCGTACGACGACTGGTGCGCGCCGGCGATGTCCAGCGCCTCGGCGTAGGCGGCGGCCGGGTTGGCCGCGTTGACCAGCCCCACGGGGGCCATGTACATCGCCGCGCCGCAGTTGACGATGTTGCCGGCGCCCGCCTCCCGGGGGTCGGCGTGACCGTGGGCGAGCCGGGCCACGAGCCACTTCTCGGCGAGGAAGAGGCGGTGCAGCGGCAGGGTCTCGGCCTCCAGTTCCGGGATCCAGCGCGGGTTCGTCATCAGGTCCGGGACCAGATGGTCGGCGATCGCGTAGGCGTCGAGGTGGTCGCGGACGCGGTCGTACACCCGGATCAGCGCGTGGGTCATCAGGGTGTCGTCGGTGATGTGGCCGTCGCCCTTGTGGTAGGGCGCGATGGGGCGGGCGGTGCGCCAGGCGTCGCCGTGCCAGGGGCCGACGATGCCGTGGACGCGGCCGCCGTGGCGCTCGGCGATCTGGTCGGGGGAGTACCCCTCGACCGGGCCGCCGAGGGCGTCGCCGACGGCGGCTCCGACGAGGGCGCCGGTGATCCTCTCCTCGAGACCGAGCTGGGATGGTCGGCCGCTTTCTTGTTCTTCGAGTCCTTTGGACCCTTTGGGCGTCATGACCCGAATCATCCTCCTGGGTGGGCCGGTTGTGCGGCTTCCAGGAGTCCGGCGAGTTCCACCAGGTCGGTGCCGGTGAGGCGGGGCAGGGCGCAGCCGGACAGGGTGCGGCAGGCGTCCCGCCAGGTCTGCGGGATGGCCGCGCCGCCGCCGAGGGCCCCGGTGAGGGCGCCCGCGAGGGCGGGAGCGGAGTCGGCGACCCGGGACAGACAGGCGGCGGCGGGAACGGCCTCGGCGATACGGCCGCGGGCGGCGGTGGCCAGGGCGAGGGCGACCGGGACGGTCTCGGCGGCGGCGATGCCGTAGCTGTAGACGTGGTCGACGATCTGGTGCTCGAGGAGCGGGACGAGGGCGAAGGCGGAGTCGTGGGCCGCGTCCTCGGCGAGGGCGAGCGCGTGGCGGGCGTTGCGGCCGATCTCGGTGTCGGGCGGGAGTTCGGCGAGCGCGGCGCTCACGCACGCGTCCGTCTCGGCGTCGGCGAGGGCGAGCGCGAGGGCGGCGGCCATCGCGCGGGCGCCGTGCACACCGTCGCCGTCCTGGGTGTAGCGGGCGTCGAACTCGGCGAGCGCGGCGGCGCGTTCGGGGTCGCCGGGGTGCGCGACGGCGAGGACACACGCGCGGACGCAGGCGGCGTCGTCGAAGTAGTGCGGGTTGTCGTGGCCGGTGGCGGGCGGGCGCAGGCCGGCGGCGAGGTTGCCGAGGCCGGTGCGCACGGAGATGCGGGCGCGCAGGGGGAGCACGGCGGACTCGACCTCGGGGGCGCGGTCCGCTGCCGCGGCGACCTCGGCGGCCACGGCGGTCCAGGTCAGGTCGATGGCAGCGCGGGTACGGCGCTCTCGGCTGAGGTCGCCGAGCGCGTCGTCGTCGCCGGCCCGCAGCACCGCCTCCGCGGCGAAGGCCGCCCATTCGGCGTCGTCGGAGGGGCCGAGACGGAGGGGTTCGGGAGGTTGGTTGAGGGCGATCGGCACCGGGAGGGTGGTGGTGGCGTTCTGCTCGGCGAAGGTGTCCAGCTCGCGGGTGAGACGCCGGGTCCACTCGGGCATGCGGGCGGCCCGGTGCCGGGCGGCCGGCCAGCCGGCGGCGTCGCCCGCGGCCAGGCCGAGCAGCAGGCCCTCGATACGGCGGGGCTTCATGGCCGGCCCTCGCTGTCCGCGCCGACCAGGGGGCTTCGCTCCCTGGACCCCCGTTCGACCACCCGTCCGCGTGTGAGCGGGGGTTGCTCGGCCGGCTGGGTCGTCGGCACCGCGGGGGTGGATTTCCCGGCGGGGCCCGGCACCAGCAGGTCCGCCACGTCCAGGACGTGCCGGCCCGCCACGCACGACAGGCAGCGGCCCCGGACCGGGCCGATCGCCTCCGCCCAGTGCGCCGGAATCGCCGCGCTCCCCTGGGTCGCGCCCGCCAGGGCGCCGGCCACCGCCGCCGTCGTGTCCGCGTCACGGCCCATGTTGACGGCCGTGAGGACCGCTTCCGCGAAGTCGCCGTCGGCCGCCGCGTACGCGCCGAAGGCGAGGGCGACCGCCTCGGGGGCCAGGTCGGTCCAGGGATAGCCGCCGATGACGACCGCGGAGCGGACCGCTCGTTCGCCGCGGTGGGCGACGGCCACCGCCCGGCGCAGGGAGCGCGCCGTCCAGGAGTCCTCGGGGATCACCGCCAGAGCGGAGGCGATCACCACCGGAACCGGGGCGCCCGTCATCGCCGCCGCCACCCCCGCCGCGACCGCCTGCCCGCCGTGGATGCCCTCGCCCTCGTGGCTCACCGAACCGTCGATCGCCACCAGGCGGGCCGCTTCGGCGGGGCGGCCGGCGGCGAAGACGCCGAAGGGGGCCGCCCGCATGGCCAGACCGTCGCTCCAGGCGTGCCGGTGCTGGGCCGAGACGGGGGCGGCGAGGCCCCGGCGCAGGTTCTCCAGCGTGCCGCGTTCGCTGAAACCGGCGCCCCGGAAGGGGCCCTCGGCACGGTCGGCGATCAACTCGTGCCAGGCCGCCTCCACATGCCCCGGAGTCAGTGCCGGGCCGTGGCGGGCGAGCAACAGGCCCGAGAAGATCGCGTACTCCGTGTCGTCCGTGCCGGACGGAGCGTCGGCCACATAGCCCGTGATACGGCCCCAGCGGGCGCGGATCTCGGACGGCCTGAGGTTCTCCGCGGGCGCCCCCAGCGCGTCTCCGACGGCCAGGCCGAGCAGCGCGGCGCGGCCCCTGTCCCGGAGCCCGGCGGCGTCCTCGGGCGCCGGAACCGGGGGAGTGCAGGCGATCGATGCCATGGGACGGCCTCCTTCGGCCACCTTCAGCGGGACCCCGAAGACGGCGGGACCACGAAGACGCTTTGCGGATGTGTGCCACGGCGTGCCCGCGCGCGTGCCTCCGCATGGTTCGCGTCACTCTCTTGGCATCTGAGCTTGATCATGCACGGATGAGCAAAGGCAGGTAAAGGTGCAGGTTAGCCCAGCCTTTCCTTGCTGGCGGGGGCGACGGAAGGGGCGTAGGTTCAGTGGGGTCGAAAAGTAGAACTCGTCCAAAGTTAGCTTTGGCTAAGCTATCCGGGGGGTCCGCCATGGCCATCATCGAAACCCAGGCCGCGCTGCACGAGGCGCACCGTGACAACCACACCCACCGCGATGTCAACGGAGGGTGGCTGCGGCCCGCCGTCTTCGGTGCCATGGACGGGCTGGTCTCCAACCTCGCCCTGATGACGGGTGTGGCCGGTGGTTCCGTGAGCCAGCAGACCATTGTCATCACCGGGCTCGCGGGGCTGGCGGCAGGTGCCTTCTCCATGGCGGCCGGCGAGTACACCTCGGTCGCCTCCCAGCGGGAGCTGGTCGAGGCCGAGCTCGATGTCGAGCGCCGTGAGCTGCGCAAGCATCCGCAGGACGAGGAGGACGAGCTCGCGGCGCTGTATGTCGCCCGGGGCGTGGAGCCCGACCTGGCCCGGGAGGTCGCGCGGCAGCTGTCCAGGGATCCCGAGCAGGCCCTGGAGATCCACGCCCGCGAGGAGCTGGGCATCGACCCCGGCGACCTGCCCTCGCCGCTGGTCGCCGCCGTCTCCTCCTTCGGCTCCTTCGCGCTCGGCGCCCTGCTGCCCGTACTGCCGTTCCTGCTCGGTGCGACCGCGTTGTGGCCCACCGTGCTGCTCGCCCTCGCCGGGCTCTTCGGCTGCGGTGCCGTGGTGGCCAAGGTGACCGCGCGGAGCTGGTGGTACAGCGGCCTCAGGCAGCTCGCGCTGGGCGGTGCGGCGGCCGGTGTGACGTACGCCCTGGGCACCCTGTTCGGGACGGCCGTAGGATAGCCTCGTCGGCACTTATGCGTTGGGCCGCATAAGTAACCGCCAAAGCCCCGTTACTCGCTGGTTTCGACCGCGTGACCACCGGGCATGAGCCGTAAGCGCTGTGGGCAACGAAGCCTGCCGCACCCCCGCGGGGTGAGTGAAGACGCTCCCCCCGCCCCCCTTGGGCCGCCGGACGCCGATCCGACCGATCTTGTCCGTTCGGTCCCCTTCACACGTTCGCCGTCACCGCGCGGCACCCCGGGCTGTCACGCGCGGCCCGCCGCCTCCGTGCGGCACCCAGCCGTCCTGTGCGGCATCCAGCCGTCGGCGGCACCCCGCCGCCACCGTGCGGCACCTTTGCCACGGACCCCGTGGCGTCCGCATGTTGGAACGGTCTATCCGCTTCCCGGGAACCGCCCCATCATGTAACCTGCACGAAATTTTGAGATAACGCAGAGGGCCAACGTCGTCCCTCGGCACCTGCCACATGCCTGATGACGACGACGGGAGAGCCGATGCGTACGCCGCGCCAGCCGTCCCAGCACTCCGCGAATGGCCAGAACTGGTCCTTCATGGATGCTCGCCCTGCTGCGCAGGGTATGTACGACCCCCGCAACGAACACGACGCCTGTGGCGTCGGTTTCGTCGCCACCCTCACCGGCGAGGCGTCCCACACGCTTGTCGAGCAGGCACTCACCGTCCTGCGCAACCTGGAGCACCGCGGTGCCACCGGCTCCGAGCCCGACTCGGGCGACGGCGCCGGCATCCTCTCCCAGGTGCCCGACGCCTTCTTCCGCGAAGTGGCCGGATTCGACCTTCCCGCGGCGGGCTCCTACGCGGTGGGCATCGCCTTCCTGCCGGAGGCGGGGACCGCTGACGCCGTCTCGAAGATCGAGACGATCGCGACCGAGGAAGGGCTGACCGTCCTCGGCTGGCGCGAGGTTCCCGTCGCCCCCGAGCTGCTGGGCGCCACCGCCCGCTCCACCATGCCGGTGTTTCGGCAGATCTTCGTGACCGACGGCGCCAGCGAGGGCATCGCGCTGGACCGCAAGGCGTTCGTGCTGCGCAAGCGCGCCGAGCGCGAGGCCGGTGTCTACTTCCCGTCGCTCTCCGCGCGCACCATCGTCTACAAGGGCATGCTGACCACCGGCCAGCTGGAGCCCTTCTTCCCGGACCTGTCCGACCGCCGCTTCGCCTCCGCGATCGCGCTCGTGCACTCCCGGTTCTCCACGAACACCTTCCCGTCGTGGCCGCTCGCCCACCCCTACCGCTTCGTCGCGCACAACGGCGAGATCAACACCGTCAAGGGCAACCGCAACTGGATGCGCGCCCGCGAGTCCCAGCTGGTCTCCGACCTGTTCGGGCCGCAGGAGAAGCTGGAGCGGATCTTCCCGGTCTGCACGCCGGACGCCTCCGACTCCGCCTCCTTCGACGAGGTCCTGGAGCTGCTGCACCTGGGCGGCCGCTCGCTGCCGCACTCCGTGCTGATGATGATCCCGGAGGCGTGGGAGAACCACGACTCCATGGACCCGGCCCGGCGCGCCTTCTACGGCTTCCACTCCACGATGATGGAGCCCTGGGACGGCCCCGCCTGCGTCACCTTCACCGACGGCACCCAGGTCGGCGCCGTGCTCGACCGCAACGGCCTGCGCCCCGGCCGCTACTGGGTCACCGACGACGGCCTCGTCGTCCTCGGCTCCGAGGTCGGCGTCCTCGACATCGACCCCGCCAAGGTCGTCCGCAAGGGCCGCCTGCAGCCCGGCAAGATGTTCCTCGTCGACACCGCCGAGCACCGCATCATCGAGGACGACGAGATCAAGGCGACCCTCGCCGCCGAGAAGCCGTACGCCGAATGGCTGGAGGCCGGCGAGATCGAGCTGGGCGACCTGCCCGAGCGCGAGCACATCGTCCACACCCACGCCTCGGTCACCCGCCGCCAGCAGACCTTCGGCTACACCGAGGAGGAGCTGCGCGTCATCCTCGCCCCGATGGCCCGCACCGGCGCCGAACCGATCGGCTCCATGGGCACGGACTCGCCGATCGCGGCCCTGTCCGAGCGCCCGCGACTGCTCTTCGACTACTTCACCCAGCTGTTCGCGCAGGTCACCAACCCGCCGCTGGACGCGATCCGCGAGGAGCTGGTCACCTCCCTGCGCTCGTCACTGGGCCCCGAGGGCAACCTGCTGGACCCGACGGCTGCCTCCTGCCGCTCGGTCACCCTGCCCTTCCCGGTGATCGACAACGACGAGCTGGCCAAGCTCATCCACATCAACGCCGACGGCGACATGCCCGGCTTCAAGGCCGCGACCCTGTCCGGCCTGTACCGGGTCTCCGGCGGCGGTGACGCGCTCGCCGCCCGCATCTCGGAGATCTGCGCCGAGGCCGACGCCGCCATCGACAACGGCGCCCGCCTGATCGTCCTGTCGGACCGCCACTCCGACGCCGAGCACGCGCCGATCCCGTCGCTGCTGCTCACCGCGGCCGTCCACCACCACCTCATCCGCACCAAGCAGCGCACCCACGTGGGCCTGCTGGTCGAGGCCGGCGACGTCCGCGAGGTCCACCACGTCGCGCTGCTGATCGGTTACGGCGCCGCAGCGGTGAACCCGTACCTGGCGATGGAGTCGGTCGAGGACCTGCTGCGCGCCGGCACGTTCCTGAACGGCCTGGAGCCGGAGAAGGCCATCAAGAACCTGATCTACGCCCTCGGCAAGGGCGTGCTCAAGGTCATGTCGAAGATGGGCATCTCCACCGTCGCTTCCTACCGCGGCGCCCAGGTCTTCGAGGCCGTCGGCCTGGACGAGGCCTTCGTCGAGAAGTACTTCAACGGCACCACCACCAAGATCGGCGGCGTCGGCATCGACGTCGTCGCCCAGGAGGTCGCCGCCCGCCACGCCAAGGCCTACCCGGCCTCCGGCATCGCTCCCGCGCACCGCGCGCTGGAGATCGGCGGCGAGTACCAGTGGCGCCGTGAGGGCGAGCCGCACCTCTTCGACCCGGAGACGGTCTTCCGCCTGCAGCACTCCACGCGCACGGGCCGCTACGACATCTTCAAGAAGTACACGGACCGCGTGAACGAGCAGTCCGAGCGCCTGATGACGCTGCGCGGCCTGTTCGGCTTCACGTCCGACCGCGCCCCGATCCCCATCGACGAGGTCGAGCCGGTGAGCGAGATCGTCAAGCGGTTCTCGACGGGCGCGATGTCGTACGGCTCCATCTCCAAGGAGGCGCACGAGACCCTCGCCATCGCCATGAACCAGCTGGGCGGCAAGTCCAACACCGGTGAGGGCGGCGAGGACCCGGAGCGCCTGTACGACCCGGCCCGCCGGTCCGCCATCAAGCAGGTCGCCTCCGGCCGCTTCGGCGTGACCTCCGAGTACCTGGTCAACGCGGACGACATCCAGATCAAGATGGCCCAGGGCGCCAAGCCCGGCGAGGGCGGCCAGCTGCCCGGCCACAAGGTCTACCCGTGGGTCGCGAAGACGCGTCACTCGACGCCGGGCGTGGGCCTGATCTCCCCGCCGCCGCACCACGACATCTACTCCATCGAGGACCTGGCCCAGCTGATCCACGACCTCAAGAACGCCAACCCGGCCGCGCGTATCCACGTGAAGCTGGTGTCGGAGGTCGGCGTCGGCACGGTCGCGGCCGGTGTGTCCAAGGCCCACGCGGACGTCGTCCTCATCTCCGGCCACGACGGTGGTACGGGCGCCTCGCCGCTCACCTCGCTGAAGCACGCGGGCGGCCCCTGGGAGCTCGGCCTCGCCGAGACCCAGCAGACCCTGCTGCTCAACGGCCTGCGCGACCGGATCGTGGTCCAGACCGACGGCCAGCTGAAGACCGGCCGTGACGTGGTCATCGCCGCGCTGCTCGGCGCCGAGGAGTTCGGTTTCGCGACCGCGCCGCTCGTCGTCTCCGGCTGCGTGATGATGCGCGTCTGCCACCTGGACACCTGCCCGGTCGGCATCGCCACCCAGAACCCGGTCCTGCGCGACCGCTTCGCCGGCAAGGCCGAGTACGTGGTGAACTTCTTCCAGTTCATCGCCGAGGAGGTCCGCGAGCTGCTGGCCGAGCTGGGCTTCCGCTCCATCGAGGAGGCCGTCGGCCACGCCGAGGTGCTGGACGTCGAGCGCGCGGTCGACCACTGGAAGGCGCAGGGCCTGGACCTTCAGCCGCTGTTCCACGTGCCGGACCTGCCCGAGGGCGCGGTGCGCCACCGGCTGATCGAGCAGGACCACGGCCTGGAGAAGGCCCTGGACAACGAGCTCATCAAGCTGGCCGCCGACGCCCTGGCCGCCTCGGACGCCACCGAGGCACAGCCGGTGCGCGCCCAGGTCGCCATCCGCAACATCAACCGCACGGTCGGCACCATGCTCGGCCACGAGGTGACGAAGAAGTTCGGCGGCGCGGGCCTGCCCGACGACACCATCGACATCACCTTCACCGGCTCCGCCGGCCAGTCCTTCGGCGCGTTCCTGCCGCGTGGCGTCACGCTGCGCCTGGAGGGCGACGCCAACGACTACGTCGGCAAGGGCCTCTCCGGCGGCCGGGTCGTCGTCCGCCCGGACCGGGCCGCCGACCACCTCGCCGAGTACTCGACCATCGCGGGCAACACCATCGCCTACGGCGCCACCGGCGGTGAGCTGTTCCTGCGCGGCCGTACCGGTGAGCGGTTCTGCGTGCGCAACTCGGGCGCGCTGGTCGTCTCCGAGGGCGTGGGCGACCACGGCTGCGAGTACATGACCGGCGGTCACGCGGTCGTCCTCGGCCCGACCGGCCGCAACTTCGCGGCGGGCATGTCCGGCGGCATCGCCTACGTCATCGACCTCGACCGCGACAACGTCAACGTCGGCAACGCCGGCTCGGTCGAGGCGCTGGACGACACGGACAAGCAGTGGCTGCACGACGTGGTGCGCCGCCACGCCGAGGAGACCGGCTCGACGGTCGCCGAGAAGCTGCTCGCCGACTGGGACACGGCCGTGGAGCGGTTCAGCAAGATCATCCCCAGCACGTACAAGGCAGTGCTCGCCGCCAAGGACGCCGCCGAGCGAGCCGGTCTGACCGAGACCGAGATCACCGAGAAGATGATGGAGGCGGCGATCAATGGCTGACCCGAAGGGCTTCCTGAACCACGGCCGCGAGGTCGCCAAGACCCGTCCCGTCGGTGAGCGCGTCAAGGACTGGAACGAGGTCTACGTCCCCGGCTCCCTGCTGCCGATCATCAGCAAGCAGGCCAGCCGGTGCATGGACTGCGGCATCCCGTTCTGCCACAACGGCTGTCCGCTGGGGAACCTGATCCCCGAGTGGAACGACTACGCCTACCGCGAGGACTGGGCCGCCGCCCAGGAGCGCCTGCACGCGACCAACAACTTCCCGGAGTTCACCGGTCGCCTCTGCCCGGCCCCCTGCGAGTCGGCCTGTGTGCTCGGCATCAACCAGCCGCCGGTCACCATCAAGAACGTCGAGGTCTCGATCATCGACAAGGCGTGGGAGACCGGGGACGTCGCCCCGCAGATCCCGGAGCGCCTGTCCGGCAAGACGGTCGCGGTCATCGGCTCGGGCCCGGCGGGTCTCGCCGCCGCCCAGCAGCTGACCCGGGCCGGCCACACGGTCGCCGTCTACGAGCGCGCGGACCGCGTCGGAGGCCTCCTCCGGTACGGCATCCCCGAGTTCAAGATGGAGAAGCGGCACATCAACCGCCGTATCGAGCAGATGCGCGCGGAGGGCACCCGCTTCCGCACCGGCATCGAGATCGGCCGCGACCTGAAGGCGACGGACCTGAAGAAGCGGTACGACGCCGTGGTCCTGGCCGTCGGCGCGACGACCGCGCGTGACCTGCCGGTGCCGGGCCGCGAGCTCAAGGGCATCTACCAGGCGATGGAGTACCTGCCCCTGGCCAACAAGGTCCAGGAGGGCGACTACGTCGCCTCGCCGATCTCGGCCGAGGGCAAGCACGTCGTCGTCATCGGCGGCGGTGACACCGGCGCGGACTGCGTGGGCACCGCCCACCGCCAGGGCGCGGCCTCCGTCACCCAGCTGGAGATCATGCCCCGCCCGAACGACGAGCGGCACCCGACCAACCAGCCCTGGCCGACCTTCCCGATCCTCTACAAGGTCACCTCGGCCCACGAGGAGGGCGGCGAGCGGATCTACTCCGCCTCCACCACCCACTTCGAGGGCGACGAGGACGGCAACGTGCAGTGGCTGCACCTGGCCGAGGTCGAGTTCGTCGACGGCAGGCTGACCTCCAAGCCGGGCACCGAGCGCAAGATCCCGGCCCAGCTGGTCACCCTCGCCATGGGCTTCACCGGCACCGACCGGGAGAACGGCCTGGTCGAGCAGTTCGGCCTGGACCTCGACGAACGCGGTAACATCGCCCGCGACGCCGACTTCCAGACCAACGTGCCGGGTGTGTTCGTCGCCGGTGACGCCGGCCGCGGCCAGTCCCTCATCGTGTGGGCGATCGCGGAGGGCCGCTCGGCCGCCCGCGGTGTCGACCGGTTCCTGACCGGTGCCAGCGACCTGCCGGCCCCCATCCGCCCGACCGACCGCGCCCTGGCGGTCTGACGGCACCCCGAAGAACGTCCCGTACAACGGCGTACGGAACACCGAACGACGCCTGCCCTGTCCCCGACCGGACCCGGGCAGGCGTCGTTGCATGTCCGGCATCCGGCCGTGCCGGGATCGGCTTCTCGTCCTGCCGGACCCTCCTCGACCGACGCGCATGCAGTCCAGGCAGATGTAGCGGTCGGGGCGAGAGCAGGGCCCGGTGATCACATAAGCTGCCCGGGAAGCCGAGGGGGGAACATGGCCGCGATCAGTCTCAGCAAGGTGGCGGAGACCGCGCCCGCGCTCGTCGGCGCGTACAGGTCGGCGGGAGTGTCACTCGTCAAACACGGTCTGGACGGGCTGCGCGCCGCCGTCTACCTGGTGGTCGACCACTCGGGCTCGATGAAGCCGTACTACCGGGACGGCAGCGTGCAGGCGCTCGCCGACCGGGTGCTCGGCCTGTCCGCGCACCTGGACGACGACGGCCGGGTGCCGGTGGTGTTCTTCTCCACCGACGTCGACGCGGTCACCGACATCGCCATCGACCGCCACGAGGGCAGCGTCGAGCGGATCGTGGCCGGGCTCGGGCACATGGGAAAGACCAGCTACCACCTGGCCATGGACGCCGTCATCGACCACTACCTGGACAGCGGCGCCGCCGACCCGGCCCTGGTCGTCTTCCAGACCGACGGCGGCCCGATCAACAAGCTCGCCGCCGAACGGTATCTGTGCAAGGCGGCCAGGCTCCCGCTGTTCTGGCAGTTCGTCGGCTTCGGCGACCCGGACAGCCGGCAGTTCGAGTTCCTGCGGAAGCTGGACGAACTGGCCGTGCCGGACAGGCGGATCGTGGACAACGCCGGCTTCTTCCACGCCGGCCAGGACCCGCGGAGCCTCTCCGACGCCGCACTGTACGACCGGCTCGTCGGCGAGTTCCCGCGGTGGCTGTCGGCCGCACGCGCCGCCGGCATCGTGCGGGCTCCCTAACAACTGTTTGAAACAATGGGCGTGTGCCGACCAAGAAGAAGCCCCAGGTGACCGCGGCGGCGGCCCGGCGCGGTGAACTCCTCAGCACCGCTGCCGAGGTCTTCGCCGAGCACGGCTACAACGCCACCACGGTCCGCCGGATCGCCGACCACGCCGGGATGCTCGCGGGCAGCCTGTACTACCACTTCGACTCCAAGGAGTCGATGCTCGAGGAGATCCTGCGGACCTTCCTCGACGAGCTGTGGGACGGTTACGACACCGTCCTCGCCTCCGGACTCGGGCCCCGCCAGACGCTGGAGGCCCTCGTCACCGAGTCCTTCCGGGAGATCGACCGGCACCGCGCCGCGGTCGCGATCTACCAGAAGGAGAGCAGGCAACTCGTCGCCCAGGAGCGGTTCGCGTTCCTCGCCGAGTCGCAGGCGCGGTTCGAGAAGGCATGGCTCGGCACCCTGGAGCGCGGGGTCGCCGAGCACGTCTTCCGCGCCGACCTCGACGTCCGCCTCACCTACCGCTTCGTGCGCGACACCGTCTGGGTCGCCGCCTCCTGGTACCGGCCGGGCGGCCTGCACAGCCCCGAGGAGATCGCCCGCCAGTACCTGTCGATGGTGCTGGACGGGATCGCCGTACGCTCCTAGAGCCGCCGTACGGTCAGCCGGTCAGGCGGGCCGCGGCGGCGCGCTGGCGCTCGCTCATGACGGACAGGAAGCGGATGACGGTCCGCAGTTCGTCGGTGCCGAACTCCTCGCAGGCCTCGACGATGTCCCGCGCCCAGTCCTCGAAGAACCCGGCCAGCTCGGCGAGTTTCTCCTCGTTCAGTTCGACCAGCACCCGGCGCTTGTCGGTCGGGTGCTTGACCCGGTGGACGAAGCCCTTGGTCTCCAGCCGGTCGAGCAGCCCGGTGACGGAGGCGGGGGCGAGCCCGGTCAGTTCGGCGAGGTCCTTCGCGGTGAGCGGGCCGTGCCGCTGGAGGAGGTCGAGCGTCTTCTCCTCCGTCGCGTTCAGCCCCTGCTTGGCGGCGACGGCCGAGTGGAACATGACCGTGACCCCGCTGTGGACCCGCCCCACCTCCATGAGCCGCTGAAGCGTCTCGGACCGCGCCGTCTCGTCCGGCTTCTCGTCTGCCTTGGCCATGTCGCCAGGCTAGCAAAAATTTCGTTCGGTCGAACTAACGACTTGCAGGAGCGGCCGTGTCGGTGCAATTCTTTCGTTAGGTCGAACGAAATAAATCTGGAGCCGAGGAGCCAAGGAGACCTCCATGTCCGCAACACTCACCGAACCAGCCGCCACTGCCGCGGCGCCCCGTCCGCGCCGCTGGGCCGCCGCCGTCGTGATGATGATCGCGGCGCTGATGGACCTGCTGGACACGACGATCGTCAACGTGGCCGTGCCGTCCGTCAGCCGTGATCTGCACGCCTCGGCGAGCGACCTGCAGTGGGTCGTCTCCGCCTATCTGCTCGGCTTCGCCGCCGCCCTGATCGTCTCCGGTCACCTCGGCGACCGCATCGGCCGCCGCCCGCTCTTCCTCGCCGGCACGGCCGGTTTCGGGCTGGCGAGCCTCGCCTGCGGGATCGCCCAGTCGCCGGGGCAGCTGATCGCGGCCCGCGCGGTGCAGGGCGTCCTCGCCGCCGTGCTGGTGCCGCAGGTGATCGGCTCGTTCCGCACCCTCTTCACGGGCAAGGAGCGCGGGGCCGCCTTCGGGATGTACGGCGCCGTCGCCGGGTTCGCCTCCGCCGTCGGGCTGTTGCTCGGCGGGGTGCTCACGGACGCGGATCTCTTCGGCTGGGGCTGGCGCTCGGTCTTCCTGGTGAACGTGCCGGTGGCCGTGGCGACCTTCGTCGGCGGGCTGCTGCTGGTCCCGGCCACGCGGGAGCGGTCCGCGGGCCGGCCGGACGCCCTGGGCAGCCTGCTGCTGGCCGGCGGACTGGTCGCGATCGTGCTGCCACTGGTGCAGGGCCGGGAGAACGGCTGGCCGCTGTGGGGCTGGATCTGCCTCGGGGCGGGGGTCGTGACCGTGGCGGGGCTCGGGGTGTACGAGGCCCGGTGGCACCGGCCCGGGACGGTGCCCCTGCTGCCCGCCCGCGCCTTCCGGCTCCCCGCGTTCTCCGTGGGTGTCCTCGTCCAACTGCTGTTCTCCGTCGGCATGCAGGGCTTCTTCCTGGTCTTCGCGGTCTGGTTGCAGGCGGGCGAGCGGTACACGCCGATGCAGGCCGGGCTGGTGACGGTCGCCTTCTCGGCCGGCGGTTTCCTCACCGCGCCCGCCGCGGACGGGCTCGCCGTACGGTACGGGCGGCTGGTGCTGGGTGCCGGGGCGCTGCTGATGGCCGGCGGCTTCGGCTGGGTGTGGGCCGCGGTCGACCGGGCGCCGGCGGTGCACGCCGGGGCGTGGCCGCTGGCGCCGGGGCTGGTCATCGCCGGGTCGGGGCTCGGCTTCCTCGTGGTGCCGCTGGTGAACGTGGTGCTGTCGGCGGTGCCGGGGGAGTTGGCCGGCGGGGCGTCCGGCATCTTCTCGACGGCTCAGCAGTTCGGGGGAGCGGTGGGTGCCGGCGTGGTCGGCACGGTGTTCTTCGGGCAGGTGTCCACGGGGATGAGCGGGGCGCTGGCCGACGCGATGCCGTGGGTTGTCGGGGCGTTCGTGCTGTGCGGGGGCTTGTGCGCGGCGCTTCCTCGGCGGGGGTCGGCAGAGCAGCTCGGCTGACGATTCCGGGCCACCTGGGGGGCTCCGCCCCCAGACCCCCTGGCCAATCCGCCCACCCGACTCGGTCGGCTGAGAGGCGGGGCCGAAAGGAGCACGCCCCGGGCCGACCGAGCCGGGCCCCGCGCGTCCCGGCCGACCGGGTCGGGACCTGTGCTTCTCGGCCGACCGAGTCGGGTGGTGGGTGGGCGAGGCCGGGGGTCTGGGGGCGGAGCCCCCCAGCTTGGCGCGGCGAACCTACGTGTCGCACTCCAGCACCGTCCGGCACAGCCCGCACCGCGCCCGGACCCGCCCCTTCACCGGTACCCGGATCCGCTGGTGGCAGGTGGGACAGGAGAAGGAGACGCGGAGATGGCCGGCGGGGTCGGGGGAGAAGGAGTACGGGGCGGTCGGCTGGACACCGGACGTGTGCCGCCGGTCATGGGCGTACCGCCGTCGCCCCGCCCAGCCGGCGGCGGTCAGCGGCGGCTGCTGCTCGTCCCGGCGGGCGACGGCCATCCCCTTGACGTACGCGTCGTAGGCCTGCGGACTGGTGAACCACACCGAGGGGTCCTCGTGGAAGAGCAGCGCCCGCTTGGCCAGGACGTAACCGAACTCCTCCGGGGTGAGATAGCCCAGCTTCTGCGAGGACACCGCGTCCTCCCGGAAGGCGTCCAGCAGCAGCCAGCCGGCCCCGAGATACGTCGTCACCGTGTCCGTGAGGATCTCGTTCTCCGGCGTCGTGGGGAAGGAGAGGTCCAGGCGGTGGAGGTACACGTGCGCCACCTCGTGCGCGAGTGCCGCGCCGATGTCCCGGCGGTGGGTGCGGAAACGGTCGTTCAGCTCCACGAAGTACTCGGGTCCCGCGGCCAGTTCGACGTTCGCCGCATGGGTCATCTCCCGGAAGCCGACGATCAGCCGCGCGTCCGGCAGCCGGAAGTGCCGCACGATCTCGCGGGCCACCCGCTGCGCCCCCAGATGCAGGTCGTCGGTGTCGCAGAAGGCCACGTCGGCCGGGGCCAGGCTGGCCGAGAACGTCTGGACGGTGTCGTGGGACAGCCGCTTGTACAGCGCGGTGATGGCGGCCCGCACCGTCTCCAGGTGCGGGTAGCCGTGCTGGACCGGTCCGCCGTTCGCCACGTCCGCACCCCCAAAGACGCCGGAACCCCTCTCCACTGTAGGCGCGCCGGGCGCCCGGTCACACGGGCAGGAGCCGGGGCGCCGGCCGGTCCGGGTCCGTCTCCTGCAGTTCCAGCACCCACACCTCGTTCCCGCCCTCCCGCAGCACCGGGCCGGGGACGTACAGGGACCGCTGGGGGCCCACCGACCAGTAGCGGCCCAGGTTGAAGCCGTTGATCCAGACGAACCCGCGCGTCCAGCCGGGCAGCTCCAGCCGCGCGTCCCCGGCCCCGCGGACCGCGACGGTGGCCCGGTACAGCCCCGGTGCGCCCGCCGCGGGCAGCGGGCCGAACGGCACCGCGTCCACACCGCCGTCGAACGCGTCCAGATCCAGCCCACGCGCGCGAACCCCGTGCAGAAACTGCCGCTCGTGCAGGACGCCGCCGGTGATCCCCTTCGCCTCGCCGAAGCGCGGCCCGTAGTTCACCCGCCCGAGGGACTCCACCCACAGCTCCACGCGCGCGGGACCCGCGACGGGCTCCTTCAGGCGGGGCTCCTCCTCGGAGAGCACCCCGGCCCGTTCGCCGTCGACGTACACCACGGCGAGGTCCCGCAGCCCGCGCAGGGTCAGCGGGTACGGCCGCCGCGGGCCGGGCACGTCCACCTCGTAGCGCACCAGGCCCCGGGTGACGTGCAGTTCCTCGAAGGTGGGCGGCAGCGGGGCGACTCTCTCCTCGCCGCCCAGTGTCTCCAGGGTGTCGCCCAAGGAGGCCCAGCCGCCGAGGGCCACCTCGGCCGGGCGGGCCAACGGGGCGGGCTGTGGCGGCAGTTCGGGCAGCGGACCGGAGTGGTGTGCGGCCAGCACCTCGCGGAAGCGCCAGAACTTCTCCGTGGGGCGGCCGTACTCGTCCACGGGGGCGTCGTAGTCGTAGGAGGTCACGTCCGGCTCCAGCGGGCCCTCGTGCAGCTCGCCGCCGCCCCGGTTGGCACCCGCCCAGCCGCCGAAACTCGTACCGCCGTGCGCCATGTAGAGGTTCACCGACGCCCCGCACTCCAGGATCTCCCGCAGCGCCCCGGCGGCCTCCTCCGGGTCCCGTACGGCATGCTCGCCGGCCCAGTGGTCGAACCAGCCGCACCAGAACTCCATGCACATCAGCGGGCCCTCGGGGCGATGGCGGCGCAGGGTCTCGAAGGCCACGCGCGCGTGGGAGCCGAAATTCACCGTGGCGAGCACCCCGGGCAGCGAACCGCCGGTCAGCATGTGGTCCTCCGGGCCGTCCGAGGTGAACAGCGGAACCGTGACGCCCTTGGCGCGCAGCAGGCCGGCCAGGTGCTCCAGATAGCCGGTGTCACTGCCGTAACTGCCGTACTCGTTCTCCACCTGCACGAGGATCACCGGGCCGCCGCGGTCGATCTGCCGGGGCACGACCTCGTGCATCAGGTGGTGGAACCAGTGCTCCACATGGGACAGATAGCGCTCGTCACGCGTGCGCACGCGCGTGCCCGGCTCGCCCGTCACCCAGGGCGGCAGTCCGCCGTTCTCCCACTCGGCGCAGATGTAGGGGCCCGGCCGTACGATCGCCCACAGCCCGGCCTCCCGGACCGCGTCCAGGAACCGGCCGAGCGCCTGCACGTCCCGGTGGCCGCTGCCGGGTCGCGGCCGGTGCAGGTTCCAGGGGACGTACGTCTCCACGCAGTTCAGGCCCATCGCCCGCAGCATCGCCAGCCGGTGCCGCCAGTGCCCCTCGTGCACCCGGAAGTAGTGCAGCGCCCCGGACAGCAGCCGTACCGGCCGCCCGTCCAGCAGGAAGTCGGTCTCCCCCACCGTGAACTCGCTCATGCGCGCCAGCCTCACCCCTTCCGGCGGTCGGCGCCATGGACGAAGATCGTCGCTGCTTGGACAAAAGTCCGCCTCACTGCACGCCCGGGAGGAGCGCCGATGTACCAGACCTGGATGCGGTTCTTCAGCCCCGGCCCCGCCCACCACCGCCTCGGCCTGGTCTGCCTCGGCGTCGGCCTGCAGCACGGCGCCCTGCCCACGGTCGGCCCGCGCACCCTCGACCACCACGTGGCCGTCGTGATCAGCGCGGGCCGCGGCTGGCACCGGGGCGCCGACGGCCGCCGTACGACCGTCACCGCGCCCGCGCTGCTCTGGCTCACCCCCAAGGTGCCCCACCACTACGCTCCCGATCCGGACACCGGCTGGGACGAGGGCTTCGTCGACTTCGCCGGGCCCGCCACCACGACGTACACCGAGCTCGGCTACATCGAGCCCGAGCGGCCCGTCGTGCCGCTCTCCGACGCCTCCGGGCCCCGCGCGGTGGTCGCCCGCATCGCCCGCGCGGCGCGCCGCGGCAACCCGCTGCTGGAGGTGGAGACCGCGGCGGCCGTGCACGAACTGCTGGTCTCCCTGCGCCGCGCCCGTGCCGACCTCGCCCCGGACGGCGCCCAGGTGCTCCAGGCGCTCGAGCGGGACGCCTGCACGCCGATGAGCGTCGCCGACCACGCGCGCGTGCACGGCATGACGCCCGCGGAGCTGCGCAGTGCCGTGCGCCGGGCCGCCGGGTGCAGCCCCAAGGACTACCTGCTCGGCATCCGCCTCGGCCGCGCCAAGGAACTCCTCGCCGCCACCGAGCTGCCGGTCGCCGCCGTCGCCCGCCGCGTCGGCTACGACGACCCCGCGTACTTCTCCCGGCTGTTCACCCGCCGGGTGGGCCTCGCCCCGGTCCGCTTCCGTGCCCAGCAGGGCCGCAGCGTGCCCGGCGGCTGGAGCGACCGGGTACCGGACCCGGACGATCCGCCGATGATCCACTCTCCGGACAGCCCGGATGACCGGCCCGGAGAACCCATAGGGTGACATGCATGACCACCAGCAACACCGGAACCGGTGACGTGGACCCCGAGGTCCGCCAGGAACTGGAGCGGCTGCGCGACAGCATCGACAACATCGACGCGGCCGTCGTCCACCTGCTCGCCGAGCGGTTCAAGGCCACCCAGCAGGTCGGCCGGCTCAAGGCCGTGCACCAGCTGCCGCCCGCCGACCCGACCCGCGAGGCCCGCCAGATCGCGCGGCTGCGCCGCCTCGCCGAGAACGCCAAGCTGGACCCGGCCTTCGCCGAGAAGTTCCTGAACTTCATCATCGCCGAGGTGATCCGCCACCACGAGCGCATCGCCGAGGACACCGCCAACGGCCAGCAGGCGGCCGACTGACCCCGGCCGGGGCGGGCCGCCGTCCGGCCGGCGGTGGTGCCCACGGTCGCGGGCCGGAGGGGGATCGAAGGGGACAGGGAGCGGGCGGTCCGGGCCGGACGAGATCGGCCGGACGGGAGGGGGAGCGGGCGGTCCAGGGTCGGACGGGAACGGGCGGTCGAAGACCGGACGGGAACGGTCAAGAGCGAGCGGGGATCCTCCAGGATCGGACGCGAGCGGTCGGGTACGGCTCACATGGTCCAGGTGCGGTCCGGAGCGGCCAGACGCGGTCGGGGGGCGTGCGGAAGCGAGCCCGGCGCGGGTACGGTCGGGCAGCGAGCCGGACATATGCGGTGAAGCCGCCCACCCCCTGTGCGCTGTCAGTGCGATCAGGCAGCATGGCCTGCATGTCCGCACTCACGCGCGATGAAGCGCAGCTCCGAGCACAGCTCCTCGACGTCCACCGCTACACGGTCGAACTGGACCTCACGACCGGGGACGAGACCTTCGACTCCCGCACCGTGGTCCGCTTCACCGCGCGGTCCGCCGGGGACACGTTCGTGGAGCTGAAGCCCGTGGAGTTGCGCGCCGCCGAGCTCGACGGCGAGCCCCTCGACCCCGAGTCGCTCGACGACGGCCGGCTGCCGCTGAAGAACCTCTCCGCCGGGGAGCACGAACTGCGCGTCGACGCGGCCATGCGCTACTCCCGCACCGGCGAGGGCATGCACCGCTTCACCGACCCGAGCGACGGCGAGACGTACGTCTACACACAGATGTTCATGGACGACGTCCAACGTGTCTTCGCCGCCTTCGACCAGCCCGACCTGAAAGCCGTCTTCGAAGTCTGCGTGAAGGCGCCCGAGGGCTGGACCGTACTCGCCAACGGCGTCACCGAGCAGCGCGCCGACGGCCGCTGGCAGGCCGCTCCCACCCCGCTCATCTCCACCTACCTCGTCGCCGTCGCCGCCGGCCCCTGGCACTCGGTACGCACCGAACACCGCGGACTCCCCTTCGGCATCCACTGCCGCCGCTCCCTCGCGCCCCACCTGGAGGCCGACGCCGAGGAGATCCTCGACGTCACGCGCGCGTGCTTCGACCGCTACCACGAGAAGTTCGAGGAGCCGTACCCCTTCGACTCCTACGACCAGGCGTTCGTCCCCGAGTTCAACGCGGGCGCCATGGAGAACCCCGGCCTGGTCACCTTCCGCGACGACTTCGTCTACCGCTCCGCCGTCACCGACACCGAGCGGCAGACCCGCGCCATGGTCATCGCGCACGAGATGGCCCACATGTGGTTCGGCGACCTCGTCACCCTCAAGTGGTGGGACGACATCTGGCTGAACGAGTCCTTCGCCGAGTACATGGGCTACCAGACCACCGCCGAGGCCACCCGCTTCACCGGCCCCTGGACCGAGTTCGGCGTCACCCGCAAGGCCTGGGGCTACGACGCCGACCAGCGGCCCACCACCCACCCCGTCGCCCCCGAGAAGGTCGACGACACGGCCTCCGCGCTGCTCAACTTCGACGGCATCTCCTACGCCAAGGGCGCCTCGGCGCTGCGCCAACTCGCGGCCTGGCTCGGCGAGAAGGACTTCCTCGCCGGCATCAACACCCACTTCGCCCGCCACAGGTTCGGCAACGCCACCCTCGCCGACTTCATCGACTCCCTCGCCTCCGCCACCGAGCGCGACGTGCCCGGCTGGGCCGACAGCTGGCTGCGCACCACCGGCGTCGACACCCTGACCCCGGTGACCGCCTCCGCCGGGAGCACCTGCACGCTCACCGTCGACC
Organism: Streptomyces sp. NPDC001852; assembly: GCF_042891825.1. Classification (NCBI taxonomy): domain Bacteria; kingdom Bacillati; phylum Actinomycetota; class Actinomycetes; order Kitasatosporales; family Streptomycetaceae; genus Streptomyces; species Streptomyces sp. NPDC001852. The sequence continues at coordinate 231,865 of NZ_JBIATN010000002.1, forward strand.
GCACGGGCAGCCGCCCGCACCGCCTCACCGCCGGCCTGTACGACCACGACCCGGCCGACGAGGACCGGCTGGTGCTGCGCGAGCGCCTCGACCTCGACGTCCCGCAGAGCGCCCCGCAGCCCATCGGCAAGCGCCCCGCGCTGCTCGTGCTCAACGACGGCGACCTCACCTACGCCAAGGTCCGCTTCGACGCCGAGTCCTTCGACACGCTCCGCGCCGGCCTGTCGGGCCTGCCCGACCCGCTCACCCGGGCGGTCGTCTGGAACGCCCTCAGGGACGCCGTACGCGACGGCGAACTCCCGCCCGCCGCCTACCTGGAGACGGCCCGCGCCCACCTGCCGCGCGAGACCGACCTCGCCCTGGTCCAGGGCGTCCTCGCCTTCGCCTCCGGCCAGATCGCCGACCAGTACCTGACGCCCGAGGACCGGCCGGCCGCCCTGTCGACCCTCACCGCCCTCTGCCGCGACCTGCTGCGGCGCACCGAGGACGGCGACCACCCCGGCCTGCGCCTGATCGCCGTACGGCATCTGATCTCCGTGGCCGCCCACCCCGACACCATCGCCGCCTGGCTCGCCGACGGCACGGTGCCCGGCGGCCCCGAACTCGACCCCGAGCTGCGCTGGCGCATCCTCGGCCGGCTCGCCGTGCTCGGTGCCACCGACGAGGCCGCCATCGCCGCCGAGCTGGAGCGCGACCCGAGCGCCACCGGCCAGGAAGGCGCCGCCCGCTGCCGAGCCGCCCTGCCCGACCCGGAGGCCAAACGGGCGGCCTGGGAGGCGATGTTCGCCGGCGACGACCTGTCCAACTACCTGTTCACGGCCACCGCCCAAGGCTTCTGGCAGCCCGAACAGGCCGATCTGGTACGGGAGTACGTGCCGCGCTTCTACACCGACGCCGTCGCCGTCGGTGCCCGGCGCGGCCCCGCCATAGCGGTCGCCGCCGGCCGCTGGGCCTTCCCGGCCCATGCCGTCGACACCGAGAACCTGCGCCTCGGCGAGGCCTGTCTGCAGAGCACCGACCCCACCCCGGCACTGCGCCGCACCCTCGCCGACCGCCTCGACGACCTGGCCCGCGCCCTGCGGGTGCGCGGCGAACAGGACGGACCGATGGAACAGACGGCGCGCACGGAGTAAGCCCTGCGGCCTAGGGCGCGGCTGGTCCCTGCCGACGATGCGCCGGTCCGGACGGCCTTCCTAGGCTCGGGCTGTCAGGAACAACCAGTCCGATCCTTCGGAGGCAGTTTCCGTGATCGTAGTGACCGGCGCGACCGGCAATGTCGGCCGTGCCCTCGTCGACCGTCTCCTCGCCGCAGGCCGGCCCGTGCGGGCGCTCACCCGCGACCCGCAGCGGGCCGCCCTGCCCGTCGGCGCCGAGGTGGTCCGGTTCCAGCCGGACGACCCCGCCGCCCTGTTCGGCGGGGCGACGGCCCTCTTCCTGTACGCACAGGCCGGCACGCCCGACCTCCTGGCGGCCGCCCGCGCCCACGGGGTGCGGCATGTCGTGCTGCTCTCCAGCGGCATCATCCAGGAGGGCGCCGACGAGACCCATCCCATCCACGCCATGCACGCCACCGCGGAACAGCAGATCCGCGACAGCGGGCTCGACTGGACCTTCCTGCGCCCGAACGCCTTCGCCACCAACGCCCTGCAGTGGGCTCCGCAGATCCGCACCGGCGACGCCGTCCGGGGCGTGTTCGCGGAGGGGCTCTCCGCACCCATCCACGAGGACGACATCGCGGCCGTCGCCGAGCGGGTCCTGCTCGACAGCGGGCACGAAGGCGCCGTGCACCGGCTGACCGGACCCGAGGCGATCAGCAACGCCGGACAGCTCGCGGCGATCGGCGACGCCCTCGGCAGGGAGCTGACGTTCGTCGAGACAGACCCGCGCCAGGCGGGCCCGGAGCTGTTCCCGCACGTCCCGGCGCCCATGCTGGAGCGGCTGCTGCGCACCTTCGAGGAGACGGTCGGCGTGCAGCCGGAGATCACCGACACGGTGCAGAAACTCACCGGCACCCCGGCCCGTACGTTCGCCCGGTGGGCGCGGGACCACGCGGAGGACTTCGGCGGAAAGGCCTGAGCGCTCCGCCCGCGCCGTACCCACTTTCGGGTTCCGCTCGTTGGGCTTTCGGGACACACGGGGCTCTTCCCGTACAAGCTGGAAGCCCAAGGACCCGTAACAGCCGGAAGGCCAGGGTCGGTCCACGAGCGGAGGGACGGCCGATGAACGGTGAGGAGTCTCCACGCACGCCGGCCCTCGCCTCGGGCCCGCACGGCCCCGGCGCCCTGCGCCCCCTGCTCGACACCGTCCTCGACGCACTCGCGGCCGGTGCGCGATCGCGTGGCGGGCCCCTGCCCGGCGGGGGGCCCGAGGCCGTGACCGCGCGCATCGCCGCCGTGCTCGGGGACGTGCTGGCGGACCAAGGCGACCCCGACGCCCTGCGCGCCCTCGTGCACGCCCTGGCCGAGGGCGCCGCCGACCCCGCCGACCCGCTGTGCGCGGCGCATCTGCACTGCCCGCCGCTCGCCGTGGCCACCGCCGCCGACCTCGCCGTCAGCGCCCTCAACCCGTCCCTGGACTCCTGGGACCAGGCCCCGGCAGCCTCCGCCCTGGAGGCCGCGGTCACCCGCGCCCTGGCCCGCGCCACCGGTCTCGCCGACGCCCTCGTCACCACCGGCGGCACCGAGTCCAACCAGCTCGCCCTGCTGCTCGCCCGCGAGGCGCACGGCGGCAGCGTCCGGCTGGTCTGCGGGGCGAACGCCCACCACTCGCTGCCGCGCGCCGCCTGGCTGCTCGGCCTGCCCGACCCGGTCGTCGTCCCAGCGGCGGGCGGCACCCTCGACCTCGCCGCCCTGGACGAGGCCCTCACCACCCTCTCCGGGCCGCTGCTGGTCGCCGCCACCGCCGGCACCACCGACGCCGGCCTCATCGACCCGCTGCCCGAGATCGCCGGCCTGTGCGCCGCGCACGGCGCCCGCCTGCACATCGACGCCGCCTACGGCGGAGGCCTGCTCTTCAGCGACCGGCACCGGGAGAAACTCGCCGGGCTGGACGCCGCCCACACCGTCACCCTGGACCTGCACAAGCTCGGCTGGCAGCCGGTCGCCGCGGGCCTCCTCGCCGTCGCCCGCCCCAGCGAACTCGCCGTGCTCCACCAGCACGCCGACTACCTGAACGCCGACGACGACACCGAGGCCGGGCTCCCCGACCTGCTCGACCGCTCCCTGCGCACCACCCGCCGCCCCGACGTCCTCAAGACCGCGGTCACCCTGAAGACCCTCGGCCGCACCGGACTCGGCGCCCTCGTCGACCAGGTCTGCGCCCACGCGCGCGAGTTCGCCGCACTGGTCGAGGAGCACCCCGGCTTCGAGCTGTACGACCGGCCCGTCATCAGCACCGTCCTGTTCCGGCCCGCAGGCGCCGCCGACGCCGCCGTGGCCGCCGTACGCCGCAGGCTGCTGCACGAGGGCCGGGCCGTCCTCGGGCGGACCCGGCTGGACGGCCGTCTCTGGCTCAAGGCCACCCTGCTCAACCCCCACACCCGGCCGGACGACCTGGTCCAGCTCCTGAAACTCGCAGAAGAAGGCACCCGCGCATGACCAACCCCCCACGCCACGAGCCCACCTCCCCCCGCGACCTGGTCGGCGTCGGCATCGGCCCGTGCAACCTCTCCCTCGCCGCCCTCGCCCATCCGCTCGCCGAGCTCGACGCCGTCTTCTACGAGCAGCGTCCCGGCTTCGACTGGCACCCCGGCCTGCTCATCGAGGGCGCCACCATCCAGGTGCCGTTCCTGGCCGACCTGGTGACCCTCGCCGACCCGACCAGCCAGTGGAGCTTCCTGAACTACCTCAGGACCCGCGAGCGGCTCTTCCCCTTCTACTTCGCCGAGCGCTTCCACATCCAGCGCGCCGAGTACGACGCCTACTGCCGCTGGGTCGCCCAGAGCCTGCCCGGGCTGCACTTCCGCCACCAGGTCGACGCGGTCCGCTGGAACCCCGAACAGGACGTGTTCGAGGTCGACTTCACCCAGCTCGACGCCGAGGGCGAGGCCGAGGCGCTGGGCCGCACCTGCACGCGCAACGTCGTACTGGGCGTCGGCAGCGCGCCCTACGTGCCCGATCCGCTCAAGCCCCTGGTCGACGCCCCGGGCGTGCCGGTCGTCCACGCCGCCGACTACCTGGACCACCGTTCCGAGATCCTCGCCGCCGAGCACGTCACCGTCGTCGGCTCGGGACAGTCCGGTGCCGAGGTCTTCCTCGACCTGCTCAGGCACCGCCCCGCCGGGCGGGAGAAGCTGCACTGGATCGGCCGCAGCGAGGCGTTCGCGCCGATGGAGTACTCCAAGCTGGGCCTGGAGCACTTCACCCCCGACTACACCCGCTTCTTCCACGCCCTCGCCGAACCCGTCCGGGACCGACTGGTCTCCGCCCAGTGGCAGCTGCACAAGGGCATCGACGCCGGCACCCTCGCCGCCATCCACGACGAGCTGTACCGGCGCACCCTGCACGGCGGCTGGCCCGACGCCGTCCTCACCCCGGGCGTCCGGGTCCGCACGGCCGGCCGGATCGCCACCACCAAGGTCGAGCTGCACCTGGAACACCTCCAGCAGGACAGCCGCTCCCGGCTGACGACCGACGCCGTCGTCCTCGCCACCGGCTACCGCGAGCGCCCGCTCGACCGCATCCTCGCCGGGCTCGACCCCTATCTGCGCCGCGACAGCGGCGAACGCCTGCGCGTGGACGAGGAGTTCCGGCTCGTCCTCGACCCGTCCGTGACCGGCTCGGTCTACGTCCAGAACGCCGAGCTGCACACCCACGGCGTGGGCGCACCCGACCTCGGCCTCGCCGCCTGGCGCAGCGCCACCATCCTCAACTCCCTCACCGGAAAGGACCCTTACCCGCCCGCCACCCGAACCGCCTTCACCACCTTCGGTCTCCAGGAGGACCGGGCCCGGGTGCCGCAGGGCCGCCAGGCACAGCACCTCATCCCCCTGGTCGACCGGTGATCCTGGAAACGACAGCAATTCGCTCATCGGAGCGAGCAGTCGCACAATTCAACACTTGTCAATGACCATTTACTCAAAGGTTGTTGAGTGGTCATGTGCGACCGATTATCTACCCACGGGTAAGGCCTAGGCTCGACCTATGCGCCGAGCAAAGATCGTCTGTACTCTGGGGCCCGCCACCGACTCGTACGACCAGATCAAGGCACTGGTCGACGCCGGAATGGACGTGGCCCGGTTCAATCTCAGCCACGGCACCCACGCCGAACACGAGGAGCGCTACCGGCGAGTGCGCAAGGCCGCCGACGAAACCGGCCGCAGCGTCGGAATTCTCGCTGACCTTCAAGGTCCGAAGATCCGGCTCGGCCGTTTCAGTGAAGGACCGGTACTCCTTGAACGCGGCGACACGTTCACCATCACCGTCGAGGAGGGCGTCGAGGGCGACCGCCACCGGTGCGGCACCACCTACGCCGGCCTCGCCGCCGACGTCAGCCCCGGTGAGCGCGTCCTCGTGGACGACGGCAAGGTCTGCCTGGAGGTCACCGCCGTCGACGGCCCGCGCGTCCACACCCTCGTGGTCGAGGGCGGCATGGTCTCCGACCACAAGGGCCTGAACCTCCCCGGCGTCGCCGTCTCCGTCCCCGCCCTCTCCGAGAAGGACGAGGAGGACCTGCGCTGGGCGCTGCGCACCGGCTTCGACGTCATCGCGCTCTCCTTCGTCCGCAGCGGCGACGACGTCAAGGGCGTGCACCGGATCATGGCCGAGGAGGGCCGCCGCCTCCCGGTGATCGCCAAGGTCGAGAAGCCGCAGGCCGTGGCGAACCTCGACGGCATCGTGGCCGCCTTCGACGGGCTCATGGTCGCGCGCGGCGACCTGGGCGTGGAGATGCCCCTGGAGCAGGTGCCGATCGTGCAGAAGCGCGCGGTCAAGCTCGCCAAGCGCAACGCCAAGCCGGTCATCGTCGCCACGCAGATGCTCGACTCGATGGTCGACAACTCCCGGCCCACCCGCGCCGAGGCCTCCGACGTGGCCAACGCGGTCCTCGACGGCACGGACGCGGTGATGCTCTCCGGCGAGACCAGCGTCGGCAAGTACCCGGTCGAGACCGTACGCACCATGGCGAAGATCGTGGCGGCGGCCGAGGAGGACATGCTGGCCAAGGGACTGCCGCCGCTGACGGAGCGGAACAAGCCGCGGACCCAGGGCGGCGCGGTCGCCCGTGCGGCGGCGGAGATGGGCGACTTCCTCGGTGCGAAGTTCCTGGTCGCCTTCACCCAGTCGGGAGACACCGCCCGCCGCCTCTCCCGCTACCGCTCCCCGATCCCCCTCCTGGCCTTCACCCCCGTGCCGGCCACCCGCTCCCAGCTCAGCCTCACCTGGGGCGCGGAGACCTTCCTCGGCCCGCACGTCGACTCCACCGACGCCATGGTCGAGCAGGTGGACGAGCTGCTGCTGAAGTACGGCCGCTGCGAGAAGGGCGACATCGTGGTGATCACGGCCGGCTCGCCGCCCGGGGTGTCCGGCTCGACCAACATGGTGCGGGTCCACCACATCGGGGAGGACGACAGCCCGAAGTAGGTGGGGCGAGGGTCAGTACTTCGGGCCGACGTGGGCGTCCATGAGGGCCACCGAGGCTTTGCGGGCGACGGAGATGTTGAACGGATCGCTCCCGCGGGCCAGTGTGGTCCACTCGACCCCGACCAGGTCGAGGGCGTCCGTGAATAGCTTCCTGATGTCGTCCGACTTGTTGGTGAAGAAGTAGCGCGGGTATTCGTACCGCTTGCGCTCACCGGCGACCGTGCGGGTCGTCCAGTTGGTGATCCGGCAGCCGTCGGAGTGGATGAGGCCTCGGATGAAGTCCCAGGGGTGGGCGTCGACGATGGCTTGCTGCCAGGGTTCGAGGGTGATTGAGCGATCGTGCTTCTTGCCGGGGCCGTGTTGAGGGAACAGACAGTGCAGGTGCTTCGAGTAGACCTTCACGTTGCGGCAGCCGGTCTTGCGGACGCGGCAGACGGAGTTCTCGGGAAAGACCGCGCGCATGGCCTGCTCGCAGTTGTCCATGAGCCCAGGCCATGATTCCGTACAGGCGATCATGAGGTTGGGCACCCTGTGCGCGGAGTAGTGGCTGATGTGGCCATCGCCGAGGTAGAGGCCGAGCAGATAGCTGTAGGCCGGCTTGTCGAGTTCACGTCCGTCGCACCGGGGGCACTTCGGCTCGTGCTTACCTGGACACTCGCCGCGCTTCGCTCGGTCTATGTGCTTCCAGTAGCTGATCGTCCCGTTGGGCACGTTGAGCTTGCGTGCCACGTCCGCGTTCTTCGCTCCGCCGCGCAGCAGTACGAGGGCCTTTTGTCGCACTTCAGTGCTATGGAAGTTCATGCGGCCACTGTGCGTGATTGATCGTGACCCCATGCAGCAGAAAGCGGAAGATCACGCGAACGTGATCCTCCGCTTACGAGTGCCGGGTATGGGATTCGAACCCACACGTCCTTTCGGACAGAGGTGTTTGAGACCTCCGCGTCAACCAGTTGCGCCAACCCGGCTCAGTAACCCTGGAGGAGTGTACCGGGTCCCCAGTGCTAAGCGCAGCTAGGTAGGCTCTTGTCAGCAGTACCCCTGCCCAGGACCAAGGAGCCTCAGTGACCGCCCCCGAGTCGCCCCAGCCCGTAGACGCGCCCGACGACGACAAGTCGCACGTGCCTCCGCTGACGACCCGTGTCGTCATCGCCGAGGACGAGGCCCTGATCCGGCTCGACCTGAAAGAGATGCTGGAGGAGGAGGGGTACACCGTCGTCGGCGAGGCCGGGGACGGCGAGCAGGCCGTCGAGCTGGCCCGCGAGCACCGGCCGGACCTGGTCATCCTCGACGTGAAGATGCCCAAGCTCGATGGAATCTCGGCCGCCGAGAAGATCGCCGAGGAGTCCATCGCGCCGGTGCTGATGCTCACCGCCTTCTCGCAGCGCGACCTCGTCGAACGCGCTCGGGACGCCGGGGCCATGGCGTACCTGGTCAAGCCGTTCAGCAAGAGTGACGTGGTCCCGGCCATCGAGATGGCCGTCTCCCGCTTCACCGAGCTGAAGCAGCTGGAGCAGGAGGTCGCCGACCTCACCCAGCGCCTGGAGACCCGCAAGCTGGTGGACCGCGCGAAGTCGATCCTGCAGACGGAGTACGGCCTGACCGAGCCGGCCGCGTTCCGCTGGATCCAGAAGACCTCCATGGACCGCCGGATGTCGATGCAGCAGGTGGCGGAGGCGGTCATCGCGGACAACGAGGAGAAGAAGGCGGCCAAGAAGGGCTGACCTGTACGGCAAAGGCCCGCGCCCCGGAGAAGGGGGCGCGGGCCTTTGCCGTCGTAGGGGTCAGTCCTCGCCGAGGTAGGCCTTGCGGACCGACTCGTCGTGCAGCAGGTCCTGGCCCGTGCCCGAGAGGACGATGTTGCCGACCTCCATGACATGACCCTGGTCGGCGAGCGAGAGCGCGGCCTGGGCGTTCTGCTCGACCAGCAGGATCGTGGTGCCCTGGGACTTCAGCTCGGTGATCGTCGCCATGATCTTCTGCATCATGATCGGCGACAGGCCCATGGACGGCTCGTCCAGCATCAGCAGCTTCGGCCGGGACATCAGTGCCCTGCCCATCGCCAGCATCTGCTGCTCACCGCCGGAGAGGGTGCCCGCGGCCTGCTTGCGCCGTTCGCCGAGGATGGGGAAGAGGTCGTAGGCGCGCTGGATGTCCTTCTCGATGCCCTCCTTGTCCTTGCGGAGGAAGGCGCCGAGCTGCAGGTTCTCGGCGATGGTCAGGCGCGGGAAGATGTGCCGGCCCTCGGGGGAGTGGGCGAGTCCGAGGGCGACGATCTTGTGCGCCGGCACGCCGGTGAGCGGTTTGCCGTCGAAGACGATCTTCCCGGACGTGGGCTTGAGCAGGCCCGACAGGGTGCGCAGCGTCGTCGTCTTGCCGGCGCCGTTGGTGCCGATGAGGGTGACGACCTGGCCGGCCTCGACGCTGAACGAGATGCCCTTGACGGCCTCGATCTTGCCGTAGGCGACCCTGAGGTCCTCGACCTCCAGCAGTGCGGTCACTGGGCCTCTCCCTCGGTGGTGCTGGTGCTCTCCGCGTTTTCGGCCGGTTCGGTGCCGGTGGCGGAGTCCGCGGCCTCGGCTTCTGCGGCTCCGGCTTCTGCGGCCTCGGCTTTCGCGGCGGCTGCGGCCCCGGCCTCGGCGGCCTCGACCTCCGCGGCCTCCGCCTCGCCCGGGTCGCCCTCGAAGGGCTCACCCAGGTAGGCGGCGACGACGCGCTCGTCGGCCTGTACGACGTCGGAGGTGCCCTCGACGAGTTTCTCGCCCTGCACGAGCACGGCGACCCGGTCGCACAGGTTGAAGATGAAGCGCATGTCGTGCTCGATGACGAGGACGGCGATGCCCTTGTCCCGGATGGCGAAGACGAGTTCCTCGGTGGACCGGGTCTCCTGCGGGTTCATACCGGCCGTCGGCTCGTCGAGCAGCAGCAGGCCCGGCTCGCTCGCCAGTGCCCGGGCGATCTCCAGCTTGCGCTGCTCGCCGTAGGGCAGGTTGCGCGCGAGGTGGTCGCGCTTGGCGGCGAGGCCGACGAACTCCAGGAGTTCCATGGCCTTCGCCTCGGACTCCTTCTCGGCCTTGCGGAACCCGGGGCCGCGCAGCAGGGCGGACCACAGGCCCTCCTTGGTCCGCGTGTGGCGGCCCACCAGGACGTTCTCCAGCACGGTCATGTTGGCGAACAGCCGGATGTTCTGGAAGGTTCGGGCGATGCCCGCCTGCGTCACCAGGTGCGGCTTGGGCGGCAGCACCTTGCCCTGGTAGGCGACCGTTCCCTCGGTGGGGACGTACAGGCCGGTGAGGCAGTTGAAGAAGGTCGTCTTGCCGGCGCCGTTGGGGCCGATGAGGCCGACGATCTCGCCGCTGTTGACCGTGAAGTCGACGGACCGGACGGCGGTCAGACCGCCGAAGCGCATCGTGACGTCACGGGCTTCGAGTACAGGTGTCGTCATGGTTCCTCACGCCCCTGCCTTGCTGACGGCCGCGTCGTCGGTCAGCGTCTTCTGTTCCGGTACGTCGAGCTGGCCGGTCTCGTGGAACTCCAGCTGGCGGCGGCGGTTGGCGATGATGCCCTCCGGCCGGAAGCGCATCAGCAGGATCAGCGCGAGGCCGAAGGCGAACAGCTCGTAGTTCTGCAGGAACTGGAGCTTCTCCGGGACCAGGTAGAGCACGCTCGCGCCGAGGAGCGGGCCGCTGACGGTGCCCATGCCGCCGAGGACGACGGCGGCGAGGAGGAACGCCGAGTTGGGCGGGGCGGCGCCGGCGAACTGGTACGGCTGCGGGTTGACGCTGTAGTTGACGTGTGCCATCACGGTGCCGGCGAGGCCCGCGAGGGAGGCGCCGAGCGCGAAGGCGATGAGCTTGACCCGGAAGCCGTTGATGCCCATGGCGGTGGCGGCGGTCTCGTCCTCGCGGATGGCGATCCACGAGCGGCCGATACGGGAGTCGGCGGCGCGGGTGAAGACGAGGACGACGATCGCCGTGATGAGGAGCATCAGGAAGAGGTAGTTGGCGAAGCGGCCGAGGGTGAACCCGCCGACGTCGTGGGCGTCACCGAGGTTGAACCCGAAGATCTTGATGTCGGGGATCTGGGTGATGCCGTTGGGGCCGCGTGTGACGTTCGGTCCGGAGTCGCCGTCCAGGCTGTTGACGGTGATGCGGAAGATCTCTCCGAAGCCGAGGGTGACGATGGCCAGGTAGTCGCCGCGCAGTCGCAGCGTGGGCCCGCCGATCAGGACGCCGAAGACCAGCGAGGCGGCCATGCCGGTGAGGGCGGCGGCCCAGAACGGGAAGTGGACGTTGTACGGGGAGTATTCGGAGCCGGAGACCAGGGCGGCCGCGTAGGCGCCGACGCCGAGGAAGGCGACGTAGCCGAGGTCGAGCAGTCCGGTGAGGCCGACGACGATGTTCAGGCCGAGGGCGACGGTGGCGAAGATGAGGATGTTGACGCCGATGTTGGCGTTGTGGTCGTCGCTCTGGGTGAAGGGGAAGATGACGGCGGCGACGAAGGCGAGGGTCGTGGCGAAGCCCTTGTGGCGGGCGGACATCGTCGCGTACCGGTCGAGGAGGCCGGCGTGGACGAGGCCCCAGGCGGCGAGGACGAGGACGAGCAGGAAGCCGATGAAGGTTTCGCTGTCGTCGTCGTTGATGCCGATGCCGTAGGTGAAGACGACCAGGGCGAGGGCGGTGCCGATGGTGATGACGGCGCGCTCGGCGAGTGGCGAGAGGGTGCCGGGCCGGGGCTGGTCGGGCTTGGTGAGATAGCCGCGCAGGCCGGTGCCGGGGGCCGGGTGGGGCAGTGCGAGGGCGCCGATGACGGGCAGTGCGGAGGCGGCCATCGCCACGAAGGCGCCGGGGTCGAGGTTGACCAGGCCGCCGAGGTCGACGGCGATGGCGATGCCGGTGAACCAGCAGACGGCGAACGCCGAGAGGGCGATGAGGAGGACCGGGCTGGTGGCCTTGCCCGGGTTGAGCCGGTCCAGCCCTGGTACGTTCCACAGGGTGAGTCCGTACAGCAGGGTGAGGGCGCCTGCCACGAGGGCGATGACCTGCAGGCCCGCCGGGTAGCCGTAGATCGTCAGGTCGCCGGGGAAGGTCGGGGTCCAGGTCCAGCTGAGGAAGGTGCTGGCGATGGTGCCGATCGCGCCGGCCGCGATGAGCAGGCGGGCCGCGGCCGGGGGGAGCGGGACGGGTCCGGGCCCGGCCGGTTCCGGCGTTGTGGCGGTGGTCTCGGTGGTGGTGTCGGTCATGCTGCTCACGCCCTGTCCGCGACGCGTTCGCCGAGCAGGCCCTGTGGCCTGAAGAGGAGTACGAGAATCAGGAGGACGAAGGCCCACACCGGGGCCCAGCTGCCGCCGCCGAGCTGGTGCATGCCGGGGACGTCGGCGATGTAGGCGGTGGCCATGGCCTCGGCGAGGCCGAGGACGAGGCCGCCGAGCATGGCGCCGTAGATGTTGCCGATGCCGCCGAGGACGGCCGCGGTGAATGCCTTCAGGCCGGCGAGGAAGCCCATGTCATAGGAGACCGAGCCGTACTTGAGGCCGTAGGAGACACCGGCGACGGCCGCGAAGAAGCCGCCGATCGCGAAGGCGATGACGATGATGCGGTTGGTGTCGATGCCCATCAGCTGGGCGGTGTCCGGGTCCTGGGCGGTGGCCTGCATGGCGCGGCCGGTGCGGGAGAGCCGGACGAAGAAGGCGAGGACGGCCATGCACACCGGGGCGGCGATGATCAGGAAGACGTCACCGCTCTGCACGGTGACGGAGCCGAGGTGCAGGGGGCCGAACGGCAACTGAGGGAAGACGCGGGCGGACTTGGCGTCGCCGCCGACGTGGTACCAGTTGAAGACCGCCTGCTGCAGCGCGAGCGACAGGCCGATGGCGGTGATCAGGGGGGCGAGGCGGGGCGCGCCGCGCAGGGGGCGGTAGGCGAAACGTTCGGCGCCGACGGCGATGAGCACGGCGACCAGTGCACCGCCGATCAGCATCGCCGGCAGGGCTATCCACATGGATATGCCGTCCGGCAGGGCGAGGTAGACCGTGAGGGCGCCGAAACCTCCGGTCATGAAGATCTCGCCGTGGGCGAAGTTGATGAGCTGGACGATGCCGTACACCATCGTGTAGCCGATGGCGATCAGCCCGTACATCGAGCCGAGGAACAGCCCGTTGGCCAGCTGCTGCGGCAGGGTGTTCACCGCATGGCCTCCATGTGGTGGGGAGAGTCAAGGGGGCGGTAGAAGGCGGGCCGCGCGGTGACGGTGGTCTGCGCCGCGCGGCCCTGGTGAGGCGATGTGCTTGGGTGGCTTACTTGGGGCTGGCCGTACCGCTCTTGACGGACTTCCACACGCCGTTGGTGACCTGGTAGACGGTCAGCTGCTTGTTCGTGGTGTCGCCGTACTCGTCGAAGGAGATCTTGCCGGAGATGCCGTCGAAGGAGGTCTTCTGGACGGCGTCGACGATCTGGGCGCGGGCGTCGGACGGAATCTTGCCGTCCTTCACGACCTGGCCGACGGCCTTGATGATGGCGGTGGCGGCGTCGTAGGCGTAGGAGCCGTAGGTGCCGTAGTCACCGGGGTACTTCTTGGCCTTGTAGGTGGCGACGAAGTCCTTGGCGGCGGGCAGGGTGTCGACCGGGACGCCGATGGAGGTGGCCAGGTCGCCTTCGGCGGCCTTGCCGGCGGTCTTGATGTAGGTCGGGGTGAACATGCCGTCGCCGCCGAACAGCGGGATCTTGGCGCCGGCGTCCTTGAGCTGCTTGGTCAGCACCTCGGACTCGTCGTACTGGCCGCCGTAGTAGAGCAGGTCGGCACCCGAGTTCTTGATCTTGGTGACCAGGGTGGAGAAGTCACGGTCGCCGGTGTTGACGTGGTCGGTGCCGATGACCTTGCCGCCCTGCTTGGTGAACTGCTCCGTGAAGATCTTGGAGAGGCCGGCGCCGTAGGTCTGCTTGTCGTCGACGACGAACGCCTTCTTCGCGTGGACGCCGTTGTAGGCGTAGTCCGCCGCGTAGGCGCCCTGAAGGGCGTCGGTGGTGGCGGTGCGGAAGTAGGTCTTGAACGGGCGGGACTTGCTGGTCTGCCAGTTCTTGCCCTGGGTGAGCTCGGGGTTGGTGTTGGACGGGGAGATCTCCACCAGGTTGGCGGTGGCGAAGACCTGCTGCATCTGTGTGGCCACACCGGAGTTGAGCGGGCCGACGACGCCGAGCACGGTCTTGTCGGAGACGAGCTGGGTGGCGTTCTGCTGGCCGGTGGCGGGGATCGCCTTGTCGTCCAGTGGCTTGATCTTGAAGGTGACGCCCGGAACCGTCTTGTTCTTGTTGGCGTCGTCGACGGCGATCTGGGCGCCGTACTCAATACCCAGGCCCGTCGCGGAGTTCTGGCCGGTCAGCGGAGCATCGACGCCGATCGTGACCACGTTGCCGCTGTCGCCGCCCTTGCTGTCGTTGTTGCGGGAGCCGCAAGCGGTGAGAGTCAGAGCTCCGGTGGTCAGCACGGAGGTAAGAATCACCAGAGAACGCTGTCGCACTATCGATCCTTTCCGCAGGCATGTTCCGTCCCTTGCGGGGGACGGGGGATGCCGGCCGGTACCGAACTCCCTATGGAGCGGTGACTGGCGGTGACTCTAAGCGTGTGTGAGGAACGTGGAGGAGTGCTTGACCAAGGCTGTGACGCTCTTGTTATGACACGAGGTAATGCAGAGCGGTACAGCGTGGGGGGAAAGCAGGAATTCGGCCCGATTCACCCCGTCCGCATTCTGAGAACCTGCAGGCCTTGCCGTAATAAGTTCAGGTGTCTCAGGGGTTTTGGTGATTACGTGACACCGTTGCCGCAGGCGACTCCCGGGGCGCTGGGCGGTGTTGTGCATCGGGAGGCGCGGAAGTCGACGTATGAATGCGCATTGCAAACACATTACGCAGCGTTACGCGCGTGAAAAGGAAGGCGCGGCTGGAAAGCGAGGCGCCGGAACTTCTTCCCGTTTCCGCGCCGGATGCGGCCGCCGCGTGACGGGCGGCCGGGGTGGCACGTGGCGCGTCACGGCGCCGTGGGTGGGGTGCGTGCCTGTTGCCGGGGTGGCCGGCCACCAGGCCCGCTGGGTGGGCTCCGGCGGTCCTGGCGGCTCGTCAATTCAACGGCCGAATCGGCCCGTTGCCATTCGCGGTCGAGGTCCGTGGCCGGCCGGCCCGCCGGTCGCTGTCGTCAGGCGCCGGTGCCCCGGCCGCGCGGGGCGTCGTCCTTGCTCACGTCCCGCAGCAGGCAGGTCAGCCGGGCGCTGCACACCCGGCGGCCCTCCTCGTCGCTGATCACGATCTCGTAGGTCGCCGTCGAACGGCCCCGGTGCACCGGCGTGGCCACACCGGTCACCAGGCCCGAGCGGACCCCGCGGTGGTGCGTGCAGTTCAGGTCCACGCCGACGGCGATCTTCGAGCTGCCGCCGTGCAGCATGGAGCCGACCGAGCCGAGGGTCTCGGCCAGCACCGCGGAGGCGCCGCCGTGCAGCAGGCCGTACGGCTGGGTGTTGCCCTCCACCGGCATCGTCCCGACGACCTTCTCCGCCGAGGCCTCCAGGATCTGCACACCCATCCGCGTACCGAGATGCCCGGCCGAGAACAGGGCGGGCAGGTCGACACCGAGCGCCGCGTACTCGTCGATGACCTCCTGCGGGAATTTCACCTGCTGCTGCTCGCCCATGGGCCCGGCTCCGTTCGTCGTACAGCTGTCTGCTGCAACCGTCTCCTGACTGAGCAAACGCTCAGTCGGTCGCCGATTGTTCCAGACGGCTCTCCGCGCTCCCGGTGTGACCTTCGAGACGTACGACCACGGACTTGCTGGCCGGGGTGTTGCTGGTGTCGGCGGTCGCGTCGAGCGGGACCAGCACGTTCGTCTCCGGGTAGTACGCCGCCGCGCATCCCCGGGTCGTCGGGTAGTGCACGACCCGGAAACCGGGCGCCCGCCGCTCCACACCATCCTTCCACTCGCTCACCAGGTCGACGTACGACCCCTCGGCGAACCCGAGCGCCCGCGCGTCCTCGGGATGCACGAGCACCACCCGGCGGCCGCCGGTGATGCCCCGGTAGCGGTCGTCCAGGCCGTAGATCGTGGTGTTGTACTGGTCGTGCGAGCGCAGGGTCTGCAACAGCAGCCGGCCCTCGGGCAGTTCGGGGTACTCCACCGGCGCCGCCGTGAAGTTCGCCCTGCCCGTGGCGGTCGGGAAACGGCGCTCGTCGCGCGGCGCGTGCGGCAGGGCGAAGCCGCCCGGCCGGGCCACGCGCGCGTTGAAGTCCTGGAAGCCGGGGACCACGCGCGCGATGCGGTCACGGATCGTGGCGTAGTCCTTCTCGAACTCCTCCCACGGCACGACGCTGTCCGCCCCGAGCACACGGCGCGCGAGGCCGCAGACGATCGCGGGCTCGGACCTCAGCAACGGGCTCGCCGGGGCGAGCCGCCCGCGCGAGGCGTGCACCATGCCCATCGAGTCCTCGACGGTCACGAACTGCTCGCCGCTCGCCTGCAGATCCCGCTCGGTGCGGCCCAGCGTGGGCAGGATCAGCGCCCGCGCGCCGGTGACCACGTGCGAGCGGTTGAGCTTGGTCGACACGTGCACCGTCAGGCGCGCGCGCCGCATCGCGGCCTCGGTGACCTCGGTGTCGGGGGAGGCGGACACGAAGTTGCCGCCCATGGCGAAGAACACCCTCGCCTCGCCGTCGCGCAGCGCGCGGATGGCCCGTACGACGTCGAAGCCGTGCTCGCGCGGTGGCGCGAACCCGAACTCCTTCTCCAGCGCGTCCAGGAAGGCAGGCGCCGGCCGCTCGAAGATGCCCATCGTGCGGTCGCCCTGCACGTTCGAGTGGCCGCGCACCGGGCACACGCCCGCGCCCGGCCGGCCGATGTTGCCGCGCAGCAGCAGGAAGTTGACCACCTCACGGATGGTCGGGACGGCGTGCTTGTGCTGGGTGAGGCCCATGGCCCAGCACACGATGGTGCGCTTCGAGGCGAGCGTCATGCCGAGGGCCTGCTCGATCTCCGCGCGCGTGAGGCCCGTCGCCCTCAGGGTCTCGTCCCAGTCGGCGGTGCGGGCGGCCGCGGCGAACTCCTCGAAGCCGTGGGTGTGTTCGCGGACGAACTCCTCGTCGACCGCGCCGTCCGTCTCGAGGATGAGCTTGTTGAGGAGCCGGAACAGGGCCTGGTCTCCACCGATACGGATCTGCAGGAACAGATCGGTGAGGGCGGCGCCCTTGAGCATGCCCTTCGGGGTCTGCGGGTTCTTGAACCGCTCCAGGCCCGCCTCGGGCAGCGGATTGACGCTGATGACCCGCGCGCCGTTCGCCTTGGCCTTCTCCAGCGCGGAGAGCATGCGCGGATGGTTCGTCCCCGGGTTCTGCCCCGCGACGATGATCAGGTCGGCCTTGTGGAGGTCCTCCAGCAGGACGCTGCCCTTGCCGATGCCGATCGTCTCGGTGAGCGCCGAACCGGACGACTCGTGGCACATGTTGGAGCAGTCCGGCAGGTTGTTCGTGCCCAGCTCGCGCGCGAACAGCTGGTACAGGAACGCGGCCTCGTTGCTGGTGCGGCCCGAGGTGTAGAAGACGGCCTCGTCGGGGGAGGAGAGGGCGGTGATCTCCTCGGCGACGATGTCGAAGGCGCGCTCCCAGCTCACCGGCTCGTAGTGTGTGCCGCCGTCCGGCAGATACATGGGGTGCGTGAGCCGCCCCTGCTGCCCCAGCCAGTACCCGCTCCTCGTCGCCAGGTCGGCCACGGAGTGCGCGGCGAAGAACTCCGGGGTGACCCGGCGCAGGGTGGCCTCCTCGGCCACCGCCTTCGCGCCGTTCTCGCAGAACTCCGCCTTGTGCCGGTGCTCCGGCTCCGGCCAGGCGCAGCCCGGGCAGTCGAACCCGTCCTTCTGGTTCACCCGCAGCAGGGTCAGCGCCGTGCGCCGCACACCCATCTGCTGCTGGGCCATGCGCAGCGTGTGCCCGATGGCGGGCAGCCCCGCGGCCGCGTGCTTGGGCTCCGCGACCTGCGGCGCGTCCTGGACCGGATCACCCTTGGGCGGCTTCGTCGCCATCGCACGCTCCCCTTCGACTGCGTGTGAGAAGTACGACGCCGATCCTCCCACGGGGGACCGACAGCCGTGCCCGGCGGGCGTACGAGAACACCGGCACGCCGAGTGACCGGGGAAACCCTGCGCAGGCCCGCTCCTCGGTCCCGGACCGGACTGTCAGTGCGGCGTGGCAGGATCGGGGACGTGGCAGAGACAGCATCGAAGCAGACCGACAAGACCCCCGGCGGCGCCCGTCCCCGGCTGATGCTCATGGACGGGCACTCGCTGGCCTACCGCGCGTTCTTCGCGCTGCCCGCGGAGAACTTCACGACCGCGACCGGTCAGCCGACGAACGCGATCTACGGCTTCGCGTCGATGCTGGCCAACACCCTGCGTGACGAGGCGCCCACGCACTTCGCCGTGGCCTTCGACGTCTCGCGCAAGACCTGGCGCTCCGAGCGGTTCACCGAGTACAAGGCGAACCGCTCCAAGACCCCGGACGAGTTCAAGGGCCAGGTCGAGCTGATCGGCGAGCTCCTCGACGCGATGCACGCCCCGCGCTTCGCCGTCGACGGCTTCGAGGCGGACGACGTCATCGCGACCCTCGCCACCCAGGCCGAGGCCGAGGGCTTCGAGGTGCTGATCGTCACCGGCGACCGCGACTCCTTCCAGCTGGTCACCGACAACATCACCGTGCTCTACCCGACCAAGGGCGTCTCGGAGCTGACCCGGTTCACCCCGGAGAAGGTTTTCGAGAAGTACGGCTTGACGCCCGCCCAGTACCCGGACTTCGCGGCCCTGCGCGGCGACCCGTCGGACAACCTCCCCGGCATCCCCGGCGTCGGCGAGAAGACTGCGGCGAAGTGGATCAACCAGTTCGGCTCGTTCGCGGAGCTGGTCGAGCGCGTCGACGAGGTCAAGGGCAAGGCCGGGCAGAACCTCCGCGACCACCTCGAGTCGGTGAAGCTCAACCGCGTCCTCACCGAGCTGGAGCGCCAGGTCGAGCTGCCCAAGGCGGTGCCCGACCTGGAGCGGGCCGCGTACGACCGCAAGGCCGTCGCGATGGTCCTGGACACCCTGGAGATCCGCAACCCGTCCCTGCGCGAGCGTCTCTTCGCCGTCGACCCCGGCTCCGAGGAGGCCGAGGCCACGCCGATCGCCACCGACGGAGTGGAGCTGGACGGCAAGATCCTGCGCACCGGCGAGCTGGCCCCCTGGCTCGCCGAGCACGGCGCCGAGACCCTGGGCGTCGCCACCGTCGACACCTGGGCCCTGGGCACCGGCGCGGTCGCCGAGGTCGCCCTCGCCGCGGCCGGGGGAGCGGCAGCCTGGTTCGACCCGGCCGAGCTGGACGAGGCCGACGAGAACGCGTTCGCCGCCTGGCTGGCCGACGCCGGCCGCGCCAAGGTGTTCCACAACGCCAAGGGCGCCATGCGCGTCCTCGCCGAGCACGGCTGGTCCGTCGAGGGCGTGACCATGGACACCGCGCTCGCCGCCTACCTCGTCAAGCCGGGCCGCCGTTCCTTCGACCTGGACGCGCTGTCCCTGGAGTACCTGCACCGTGAGCTGGCGCCCGCCGCAGCGGCCGACGGCCAGCTGGCCTTCGGCACCGACGAGGACGCCGAGGCCGATGCCCTGATGATCAAGGCCCGCGCGGTCCTCGACCTCGGCGAGGCGTTCGGAACCCGCCTGGAGGAGGTCGGTGCGGCGGACCTGCTCCGCGACATGGAGCTGCCCACCTCCGCCCTGCTCGCCCGCATGGAGCGCCACGGCATCGCGGCCGACCGCGCGCACCTGGAGGCGATGGAGCAGACGTTCGCGGGCGCCGTGCAGCAGGCCGTGAAGGAGGCCCACGCGGCCGCCGGCCATGAGTTCAACCTGGGCTCGCCCAAGCAGCTCCAGGAGGTCCTCTTCGGCGAGCTGGCCCTGCCGAAGACGAAGAAGACCAAGACCGGCTACACCACGGATGCCGACGCCCTGGCCTGGCTCGCCACCCAGACCGACAACGAACTGCCGGTGATCATGCTCCGCCACCGCGAGCAGGCGAAGCTGCGGGTCACGGTCGAGGGCCTGATCAAGACGATCGCGGGCGACGGCCGTATCCACACCACGTTCAACCAGACGGTGGCCGCGACCGGCCGCCTCTCCTCCACCGACCCCAACCTGCAGAACATCCCGGTGCGCACGGACGAGGGCCGGGCGATCCGGCGCGGGTTCGTGGTCGGTGAGGGCTTCGAGTCCCTGATGACCGCCGACTACAGCCAGATCGAGCTGCGCGTGATGGCCCACCTCTCGGAGGACGAGGGCCTGATCCAGGCGTTCACCTCCGGGGAGGACCTGCACACCACGGCCGCCTCCCAGGTGTTCGGCGTCGAGCCCGGCGCGGTGGACGCGGAGATGCGCCGCAAGATCAAGGCGATGTCGTACGGCCTGGCGTACGGCCTCTCCGCCTTCGGCCTGTCCCAGCAGCTGAACATCGAGGCGGCCGAGGCACGCGCCCTCATGGACGCGTACTTCGAGCGCTTCGGCGGCGTCCGGGACTACCTCCGCCGGGCGGTCGACGAGGCACGGGCCACGGGCTACACGGCGACCCTCTTCGGCCGCCGCCGCTACCTCCCCGACCTCAACAGCGACAATCGCCAGCGCCGCGAGGCGGCCGAGCGCATGGCCCTCAACGCGCCCATCCAGGGCACGGCCGCCGACATTGTCAAGATCGCCATGCTCAAGGTGGACAGCGCCCTGCGGGCAGCGGACCTGAAGTCCCGCATGCTGCTGCAGGTCCACGACGAAATCGTCCTGGAGATCGCCCCCGGCGAGCGCGCGGCCGCCGAGCAGATCGTCCGCCGCGAAATGTCCGACGCCGTCCACCTCCGGGCGCCCCTGGACGTCTCGGTCGGCGTCGGCCCCGACTGGGAGTCGGCAGCGCACTAGCCTGCGGCGCTTGTGCGGAGGGGGCCGTTGCAACCAGCCTCGGCTGCAACGGCCCCCTCCGCTGCACAGCAGGGCAGCGAGCACCGGTCCCGGCCCCCACGGCGCTCTCCGGCGGTGCCCACCCCACAGCACGCCACGACGGGGCCCGACCCGCACCCCGAGGACCCCCCACCCCGGCCCGCACAAGACCCCGGCGCCCACACCAGCAACTCAGCCGCATCCCCGGAGGGACCCGTCACTCACGTGGCCCCCGCCAAAACGCCCCCGACCCCCCACAGCCGCAAAACTGCGGGCATGGGTATACGCATGCTTCACCGCCGGACGCCCGAGGCAGACACCCGGGCCTGGGCGGACGCCGCCTCGGCGCAGGCCATGCCCGCCTCGCCGGTCCCGGCCCTCGCGGCCGACGCAAGCACCGCCCGCATCCCCGCCGACCTGAGCGCGACCGTCCGCAGGGCTGCCACCAGCCTCCGGCACAGACTCGCCGGCCTGACCGCCCCCGTGGACCGCGCCCCCGACTGGCGCCAGTGGGCGGACCTCGCCCGCGGCTACCTCGCCCTCGCGCTCAGCGCGTTCCCGAGACCCCGCCCGCGGCGCACCCTCACGGTCTTCGTCGCGTCCCTCACCGACCGGCCGGCCGCCCCCGACCCGCATCGACCACCCCGCCGGGATCACCGGGATCATGAGGATCACCGGGGTCACGGAGAGTCCCCGAATCGTCCAGGACCGGGCCCCGACGCCACACCCTGACCGCCCGCTGCACCGCCCCGGCCACCGCACAGCCGCCGATCACCGCGCCGGCCCGCAACCGGTCCCGCACGGACAGCACGGGCACCCCACAGGCGCTCCGCCCGGCGCACGCCGCAGCGCACGCACGGCGAACACCGCGATCACGACCGCGCCCACCACGGACGAGCCGTACTGCAGCAGGGAGAACAGCGGCACCCCCGCCACGGTCCCGCCCGATGGCCGGAACCAGTCGCGTCCCCCACCGCCCCTGATGCGTGAACGCGTCCCCCCACATGAGTCAGCGCCCCCAGCACCGCGGACGCGTACCACCGCACCACCGTCACCGTCACGACGCGTGCACGCGCGCGTGGTGCACCGCAGCCCAGCAGCGCGGCCGGCCGCCCCTGCCGGCCCGGGGCAACAGCGCCGGCAACGGTTCGCGGACGAGCAGCCACAGTCCCACCAGCGCCCAGGAGATGAGCACGTCGACGGTGAGGACTCCGGCGAACGCGTGCGTGACCGCGCCGAATTCCCTACCACCCGGCAGGACACTCGCCGCATAGAAGGGCATATCGGGAGCGAAGGACCCCGCGACGAGTACCGCCGGCACCAGTGGTCCGCGGCCGGTGCCGTCCCGGCGGATGGCGGGCAGGACGGCCGCCGCGTGGCTGAGCGTGAACGGCAACAGAGCCCCCGGGAACGGTCGTCGGCCGTGCCGTCGGGCCGGTGAACACGTCCCTCCAGTATCCGGTGACCAGGTCCGTTCGGCCCGAGGGCGCCCGTGCCGGGCCGTACGGGACAACAAAAGTCGGCCAACCGGTGAAAACGGATCTGAACGGGTCCCGGCACACAGCAAGTTGCCGTAGGGTCGCCTGCGGCGTGCCCTCCCGGCCGTCCGATCGAACACGCGTCGCACCGAGGGAAGGTCGCCACAGAGGCAACCAGAACACCGGGTCCACCGTCACACCAGTGCGAGGCAGACAGGCGGAGACGGACGCACCAAGTCCACAGGAGGGGTTCACTCGATGGCGGCGCATTTCGGAAGGCGGCTGCGCAAGGGGGCCGCGACCACGGCCGTGGCCGCGGCGGCGGTCGCGGCTCTGTCCGCGTCCCAGGCTCCGGGACTGCCCGGCGAGGACCACGGCAGGCGGACGACGGCCGGCGCCTCCGCCCCCGTACCCGACGCGACCTCCGACGGCAACGCCACCGGCAACTCGCCGTACTACACGGACCTGCCGCCCCTGAACAGCCCCAACCCCAGCCCTTCGCCGAGCGCCACCGGCACCCCCGTCGCCCAGGGCGACGCCGAGGCCGGCATCCCGGCGACGGTCCTCGACGCCTACAAGAAGGCCGAGGCCGAACTGCGTTCGGCCAAGCCCGGCTGCAATCTGCCCTGGCAGCTGCTCGCCGCGATCGGCAAGGTCGAGTCGGGCCAGGCCGAGGGCGGCCGGGTCGACGCGAACGGCACCACGATCGGCCGGATCCTGGGGCCGGCCCTCGACGGCAACGGCTTCGCGCTCATCAAGGACACCGACCACGGCGTCTACGACGGCAACGCCGAGTACGACCAGGCCGTCGGCCCCATGCAGTTCATCCCGTCGACCTGGGCCTGGGCCGGCCGCGACGGCAACGGCGACGGCAAGAAGGACCCGAACAACGTCTACGACGCCGCCCTCGCCGCCGGCCACTACCTGTGCCGCAACGGCTGGGACCTCTCGCGCGAGGACGACCTGCACAGCGCGATCCTCAGCTACAACAACTCGCAGGACTACCTGAACACCGTCCTGTCGTGGCTGGAGTACTACCGCAAGGGCACCCACTCCGTGCCCGACGGCACCGGCAGTGTGCCCACCCACCGCAGCGACGACGGCACCCCGCGCGCCAAGTCCCAGAAGCACTCGAAGCCGTCGAGGACCAAGCCCAGCCCGAAGCCGGATCCCAAGCCCAGCACGCCCGGCGGCAACGGCAGCCCCAGCCCGACCCCGCCGAAGCCGCCCGCCCCGCCGACGCCCTCGCCGACCCCCACCGACACCGTGGACCACCTGGCGGACGCGGGCACGGCCAAGCTCACCGCGATGGCCGGGCACGCCTTCGCCGGACAGATCGGCACCCGCGCCGAGACCAAGGCCGGCAAGGCCGTCGCCAAGGTCAGGATCCGGTTCACCATCACCGGGGACACCGACGCCACCTTCGCCGGCGGCGAGACCGTGGCCACGGTTGCCACCGACGCCAAGGGCGTTGCCCTCGCACCGGCGCTCCAGGCGGGCGAGAAGACCGGCGACTTCAAGGTCATGGCCACCGTCCTGGGCCGCACGGTCACGGGCCTCGCCTACCCGGCCACCGTCACCGAGCGCGCCGCCGACACCCTGGCGCGCACCAGCGACACCCCGTTGACCTGCACCCCGGGCGGCGAGTTCACCGATCAGGTCCAGGTGAAGGCGACGTACAAGGGTGCCGTCGCGGACCGGGTCGCGGCCACCGCCACCCTGGTCAAGTCCGACACCGACGCCACCGAGAACGACAAGGGGCCCTACTTCAAGGACGCCGACGGCAAGCCCGTACGCACCCTCACCGGCCTCCAGACGGACGCCAAGGGCCTGCTGACCCTGCCGAAGCTCTACGCGGACGACACCACCGGTACCTTCCTGCTCCGCATCACCACCACCGGCGGCGCGACGCTCACCGTCGAGCTGAAGGTCACCGCCGACTCCTCGGCGAGCCCGTCCCCGTCCCCGAGCCCGTCAGCCTCCTGACACCCGAACCGGCAGGGCGCCCTCTCCGCACCGGCGGGGAGGGCGCCCTGGTTCGTGCGTGCACCGCTGTTCTCATCTCATCCCGCCGTTGCTACGGTGCCCAACCTGACGCTCCATCAGGAGCCGTCAGGACACGACCGTCCGCCGGGAGGCCCGTATGCGCGCCCTGATCGCCGCCGCGACCGGTCTCGCCCTAGCGTTCGCCCTGGTCCTGGCGATGACCGCCATGGGTGCGCCGACGGGCCGGACGTCCCCCGAGCCGCTGCTGACGACCGTGCCCTCGCACCCCTAGCCGCGCCCGTCCGGGAGGGAGGCCTTCCATGCGCCGCAAGGCAAGCCTGGTCCTGCTCGCCTGCGCCGTCTTCTGCGCGGCGCTCGCCCCGCTGCTGCGCTGGTACGCCTTCCCGCGCCTGGCGCGGATCCCCGCGAACCAGTACCAGGACATGGTCCTGGAGGCCAGGGGCGCCACCCTCCTCGACTACGGCACCATGCGCGCCAGGAAGGTCTCCAAGGTCACCATCGTGCAGACCCTCAAGGGCGACGTGGCGGCCGCGAAGAGGATCGAGGAGACGGCGGGCCGACCGGTCGTGGTCTGGGACAGCCTCTCCTACGTCCAGGGCCCCGACGGCAGGATGGTCTCCAAGGTCCCCGAGCGCTACATCTTCGACGCCCACAGCCAGGACCCCGTGCACGCCACCGGCGAGATGGTCGACGGCGATCCCGTCACGCGCCAGGGCATCGAGTTCAAGTGGCCCTTTCTGACGCAGAAGCGCGACTACGAGTACTTCGACGCGCAGACCCGCACCACCAGCCCCATCCACTACAAGGGCACGCAGACCTTCCGCGGCCTGAAGGTCTACTACTTCGAACAGACCATCCCCTGGACCAAGGTCCCCATGCCGAAGACCATGCCCGTCCAGGGCATCACCCCGGAATCGGTCGCCAAGACCGGAACCACCCGCTGGTACAGCACGGTCCGCAGGTTCTGGGTCGAACCCGTCACCGGCGCGCCCGTCTACGGCGAGGAACTCCACAAGGAGGAACTGCGCGGCGGCACCCTGCTCGGCGGCCGGGACAGGGTCACCGCGTTCGCCGGGGACGTGAAGATGCGCGAGGACTACATCGAGCACACGGTCGCCCTGGTCAAGCACAACCGCACCCTGGTCCTGATGCTCACCTCGTACGTCCCCTGGGGCTCCCTGACCGCGGGAGTCCTGCTCCTGGCCCTCTCCCTCTGCCTGGAGGCCCGCGCCCGCCGCCCCCGGGACCCGGCGCCCGCACAGCCGGCCGAACCCGAACCCATCAGCGCCTGAGCCGCGCGTTGGTGTGCCGGGTGGGCTCGGCGGTCGCCGGGTCCTCGGGCCACGGATGCCTGGGATACCGCCCGCGCAGCTCGGCCCGTACGCCCTGGTAGCCGTCCTTCCAGAAGGAGGCGAGGTCGGCCGTGACGGCGGCGGGCCGTCCGGCGGGGGAGAGCAGGTGCACGAGCAGCGGCACCCCCGCGACGGCCGGCGTCTCGCGCAGCCCGAACATCTCCTGCAGCTTCACCGCGAGCACAGGCCGTTCCGGATCCCGATAGTCGATCCGGATTCTGGACCCACTGGGCACGGCGATCCGCTCGGGCGCGAGCTCGTCGAGCCGTCCGGCCTCCCCGCTCGCCCACGGCAGCAGCCGCAGCAGCGCCTGCCCGGCGTCGATCCGGCCGAGATCGGCCCGTCGCCGGGCCCGGCTCAGCTCCGGCTCCAGCCAGTCGTCCACGCGCGCGTGCAACGCGTCGTCGGACACCTCCGGCCACGGCTCGCCGAGGCGGGCACGGAGGAACGCCAGCCGCTGCCGCAGCGCCTGCGCCTCCGGCGACCAGCGCAACAACCCGAGCCCCTCCTGCCGTAGCCCTTCGAGCAGGGCGGCGCGTACGAGCGCCGGCTCGGCGTCCTTCAGCGGCCGTACGCCCAGCTCGATGGCGCCCAGCCGCTCGACATGCCGGGCCACGACGTCCCCGCCGGCCCAGTGCACCTCGTCCCGCTCGCCGGACAGGGGCTCGGCGGCGGCGAGCGCCACGCCCTCCTCCACGGCGGCTCCGAGCAGCACGCGCGCGTGCCCCTTACCGGTGGGCCGATCGGCAACGGCGACGACGATCCAGGGCGCTCCCCGCAACGCCGACCCTTCCCCGAGCTCGGCCCGAGTCCCGGAGGCCATGAGATAAGACCCACCGTCCAGCTTGGCGACCCGCTCCGGAAAGGCGAGCGCGGCGACAAGCCCGGCAAGCGCGTCCTCCCCGGCCGCACCCGCCCCGACCGGGGACGCGACGCCCGAAGAGCCCGTGCCTCCCACGGCGCGCCCCACCTGCGCCCGACGGTGGCGCCTCTCGGCGGTGCCTTCCGGCCGACGGCCCTGGGCAGGCGGGTGGGAAAACTCCTCCGAGACGGCCCGCAGCCGCCGCACCTCCGCGGCCCACCGCGCAGCGTAGGCGTCACCCCCACGCCGGACCCGCCGCACAGCAGCAGCAAGATCGTCCCCGTGATCCCGCGGCACCTCTTCGGAGAGCAGGGCGACAACCTCCGCACCCTCACCGGCCGTATCCAGCAACGCCCGCCCCAGCCGAGGGTGCACCCCCAGCCGAGCCAACCGCACACCCACGGAAGTCGCCCGACCGACGGAGTCCACCGCCCCCACCGCTGTCAACGCCGAGCGCGCGGCGAGCATCGCCCCACCCGGCGGAGGGTCGAGCAACGCCAGCCCGGAGGCGTCCGGATCGCCCCAGCAAGCCGCCTGCAGGGCGAACGCGGTCAGATCGGCCACCTTGATCTCCGGCGCAGGAAACGCCGGCAGCCGCCCGTCCTCGGCGGCGGACCAGCACCGGTACACCGCCCCCGGCGCCTCCCGCCCGGCCCGCCCCGCCCGCTGCCGCCCGGCCGCCCGCGACGCCCGTACCGTCGTCAGCCCGCTCAGTCCACGCGCGTGATCCACCCGCGGCTCCCGCGCCAGCCCCGAGTCGACCACCACGCGCACCCCGGGCACCGTCAGCGAGGACTCCGCCACCGAGGTCGCCAGCACGACCCGGCGCCGGACCCCCGGCGCCAGCACCGCGTCCTGCACGGCGGCCGGCGCCCGCCCGTGCACCTGGAGCACGTCCACCGACCCCAGCTCCCCGAGCTGCCCCGCCACGCGCGCGATCTCGCCCACACCGGGCAGGAAGCACAGCACGTCCCCGTCCCGCTCGGCCAGCGCCCGCCGCACCACCGACGCCACATGCGCCAGCAGCGCCGGATCGACCCGCATCCCGTGCGGCGGCCGTACCGGACGCGCCGGTGGCGCCCACACGACCTCCACCGGATGCGCGACACCCTCCGCCTCGACCACCTCAGCCCCGCCCAGGAGCCGTGCCCAGCCCTCGGCGTCCGTCGTCGCCGACGCGGCCACCAGCCGCAGCTCCGGCCGCAGCGCCTGCCGTACGTCCCACAGGAACGCCGCCGTCGTGTCGGCATCCAGATGCCGCTCGTGGCACTCGTCGAGGACGACGACGTCGACGCCCGGCAGCTCCTGGTCCCGTTGCAGCCGCTGCAGCAGCACGCCGGTCGTCACGACCTCCACACGCGTGTGCCGTCCCACGGCCCGTTCGCCGCGCACCGTGAAGCCGACGCTCCCACCGGGCCTCTCGCCCAGCAGCCACGCCATGCGCCGGGCCGCAGCGCGCGCCGCGATCCGGCGCGGCTCGGCCACCACGACCCGCCGCTCGGGGCCGCCCCCGACCAGCCCCGCCAGCACGAGCGGCACCAGCGTCGTCTTGCCGGTGCCGGGCGGCGCCACGAGGACGGCGGTGCCGCCGTCCTCCAGGGCCTCGGTCAGCGCGGGCAGGGCGGAGCGCACGGGAAGCGCGTCCAGGGCGTCGTAACGGATCACGCCCCTAGTGTCGTACGACGGCGAAAACGGTCTCCACGCGCGCGTGCCCGCGATCAGAACTCCCTACGACTCCCCACGCGCGCGTGCCCCGATGACCGGCCGGGCTCAGTCCCGCTCGCACACGAAGATCGCCGTCCCCGGGATCAGGCTGCCCCGCAGCGGGGACCAGCCGCCCCACTCCGAGGTGTTCCAGGCCGGCCATTCCGGCTCCACCAGGTCCACCAGGCGGAAACCGGACGCCACGATGTCCCGGACCCGGTCGCCGACGGTCCTGTGGTGCTCGACGTAGACCGCGCGGCCCTCCTCGTCCTGCTCCACGTAAGGCGTGCGGTCGAAGTAGGAGTTCGACACCGACAGCCCTTCGGGGCCCGGCTCGTCCGGGAACGCCCAGCGGATCGGATGCGTCACCGAGAAGACGAACCGGCCGCCCGGCCGCAGCACCCGGCGCACCTCGCGCAGCACCAGCCGCGGGTCGGCGACGAAGGGCAGCGCCCCGTACGCCGAGCAGGCCAGGTCGAAGGAGCCGTCCGCGAAGGGCAGCGCGCCGGCGTCCGCGCAGACCAGCGGAAACGATCCACCGATCCGCAGGGCGTGCTGGAGCTGGCGGTGCGAGAGGTCCAGCGCCACCGGGCGGGCCCCCTGGGCGGCCAGCCACCGGGCGCACTGGGCCGCGCCCGCGCCGATCTCCAGGACCTCCTTGCCCTTCAGCTCCTGCGGCGGGCCGAGCAGCTCGGCCTCCACCTCGTCCAGGCCCTCCGGACCCCACACGAAGCGGTCGTCGCCGAGGAACGTGCCGTGCTCGACCTGGTACTCGTCCGCGTTGCGGTCCCACCAGCCCCGGTTGGCCCGTGCGCTCTCCGCGACGCTGGCGTCACGGCGTGTCGCCTCCGGTTCGAATGTCTCGGATCCTTCGGCCTCGTACGCTTCCGGCTCTTGGATGATCGGCTCCCTCGTCGTACTCTTCCGTCCAACCCGCAAGGGGTCCGTCACGGAGGCGGTCCCGGAGGCCTGTCTGGCCTCAAGGGACGTTTCTTCTGCCGGTTATGCGGCGATCCGCCCCCGGTGTGCGCCTTCGCGCATTGACCATGTCCGGCTGCCCCCGTATGCTACAAGTTGCGCTGCGGGCCTGCGCACCTCAGACGTAGCAGGCTGCGCTCGCATCTGTTGTATGTCCCCTCGGTTGTCGAGGCGCCATCGGACACCCGGTGTCCAGAAGGTGGCGCTTCCTTGGCTGTCCGGCTTCTGCAGAGCGAAACGGGCTCCCGGCGTAAGCAGTACCTACGACTTCAATGTCCGTACCGGAGCCCTTTCCCACATGACGAGCAGCACCGAGACCACCGCCACCACCCCGCAGGTAGCGGTCAACGACATCGGTAACGAGGAAGCCTTCCTCGCAGCGATCGACGAGACGATCAAGTACTTCAACGACGGCGACATCGTCGACGGCGTCATCGTGAAGGTCGACCGGGACGAGGTCCTGCTCGACATCGGTTACAAGACCGAAGGTGTCATCCCGAGCCGCGAGCTCTCGATCAAGCACGACGTCGACCCGAACGAGGTCGTGGCCGTCGGCGACGAGATCGAGGCCCTGGTCCTCCAGAAGGAGGACAAGGAAGGCCGCCTGATCCTCTCGAAGAAGCGCGCCCAGTACGAGCGTGCCTGGGGCACCATCGAGAAGATCAAGGAAGAGGACGGCATCGTCACCGGTACCGTCATCGAGGTCGTCAAGGGTGGTCTCATCCTCGACATCGGCCTCCGTGGCTTCCTCCCGGCCTCCCTGGTCGAGATGCGCCGCGTCCGCGACCTCCAGCCGTACGTCGGCAAGGAGCTCGAAGCCAAGATCATCGAGCTGGACAAGAACCGCAACAACGTGGTCCTGTCCCGCCGTGCCTGGCTCGAGCAGACCCAGTCCGAGGTCCGCCAGACGTTCCTCACGACCCTGCAGAAGGGTCAGGTCCGCTCCGGTGTCGTCTCCTCGATCGTCAACTTCGGTGCCTTCGTGGACCTGGGTGGCGTCGACGGTCTGGTCCACGTCTCCGAGCTGTCCTGGAAGCACATCGACCACCCGTCCGAGGTCGTCGAGGTCGGCCAGGAGGTCACCGTCGAGGTTCTCGACGTCGACATGGACCGCGAGCGCGTCTCCCTGTCGCTGAAGGCGACCCAGGAAGACCCGTGGCAGCAGTTCGCCCGCACCCACCAGATCGGCCAGGTCGTGCCCGGTAAGGTCACGAAGCTGGTTCCGTTCGGTGCGTTCGTCCGTGTGGACGAGGGCATCGAGGGTCTGGTCCACATCTCCGAGCTGGCCGAGCGCCACGTGGAGATCCCGGAGCAGGTCGTCCAGGTCAACGACGAGATCTTCGTCAAGGTCATCGACATCGACCTCGAGCGCCGCCGCATCAGCCTCTCGCTGAAGCAGGCCAACGAGTCCTTCGGTGCCCACCCGGAGGAGGTCGAGTTCGACCCGACCCTGTACGGCATGGCCGCGTCCTACGACGACCAGGGCAACTACATCTACCCCGAGGGCTTCGACCCGGAGACCAACGACTGGCTGCCGGGCTACGAGAAGCAGCGCGAGGAGTGGGAGCGCCAGTACGCCGAGGCGCAGGCCCGCTTCGAGCAGCACCAGCAGCAGGTCATCAAGTCCCGCGAGGCCGACGCGGCTGCTGCCGCCGAGGGTGGCGGCGAGGCTGCGGCCCCGGCCGCGACCGGCGGTTCGTACTCCTCCGAGGGTGCGGACACCTCCGGTGCGCTGGCCTCGGACGAGGCGCTGGCCGCGCTGCGCGAGAAGCTGGCCGGCGGCCAGAGCTGATCGCTGCCGCCAGGCTCAGCCGATAGCTGGTTCTGAGGGGCCGTACCTTTCGAGGTGCGGCCCCTCGGGCGTGTTCAGGGGGCCGGTTGTCCGGCGTGTCGGGGGAATGCCGCCGCTCCAGGGCGTGTTGACGACGACGAACACGAGGAGGAGCGGTCACAGTGCTTGATCCGCAGGGTTTGTACGCATGGGAGCCGAAGGGCCTCGCCGTTGTCGACATGGCGCTCGCCCAGGAGTCGGCCGGCCTTGTCATGCTCTACCACTTCGACGGATACATCGACGCGGGTGAGACCGGGGACCAGATCGTCGACGGGCTGCTCGACTCACTGCCCCACCAGCTCGTCGCCCGGTTCGACCACGACCGGCTCGTGGACTACCGGGCCCGCCGGCCCCTGCTGACCTTCAAGCGGGACCGCTGGACCGACTACGAGGTCCCGGCCATCGAGGTCCGCCTCGTCCAGGACACCACGGGCGCCCCCTTCCTGCTGCTGTCCGGGCCCGAGCCGGACGTGGAGTGGGAGCGGTTCGCGGCGGCCGTGCGGCAGATCGTGGAGCGGCTCGGCGTCCGCCTCTCCGTGAACTTCCACGGCATCCCCATGGGCGTCCCGCACACCCGCCCTGTGGGTCTCACCCCGCACGGCAACCGCACCGACCTCGTCCCCGGTCACCGCAGCCCCTTCGAGGAGGCCCAGGTGCCCGGCAGCGCCGAGTCGCTCGTGGAGTACCGCCTGATGGAGGCCGGGCACGACGTCCTGGGCGTCGCCGCGCACGTCCCGCACTACATCGCCCGTTCGCCGTACCCGGACGCCGCCCTGACCGTCCTGGAGGCCATCACGGCCGCCACCGGGCTGGTCCTGCCGGGCGTCGCGCACTCGCTTCGTACGGACGCGTACCGCACCCAGACGGAGATCGACCGGCAGATCCAGGAGGGCGACGAGGAACTCACCGCGCTCGTCCAGGGCCTGGAGCACCAGTACGACGCCGCCGCGGGCGCCGAGACCCGGGGCAACATGCTGGCCGAGCCCGTGGACATCCCGTCGGCCGACGAGATCGGCCGCGAGTTCGAGCGGTTCCTCGCGGAGCGCGAGGGCGAGAGCTGACCTCCGCCGGTCCCGCTGTCAGCGGCAGGGCCTAAGCTGACGCTCATGCTGAAGGTGGGCCTGACCGGCGGGATCGGCGCCGGCAAGAGCGAGGTGTCGCGGCTGCTCGTGGAGCACGGGGCCGTGCTGATCGACGCGGACCGCATCGCGCGTGAGGTCGTGGCGCCGGGCACCCCGGGCCTCGCCGCCGTGGTCGAGGCCTTCGGCGAGGACGTCCTCACCGCTGACGGCAGCCTGGACCGGCCCAAGCTCGGCTCGATCGTCTTCGCCGACCCCGAGAAGCTCGCCGTCCTCAACTCGATCGTGCACCCGCTGGTGGGTGCCCGCTCCCGCGAGCTGGAGGAGGCCGCGGCCGCCGACGCCGTGGTGATCCACGACGTGCCCCTCCTCACCGAGAACGCCCTGGCGCCGCTGTACGACCTCGTGGTCGTCGTGGACGCGACCCCCGAGACCCAGCTCGACCGGCTGGTCCGGCTGCGCGGCATGACCGAGGAGGACGCACGCGCGCGTATGGCCGCCCAGGCGACCCGCGAGCAGCGCAGACGGATCGCGGACATCGTGATCGACAACGACGTACCGCTGGACGCTCTGCACAAGCGTGTCGGCGAGGTGTGGGAGGAGCTCGTACGACGGGCGCGTGCGGGCATCGCGCAGTAGCGCAGGAATAGCGGCCCCCTCCTCGCGCGTTGAATCGGCGGAGTGAGGGAAGGACTCTGCCGTGCCCGAGACCAGCGGTTCCACCGGACGTACTCCGGAAACGCATGTCATCGACTTCCGTGCAGCCGAGCAGCTGCTCAACTCACGGGACCCGCGGGGTGCGGTGAAGCTGCTCGACCCGGTCATCGCCGCGCACCCGGAGAACACCGCGGCCCGGCTGCTGCGCGCGCGTGCGTTCTTCGCCGCGGCGCAACTGCGGCCCGCCGAGCTGGAGTTCACGATCGTGCTGGAGCGCGAGCCGGACAACGCGTTCGCGCACTTCGCACTGGCCCGCACCTTTGAACGCCAGGGCCGCCCCGACCAGGCCATGCGCCATTTCCGCCTCGCGGCCGCGCTGGACCCGAACCCGCAGTACGTGAGGGCGGCACGCTTCGACGACTGAGCGGCCCGCGGCGGGGGAGCGCCCCAGGATGCGGGGGAGTGCCTCATGGGCTGCCGGTCGCCGGTGACGGATCCGGTGTGCCGGTCACGGATGCCGGTGCCTCGACGGACCCGGGTAGGGCGGTCCGCCGTCCGGCGGCCGGTACGGCGGCACGTCACGGCCCGGCTGATAGTGCGGACCCTGCCGGATGTGTCTGAGCACCATGATCATGTCCGCGGTGACCACCAGCCACAGCACCCCACAGGCCGCCGCCCAACCGGGGCGCCCGACGAGCGCGAACGCCGTCGTGCCGAAGACCGCCCAGACCAGTCCCCACACGCACAGCCAGAACCGCGCCCGCAGAGCACTGCGCGCGGTCGCCGGTTCACTGCCCGTACGCATCGGACCACCACTCCTGAGGGCAACGTACTCTTCGTGGACGACGTTCATCAACGGCGCTCGTCCGTCGTTCGTCCCGTCGCTCGCCGAAGGGGGATCCCTTGCTTCCGGACGCCGACGCCCTGCCGGAATTGCTGCTCGACCTGGCCGTGCCGCACGAGGACATCAACGATGTGGTGGCCGGACGGCGCCGGGTGACCGGTGACCCGGGAGCACGGAGGCTCCTGGAGGAGTGCGTCGAGGAGCTGTTCCGCGAACCGGAGGAGACCGGCCGCACCCCCGGGCTCGCCGCACTCCTCGGCGCGGTTCCGGCCGAGCTGACCGGCCTCTTCGCCGTGTACGTCTTCGTCGCCGCGGCCCCGCACACCCTCGCCCGGCACCGGGAACGCGGCATTCCGCCCGAGGTCTCCCGGCGCACCCTGGCCGACCTGGGCCGTCAGATGGCCGCGCACCGCAGACGGCACGGCACGACCGGTGTCCTGTCGCGGCGCTGGCTCGTCCGGCACTTCCGCGGCGAGCTGTACCAGCTGGGCCGGCTGCAGTTCGAGCGGGCGCGGCTCGGGCAGCGCACGGCTCCCGTGCTCGCGGCGGCCGGGCTGGCCGCGATCCCCGGCACCGCCTGCCTGAACCTGCACATACCCGACTTCCACGGTCCGCTGACCCCGTCCGCCTGTGACCGCTCCCTGACCTGGGCCCGCGAGTTCTTCGCCGTGCACTTTCCCGAGGAGCGGCCGGTGGCCGCACTGTGCCACTCCTGGCTGCTCGACCCGCAGTTGAAGCGGTACCTGCCGGCCGACTCCAACATCGTCCGCTTCCAGGACCGGTTCCGCACCGTCCGTGAGGACGCCGAGCCGGCCGACACCGAACCCGTCCAGTTCGTCTTCGGCGACCCCGACCTGCCGGTCGCGGAGCTGCCCGCCCGCACGTCCGTGGAGCGGGCCGTGGGGGACCATCTGCGGGCGGGCGGCCACTGGTACATCGGGCGCGGCTGGTTTCCGTTCCCGGCCGAACCGTCTGGATGACACGAACGAGTGAACCTCGACGGAAGGGGAACGGGCGTACGGAGACCGGCCGTTGTTCGGGCATGACGGTCGAAATGCGTGAGGGACACGAGGGCACAGGACCCGGCGCGATCACCCCGGACGGCTGCGCGGTCGAGCTGTACGAGCGGCTGCCGGTCGGCGACGAGCCGGACATCATCGCCGCGGCGGTACCGGCCGGGGCTCACATCCTGGAGCTGGGCAGCGGAGTGGGCCGGATGACCCATCCCCTGCTCGAGCGCGGCTTCACGGTCACGGCGGTGGACGAGTCCGCCGACATGCTGAGCCGGGTCCGCGGGGCACGCACGATATGCGGCTCCATCGAGCAACTTGACCTGGACGGCGAGGAGTTCGACGTGGTGATGCTCGCGTCGTTCCTCGTGCACGCCGGCGACGAGGAGGTGCGCAGGGGCCTGCTGCGCACCTGCGCCCGGCACGTGGCGAAGGACGGCTGTGTGCTCATCCAGCGGGAGGGCGAGGACTACCACACGAACGTGCCCAGGGAGCGGGTCGACCCGAGCGGTTTCACGGTACGGGTCGTCTCCGCGGAGCCGGTCGGCAACGGAGCGAACTCGGTCCGCGTCGAGTACGACTTCCCGGACGCGCGCTGGACCCAGACGTTCCTGGCCCGGCCGCTGACCAAGGAGCAGTTCGAATCGGCACTTCAGGAAGCGGGGCTGGAGGTGGACGCGTATCTGACACCGGACCGGACATGGGTACGGGCGGTGCCGAAGGCATAGAGGGCACTCGGTCGCACAGGGCGGCCGGGGAGCGATGAGTTTCCGGACGGTGCCGGGTCTACCTCGGTGAAAGCAATCGGCACCGCTTCCCCAGGAGATCCTCATGTCCGAGACGACCGCTCCCGTGGCCCGCACCGCTTCCGGCGCCTCCGCCGGCTCCCTCAGTGGCCGGAGGCGCGCGGCCCGGGTCGCGCTGCGGACCGTGCAGGTGCTGCTCGCACTGTTCTACGGCATCGCGAGCGCGCTGCCCAAGCTCATCGCGCACCCCTCGGCCGTCGAGGCCTTCGACAAGATCGGCTGGGGCAGCGGGGCCATGTACACCATCGGCGCGCTCGAACTCGCCGGAGCCGTAGCGCTGTTGATCCCCCTGCTGCAGTCCCTGGCGGCGATCGCGCTGAGCGCGCTGATGGTGGGTGCGTTCATCGTGCAGCTCACGGCCTTCGACGGCCAGAACGCGGCGACCCCGCTGATCCTGATCGTGCCGCTCGCCCTGATCGCCTGGGCGCGGCGCGGGCACAACCGGGAGCTGCTGAGGCTGGTGCGGCGGCGGTGACGCTTCGGCGCGGCGTGCACGGCGTGCACGTGCGCGGCGCCGATGCCGTCGGCCGGGCGCGGGGGCCCGGCCGACGGCATCGGTGTGTGCCGGGGGCGAGCGTGCCTGCTCCGGCAGGGGTGGCGCTGGGCCGGCCCTGTGCTGGCGGGAGGAGCAGCGCTGGGCCGGTGTGGGGGTGGTGGTGCCGCCGGCCTGTACCGGTCTGGGGATGGCACAGTGCCGGCCTGTACCGATTCGAGGGTGGTGCTGTTCCGGTCTGTTCCGGTCAGGGGGTGGTGCTGTGCCTGTCTGTGCCGGTCCGTGGGTGGGGTAGCGCGCCCTGCCAGTTGTGCGCGCGGCCGGTGCCTTCGGATCACCGTCCCCGGGGGCGGCCACCGGTGCCGCCGGACCCGGCACCACCGCGCTTGCCGGACCCGTCCCGGCCGCCGGACCTGCTCCGGGCCCCGGAACCATCCCGTTCCCCGGATCCACCGGGTCCGCCGAGTCCGGCGAAGCCGTTGGGGCCTGCGGCGCCGCCGAAGCCGCTCGGCAGGTCCGGCCCTGCGAGGCCCCGGAGGCGCTCCAATTCGCGGCGGTCGCGCTTGGTGGGGCGGCCGGTGCCGCGGTCACGGAGGCCGACGGGGGCGACGGCCTCACGAGGTGGAGGCGGAGGGGAGTTGTCGATGTAGCACTGGGCGGCCACGGGGGCGCCGACCCGCTTGCGGATCAGACGCTTGACGATCACGACCCGTTCCCGGCCCTCGTGCCGCAGGCGCACCTCGTCGCCGACGCGCACGGAGTAGGCGGGCTTCACCCGCTCGCCGTTCACGTGGACGTGACCGCCCCGGCAGGCGGTGGCGCCCAGGGAACGCGTCTTGATCAGACGCACGGCCCAGATCCAGCTGTCGATCCGGACGGTCTCACCCTTGGCAGGCCCCGCGGCCTCGGCGGCGGCCACCGCGGCGGCGATCTTCGGATCGGCGGGCTGCTCGGCGGAGGCACCGGAGCTGTGGGCGTCCGGCGAGTCCGGCGAGTCCGGGGCGGGGCCGGGCGAGTCCGGTCCGCCGGTCCCACGGTTCACGTTCTCGTCCGCATCCTCGGAAGCCATGCATCCGACCTTAACTCCCCGGTCCGGGTGAGCCGGAGGTGATTTTCCCGGGCTGGTGGCGTGCCGGGTGTCCGGGGTGCGGGTGCAGATCACGGTGGCCGCCGCGGTTCGTGGGGCCGCTGCCGGCGTTCCCGTCCGTACCTGCCCGGGGTTCAGGGCCCCTGCACCCGGCGCCCACGAGAGCCGGTGGAGGGGCATACCGTGGCCGTATGGACGACAGCAGCGCTCTCGACCGGCTCGACCGGCGGGTCGCGGACTGCCGGGCCTGTCCTCGGCTGGTCGAATGGCGCGAGGAGGTGGCCCGTACCAAACGCGCCGCGTTCGCCGACTGGACGTACTGGGGGCGGCCGGTACCCGGCTTCGGCCCCGCCGACGCACGGCTGGTGATCATCGGGCTGGCCCCGGCCGCGCACGGCGGCAACCGCACCGGCCGGATGTTCACCGGCGACCGCTCCGGAGACGTGCTCTACCAGGCGCTGTACGACGAGGGGCTCGCCTCGCAGCCCACGTCCGTCAGCGCCGACGACGGGCTGGAGCTGTACGGCGTCCGTGTGACCGCGCCCGTGCACTGCGCCCCGCCCGCCAACAAGCCGACCCCCGGCGAGCGGGACACCTGCCGCCCCTGGCTGGTCCAGGAGCTGAGGCTGCTGCGCCCGACGCTCAGGGCCGCGGTCGTACTCGGTGCCTTCGGCTGGCAGGCCGCGCTGCCCGCGTTCAGCGAGGCGGGCTGGACCGTGCCCCGGCCCCGCCCGGCCTTCGCCCACGGCACCAGGGTCGCGCTCGACGGCCTCGACCTCTTCGGCTGCTTCCACGTCAGCCAGCGCAACACCTTCACCGGCCGGCTCACCGCGGAGATGCTCCGGGAGGTGCTGCGCACGGCTGCGAAGTCGGCCGGACTGCGGTAACCGGCCGCCGGCCGCCCGCAGTGGTCCCTCAGCCGGCGTCGGCGGGACCGGTTCCGAACAGGTGCCGTACCGTCGATCGGTAGTTGGCGCGGACGTGGTCGAGCGCGTGGGCGCGGGCGCGGTCGGGGTCTCCGGAGGCGATCGCCTCGTACAACTCGCGGTGTTCGGTGAGGAGTTGGGGCCACTCCTCGTTGCGCCGGGTGAGCCAGCGCAGGCGGCCGTCGACCGGCTCCATGACCGAGATCAGCAGGCTGTTGCCGGCCAGGGCGCGGATGCGGTCGTGGAAGCGGGTGTTGATGTCCGTGATCGCCTCGGCGTCGCCCTCCTTCGTCGCCCGCGCCGCCTGGTCGAGCAGGTCCCGCAGCTCCGCCAGGGCCTCGGGGGTCACCCGGGACGCCGCCAGTCCCGCCGCGTACACCTCCAACGCCTCGCGCAGCTCGAAGAGTTCCCTGACGTCGGTCGGGTTCAGCCGGCGCACCACCGTGCGGCGGGCCGACTCGAAGAGGACGAAGCCCTCGGCGACCAGCGCGCGGATCGCCTCCCGCACCGGCACCCGGGAGACGCCGAACCGCTCGGCGAGCTCCCGTTCGACGAGCCGGTCACCGGGTCCGAGGCGTCCGGCGATGATGTCCTCCCGCAGACTCGCCAGGACCCGCTCGCGCACCGCGCCCAGGGGTTCGATCTTCGTCATGGGCCCATCTTCGCCGACGCGAGGCGACTTTTACGGGGCCGTAACGGCAACGACATCGGTCCGGACGCTTGACGACGGCACCATGTCAGCAGTTTGGTATACCAAACGCGGCTCACTGTCGGCTTCCCCGCCTGCAGTCCGTCCGAGTTCCTGCGGTACGGCCCCTTCGTCCCCCTGTCCAGGAGGCCCCGTGTCCCTCGCCGACCGCGCCGAAGCCACCGGCGCCCCCGCGTGCGTCCCCGACCCCCGTCTCGTCAACGAGGACCTCGCCCCCGCCCAGCAGCGGAACTGGAAGGTCTTCGACCTCTTCGCCATGTGGATGTCCGACGTCCACAACCTCGGCAACTACACCTTCGCCGCCGGCCTGCTGGTCCTCGGCATGAACGTCTGGCAGGTCTTCACCTCCCTGCTCGTCGGTTTCGTGCTCATCTACGCCGGCATGAACCGGATGGGCAGGATCGGCCAGCGCCACGGCGTGCCCTTCCCCGTGGTCGGCCGCATCAGCTTCGGCGTCTGGGGGGCCAACATCCCCGCGCTGATCAGAGCCGTGATCGCCATCATGTGGTACGGCATCCAGACCTATCTGGCCTCCGTCGCGGTGAACGTGATGCTGCTGGCGGCCTGGCCGGGCCTGAAGTCCCTCACCCACCACTCCTTCCTCGGCCTGGACGCGCTCGGCTGGATCTCCTTCGTCTCGCTCTGGCTGCTCCAGGCGCTGATCATCCGCCAGGGCATGGAGGCCGTGCGGAAGTTCCAGGACTTCTGCGGCCCGGCGATCTGGCTGGTGATGATCGCACTGGCGCTCTGGGTCCTCGCCAAGGCCCACTGGAGCATCTCGCTCACCTCCACCCCGCACCCGGTGTCCACCGGCGAGCAGTGGCGGCAGTGGTTCGGCGCGATCGGCCTCATCCTCGCCACCTACGGCACGCTGATGCTCAACTTCTGCGACTTCTCCCGCTTCGCGCCCGACTACAGGACCGTCCGGCGCGGCAACTTCTGGGGCCTGCCCATCAACTCCACCGCCTTCGTCGTGGTGTCGGTGATCGTCACGGCCGGCTCGCTGAAGGCGTTCGGTCAGGCCATCACCGACCCCGCGGAGCTGGTCGCCAAGGTCGGCAACACCTGGGTGCTCGTCATCGCCGCGTTCACGTTCGCGGTCGCCACCATGGGCGTCAACATCGTCGCCAACTTCGTCTCACCGGCGTACGACCTCGCCAACGTCTGGCCACAGAAGATCACCTTCAAGGTCGGCGGCATGATCAGCACGGTGGCCGCGCTGGTCGTCACCCCCTGGAACCTCTTCTCCAACCCGACCGTCGTCAACTACTTCCTCGGCGGCCTCGGCGCCTTCCTGGGCCCGCTGTTCGGTGTGATCATGGTCGACTACTACTGGGTCAAGCGCGGCAAGGTCGACGTCGACGCGCTGTTCGACGCCCGGTCGGGCACCCCGTACCACTACCGCAAGGGCGTCAACCCGAGGGCACTGTGGGCGTTCCTGCCTTCCGCCGCCGTGGCCGCCGTGGTGGCGCTGGTGAAGAGCTTCAGCGATGTCGCGCCGTACTCCTGGTTCATCGGTACGGCACTCGCCGCCGCCCTGTACGCGCTGCTGGGCCGCGGGGAGCGCGCGACGACGGCGAAGGAGGCCTGACGGAGTTGCGGATCGTCGTCACCAACTGCAACACCACGCAGGAGATGACCGAGGAGATCGTCCGCGGCGCCCGGGCCGCCGCGGGCCCGGCCACGACGGTGACCGGCCTGACCCCCGCCTGGGGCCCGGCGTCCGCCGAGGGCTGGCTGGACAGTTACCTCTCCGCCGCCGCCGTCCTCGACACCCTGCGGACGTACGACGGCCCCGACTACGACGCCGTCGTCCTGGCCGGCTTCGGCGAGCACGGGCGGGAAGGCGTACGGGAGTTGGTGGACGTCCCGGTCGTGGACATCACCGAGGCCGCCGCCCACCTCGCCTGCCTCCTCGGCCGCCGCTACGGAGTCGTCACCACCCTCGACCGCTCCCGCGGCCAGATCGAGGACAGCCTGGAGACGGCCGGTGTCGCCCGCAACTGCGCCGCCGTCGTCGGCACCGGCCTGGGTGTCCTCGACCTCGCCGACGACCCCGGCCGCACCGAGGCCGCGTTCCTGACGGCGGCCGAGCGGGCCCGGGACGCGGGCGCCGAGGTCCTGGTCCTGGGCTGCGCCGGGATGACGGGACTGCAGCAGGCGGTGGCGGAGAAGCTGGGGCTGCCCGTCGTCGACGGCGTGGCGGCGGCGGTCAAACTCGCCGAGTCCCTGGTCGCCCTGGGCCTGACCACCAGCCGAGCGGGCAGCTACGACAGGCCGCTGCCCAAGGGGAGGAGGTGGGGGCGGCCGGCGCGGTGATCCTGAAGGAGGGGCTCGCAGCCGCGGTGGTGGGCCGGATCCGCCGGGCTCAGGGTCGCCAGACGTACCGTACGTCGGGCTCCCGCTCCTCGTTCCCGCCGCCGTCGGTGGACTCGGCCGCAGCGAAACCGTGGCGCTCGTAGAAGCGGTGGGCGGGCTTGTTGACCTGGAAGGTCCACAGGGTCAGCCCGCCCGGCCTGCGCTCCTTGGCCAGCGCGACGAACCGGTCGCCGATGCCACGCCCCCGCCACTCGGGGGCCAGGTACAACTGGGACAGCAACTCCCCGTCCAGCACCATCAGCCCGACGATCCCCGCGCCGTCGGCCTCCGCCACCCAGGTCTCCCGCAACGGTACGACGACATCCCGGATGTACTCCCGCACCTCGTCGTCGGTGCGCGGCCGGACGACGGAGGGCAGGGCGGCATCGAAGGACCGCAGATACACATCCGCGGCGACACGGGCGTCCGCCGCCACGGCCCGGCGCAGCAGGACCTGCGCCGTCACCGGTCCCCCTCCTGCTCCGGCACCACGGCCGTGGCCGTGATCTCCACCAGCTGCCCGGTGTAGCCGAGACAGGCGACCCCGAGCAGCGTGGACGAGTGCGGACCCGCGCTCAGCCCGGAGGCCTCCACCACCTCCCACACCGCCGACAGCACCGAGGGCTCGCTGCTCACCACGTACACGTCCGTCGCGACCACATGCGTCAAGTCGCTTCCGACGGCGTGCAGTTGCTCGACGAGGTTGGCGATCACCTGCTCGGCCTGCCGCACCGGGTCACCGGGACCGACGAGTTCCCCCGTCTCGTCGAGCGGCACGGCCCCCGCGAGAAAGGCGAGCCTGGTGCCCGCTTCCACCACCGAGGCGTGCGCATAGGTGGGCGGCGGCAAGAGGCCGGAGGCGTTCACTCGTCGGATCATCGCGACTCCCGGGTGGCGGCTGGAACGACCTCCCGATGATCGGCCCCCCTCGGCCCTGTCCGCATCCGGTTTTCTCAGGACACCGGGACACCGGCGGCGGAGGCATCGGCGTACGGACCCTCCACCCGCCGACCGTCCTCCCGTGCCACCCTTTCGAGACGGTCGCGAACCGGAGAGCCTCCCGGGTATTTCGGGCGCGGACTCCGGGACGGCTGCGGCAGGCTGAGCCCATGCCCATGCCCAACCCCGACTCCATGCCCGGCCCCAGCCCCGACCCCGTGCCCCAGCAGCCCGACTCCGTCTTCCTCGCCCGTACC
This sequence comes from Streptomyces sp. NPDC001852, assembly GCF_042891825.1. Lineage (NCBI taxonomy): Bacteria > Bacillati > Actinomycetota > Actinomycetes > Kitasatosporales > Streptomycetaceae > Streptomyces > Streptomyces sp. NPDC001852. The sequence goes on from NZ_JBIATN010000002.1 coordinate 273,795, forward strand.
GCCGACCGCCTCGCCGCCCTCCCCACCGTCCGGGCGGTCGCCCTCGGCGGCTCCCGTGCCCAGGGCACCCACCGCGACGACAGCGACTGGGACCTGGCCGTCTACTACCGCGGTCGCTTCGACCCCGACGACCTGCGGGCCGTCGGCTGGGAGGGCGAGGTCTCCGACGTCGGCGGCTGGGGCGGCGGTGTCTTCAACGGCGGCGCCTGGCTGACGATCGACGGACGCCGGGTCGATGTGCACTACCGGGACCTGGACGTGGTCGAACACGAGTTGGCGGAGGCGGAGGCGGGGCGGTTCCGGGTGGAGCCGCTGCTCTTCCATCTCGCAGGCATCCCCACCTACCTGATCGTGGCCGAACTGGCCCTGAACCAGGTGCTCCGCGGCACCCTGCCCCGCCCGGCGGGCTACCCGGCCAGGCTGCGCGTCACCGGCGCCGAGCGCTGGCACGGCACCGCACGCGCCACCCTCGCCTACGCGAAGGTCAACCATGCCGCCTACGGCCGCCTCACCGAGACCGCCGGCTCCATCGCGACGGCCGCCGCCCAGGCCGCGCACGGAGTGCTCGCGGCACGCGGCGAGTGGGTGACGAACGAGAAGCGGTTGCTGGAGCGGGCCGGGCTGCGGGGCATCGACTCGGTGACGGGTGGGCTACGGGCCGAACCGGAGGCCCTCGTCGCCGCCGTGACCGAGGCCGAGGAGATCGTCATCGGCGCATTGCCGGCACCGACGAGCCGGGGCATTCGGCCATAGACGCGTCGGCGCGATCGTTCATCGAGAAGCCGGCGCATTGCGTTCATAAAGAAACCGGCCGACCTGGCACCTTTCACACGCCCGAAACGTGATCACCCCGTTCGTGCCGGGAACGCCCCCTACCGTGGAAGCACAGCCCACCCGGCCACCGTCGTCCGAAGGCAGCACAACCGCCCCCGTACGACAGGAGCCCCGTGTCCCGGCCCGCCGCACCCCTCTGGCTCGCCCATGCCCTGCGCGCCCAGCGCGGACCCGTCCCCTGGAGCGCGATGACCCGGGGCGCCCTCGCCGCCGGGCCGCTGCTGCTCGCCGGCGTCGGCACGGGACACACCGCCCCCGGCGTCCTCGCCGCCATCGCCGCGATGCTCGCCGGTATCAACGACCGGCCCGGCAGCCGGCGTGCCTCCGTCAAGCGGCTCGGGGTGCCCGCGCTGGCCGGGGCGCTCGGGCTGCTCGCCGGGACGTACGCGGGGCAGGGGCTGGCAGCCGTACCGCTGACCCTGGCGCTCACCCTGCTCGGGCTGCTCGCCGGTGGCATCAGCGCGGTCGGGCCCGTCGCCTCCGCCGCCGGAACGCACCTGCTCGTCGGCGCCGCGCTCGGCGCCGGGATGCCCGCGGCCCAGAGCGGCTGGCAGCGGGCCCTCGCCTTCCTCGCCGGGGCCGGCTGGCTGATTCTGCTGCGGCTCGCCCTGCCCACACCCGGCGCGCTCGCCGGGCACTCCCGGTTCGACTTCCGGTTCGACGGGGAGCGGGCGGCGGTCGCCGAGGTGTACGACGCCATCGCGGCGCTGCTCGACGCCGTGGGCCGCGAACGGGCCACCGCCCGGCGGGCCGCGCTCACCGCCGCCCTCGACCACGCCCAGGACGCCCTCGCCGGACCCAGGTTGCGCCGGCATGCCGGCTCCGCCGCCGAGCGCCGGCTGCACGCGCAGTACGTGGCCGCCCTCCCGCTCGCCGAGGCCGCCACCGCCCTGTTCTGGGCGGGGGAGCCCGTCTCCGCGCGGGCCGCGGCAGGACCCCGGCGGCTCGCTGCAGCCGTCCGCGGCAACACCGGCACCGGCCCGTTGCCCGCCCCCCACCGGTCCGCCCCCGCCCTGCGCGCCCTCGACGACGCCCTGCTGCGCGCCGCCGAGACCTTCGACCGGGCCGAGGACGCAGGGCAGCGGCCACCCGCCAGGCGCCGGGACGCGCGACACGCCGTCCGCGCCGCGCTCGGCACCGGCGGACGCGAATACGGGCTGCGGGTCGCCCTCTGCTTCGGAGCCAGCGCCGCCATCGCCCAGGCCCTGCACCACGCCCGCTGGTACGGCCAGCACCAGCACTGGTACTGGCTGCCCGCCACCGCGGTCTTCCTCGTCAAGCCCGACCTCGGGCCGCTCGCCTCCCGCGTACTGTGCCGGGCCGCCGGGACCGTGCTGGGTGCCCTGGTGTTCGCCGGGCTCGCCGCGCTGCTGCCCCGGCCCGCCGGGCTGATCGCGCTGGTCGCGGTCTGCGGGGCGCTCGTGCCGGTCGCCACCCGGCACTTCGCCGCGCTGACGGCCGTCGTCACCGTCCTCGTCCTCGCCCTGATCATGGCCGGCGGCGAGCCGCAGGCCTCCGTCAGCCGGATCGGCGAGACCCTGCTGGCCTGCGCGCTCGTGCTGGTCGTCGGGCATCTGCCGATGCCGGGGGAGCGCGGCGGCGGGGTACGCGCGCGGCTCGCCACGGCCGGGAGCGCCGCGCAGGCCTATCTCGTCCACGTCCTCAGCGAGTCCGGCGACCGCGCCGAGCGGTGGGCGCTGCGCCGGGAGGCCTACCGCACCCTCGCCGAGGCCCGTACCGCCATCGCGCTCGCCGCCGCCGAACTGCCCGCCCTCGCCCGGCACACCACGGGCACGGACGCCGTCGCGGACGTCCTGGAGCGACTTGTCGACACGACCACGGCCTGCGCCGTACACCTCGACGAGACGGGCCGGCTCACGCCCCGGCACGTCAGGCAACTGCGGGATGCCTTGAGCGAGTCGAGGCTCCAGGGCGTCGACGTGCCGCTGCCCGCCGCCGCATAGCCGTACGGTGGGCCCATGCCCGCCAGTCCCGCCGACCTCGTCGTCACCGGCTGCACCGTGCTCGTCCATGACGAGGAGGAAGAGATCGGGTTCCGCGAGGACGCGGCGATCGTCGTACGCGACGGGGTCATCGAGTCGGTCACCACCGCCGCGGCCGCACGGGCAGGTCGCCGTGCCGGGGCTGATCAACTGCCACACGCACGCCCCGATGGTGGCCCTGCGCGGACTCGCCGAGGACCTGCCGACCGAGGAGTGGTTCAACGACGTCGTCTGGCCCGTCGAGTCCAACCTCACCGCCGCCGACGTGGCGTTGGGTGCCCGGCTCGCCTGCGCCGAGATGATCCGGGGCGGGGTGACCTGCTTCGCCGACCACTACTTCCACATGGACACGGTCGCCGCCGTCGTGGCCGAGTGCGGTCTGCGCGCCCACCTCGGCGAGGCCTACTTCTCCAGCCAGGGTCCCGAAGGGCGGGAGCGCTCGGCCGAGTTCGCCCTCCGGCACCGGGGCGGCGCCGGCGGCCGTATCACCACCGCCCTCGCCCCGCACGCCCCCTACACCGTCACCGACGCCGACCTCGCCGCCACCGCCGAGCTCGCCCGCCGGCACGGCCTGCCCGTCCACATCCACGCCGCCGAGAACCGCGAGCAGACCGACGCCAGCCTCGCCCGGCACGGCGCCACCCCCATCGAGGTCCTCGACCGCGCCGGACTCCTCGACACCGACCTGCTCATCGCCCATGGCACCGGCATCCTGGAGCGGGACCTTCCGCTGCTGGCCCGCACCGGGGGCCGTACGGCCGTGGCGACCGCGCCCCGCGGCTACCTCAAGTTCGCCTGGCCGACCACCACACCGGTACGGGCCCTGCGCGCGGCCGGCGTCCCCGTCGGGCTCGCCACGGACGGCGCCGCCTCCAACAACTCCCTCGACGTCTGGGAGTCGATGGCGCTGACCTCCCTGATCCAGAAGTCCACCGAAGGCGATCCTCGCTGGCTGACATCCCGGCAGGCCCTGCACCACGCCACCGTGCAGAGCGCCCGGGCGGTCGGCCTCGGTGACGGCGTCGGCACCCTCGCCCCCGGCCGGCGCGCCGACATCGTCCTCGTCGACCTCACCGGCCCGCACACCCAGCCCGTCCACGACCTCGCCGCCACCCTCGTGCACAGCGCGCGCTCGTCGGACGTCCGCACGACCGTCGTGGACGGCCGGGTCCTGATGCGCGACCGGCGTCTCCTCACCGTCGATGTGCCGTCCGACGCAGGGGAGTTGGCGGCTCGGCTGCCGACGCTGACCGACCGGGGACACGGGCGGCGCATCCAGGAGTACGACACCTGAGGCCGCGTAGTCTGACCGTCATGGATCTCGCGCACGGCCTCATCGACCAGCCCTACGACGTCTACCGGCGCCTGCGCGACACCGCGCCCGTGCAGCGCATCACCGGTCCCGACGGCACCCCCGCCTGGCTGGTCACGCGGTACGAGGACGTGCGGGCCGCGCTCGCCGACCCCCGTCTCTCGCTGGACAAGCGGCACGCCACCCCCGGCACGTACAAGGGCTTCTCGCTGCCGCCCGCCCTCGACGCCAACCTCCTCAACATGGACCCGCCGGACCACACCCGGATCCGGCGCCTGGTCGGCCGCGCCTTCACACCGCGCCGGATCCAGCAGCTCCGCGAGCCCGTCCGCCGTACCGCCGACCGCCTCCTGGACGCGCTCGGGCCGCACGGCAGCACCGACCTCATCGCCTCGTACGCCGCTCCGCTGCCGATCACCGTCATCTGTGACCTGCTCGGCGTGCCGGAGGAACACCGGCTGGACTTCCGGGTCTGGACCGACGCCCTGATCGCCCCCGATCCCTCGCGCCCCGAGGCCGGACGGGAAGCGGTGGTGGCGATGCTCGGCTTCTTCACGCGCCTCCTCGCCGCCAAGCGCGAACAGCCCGCCGACGACCTCCTCTCCGACCTGATCGCCGTACGCGACGAGGGCGACCGGCTCAGCGAGGACGAGCTGATGTCGCTGGCGTTCCTCATCCTCTTCGCCGGGTACGAGAACACGGTCCAGCTCATCGGCAACGCCGTGCTCGCCCTGCTCCGGCATCCGGACCAGCTCGCCGCCCTGCGCAAGGATCCGGAACGACTCCCGTCGGCGGTCGAGGAGTTGAGTCGCTACGAGGGGCCGGCACTGTTCGGGATCCGGCGCTTCGCGGTGGAGGAGGTGACGATCTCCGGTGTCACCGTCCCCGCCGGGGAGACGGTCTGGGTCTCGCTGTCGGCCGCGAACCGTGACCCCGCCCGTTTCCCCGACCCCGACCGCCTCGACCTCTCCCGCGACGCCTCCGGTCATCTCGCCCTCGGCCACGGCATCCACTACTGCCTGGGCGCCCCGCTGGCCCGCGCGGAGACGGAGATCGCGCTCGCGGCCCTGCTCGAACGGTTCCCCGATCTCGCCCTCGGCCCGGGGGAGTTGCGGTGGCGGCCGTCGATGCGGGCGCGGGGGCTGGTGGCGCTGCCGGTGACCTACTGAGCTACTGACCCCCTGCCCCCTGACCCCCTGACAATAAATCTTCGCGTCCGCCGATGAGTTCCGCCCCCGGCGACGGTCATCACCCCGAACCAGGCCGTCGGACAGGAGGACTCATGTCGCTTCCGGACATCGTCTCGCGCGAGCAGTGGCGCACGGCGCGCGAGGAGTTGCTGCGCAAGGAAGAGGCGGTCAGGCGAGCCCGCGAGGTCCTCGGGGAGGCGCGGCGGCGGCTGCCCATGGTCGAGGTCGACGCGGAGTACGTCTTCGAGGGCGGCGACGGCAAGGCCACCCTGCTGGACCTCTTCGAGGGCCGGGCCCAGCTCGTCGTCCACCACTTCGTGTTCGCCCCGGAGTCGGAGTCCGGCTGCCCGTGCTGCTCGGCCCTCCTGGACCAGGTCGGCGACCTGGCCCACCTGCGGGCCCGGAACACCTCGTTCGCGGCCGTCTCCCGCGCGCCGTACACCCGGATCCTGCCGTTCAAGGCGCGGATGGGCTGGGTGGTGCCCTGGTACTCCTCGTCGTGCTCCGCCTCCCACGGAGAACTCGACTTCAACCCCGACTTCAACCTCGACTTCGAGGCCACGGTGGAGTCGGACCGGGGCCTGGTCGACCGGCCGGGCGTCAGCTGCTTCCTGCGCGACCACGACCGGGTCTTCCACACCTATTCGGTGTACGACGACGGGCTGGACGGGCTCGGCACGCTCGCCGGTCTGCTCGACCTCACCGCGCTCGGCCGCAGCCCCGCCTGCGGCGACCGGCTGCGCCTTCACGATGAGTACGACTACTGACACGAAACGTGCGTTTGGCGCCACACAGTGAACGGTTTCTCACGCTCCGCGCCGAACGAGTGTAGGTAATGTCTCAGTCCCGTCACCGAGCGAGGCGTTTCCCTCCCCCAGGGCGTTGACTCCTACAGGTACGACGCTTTCTGGAGGTGCGAGATGGTGAACGGGCGAACGGTGCTCGAGCGCTTTCCCGCCGGTGGTCCGCGGGGATCCCGGCCCGCGGAGGAGTTCGCGCACGCACGGCGTCTCGAAGGCCTGCCCGCCGAGGTCGTCATGGACCTCGCGACGGACACGTTCCTGGTGATCGTGCGGGGCACCGAGACGACCGAATGAGCGGACCGCTGGCGCTGACGGACCGTGGTACCCCCGTGCGTGTCACGGCCTGGGCGAGGCCAGTGACCAGTCCGGAGCCGTCCCGGTCACCCGGCACAGGGCCAGGTACAGCGGGATCGGCGGGGTGTACGGGACCGTGCCCTCCGGGCGGTGGATGAGCCGGGCGCTGCCGGTCACCAGGGCGCCGGGGGCGTAGTGGGCCGGGGACGGCCAGGGCAGGGCGTAGTCGGAATCCGACGGAACGATCCACCACCAGCGGGCGCCGTCGGTGTACACACAGCCCAGCCGGGGCAGCCGGGGTACGACCAGGGGGCCGAGGCGGTCGGGCACGGCCACGGCGTCGCAGCCGAGCGGTGCGGTCATGCCGTCCGGCACCGCGAGCCGACGGGGTGCGTCCGGGACGGACCTGAGCCGCTGCAGCCGCACCAGCGTGTCCAGACCCAGGGACCCCTCGGGGCCCCGGGCGGCGGCAGAGGTGGCATGGGCGGCGCGGGCGACTCCGAGGGCACTGGGTGGGAAGGGACTCGTGACGGCGTGCCTGTCGCCGCCGGTGTTGTTCCCGGCGGAGCCGTATCCGTTGGAGTCGTAGTCGTTGGAGTCGTACCCGCCGGTGCCGTGGTCGCCGGCGTCGTACCCGTGGTCGCCGGAGCCGAACCATGCGGTCACGGCCGCTCCTCGGCGCGGTGCTGCTCGGGGATTCGGTGCAGAGACTGGTGCGGGGGTCGGTCCAGGGGGCGGTGCCGGTGGAGGTCCGGTGCCCCGTGGCGGTGCGGGTGCTGGTGCTCTGTGGCGAGATGGCGAGGGAGTCCGGCGGCCCCCTGCCGGCCCTCCGGTGTCTCGTCCTCACCGGAGTCGTCCGGGCGGCCCGGCTTGGGGCGGGCGCCCCAGCCCAGGTCGCCCCGCGGAGCTGCGGTGTCGTGGGCCGTGTCGGCCCGGCGGGCCAGCTCCGCCCAGACCAGCAGCCCGGGCCCGTGTTCCTGGGCGCCCCAGGCCCGGCACAGCGCGGCGACGAGGAGCAATCCCCTCCCATGCTCCTCGTCGGGCCGCTGCGGGGACGGGTGAGGCTCGCCGGGAGCGCAGCCCTCGTCGCGTACCGCTATGCGCACGGTGTCGTCGTGGTCGTGCAGCTCGCACACCACACGACCGCTCGCGGTGTGCACGATCGCGTTCGTGACCAGCTCGGATATGACCAGGGCCGCGCTGTCGCAGGTGTCCTCGCACACCGACCAGCCGGTCAGCCGGGCGCGCGCCAGGCGTCTCGCCTGGGCGACGGAACCCGGATGTGCGGCCAGCTCGAAGCGGAACCGGCGCCCGGCAGCGCCCCCGTCGGGGGCTGCTCCCGTGGCAGCGCCGAGACCGGGACGGTCTGCGGCGGCGTCTGTTCCTAAGGGCGCGGACGGAATCACGCTTGCCACTATCTCCCTGCCGTGAACACTTGGCAAGTGTCACTCTGAAAAATGCAGAGTGCTGTGTGACTCGGTCAGAGGCCGTGGCACACTGCTCGCAACAGCACGTCGAGCGGCGCCAATTGGGGTCATCGAAGAGCCGACCCGGTCTTCGAATGCATCTTCGAGTGGCGCCGCAGGGCTGTCGGGAATCAGGGAAACGCCTGTCAGGGAACAGCTGTCGGCGAACGTCCGGTGGAGACGTCCGGTGGAGGTGAGAGCGTGAGCGAACCGCGGTCCGCACCGACGGTGGGTCAGGTGGTGCTCGGCCGACGCCTGTTGGACCTGCGGGAACGCGCCGGACTGAAGCGCGAGGAGGCCGCCCGCGTACTGCGCGTCGCGCCCGCCACCGTACGCCGCATGGAGATGGCCGAGGTCTCCCTCAAGATCCCCTACCTGCAACTGCTGCTGAAGGCCTACGGCGTGCCCGAAGACGAGGCCGAACTCTTCGTCCAGCTGGCCGAGGAGGCCAACAGGCCGGGCTGGTGGCAGCGCTTCCACGACATCCTGCCCGGCTGGTTCTCGATGTACGTCAGCCTGGAGGGCGCGGCCGGCCTCATCCGCTCCTATGAGCCGCACTTCGTCCCCGGCCTGCTCCAGACCGAGGACTACGCCCGCGGTGTGCTCAGGTCCGGTGCCATCGGCCAGACCAGCCCGGACGACATCGAGCGGCACGTCGCCCTGCGCATGCAACGCCAGCAACTGCTCACCCGTCCCGACGCCCCCCGCTTCTGGGCGGTGATGGACGAGACCGCCCTGCGCCGCCCGGTCGGCCCGCCGGAGGTGATGCGCGCGCAGATCGACAAGTTGCTCGAGGCCACGAAGCTGCCCCATGTGACGCTCCAGGTCGCCCCGTTCGCCAGCGGGCCGCACCCGGGGACGTACGGGCCCTTCGTGCTGTTCCGATTCGCCGTGCCGGAGTTGCCGGACATGGTCTACAGCGAGTACCTGACCGGCGCCGTCTATCTGGACGCGCGCACGGAGGTGGCGACCCACCTCGAGGTCATGGACCGCATGGCGGCGCAGGCCGCTACGGCACAACGCACGAAGGAGATCCTCCGGGATCTCCGCAAGGAGCTGTGAATGGATCGCATCACGCCGCGCGGAGACGTCTACAACGGCATGCCCGCGCGGGAGTTGGGCAGCGAGGGCTGGCACAAGCCCTGGAGCGGCGGCAACGGCGGGAACTGCCTGGAGGCGATGAAACTGGCCGACGGCCGGATCGCCGTACGCCAGTCCACCGACCCGGACGGTCCGGCACTGATCTACACCGCGGCCGAGATGACCGCGTTCATCGAGGGCGCCAAGGCGGGGGAGGCCGACTTCCTGCTGTCCTGACCTCGACCGTGTGTTGCCTCTCGCTCAACTTCCTTGTCGTGGTGCATATTGGCTGCGCGGCCGCTCGCTCAGCGCTTATGGTGGATCCGGTTCAGGTGCGCAGGCAGTGGATCCTTCCGTCGCAAGTCATCGCTACCCCCCGGTCCGCCGGACCACTCCGGCACGACCGGTCATACCGGTCGCCGAAACCTCGAGCGAGCCTCGGCCACCGGTACGCGAAGGTTTACGTCACCGCCGCCGACCCCGATCTCTGAACCACCGCTCCTCACCCGGGAGGCAGCACCCCGCACAGCGCCTCCAACGCCGCAGGGTAGGCGTGCTCGGCGGCGGCCGCATAGCCCACGACCAGTCCGTCACCCACCGCCGCCGCCTCCGGATGCCGGAACGCGGCGAGTCCGTCCAGGGCGATCCCCTGCCACGCGGCGGCCTCCACCGTGGACCGCTCGGTGCCCGGCGGCAGCCGCAGCACAGCGTGCAGCCCGGCCGCGATCCCGGTCACCTGGACGTGCGGCGCGTGCTCGGCGAGCGCGGCGACGAGCCGGTCACGCCGGTGCCGGTAGCGCTGCCGCATGCGCCGCACATGACGGTCGTACGACCCGGAGACGATGCACTCCGCCAAGGCCAGCTGGTCCAGGACGCTCGCCCAGCCCTCCCGCTCGCCCTTCGCCGCCAGCACGGGCCCGACATACCGCTCCGGCAGCACCATCCAGCCCAGCCGCAGCGCCGGTGACAGGCTCTTGCTGACCGACCCGAGGTGGATCACCCGCTCCGGATCGAGGCCCTGGAGCGCGCCGACCGGCTTGCGGTCGTACCGGAACTCGCCGTCGTAGTCGTCCTCCAGTACGACCGTCCCACGCGCGCGTGCCCAGTCGATCACGGCCGCCCGGCGCTCCGGGTGCAGCGGGCCGCCGGTCGGGAACTGGTGTGCCGGCGTGAGCAGCACGGCCCGCTCCCGCCCCAGTGCATCCACCCGCGCGCCGTCCTCGTCCAGCGGCAGCGGCACGGTCCGCACCCCGGCTGTCGTGAGCAGGCCCCGGTGGAAGTCCAGCCCGTACGCCTCCACGCCCAGCGGACCGCGCAGCACCCCGCCCGAGCCCTGGCCGAACAGCAGCCGCAGCGCGTGCGCGAAGCCCGAGCAGACCACGATCCGGTCCGGCTCCGTCCGCACGCCACGCGTGCGTGCCAGATATTCGGTCAGCGCCTCCCGCAGCTCGCGGCGCCCTGCGGGATCCCCCGGCCCGAAGGCCTCGGCCGGCGCCGCCTGGAGCGCCCGCCGATAGCAGGCCGACCAGGCCGTCCGCGGGAACGCCGACGCGTCCGGCGTGCCCTGCCGCAGCTCGTGCCGCGGGCCACGCGCGCGTGGAGGTGCCTTCACGGGCGTCCGTACGGCGTGTCGCAGCGGCTCCGCCCGGTCGGCGAGCCGGGTGCCCGAACCCTGACGGGCGGTCAGCCAGCCCTCCGCGACGAGTTCCGCATAGGCGTCGGCCACTGTGTTGCGGGCCATGCCCAGATCGGCGGCGAGCGAGCGGTACGGCGGCAACCGGGTGCCCGGCGCCAGCCGCCCGCTGCGCACGGCCTCCCGCAGCGCCCGGGTCAGCGCCGCACGCCGCCCGCCCGGACCCGGCAGCTCAAGGTGCAGGTCGGCGCCGATTCGCTCCGCGGAATTGACCCACGATTCCGTCATGGGAATGCACCCTACGACCGATCTATCCGGCCCGTAGGTTGAAGCCGTGACGACGAACACGCACACCACCGCAGCCGGCAACACGGACATCACCGCAGCCGGCATCACCACCGCGATCGCCGAGGCCGAGGCCTCCCGGAGCCGACTGGACTTCGCGAAGTCCGCGCCGAAGGTCTTCCGCGCCGTCATCGGCTTCGACGCCGCCGCCCGCGCGGGCCTCGACCCGGCGCTGGTCGAGCTGATCCAGATCCGCGCCTCGCACCTCAACCACTGCGCCTACTGCCTGCACATGCACACGGGCGACGCCCGCAAGGCCGGCGAGAGCGAGGACCGGCTGCACATGGTCGCCGTCTGGCGCGAGGCCCGGCACTTCTTCACCCCGAAGGAACAGGCCGCCCTCGCACTCACGGAGGCCCTGACCCTCGTCGCCGACGCGGGCGTCCCCGACTCCGTCCACGCCGAGGCCGCGGCCCACTTCGAGGAGGAGGAACTGGCCCACGTCATCGCCGTGATCTGCACGATCAACACGTGGAACCGAGTGGCCCTGGCCACGGGGAAGGTGGCGGGGACGGACGAGCGCGCCGGCTGACCTGGCCGGGAGGCGCGGGCGGGGGCCGGGAGTCGCGGGCGCCGATCGCCTCGCCTCATCCCGCCGCGATGGCAGCAACCACAGCGGCGCAACCCGGGGGTGCCCGACCGGCCGTCACCACAGCCGAGGACAACCGGCGGCCGCACCGAAACCGCCGGCCGACGCCTACACCCTCATCGGCCGATCCCTCGGAGAGACCGGTGCCGGCAACCGTGAACTCCCGGTCAGATAGTGGTCGACGGCCGCCGCCACCGCCCGCCCCTCCGCGATCGCCCAGACGATGAGCGACTGCCCGCGCGCCGCGTCCCCGGCGGCGAACACCCCGGGAACATTGGTCGCGAAGCCGTCGTCCCGGGCGATCGTGCCGCGCGGCTGGAGCGTCAGCCCCAACTGGCCGATCAGCCCGTCCTCCTGGTCCGGACCGGAGAACCCGAGGGCGAGCAGCACGAGATCGGCGGGCAGCGTCCGCCCGGAGCCCGGCACCGGCTGCCGCCGCTCGTCCACCTCCACCAGGTGCAGCGAGCGCACCCGCCCCCGGCCGTCCCCGGCGAAGCGGAGCGTGGAGGCAGCGAACAGCCGCGCGTCCGCGTCCGCCGCCGGTGCCGTACGCAGGTCCCGCGCCTCCTCGTGCGCGGCAGACAGCCGGTAGATCTTCGGGTACGTCGGCCATGGCTCGGCGTCCTCGTCGCGCTCGGCGCCCGGCTGCGCGTAGATGTCGAGCTGGGTCACGGACGCGGCCCCCTCGCGCACCGCGGTCCCCAGACAGTCCGCCCCGGTGTCCCCGCCTCCCACGATCACCACATGCTTGCCGGCCGCCGACAGCGGCGACACTTCCAGATCCCCCTCACACACCCGATTGGCCAGCGGCAGATACTCCATCGCCTGGTGTATCCCGTTCAACTCCCGGCCCGGCACCGGAAGTTCCCGCCACGCCGTGGCCCCCGTGGCGATGACGACGGCGTCGTACCGACCCCGCAGCTCCGCCGCCCCGACATCCCGCCCGACCGCCGTCGACGTACGGAACTTCGTCCCCTCGGCCCGCATCTGCTCGATCCGCCGCTCCAGATGCCGCTTCTCCATCTTGAACTCGGGGATCCCGTACCGCATCAGCCCGCCGATCCGGTCGTCCTTCTCGTACACGGCGACCGTGTGCCCGGCCCGGGTCAGCTGCTGTGCCGCGGCGAGCCCGGTCGGCCCGGAGCCGATGACGGCGACCGTCTTCCCGGACAGCCGCTCGGGCGGCCGCGCCTGGGTGAAACCTTCCTCCCAGGCCCGGTCGGCGATCGCGCACTCGACGTTCTTGATGGTGACGGCCGGCTGGTTGATCGCGAGCACGCATCCCGCCTCACAGGGCGCCGGGCACAACCGCCCGGTGAACTCGGGGAAGTTGTTGGTGGCGTGCAACCGGTCGCCGGCCGCCCGCCAGTCCTCCCGCGAGACGAGGTCGTTCCACTCCGGGATCAGATTGCCCAGCGGACAGGCGTCGTGACAGAACGGGATGCCGCAGTCCATGCACCGGTCGGCCTGCTTGCTGATGATGGGCAGCAGCGCTCCCGGGACGTACACCTCGTCCCAGTCCCGCACCCGCTCCTCGACGGGCCGCCGCGGCCACTCCTGGCGCGGCGTGGTCATGAACCCCTTGGGATCGGCCATGGTCGTCTTCCTCGCGTACAGACACCGCGCGGGTATCGGGTGTACGACGAGCCGTACGCCGCCGGGCGGCATCCTTCGGCACCCTTTCGGGACTCTTTCGGCCACGATACGTCCGCGCTGACCGCCGCGCAGAATGGTGGACAGCGCTTTCTGGCGCAGCGCCCCCAGCCCGGCACCCGACCCCTTTCCGGCTCCCTCCGCAGGACCCGTTCCGACGGGCCTGCCAAGGGGTACCCAGGGCCACGACCAGTACGAAGAACGGGCCCGCGATCATCTCCGTGCCTCATCTCGCGCCGTTCCGCCCGGCACGCACCCGGCATGCACCATCACCCTCAGTGAATACCGAGAAGCGATCCCAGGGCATGGCCGAGAAACCTCACGATCCACCCGCGAGTGTCCCCGCCCCGCCCCGCTCAGCCTGCTTCCGCCCCCGCGTCCTGCCAGGCCCGCAGCACGCTCTCCACGGCCGGGGCGATCCGGCGCCGTGCCTCGTACCGTGGCACCCCGTTCATCAGCAGCTGGTCGTACGGCGTGTCCACATGCCGTACGGCCGCCACGACCGCCGAGACCACCGCTCCCTCCGACAGCGCCCGCCCGGCCGCGCTGCGCCCGACCCGCCCACTGCCACGCATGGACGCGTGCGCCGCGATGGCCCCCGCGCGATCGGCAGGGCAGCCGGGAAACAGCCGCAGGATCTCGGCCGCGAACGCCGCCGCGAACCGATCGTCCTCCGCCGCCCGGCGTCGTGCGTCCCGGGCCCGCCGCCTGCGCCGGGCCTCCGCGTCCGCCAGGCAGCGGGCCTCGGCCCGGGCCAGCGCCGCCTCCTCCACGAGCACGCCCTGCCGCTCGTAACGGCTCTTGCGCCGGTTGAACCGCACCACGACGACCGACAGCCCGCTCTCCTCCCTCGACCTGCGGGTCAGCGCGGTGTCCCCGCGCGGCAGGAACACCAGGTGTCCGAGGTCCGCGCAGCCGAGGCAGCGCGGTGCCCCGTCCTCCAGCACGAGCAGCGACAGCGGCCCGCGCCGGCAGGTGGCGCACCGCTTGGGCTTCTGCGCCTGGATGACGACAAGCCGACCGGGGGAGTGGGGAGTTGAGGGAAGCGCCATACGCGGTACTTTCCCCGCCACCGCGCCCGCTTCCCACGCCGTGCCTACTCCTTCTTCTCGTTCTGCTCCCCCTCCCCTTTCGCCTCGAGAGCCACCGGTCATAGAGCCCTGCGCGCGATGGAACGCGACGGCCTGGTCGACCGCACCGCCTTCGACGAGAACCCGCCCCGCGTCGAGTACGCCCTCGCCCCGCCCGGCCGCACGCTGATCCCTCTCCTTGATGCGGCACGCACCTGGAGCGAGACGCATCTCCCGACCTTGCTGGCGGCCCGCCGGGCGTCCGAGCGTCGCCGCTGATCCCACCGCTCTGCCGCCGACCGGTCCGTCCTCGGCCTCAGCCCACATCTCGCCCTGACAGGCGCCGTCACCTCGTTCCCTCCGTTCTCCGTCCTCCGTTCTCCGTCCGGGATCGCGCCCGGCTACCGTGCACCGCACCACCGCTGAGAGGCGCTGCTCCCTCGCCCCCCGACGGCCGAGACGGTGCCCGCCTCCGCTGTACCGTCCGTCCCACTGGCGGGTGCCGTAGCCTCGCCCCCTCCGCCGGCCAGGCCCGCCCCGACAGCCGCTGTCACCTCACCTTCCGCACCCGGCATCATGGCCCTGTGCGACTCGAAGCGATCACCTGGGACCGGCTCGCCGAGCTGCTCGCCGATCGGCTGGCCGGGCTGGAGCCGGCCGATGGGAGCGCCTGGCTGCGTGTCGGCTTCGACGGGGCCCCGGCCGCCCGGCCCGGGGACCTCGCCGAACGGGTCGGGGAGGCGCTGCGGGTGCGCGGCCGCCCTTCACTCGTGGTCGGCGCCGAGGGCTTCCTGCGACCCGCCTCGCTCCGCCTGGAACACGGACGGCGCGACGCGGAGTCGTACTACGGCGGATGGTTCGACACCGGTGCCCTGTGGCGCGAGGTCTTCGGCCCGCTCGACCCCGGCGGCAGCGGGCGCGTCCTGCCCGATCTGTGGGACCCGGCCACCGACCGAGCCACTCGCAGCCCCTATGTCCAACTCCCGCCCGGCGGGGTCCTGTTGCTCCACGGCCCCCTCCTGCTGCGGCACTGGTTCCCTTTCGACCTGACCGTGCACCTCCTCCTCTCCCCGGGCGCCCTGCGCCGTCGTACTGCCGAGGCCGAGCACTGGACGCTCCCCGCCTTCGAGCGCTACGAGTCCGAGACCGACCCCGCCGGCACGGCGGACGTCCTGGTACGCGCCGACGACCCGCGCCATCCCGCCTGGAGCGGCTGAACCGGGCCGCCGGCAGTGTGCCCCCGCGGTTCAGAGCCAGCCGTTGCGCCGAAAGCCCCGGTACAGCACCAGACACGCCGCCCCCATGACGGCCATGACCAGCGGATAGCCGAACCGCCAGTGCAGCTCGGGCATGTGGTCGAAGTTCATGCCGTACACACCGCACACCATCGTCGGTACGGCGATCACCGCGGCCCAGGCCGTGATCTTCCGCATGTCCTCGTTCTGCGCGACGGTCACCTGCGCGAGGTGGGCCTGCAGAATCGAGTTGAGCAGTTCGTCGAAGGCGGCGATCTGCTCCTTGGCCCGTATCAGGTGGTCGAGCACGTCGCGGAAGTAGGCCTGTATCTCCGGGGCGACGACCCGAATGGGCCGGGTGGCGAGGTCCTCCACCGGGCGGCCGAGCGGCACCACCGCCCGCTTCAGTTCGAGCAGTTCACGCTTCATCTGGTAGATGCGGCCGGGGTCGAGCCGCGCGCCGTTCTCCGAGAACACCTCCGTCTCGACCTGGTCGATGTCGGCCTGCACCGCGTCCGTGACGTGCAGATAGTCGTCCACGACATGGTCCGCGATCGCATGCAGCACCGCCGCCGGCCCCTTGGCGAGCTGCTGCGGATGCGCCTCCAACTCCTCGCGCAGTGGGCCCAGCGAGCCGTGCCGGCCGTGTCGCACCGTGATGACGAAGTCCTCACCGACGAACACCATGATCTCGCCGGTGTTGACCACCTCGCTGGTCGCCGTCAGCTGTTCGTGCTCCACATAGCAGACCGTCTTGAACACCGCGAACAGCGTGCTGCCGTAGTGCTCCAGCTTCGGACGCTGATGAGCCTCGACCGCGTCCTCCACCGCCAGGGGATGCAGATCGAACAGCTCGGCGATGCCCGCGAACTCATGATCGGTCGGCTCGTGCAGCCCGAGCCAGACGAAGCCCTCGCCCGTCTTGCGCACCATCCGCACGGCATTCACCAGGTCCGTGCACTGCGGCACGCGCACGCCGTCCTGGTACGTCACACAATTGACCACCGACGAGCCCAGCGGTGACCGGGCGGGGTGACTCAGGTCCACGCGCGGCCGCCGCCGGGCCAGCTGCGCCACCTTGCGCAGGCCGCCGACCCTGCCCAGCCCTGTGACCTTGCGCAGATTCCCCGCCATGGACATCTGGATCTCCTCGGTTGGATCTCCTCCTGCAACGCTCTCGCGCCTTGTCCGGCAAGTCTGCCAGCCGAGGGCAAGGCACGGGTAAGCCTGTGGGAACAGGATGTTCCGCTTGGTTCCCGGGTGTGGACGAAGGTGGCTGGAATGATCGTGGCATGACCTCATCCGACGGGTATCTCCTGAACAACCGGCAGAACGAGGCCGCAGAGCGCTTCGACGCCTTCGCCGCGCTCTTCGATCCCACCACCTTCCGGCACATCGAGGCGCTCGGCATCGGGCCCGGCTGGCGCTGCTGGGAGGTCGGGGCCGGCGGCACCTCGGTGGTGGCCTGGCTCGCAGGGAAGGTGGGAGCCGCCGGACAGGTCGTCGCCACCGACATCGACACCTCTCGGATCACCGCCGCGGCCCACCCGCCGGTGGAGGTCCGCGTCCACGACGTGGGTGCCGAGGAGCCGCCGGGTGAGGGCTTCGACCTGGTCCATGCCCGGCTCGTCCTCGTCCATGTGCCGGACCGGACAAGGGCGTTGCGGTCCATGATCCAGGCTCTGCGGCCCGGTGGGCGGCTGCTGATCGAGGATGCCGATCCGGCCCTCCAGCCCCTGATCTGCCCCGACGAGTACGGCCCCGAACAGCGGCTCGCCAACCGCCTGCGCCAGGGCTTCCGCAAGCTGCTCGCCGAACGTGGCGCCGATCTGTCGTACGGCCGCAAACTCCCGCGTCTGTTGCGTGAGGCCGGACTGAGCGGGGTGGAGGCCGATGCGTTCTTCCCGGTGACGTCACCCGCCTGCACCGCTCTGGAGGCCGCGACGGTCCGTCAGATCCGGAACCGGCTCGTCACCGCGGGGCTCGCCACCGACGAGGACATCGACCAGCACCTGGCAAACGTCGAGGCCGGCGGCATGGATCTGGCCACCGCGCCGATGATCTCGGCGTGGGGGAGGAAGGACTAGGGACCCTGGCCCGGTTCGGCGCGGATCCCGGCCGCCTGGGTCAGGGCGTGGGAGGCACGGGTGGAGCCTTCCTCGCGGAGTCCTCATTCGCCGGACGCTGGCCAGTCGTCGCTTCCCGGACGCGGCGGTCTGGCGCCCACCCGTTCGACCGCCTCCGCCCCCGCCCGGCAGCCGCGTACCGCCGCCTCGTGCGGGTCCGCCCCCGTGAGCAGGGCGGCGAGGAACGCGCCGGTGAAGGCGTCACCGGCGCCCGTGGTGTCCCGAGGGATGGCCGGCGTGGCCGGGACTCTGGCCGGTGCGCTGCCGGAACGGGCCACCAGAGCGCCGTCCGCCCCCGCCTTGGCGACCACCAGCGGGACGAGACGGCTCAACTTTGCCGCCGCGTCCGCCGGATCCGGCAGCCCCGTCAGCAGGCATGCCTCGTCCCTGCTGGGCAGCAACACGTCCAGTCCCTCCGCGAAGGCCAGGAAGCGGTCAAGCCCCAGCCGCACCAGGAAGCCGGCCGACGCCGGATCGAGGCTGACCGGCACGCCACGCGCGCGTGCCGCCGCGAGCGCGGTCCGTGCGAGCTCCCGGCTCGGCTCCGTGAACAGCAGATAGCCCGACAGATGCAGCCGGCCGACGCCGTCGAGCAACGCGTCCGACCAGTCGGCGGGGTCGAGTCGCAAAGACGCCCCGCTGTCCGTGAGGAACGTACGCTCAGCCGCCGCACCGGCATCGACGAGGCAGATCACCGTCCCGGTCGCCGCCGTCGGATCGACCACCAGCCGGGGGCGGACCCCGGCCGCGACCAGCTCGCGCTCGTGCCACGCGGCCGAGTCCGTGCCCACCCGCCCGAGCAGCCGTACGTCCGCACAGCCCGTGTGCGCGGCCCAGCAGGCCACGTTCGCGCCCGCGCCGCCCGGCAGCGTGCGGATCGCCGCGGCGGTGTCGGTGCCGGCCGCGAGCGGCCCCCGGTGCCGGGCGACCACATCCGTGACCACGTCACCGACGACCAGGAGGGCCCCGTCCCGGCCCGCGGTCACCCCCTGGTCCATGCCGAGGCGATCCGCGCCGCCAGCCGTACGTTGCCGCGCACGGCCGCCAGATTGGCGCTCAGGGAGGCCCCGTCGGTGTGCCGGACCAGGTAGTCCAGCAGGAACGGCGTCACCGCCTGACCGGAGACGCCCTGGTCCGCGCAGGCGCGCAGACCATCGGCCAGTACGCGTGCGTGCAGTTCGGGATCGAGCTGCTCCGCCTCGGGGACGGGCTGGGCGACGATCAGTGCCGACGGCGGCGCGTCGAGCGCGTCCTGGGCGCGCATGACCTCCGCGACCTGCTCGGGGGTGTCCAGTCTCCAGTCGACCGGATGCCCCGAGTCGGACAGATAGAAGCCGGGGAACCGGTCCGTGCCGTACCCGGCGACGGCCACGCCCAGCGTCTCCAGCCGCTGCAGGGTCGCCGGCACGTCCAGGATCGACTTCACGCCCGCGCAGACCACCGTGATCCCGGTGCGGGCCAGAAGCCCCAGGTCGGCCGACTCGTCCTGGGTCACCGTCCACTCCCGGTGCACTCCGCCGAGCCCGCCGGTGGCGAACACCCTGAGGCCCACGAGCGCGGCCAGTTGTGCCGTCGCCGACACGGTGGTCGCCCCGCTCGTGCCGCTCGCCATGGCGAGCGGCAGGTCGCGGTGGCCGAGTTTGCGGATGCCGTCCTCGTTGGCGACCCGCTCCAGCTGCTCCTTGTCCAGGCCGACACAGGGACGACCGTCGAGCACGGCGATGGTCGCCGGTACGGCGCCCTCCCGCCGCACCGTGTCCTCCAGTTCCAGCGCCACTTGCAGATTGCGCGGGCGGGGCAGACCGTGCGCGATGATCGTGGACTCCAGGGCGACCACCGGCCGCCGTGCGTCGATCGCTTCCCGGACTTCTTCCGAAACCACCAGCACCACGCGCACCGCCTCCTGTCCGTCGGCCTTTCCTCATCTCTGGCGGGCGCCGACCGTCGTTAAACGCTCATGGCCGGTGCGCTTGCGGACTGTGGGGGACGCCACCAGCCTGGGGCGCATGACCAGGAACAGCACGCGTCTCGATCACGTCGTCCTGTGGGTGGCCGATCCCGTGGCCGCGGCCGGCTTCTACCGGGACACCGTCGGTCTGGAGCCGATCAAGGTCGCCGAGTTCGCCGGAGGAGAGGCGGCCTTCCCCTCCGTGCGCGTCAACGAGGAGACCATCCTCGACCTCGCCCCGTTCACCATGGCCGCACACATGAAGATGCTGCCGGGTGCGGCCGAGAGTGCGGGCCACCCCGTCAACCACGTCTGCCTGTCTCTGCCGGCCGACCACTTCGACGCCCTGCGCGCCCGCCTGGAGGAACACGGCGTCGCCATGTCGGGCATCGACCACGGCCTCTCCGGTGCCCGCGGCAACGCCACGCGCAGCTTCTACTTCCGCGACCCCGACGGCAACGTCTTCGAGGCCCGGCACTACGACGAGTAGGACGAGCAGCCGCGCCCGGTCGGACACGAGTAGCCGGGGCCGGTCCGAGGCGGGTGGCCGGGGCCGGTCAGAACAGCGGCTCGGGCAGTACCCCCTCAAGGGCGAGCAGCTTCCGCTTGGTCTCCAGCCCGCCCCCGAAGCCGCCGATCCCGCCGTCGCTCTCCACCACCCGGTGACACGGAACGACGACCGGCAGCGGATTGGCACCCATGGCCGCGCCGACCGCCTGGGCCCCGCCGGGCTGCCCCACCCGCCCGGCGAGATCGCCGTACCCCACCACTGTGCCGTACGGCACACCGGTGGTCAGCTCGCGCAGTACCTGCCGGTTGAAGCCGGAGATCAGCGACCAGTCCAGCGGCAAGTCGAAGTCGTGCCGCTCACCCGTGAAGTAGGCCCGCAGCTGGCGTATCGCCTCCGTCAGCAGCGGCGCGCCGGGATCCTCCACGGGGGCGGTGCCCAGCCGGGCCGCCAGCCGCTCCAGGGTGCGCTCACGCACCGCGTCCGTGGCGTGGAAGACCACGTTGACCAGGCCGTCACGGGTCGCCGCCAGCATCAGCGGCCCGATATCGGTGCCCACCACGGTCCACACGACCCGCTGCTCATCCTGCCCATGGCTGTCCATGCGCCCACCGTACGGCCCGCCACTGACAATGCCCGCCGCGCTCAGTCCGAGCCGAGCGCCGACCGCACCACGTCGGGTTTGTTGGTGATGATCCCGTCCACGTCGTAGCCCGCGACCTGGCGCGCGGTGGCGGCGTCGTTCACCGTCCAGGCGAACACCCCGAGCGGCTTGCCGTGCGGCCCGTCGAAGGTGTGGACGGCATCGACGTACCCCTTGGAGAGCGACCCGTACGAGGGATTGATGAGATCGGTGAAGCGCGCGTACTGGGGCAGTTGCGACACAGCGGGCGACCCGAGGAGGGCGGTGGTGATCGCGGGCTTCAGGTCGTGCACGGTCCGGATGCTGTCCGTGCTGAAGCTCTGCACGATCAGCCGGCGCAGGTGCTTGTGGTCCAGCCAGCCTTCGTTGCCGAGAAGCTTCAGGGTCTGCTGCTCGATGCCCGGATACAGCTCGGGGTTCTTGATCTCCAGGAGCAGTTTCTCGTGGTTGTGCTCGATCCGGCGCATGTACTGCTTCAGCGTCGGCACGCGCGTGCCCGCATAAGCGGGGGAGTACCAGCTGCCCGCGTCCAGCCGGGCGATCTCGGCCGCGGTGAAGTCCTTCACCTTCCACGGCGCCCGGCCGGGGAAGACCTGCTCGACGTTCGTGGTGCGCTGCAGGCTGTCGTCGTGGATGACGACCAGCTCGCCGTCCTTGGTGCGCTGGACGTCGTTCTCGACCCAGCAGAAGCCCAGCCGCGCGGCCCTGTCGATCGAGGCCAGCGTGTTCTCGGGAGCGTAGGCGGAGGCACCCCGGTGGGCGATCACCGTGGGCACGCCGACTTCGCCGGCCCGGGCATCGGTGCCGGGGCTCAGCAGGGCCGCCGCCCCCAGGACCGCGGCGGCCGTGGCGGCAACTACGCGCGCGTGCATGCAGACTCCTCGCGTCGAGCGAACACGGACAGCAATCAGACTGTCAGCAGACAGTCAACGACGCCGGGCGCACGACGGCCACAGACGAGATGGATATGTCCCAAGTCCGCACACCGGTGCCGCACAACTGAGGCAAGGCCGTGTTTCTTTGCCGGAAAATCGTTCGACCATTCCGGTGGGGGTCATACTCTCTGCGACAACCCTGACCGCCCGGCGGTCCTGGGCCGGGGGAACATTTCAAGGATTCCGGGACGCACGAGGGCGGAAGGGCAGCCGCGGATGCAAGGCACGGTCGACGGATTCAGCTACGGGGCCGTCACTCCATTGGTGGCCTATCTGATGGCCTGCCTCGGTGGCGCCCTCGGCCTGCGCTGCACCACCCGGTCCCTGCTGGTCACGCACTCCCGGCGGCCCGCCTGGCTGGCCCTCGGCTCGGCCGCGATCGGCTCCGGCATCTGGACCATGCACTTCGTCGCCATGATGGGCTTCGCCATCAAGGAGACGCCGATCCACTACGACAAGCCGATCACCTATGCGAGCCTCGCCCTCGCCGTCGTCATGGTCGGCGTCGGCATCTTCATCGTCGGCTACCGGGGCGCCACCGGCACCGCGCTGTTCACCGGCGGCACCATCACCGGTCTGGGCGTCGCCTCGATGCACTACCTCGGCATGGCCGGCGTGCACTTTCACGGGCGGTTCACGTACAACACCTACACCGTCGCCGCCTCCGTCGTCATAGCGGTCGTCGCGGCCACCGCCGCACTGTGGGCCGCCGGGCGCGTCCGGGGCTTCATGTGGAGCGTGGGGGCGAGCCTCGTCATGGGGCTCGCGGTCAGTGGCATGCACTACACGGGCATGGCCGCCCTCGGCGTCCACCTCGACGGCACCTCGCACACCGGCGGAGGCGCGCCGGAGCCGTCCGTGCTCGCGCCCATGCTGATCGGCCCGCTCGCCTTCCTGGTCCTCGCGGGCGTCGTGGTGATCTTCGACCCGCTGATGATCATGGGTCGGCCCGTCCCCAGGCCCGTCGAGCACAAACCGGGTGTCCCGGCCTCCGCCGTCGCCCCCGACCTGCACCGGCGTCCCGCCCTCCACCAGGGGCACCGGCCCGGGCACCCCGTCTCCCGGACCCCGCAGAACCGCTGATCCGGACCCGTTGTCAGTGCGGGGTCGTACGGTGGATGACATGCGGCCCGTATCCCACATCGAACGCACGGTGGCGCCCTTCGAGGTCGTCAGCCCGTACCAGCCCAGCGGCGACCAGCCGACGGCCATCGCCGACCTGGCCAAGCGGATCGAGGCCGGTGAGAGGGATGTCGTCCTGCTGGGCGCCACCGGCACCGGCAAGTCCGCCACCACGGCGTGGATGATCGAGAAGCTCCAGCGTCCCACGCTCGTGATGGCGCCGAACAAGACGCTGGCCGCCCAGCTGGCCAACGAGTTCCGCGAGCTCCTGCCGAACAACGCGGTCGAATACTTCGTCTCGTACTACGACTACTACCAGCCCGAGGCCTACGTCCCGCAGTCGGACACCTACATCGAGAAGGACTCCTCGATCAACGAGGAGGTCGAGCGGCTGCGCCACTCGGCGACGAACTCGTTGCTCACCCGCCGCGACGTCGTCGTGGTCGCCTCGGTGTCCTGCATCTACGGCCTCGGCACTCCGCAGGAGTACGTGGACCGGATGGTCCCCCTCAGGGTCGGCGACGAGATCGACCGGGACGAGCTGCTGCGCCGCTTCGTCGACATCCAGTACACGCGCAACGACATGGCCTTCAGCCGCGGCACCTTCCGGGTCCGCGGCGACACCATCGAGATCTTCCCGGTCTACGAGGAGCTGGCCGTCCGCATCGAGATGTTCGGCGACGAGATCGAGGCGCTGTCCACGCTGCACCCGCTCACCGGCGAGATCATCAGCGACGACCAGCAGCTGTACGTCTTCCCCGCCTCCCACTACGTCGCCGGCCCCGAGCGCATGGAGCGGGCCGTCAACGACATCGAGAAGGAGCTGGGGGAGCGCCTGGCCGAGCTGGAGAAGCAGGGCAAGCTCCTGGAGGCCCAGCGCCTGCGGATGCGCACCACGTACGACATCGAGATGCTCCGCCAGATCGGCACCTGCTCCGGCGTGGAGAACTACTCGATGCACTTCGACGGCCGCTCGCCCGGTTCCCCGCCCAACACCCTGCTGGACTACTTCCCGGACGACTTCCTGCTCGTCATCGACGAGTCGCATGTCACTGTCCCGCAGATCGGCGCGATGTACGAGGGCGACGCCTCTCGCAAGCGCACCCTCGTGGAGCACGGTTTCCGCCTGCCCTCCGCCCTGGACAACCGCCCCTTGAAGTGGGAGGAGTTCCAGGAGCGCATCGGTCAGACCGTCTACCTCTCGGCGACCCCGGGCACCTACGAGATGTCGCGCTCCGACGGCGTCGTGGAGCAGATCATCCGCCCGACCGGTCTGGTCGACCCGGAGGTCGTGGTCAAGCCCACTGAGGGCCAGATCGACGACCTGGTGCACGAAATCCGCAAGCGCACCGAGAAGGACGAGCGCGTCCTCGTCACCACGCTCACCAAGAAGATGGCCGAGGACCTCACCGACTACTTCCTGGAGCTCGGCATCCAGGTGCGCTATCTGCACAGCGACGTCGACACCCTGCGCCGCGTCGAGCTGCTGCGCGAGCTGCGCTCCGGTGAGTACGACGTCCTGGTCGGCATCAACCTCCTGCGGGAGGGCCTCGACCTGCCCGAGGTGTCCCTGGTGGCGATCCTGGACGCCGACAAGGAGGGCTTCCTGCGTTCGGGCACCTCGCTGATCCAGACCATCGGCCGCGCGGCGCGCAATGTCTCCGGCCAGGTCCACATGTACGCCGACAAGATCACCCCGGCGATGGAGAAGGCCATCGAGGAGACCAACCGGCGCCGGGAGAAGCAGGTCGCCTACAACAAGGCCAACGGCATCGACCCGCAGCCGCTGCGCAAGAAGATCAACGACATCGTCGCGCAGATCGCCCGCGAGGAGGTCGACACCGAGCAGCTGCTCGGCACCGGCTACCGCAAGTCCAAGGACGGCAAGGGCGCCAAGGCACCCGTCCCGGCGCTGGGCGACAAGGCGGCCAAGGGTGCGAAGGCCGGCAAGACCGTCAAGGGCAAGGCGGCGGCCGCGGTTCCCACGGACCGCCCGGCGGCGGAACTCGCCGAGCAGATCGAGGAGATGACCGAGCGTATGCGCGCCGCCGCCGCGGAGCTGCAGTTCGAGATCGCGGCCCGGCTCCGTGACGAGGTCTCGGAGATGAAGAAGGAGCTGCGCCAGATGCGGGAGGCCGGTCTCTCCTGAGCCCTGCCACCCTGCCGGACCTCGGTATATGCGCCAAGTGTTGCAACACCGACACAAAGCGCGGGCCGGGGTTCGGCACTGTCGGTGCCCCTGCGTAGGGTTCTGGACAACCGCGCACTGCGCGGCAACAGGGGACCTTCGAGAGGGGATTCAGCGGTGTCCGTCAACTTGAGCAAGGGTCAGGCCATCAGCCTGGAGAAGAAGGACGGGGGCACGCTGACCGCGGTCCGTATGGGGCTCGGCTGGCAGGCGGCGAAGCGGCGCGGTCTGTTCGGCTCCCGCACGCGCGAGATCGACCTGGACGCGTCGGCCGTCCTCTTCGCCGAGACCCAGCCGGTCGATGTCGTCTTCTTCCGCCACCTGGTGAGCGACGACGGTTCCGTCCGCCACACCGGTGACAACCTCGTCGGCGGCGTCGGACAGGGCGGTGACGACGAGGCGATCCTCGTGGACCTGCAGCGCGTTCCGGTTCACATCGACCAGATCGTCTTCACCGTGAACTCCTTCACGGGCCAGACCTTCCAGGAGGTGCAGAACGCGTTCTGCCGTCTCGTGGACGAGACCAGCGGTCAGGAACTGGCCCGCTACACGCTGGACGGCGGTGGCGACTACACCGCCCAGATCATGGCGAAGGTGCACCGCGCGGGCCCGGGCTGGACGATGACCGCGCTGGGCACACCGGCCTACGGCCGTACGTTCCAGGACCTGATGCCGGCGATCCAGCAGCACCTGTAGGACCGCCTGCCCGACCGGCGGGACGCTCGACAGAACGACAACGACACAGGGGGACGACGGCGATGAAGGCCGAGCTGGTGCGAGGGCAGAACCACCCGCTGTCCCAGGTCCGGCTGACGATCCGGATCTCGGCCGGGGTGCCGGTTCTTGCCGGAGCCACGCTCGGCGACGAGAGCGGCACCGTGCACGGTCCGCAGTGGGTGGCCTACCCCGGCGCGCCCGCCGTGCCCGGTGTCGAGGTCCCCCGGCAGGCGGCCACCGAGCACCGGCTCACCGTCGACCTGGGTGCCCTGCCCGAGGCCGTCCACCGCGTCGACGTCTTCCTCGCCCTGCCCACCGGGCCTGGGGCACCGCTCCGGTTCGGTGAGGTCGCCTCCCCGCACACGACGGTCGAGGGCCTCGACGGCACCGAACTCGCCTGTTACACCCTCACCGGCCTGGACAGCGAGACCGCCGTGCTCGCCCTGGAGCTGTACCGCCGACAGGGCGTCTGGAAGGTGCGTGCGGTGGGCCAGGGCTATGCTGCCGGCCTTCCCGCACTCCTGGCCGACCAGGGCCTGCGCGAGGCCGCCGAGCTCGTGGCAACCGCCCATGCGGCGGCGTCCGGTGAGTTGGCCGGCTCCGGCGAGGCGGCCGCTTCCGGTCCGTCCCGCACGCTGCCGGCGCCGCCCTCGGCACCGTCTGCGCACGAGACGTCGGCCCGCGCACCGCAAGGCACCTCCACGGCCCCATCGCACGAAACGTCGGCCTCCGCCGCGCGCGTCACACCGGTCGCCGGGCCGTACGGCACCGACGCGCCCGAGCCCCGGGACACCCCCGCGTCCGGGACGGCTGGGCCGGCGCCGTCCCGTACCCCGCGGCAGCCGGAGCCGGCACCGCCGTACGACGTGCGGAACCCCCACGACACCCGGGCACCCGGCGCAGTCCCGCGCGACCCCGGCACCCCGGTCGACTACACGCACCCCGGCCGTCGTCGGCACGGCACACCGTCCCCGGCGGCTCCGACTGCCGACGACGGCCGGCCCGCGCAGCCCGTCGCGGGCGACGCCGTGGGCTGGTCGATGGAGGAGCGGCTGTACAACCAGGTCTGGGGGATGTTCGAGGACCTGGCCCGCACGACCGCCGCGTACCGCAGCGCCGTCGACTTCGCCGACTCTCGTCTGGAGAAGGAGCTCGACCAGGTCCTGACCGACCCCCGCGGCAGGCTCGGCACCGCGGGCGACGTCGCGCGCGAGGCGTCCCATGCCCGCCGGACACAGCTGGTGGACCAGGCGCGTGCGGTCCTCGACCGCGACATCGCCCAGCTCACCGCCGAGTCCGAGGTGGTCGAGCCCGCGCTGCCGCCGGCCTACGCCCGCTGGGACAACCCCGTCTGGCACGGCTACCGCGTGCCCGCCGAACCGCCGATGGCCCTGCGCCTCGGCGACCTCCATCTGCCCGAGAGCGAGCCGTTGCGCATCCCTCTGCTGGTCAGACTGCCGCTGGAACGCGGCCTGTGGCTCGACAGCGGCCCGGCGTTGCCCGGTGGCTTCCCGGACCCGGCCGAACTGCGGCACCTGGCCATGGAGGCGGCTGCGGCACTCGCGGCGCGGCTGCTCGCCGTGCATCCGGCGGGGGACTTCGCCGTGCAGGTGATCGACCCGGCCGGCACCGGGGCTGCGGCATACGCCCCGCTCACGCGGACCGGGGTGCTCGCCGTGCCTCCCGCGACCGGCGCGGCAGGTGTGACGGCGATGCTGGAGCGGCTCACCCGGAGGGTCGATCTGGTACAGATGGCGCTGCGCGGCGGCGCGCCCGAATCGCTGCCGGCCGATGTCGACACGGCGCGTCAGCTCCTGATCGTCAACGACTTCCCGCACGGCTTCGACGACCGGGCGGTGACACGGCTGCGCTACCTCGCCGACGAGGGGCCCGATGTCGGTGTCCACCTCCTGCTGGTGGCGGACCGCGAGGACGCCGCCGCCTACGGCCCCCTGCTCGATCCGCTGTGGCGTTCGCTGATGCGACTCACCCCTGTGCCCGGCGATCACTTCGCCGACCCCTGGGTGGGCCACGCCTGGACCTACGAACCGTCGCTGGTGCCGGCTGGCAGTCAGGTCGTGCACCAAGTGCTCACCGAGGTGGCGAGAGCCCTGACCAAGGGCAGGTAAAGGTCACTCACCAGCACATTTGGTCTTTATTTTACTTTTTCCTTTACCTTTCCTTGGTGATTGAGGTACTGTCTTCCGTGCGGAGGGGAGTACTCCCTGACTGCGGCGCATCCGTCAGCACGGACCGGTTCCGGTCCGGGGGCGTCGGCCCGGCGCGGGTGGAAGAGACCTCCGGCAGCGACGACGCTGACGTGTTTGCCGTTACGTAATGCCGGAGGTGCAGTGGAAGTCTCCGTGACCCTGTGGGTCCTGACCGTCGTGGGCCTAGCCGCTCTGATCGCGGTCGATTTCTTCATCGGGCGCAAGCCTCATGAGGTGTCGATCAAGGAAGCCGGAATCTGGACCGTCGTCTGGATCGCCCTGGCCGGGCTGTTCGGCCTCGGCCTTCTCGTCTTCGGCGGCGGACAACCGGCCGGCGAGTTCTTCGCGGGATTCATCACCGAGAAGTCGCTGAGCGTCGACAACCTCTTCGTCTTCGTCCTGATCATGGCGAAGTTCGCGGTGCCCACCCGGTACCAGCAACGTGTCCTGCTCGTCGGCGTCCTCATAGCCCTGGTCCTGCGGGCCGTCTTCATCGCCGCGGGAGCCGCGATCATCGCCAGCTTCTCCTGGGTGTTCTTCCTCTTCGGCGCCTTCCTGATCTGGACCGCCTGGAAGCTCGTCCAGGAGGCCCGCGCGGACGAGGAGGACGAGGAGTACGAGGAGAACAAGCTGCTGAAGGCCGCGGAGCGCAAGTTCGGTGTCGCCGACCGGTACCACGGCACCAAGCTGTGGATACGTAAGAACGGCAAGCGGGTCATGACCCCGATGCTGGTCGTGATGCTCGCCATCGGCACCACGGACGTCCTGTTCGCCCTGGACTCCATCCCCGCTATCTTCGGTCTGACACAGGACCCGTACATCGTCTTCGCCGCCAACGCCTTCGCCCTCATGGGCCTGCGACAGCTGTACTTCCTCATCGGCGGCCTGCTGAAGAAGCTGGTCCACCTGTCGTACGGCCTGTCGATCATCCTGGGCTTCATCGGCGTGAAGCTGGTTCTGCACGCCCTGCATGAGTCCGGCGTCCACGTCCCCGAGATCAGCATCCCGGTCTCGCTCGGCGTGATCTGCGCGGTCCTGGCCGTCACGACCGTCACCAGCCTGATGGCCACCAGGAAGCGGGCCGCCGTCGAGGCGGCGTACACCGGCGGCGAAGCCTCTCCGAAGGCCGACGTCGACGCCTGACGAAGCCTGCGGCAGGTACGGCCAGGGCGGGAGCGGGACTGCGTGAAGCAGACGCCTGCTCTCTCCGGTGCCGGGCCCCGGCGGAAAGGACAAGAGGACAAGCGGACAAGACGAGCAGAAAGGGCGAGAGGTATCCGAAAAGAGCGGAATGCGAATCCTGTAGGTCTCTGCGAACATCGCCGCATGATCACTCGGCGCCGGGCGCTCACCCGGCAATGGACGATCCTCGTGCCCGTCCTCGCGGTCGTCCTCCTGGTCCTCACCTGGGGCCGCAACCTGCCCGGCGCGGTCGTGGCCCTGGCGACCCTGGTGCTCGCCGGCTCCGTCCTGGCGGCCGTGCACCACGCCGAGGTCGTCGCCCACCGCGTCGGCGAGCCCTTCGGCTCCCTGGTGCTCGCCATCGCCGTCACGATCATCGAAGTGGCCCTGATCGTCACCCTCATGGCGGACGGCGGCAGTAAGAGTTCCACCCTGGCCAGGGACACCGTCTTCGCCGCCGTGATGATCGCCTGCAACGGCATCGTCGGGCTGTGTCTGCTCGCCGGCTCCCTGCGGCACGGCACCGCGGTCTTCAACCCCGAGGGCACCGGCGCCGCCCTGGCGACCGTGGCGACGCTGGCCACCCTCAGCCTGGTGCTGCCGACCTTCACCACCAGCAAGCCCGGACCCGAGTTCTCCTCGGTGCAGCTGACCTTCGCCGCGCTGTCCTCACTGATCCTCTACGGACTGTTCGTGGCCACGCAGACCGTGCGCCACCGCGACTACTTCCTGCCGATCACCCGGCAGGGCGAGGTCATCACCGCCGATCACGCCGGACCCCCGTCCGCGCGCACCGCCCGGATCAGCCTCGGCCTGCTCGGCCTGGCCCTGATCGGCGTGGTCGGCCTGGCCAAAGGGGTGTCGCCCACGATCGAGTCGGGCGTGGAAGCGGCCGGCCTGCACCAAGCCGTCGTCGGCGTGATCATCGCCCTTCTCGTGCTGCTGCCGGAGACGATCGCCGCGCTGCGCGCCGCACGCCGCGACCGGGTGCAGACCAGTCTCAACCTCGCACTCGGCTCGGCCATGGCCAGCATCGGCCTGACCATCCCGGCCGTCGCCCTCGCCTCCATCTGGCTGTCCGGGCCGCTCGTCCTCGGCCTCGGCTCCACACACATGCTGCTGCTCGCGCTGACCATCGTCGTCAGCTCCCTCACAGTGGTGCCGGGACGGGCCACGCCCCTGCAGGGCGGTGTCCACCTGGTGCTCTTCGCGGCCTACCTGGAGTTGGCCGTCAATCCGTAGTGCCCCCCGTCCGGTCCCGGCGAGGGAGGCTTGCAGCCGTCGCCGTCGCCGTCGTCCCCGGTTCCGGGCCGGTCAGCCCGTCGCAGGCTCCACCGCCGGTACGGGCACCGGCCGTGTCTCCGGAAGCAGCGCGAAACACACCAGACTGATCAGCCCGATGCCCGTCAGATACACACCCACGGCCCAGGGCACACGCCCGCTCTGCTCCGCGAGCGCCGTGGCCACGATCGGGGTGAGCGCGCCACCGAGCACCCCGCCGAGGTTGTAGCCCACCGCGGCGCCCGTGCAGCGCACCCGCGCCTCGTACAGTTCCGGCAGATACGCGGCGATGACCGCGAACATGGTGACGAAGGAGATCAGCGCACCCAGGATGCCCAGGAACATCAGCAGCGGTTGGCCGGTGGCCAGCAGTGCCACCATCGGGAGCATCCACAGGACGCAGGCAGCGCACCCCGTCAGACACATCGGCCGCCGCCCGTAGCGGTCGCCGAGCAGCGCCACCAGGGGCGTGAGGGCTCCCTTCACGACCACCGCGGCCATGACACAGGTCAGCATGACCGTCCGGCTGACCCCGAGCCGTTCCGTCGCATACGCCAGCGACCAGGTCGTCACCGCGTAGAACACCGCGTACCCGATGGCCAGCGCGCCGGCGGTCAGCAGCACCAGCCGCCCGTGATGCCGTACGACCTCGACGAGCGGCACGCGCGCGTGGTCGTCGATTTCCAGGAACCGGGGGCTCTCGGCGAGCGACGAACGCAGCCAGAGCCCGGCGAGCGCCGGCGCACCGGCGACCCAGAACGGCACGCGCCAGCCCCACCGCGCGAAGTCCGCGTCGGACAGTGCCGCCGACAGTGCGAGCATCACCCCGTTGGCGAACACGAAGCCCACCGCGGGCCCCACTTGAGGAAAGCTCGACCACAGCGCACGTCGCGCGGCCGGCGCGTGCTCGGCGGTCAGCAGCACGGCTCCGCCCCATTCCCCGCCGAGCCCGAGACCCTGCAGGAAGCGCAGCACGAGCAGCAACAGGGGTGCGGCGACGCCGATCGTCCCGTACGACGGCACACAGCCCACCGCGACCGTCGAGGCGCCAGTGAGCAGCAGTGAGACGACGAGCACCGGCCTGCGTCCGCGCCGGTCGCCGAGATGCCCGAACACCACCGAGCCCAGCGGCCGGGCCACGAACCCCACCCCGAACGTCACGAACGCCGCCAGCGTCCCCGCGACCGGCGAGAACGTCGGGAAGAACAGCGGCCCCAGGACCAGGGCCGCCGCGGTCCCGTAGACGAAGAAGTCGTAGAACTCGATCGCGGTCCCCGCCAGGGACGCGGCGGCGAGTCTCGTCATCGAAGGGGCGCTCACGGCACGTACAGGCTGCATGCTGCGTCAACCATGCGCCGTGATCAACAGTTACGGGGCGCGCGGAGGCGATCGGGCGACCGTGGTGTGCGCCGAGGCCCCCGGTGCAGGCGGCCCGTCATGCGCTCCGCCCGGCGTGATAGACCGGGTGCGAGCGGCGGTCGTCGACGTACCGCCCCGAACGGACCGGAGGAAACGTGCCCCGCACCCTGGCCAACGCCCCGATCATGATCCTCAACGGGCCCAACCTGAACCTGCTCGGTCAGCGCCAGCCCGAGATCTATGGCAGGGACACCCTGGCCGATGTCGAGGCGCTGTGCGCCAAGGCCGCGGCAGCGCACGGTGGCACGGTGGACTTCCGGCAGTCCAACCACGAGGGTGAGTTGGTCGACTGGATCCACGAGGCGCGCCTGAACCACTGCGGCATCGTCGTCAACCCCGGTGCCTACTCCCACACGTCGGTCGCGATTCTGGACGCACTCAACACCTGCGACGGCATGCCCGTGCTGGAGGTGCACATCTCCAACATCCACCAGCGTGAATCGTTCCGGCACCACTCCTATGTCTCGCTGCGCGCCGACGGCGTGATCGCCGGATGCGGTGTGCAGGGCTACGTGTTCGGTGTGGAGCGGGTCGCCGCCCTGGTGGGTGCGGCCCAGGCCGAGGCGTAGACCGGGGGCTTCACAGCCGGCCCGCCTCCACGATCCGTCGCAGGAAGCGTCGCGTGCGCTCCTGCTGCGGGTCGCCGAAGACCTGCTCGGCGGTGCCGCGTTCCAGCACGACTCCACCGTCCAGAAAACAAACCTGGTCGGCGACGTCCCGCGCGAAGCCCATCTCGTGCGTCGCCAGCACCATGGTCATGCCGTCGGCCTTCAGGTCCCGGACCACCTCCAGCACCTCACCCACGAGTTCGGGGTCGAGCGCGGCCGTGATCTCGTCCAGCAGCAACAGCCGGGGCCGTACGGCAAGCGCCCGTACGATCGCCACACGCTGCTGCTGGCCGCCGCTGAGCCGGTCCGGGTAGGCATCGGCCTTGACGCTCAGTCCGAGGCGCTCCAGCAGCTCCCTGGCCCGTTCCTCGGCCTCGGCGCGGGGGACGCCGTGCACCCGGCGGGGCGCCAGCGTGATGTTGTCCAGCACCGTCATGTGCGGGAAGAGGTTGTACGCCTGGAACACCACACCGATCCGGCGCCGGACCGCGTCCTGGTCGACGCGGGGATCGGTGATCTCCTCGCCGTCCAGCCAGATCGCGCCGTCGTCGATCTCCTCCAGGAGGTTGGCGCAGCGCAGCAGCGTGGACTTGCCCGAGCCGGAGGCGCCGATCAGTGCGGTCACCGTGTGCGGGGCGACCTCCAGACCGACGTCGCGCAGCACCACGGAGCCGCCGAAGGCCTTGCGGACGGACTCCATGCGCAGCACGGGCGCGACTGCGTCGCTCATAGCGATCCTCCCTGGGCCCGCTGCCGGTCCATGCGGGCCGTCACCCAGTCCGTGAAGCGGGTCATCGGAATGGTCAGGGCGACGAACACCAGGCCCGCGACGATGTACGGCGTGTAGTTGAGGCTGCGCTGGGCGATGATGTCGGCCGCCCGTACGGCGTCGACCGCGCCGCCGATCGACACGAGCCCGGTGTCCTTCTGCAGGGACACGAGGTCGTTCAGCAGGGGAGGCACCTGACGGCGTACGGCCTGGGGGAGCACGACGAACCGCAGTGCCTGACGGTTGGTCAGACCCAGCGAGCGGGCCGCGGCGCGCTGCGAGGGGTGCACGGACTCGATGCCGGCGCGGAACACCTCGGCGACGTAAGCCGAGTACGTCAGTGTCAGTGCCGTACCGCCGAGCAGCACGGGGTCGACGGTCACGCCCTGGAGGCGCAGCGCGGGCACCCCGAAGACCACGATCATCAGATTGATGATCAGTGGCAGGCCGCGGAAGAAATCCGTGTACGCGGCCGCCAGCACACGCAGGGGGAAGAACACGGGCCCGGGCAGGGTGCGCGCAATGGCGATCAGCATGCCCAGAACGAGCACCAGCACGCCGCAGACCAGCAGCAGCCGGATGTTGAGCCACAGCCCTTCGAGGACCTTGGGAAAGGCCTCGCGCGCGTACTGCCCGTCGAAAAAGGTCTCCTTGGTGCGCGGCCAGCCGGGCGCGCTGACCACGACGAGGTAGAGGACGACGCCGGTGACCAGGGTCGACAGGGCGGCGATCGCCGTCGCGCGACGGGCACGCGCGCGTTTGTGACGCTCGCGTTCCAGGCGCCGCTCGGACGGGACGTACTCGTCGCGCAGGACGTCCTTGCCGGAGTCCTCCCCGGACTCCTCCTTCATGACCGTCACTTGAGCACCGGAGCGTCGACGGCGTCCGACAGCCACTGCTTCTCCAGCTTCGCCAGCGTGCCGTCCTTGCGCAGGGCGTCCACGGCCGACGTCACGCACGACGTGAGGCCGCTGCCCTTGTCGAGGACGAGCCCGAACTGCTCGGGCGTGCCGCCCTGGTTCTCGAACTGGCCGACGATCCTGGCGTCGGTCACCTGGGCCGAGGTGACGTAGAAGGCGGTCGGCAGATCGGTGACGATCGCGTCCACCTGGCCGTTCTTGAGCGCCGAGATGGCCTGGTCGTTCTTGGAGTACGCGGCCGCCTCCTGCGACGGCTTCACCACGTCACTGATGTAGTTGAGGCTCGTGGTGCCCACCTGGGCGCCCAGCTTGAGGCCCTTCAGGTCCGCGATGCTCGTCGCCTTGGCGGCCTTGCTGCCCTTCAGCGCGATGACGGCCTGGCGCACGTCGTAGTAGCCGGAGGAGAAGTCCACGGCCTTCTTGCGCTCGGTGCTGATCGAGACCTGGTTGATGTCGAAGTCGAAGGTCTTCTCGCCGGGCGCGAACGCCTTGTTGAACGGCACGCTCTGCCAGATCACAGCGCTGTTGTCGTAGCCGAGCTGCTTCGCCACGGCGTACGCGACGGCCGATTCGAAGCCCTTGCCGTTGGCGGGCTTGTCGTCCTTGAACCAGGGCTCGTACGCCGGCTCGTCCGTCGCGATCGTCAGCTTTCCGGACGTCTTGGTGGCCAGCTTGCCCTTGGCGCAGCTCTTCGCCGCCGAGCCGGAGGAGGCGGCCGACGCCTTGTCGTCGGGCTGCGGAGCGCAGCCGACGGCGGTGGCGAGCAGGGCTACGGTGGCGGCGGCTGCCGCACGGCGCAGGACGCGAGGGGCTGGGTACATGGCGGGAGATTGGCAGCGAACCCCGCGTTTGTCCAGGTCACGACCATAACTGTCCGCATAGTGGGAACGGGTGTTGCGGTCGTGTGAACACTCCTCACGTCGTGGGCCGTTGACCTGGGCCGCCGGTCGAGGGCGGGGTTGGAGACCGGCGGCCCTGCCGCAGAGGAGCCGTCATCCTCTGCGGGGTTACCACCAGTCGACCGCGTGACAGCGCAACCGGGGCGCGCGTACGCACCCCCGGCGCGTGCGAAACGTTCACACGGGGCGCGCGGCGAGAACTGTGCGCGGCGCTCAGGAAGGAAAGCGCCCGGCATTCACCACCCGCGCGCGTGCCACTCCGGCAGATGCGGCCGCTCCGCGCCCAGGGTCGTGTCGTTGCCGTGCCCGGGATAGACCCAGGTCTCGTCGGGCAGCACGTCGAAGATCTTCGTCTCCACGTCGTGGATCAGGCTGGCGAACGCCTTCGGATCCTTGCGCGTGTTGCCGACGCCTCCCGGGAATCCGAAAGGCGCTAGCTGGGTAATACTTGGGCATGGCCGCCGTCGTCAGCGCACTCCGCACTCTCGTCTTCCTGTATGCACGGATCAGCGAGGATCCCCTCGACCAACGCCGCGGTGTCGGACGGCAGATCAAAGACCTGCGCCGCTGGGCCCTCGAGGACATCGGTGGTGAGATAGCCGGCGAGTGGGTCGAGAACGACCGCTCCGCGCACAGCGGGGAAGAGCGCCCCGAGTACGACAAGATGATGGCCGCAGCGCTCGCCGCGGCTCAACAGCCAGGTGTGCGGGTCGTCGTCGGCGCCTACCACCCATCCCGGCTGTGGCGGCAGCGCGTCGAGCGGGCGCAGGCCATCGAAGACCTGCGGGCCGTGAGAGCGTTCGTCGGTTTCGAGTCCGGCGGCTACTTCAACATGGCCAAGGCCTCGGACCGGTCGCAGCTGGCGAACCTGGGGGAGTCCGACACCGCCGAGTCCGAAGTCAAGTCGGAACGCGTCCAACGGGCCGCCCTCGAACGGGCAGAGGAAGGCCAGGCGAACGGGGCGGTCTCCTACGGCTGGCGGCGCGTCTACCGGCACGACGAGGACGGCAAGGTCATCGGCTTCGACGACATCGAGCACCCCGTACAGAAGGCCGTGGTGCAGGAAGCCGCGCGCCGGCTGCTGTCCGGCGACCCTCAGCGGGCGATCGAAGCGGACTTCAACGCGCGCGGCCTGCCAGCCCCCGGCGCTGGCATGAAGCGGAAGAAGCGGAGCATCACCCAGGACGAGACCGGCAGTCAGTGGGGCAAGGGCAGCGTCAAGAAGCTGGTGCTGCGCAAGGCCAACATCGGCGTCCGGGTACACCGCGGCGTCGAGTACAAGGCGGCGTGGCCCGCGCTGCTGTCCATCGAGCAGCACGCACGCCTTGAGGACTTGTTCAGCAAGGGTGAGGCGACAAGCAGCAGCCCCGGGCAGCGAAAGCACCTGCTGACGTGGGGCGAAGTGGCGACGTGCGGCCCATGCGGGAATCAGATCAGGGTGGCCATGCGAGGCAACGCCAAGCGGGGCGTGAAGAAGCCCACCTACGTCTGTGACGGGAAGGGCTGCGTCGGCCGCAACGAGGAAGCTCTCGACGGGTACATCGAGGGGATCGTCGTTGAGGTGCTGTCGGACCCGGCCGCCGCAGACATCTTCGCCGGGGACAAGTCCGGCGCCCTGGCCGCGCTGGAGCGCGTCGAGGCCCTGCGGATCCGCCAGGGCGAGGCGGCCGACGACTACGCGGCAGGCCTGATCACCCGCGAGCAGCTGCACCGCATCACGCGGAAGCTGGCCGACGACATCGCGGAAGCGCAGGCCGAGGCGAAGCGGCTGCAGCCGATCGACCTCACCGCGCTGGACGGCCTGATGGGCGGGCAGGTGCGGAAGAAGTGGCCGGCGCTGACGGTGCAGCGCAAGCGGCGCGTCCTCGAAGCCCTGAGCTTCCGGGTACGGATCCACCCGGCGTCGGTCCGCGGGCCGGGCTTCGACCACACCACGATCGACGTCGGGTGGCACGGCCGCGAACTCGCCGGGTAGGCGCACGGCGCGGCCACACGGGCGCAGGAACGACGAACGGGCCGCCTGCTGGGTATCCGGCAGGCGGCCCGTTCTCGTCGTCTACAGCACGTTGTTCATGGCGTTCTCTTCCCAGCCCTCGGACTCCTCGAAGTAGCCCTCCATGGCCACCGAGTTGTCAGCCCAGCCACCCTGAGCGGCGATCTCCTTGCGGTCGTTGCCAGCCCGCTTGGAGCTGGTGGCCGCACCGCGGCGCGGCGAGTGGCCGGTGGGCCGGAAGTCGAGCCCGGCCTGAGCCCCGAGCCGGGTGATGACGTCGCCGACCGACTCGGGTTCAAGGCCGCCTGCCATGACCGTGTGCCAGCGGGGGTGAAGCGGCTTGTACGCGAAGTCGTCCGGGTCGGTGAGCCCTGCGGCTTCCTTCCAGGCGCGCCAGGCCCGTACCGGGCAGGTGGAGGGGCGGGTGCCGTACTTCACCTTCACCTTGCGCGGCTTGACCTTGGAGACGCGCACGTCGACCAGCAGACCGTTCTCGTGCTCCTGGAAGTCCCGCACCCGCAGGAATGCCACCTCGTGCTCGCGGCCGGCGATGGCGAAGTGCGTGAGGATCAGGGAGCGGTCACGGATCCCGCGCAGGTTGTCCGGGACGGCCGCCACGACCTGGCGCAGGTGCTCGACGAGCAGCGCCTTCGCCGGGCCGCGGCCCCGCTGCGCCTCCGTCTCCTGCATCGCCTTGACTCTGGCCTTGAGGACGCGGCGGGCGCGGGAGGCGATGGTCTTGTTGAGCTGGAGCCCGTACCGGTCGCGGCCGGTGACGACGACGCCGGACAGGCGGCGGTCGATGGTGGAGGGCGCCATGAAGGTACCGGCCTTCCACCCGGGCTGTACCCACAGCCATTCCACGAACGCGGTGAGGGAGCCGGCCGTGATGGCGCTCGGCGGCAGTTCGAGCAGCCGGCAGAACTCTTCCCACTGCTTCCAGTCGGTGGCGTAGGACTCGACGGTGTTCTTCGGGCGCAGGTCCTGCTCGTGCTTGGCGCTGCGCTTCTCCAGCTCTTCCAGGCGTTCGAGGACGTCGGGGGTGAACTCTGCTGGTGCTGCTCCGGCGGGAGTCGCGGGGAGCAGCAGCCCCTCCGGGGTGGTCCGCTCGATGTCTGATCCTGTCACCGTCTCCCCCTCGTGGTCCGTCATGCCCGGTATTCCGTAGCAAGGTTCGTAGCATCTACAACCCGCATATGTGAGGTTATCCGGTATGAATGGATTGGGGGCTGGGCTCGGGAGAGCGGGTGCGGCGAAGTCCCGCTGAAACGTCTCCAGCGGGAGGGATCCGCGGGCCGGACAACGAGAAGGGACCCACGCCGCGTTGGCGTGGGCCCTCAGTGTTTGGCGTGTAGGCCAGGGGTGTTCTGCTGCGGCGCGTCAGCCCTTCCCTCGCGTGGCTGGCGGCAGGAAGCCGCGAAGTCTCGCCTCCCGGACCCATCCGTGAACCGTGGGCGGCTTCACGTTGGCATCCGCCGCCATGGCCGCCACAGGGTGCGCCACGATCGCCGCCCAGGCCTTGTAGTGCTCCGCGACCAGCTGCGCGAACTCCTCCGGAGACCGGCTGGCGCGTTCCAGTTTTGGCAGCTTCCTGATTTCCTCGCGCGCGTCCTCGTTCTTCGTCAGGTTCCAACTGTTCTCGAGCGCCCGGACGGGCACCGACTTGAGGCGGTCCGTCGTGATCGCCTCGTCGAGCACCAGCAGACCGGACATGACTAGGCGGCCGTCCTTGCCCTCGGCGAACTGTGCAGCAGCTCGCTTGAACGGTGCCTTCTCCGACACCCACGAGCGCCACATGCCGCCGAAAGTGCTGGTGAGAGCGCGCTCGATCTCGCTCTCGTCCATGTTCTGCCACTGATCAGCCATGCCGGAACGGTACGGGTGTCCATAGATGTCCGTCAACGTCCGTGGGTATGCACATGAGTATCCGTGGACTTATGCATGAGCTCGCGTGTACTCTGCCGTCAACGAAGCCATGAGGCTCCGTGGATTCATTGGGAGAGATTCATGGTCGAGAAGATCGCCATGTCCGTGGACGAAACCGTGGAGGTATCCGGCCTCAGCAGGTCGACCGTCTACGAGCTGATCCGCTCCGGTGACCTCCAGAGCGTCAAGGAGGGAAGCCGGCGCCTGGTTATCGCTGCCAGCGTCCGCGCGTACTTCCAGCGGCGCCTCGAAGAGCAGAGCGCGAGGGCGGCGTGAACAACGCGGATCGGGACCTCACTCAGGCCCAGGCCCGCCGCATCGCCGTACTGCTCGGCCGAGCCGTGGACGCGTACCGGGCCCTTCGCGATGAGACAAGGACGGTCACGTGATGGCGGCCGACGAGCACCCCTGCGAGTGGCGCGAGGGAGACACCCTCTGGCTTCGACCCGCGCCAGGGGAGTCGGTCGCCGACTTCGTCAAGCGGGCCGCCCGGGCTCGCGGACCTCTCACCGGCGCCGAGAAGGTCGCGCTCCGCGATGTCTTCGCGCCCGTCCTCGACGAGCCCGGAAGCGACGCCGCATAAGAGCGGCCCCCACCAGACCGGTGTTCCCGCACCGGACCGACAGGGGCCCATCCATCTCGTACACGCCTCAGCCTCGCCTGGACCACCACAGCCGACGGGGCCACACCGCCAATAGGAGTGACGTCAATGACAAAGATGCCACAGTCCGAACCGGACGGGCAGCACCCGAAGGTCGGCGAGACCCACATCTTCCTGCAGCCTCCGGTGGACCCCGCCTGTACGGACCACAGCTGTGAGATCGACCGACCCGACCTGGTCTTCCCGTGGATCAACCTCGTCGGGAAGCGCGTCACGGTCACCGAGACCGGCCACACCTACGCCGGACACCCGGCTGTCAAGGTCGTCTATGGTCCGGTCGACTGGCACCCCAAGGTCATGGTCACACTCACCCCGGAGCAGGTGCAGTCCCTTGGGCTCCTCGCCGTACCGGGCGCACCGTTCGCCA
Source organism: Streptomyces sp. NPDC001852 (assembly GCF_042891825.1). NCBI lineage: Bacteria > Bacillati > Actinomycetota > Actinomycetes > Kitasatosporales > Streptomycetaceae > Streptomyces > Streptomyces sp. NPDC001852. The sequence goes on from NZ_JBIATN010000002.1 coordinate 313,724, forward strand.
TCACCGGCATGGTGTGGGCCATCACCGACCCGGACGACGTACCCGCGACCGTCACGGACACGGACGACTTCCCCTTCTGGGCCATGACCCCCGCGGACATCCCGTTCCAGCGGAGCGAGATCGTCCCGGTGAGCTGCCTGGTGTCCACGGTCAAGCCGCCGGTCCCGGCGGAGGTACGCCGGCGTGAAGCCCGACTCCGGCGCCTGGCCACCAAGCAGGGGCTCATGCTCCGGAAGACCCGCGTACAGGCCCCGTACCGGGCCGGCTCCACGGGTCCATACCTGCTGCTCGAGCCGGCCCGCGCCAAGATCCTGCCGTGTTCCAGCTGGGACGTCGGCCTCGGCCGCGGCATGTCCTTGGACCAGGTCGAATCCGCCCTGCACAAGCAGCGAGAGCACCAGCTCTGAGCACCCTGGCCGCGCCCGGCGTGGGACGCGGCCACCAGCCCCCATCCCTCGCGAGACGGCCCTGCCTAGCAGGGGGCACCCTCACCGCCTCGCTCTCGCGATCGGAACCGAAGTGCAGGTACAGGAACGTAAGCCCGGAGAACGGCCCCCCACCCCGGTCAGCGACGAGCTGCGCGAGCAGTTCATGCGCGAACGCGCCCGCCGTGAATTCGTCACCCAAAGCATCCGGGCGCATCTCGCCGAACAGCCCAACGCCCGCGCCGTCCGAGCATGCGCGCGCCGCTGGATCAACGACATCACCAACCTCGCCGACGGCGTCATCGCCGCCATGGACCGCACGGAGAACGAAGAGTGAGCATCGCCTTCAACCGGGTCGCCGACCTCATCCGCGACCAGGGCCTCCGCCACCGATACGGCGGCGGCGCCCTCCGCGTGCAGGGAATCTGCCACGACGGCGACGCAGAGGGAACGGTCGCGATCAGGCGAGGCAACAACGGCGGCGTCGTGATCTTCTGTCACAAATGCCAGGGCAACGCGGAGTTCCTCGCCGCCCTCGGCCTGACCGAGGCCGACCTGTACGACGAGCCTCTGCCCGAGCAGCAACGCGACCGCCCCGCCGACGACACATGGATCCCCTGCAGGGACCGCGGGCACAAACGGGTCGCCCAGTACGTGTACCGCGATGAACGCGGCGCCGTCGTACACGGTGTCACCCGTTGCGATCACAAGTGCTTCGCCCAGTGGCGGCCCGACGACACCGCCAAGTCCGGGCGCCGCTGGAGCCTGAACGACCAGCAGGGAAACCGGCTCGTCCGCGTCATCCCGTACAGGCTCCCCGAGATCCTCAAGGCCATTGCCGACGACCGGGTCATCTGGATCGCCGAGGGCGAGAAAGATGTACACGCCCTGGTCGCCCACGGACTGCAGGCCACCTGCAACGCGGCCGGCGCATGCAAGTGGACGACAGAGCACGCCCAGTTCCTCCGCGGCGCGGACGTCACGATCGTCGCCGACCGCGACGACAAGGGGAAGGAACACGCCCAGCTCGTCGTCGAGACGCTGCGTCCCGTGGCACGGTCCATCTACGTCGTGCAGGCGAAGGCCGGGAAGGACGCCGCCGACCACTTCGCGGCAGGTCTCGGCGACGCTGACTTCCGTCAGGTGTGGGCACCGCTGCCGTACCCGGCAGACCCGTCGGGGGTGGCGGCGTGAACGACACCCCGGACTGGGCGCCCAACGTCGACAAGGACGAGGCGGAGGCCGCCCGAAAACTCGTCCTCACGCCCGCCTCAAAGGTCCGCATCCGGCCCGTGCGCTGGTTGTGGGACACCACCCCCGCGGACGCTCCGCCCACCTCGCACGGGCGGCTGCCGATGAACTCTCTGTCGATCGCGGCGGGCGGTCCCGGGTTGGGGAAGTCACAGTTCGCGGTGTGGATGACGGCGCGGGTCACCACGGGCACCCTGCCGGGCGAGCTGTGGGGCAAGCCCCGGGGCGTCATCTACGCGGCCACGGAGGACTCGTGGACGTACACCATCGCCCCTCGGCTCATCGCGGCCGGCGCGAACCTGGACCTCGTCTTCCGCGTGGAAGTGCGCGACGACGAGGAGCTGCATGCCCGGCTCACCCTGCCCAAGGACATCTCGCTGATGGGCAAGGCGGCCGAGCTTTACAGCGTCGGTCTGCTGGTGGCCGATCCGCTGCTGTCGATGATCGACGCCAGCATCAACGACTACCGGGCCGCTGAGGTCCGTGCCGCCCTCGAGCCTCTGGTGGCCGCAGCTGACCGCTACGGCTTCACCATCCTCGGCCTGGCCCACTTCACGAAGGCCGGAGGCGCCGACCCGCTCAGCCGCGTCGCAGGCTCCGGAGCCTTCGGCCAGCTCATCCGTGCACTCATCGCCTTCGCACGGCAGGAAGCCGAAGACGGCACCGAAGAGTTCGTCATGAGCCTCGAGAAGAACAACCTCGGGCGCCTCGGCCTCCCGTCCCACACGTACACGATCCAGCCCGTGACGATCGATACGGAAGAAGGGCCGGCCTACGTCTCACGGTTCGTCCTCGGCCCCGAGTCGACGACATCCGTGCGCGAGGTCATGCGTGCCGAGAGCAGCGGCGAATCGTCCGGCGCCCTCGGCGAGGTTGTCGAGTGGCTCCGCGGGTGGCTCGACGACTCGGGCGGATCCGATGAGGCGCGCGAAATCAAGAAGGCCGCCAAGAAGGAGGGCTTCAGCGACTCCTCGGTCGACCGAGCCAAGAAGAAGCTCGGCATCCGCGCGAAGCAGCAGGGATTCGGCCGTGACCGAACGTCGCACTGGTATCTCCCGGAAGCGTGGCCCGCGGACGACGCGGCATGACCTCCCTATGCGCGCTGACGAACATGACGAGATTGACGGGATTGGGTCTGACCTGCGCTTTCTCCCCGGTCGGTCGCTGACGAGATTGGTGAGGTTGGTGATGAACATGCGGCGGGCAATCTCACCATGTTCGTCACTCACAGTCCCAATCTCGTCACCATTCTCGTCAACACAAAACCGCAGGTCAGATCCATTCCCACCAATCTTTTCAATCAACTTTGTGTGTAGGAGGAGATGCATGCCATCCATCTATCTCGCCGGAAAGATCAGCTCCGGCGACTGGCGCCACGATCTGCTCGGCTGGCAACTCCGCGGAGCCTGGGAACACGACGACGACACCCCGTCCCGATCGTGGCCAGTCATCAAGAAGGGCGTCCTCGACACCTTCGACTACATCGGCCCGTACTTCATCAGCGACGACCACGGTTGCGGCCACGGCCCCGGCACTCACGGCTGCGGCGCAGACGGCTGCGTGCCCTGCTACAGCTACGAGAACCTTCCCAAGCGGTCACAGGTGCGCGAGCTCTGCCTCACGGCCATCGACACCGCAGATATCGTCTTCGCCTGGCTCGACGACGTCACCGCCTACGGCACGCTCGTCGAGATCGGCTACGCCCGAGGCCGCGGCAAGAACGTCGTCGTCGCGGCCCCTGAACTGCCACACACCTTCGAAGACCTCTCCGGCCACGGCCTCGGCATCCCGGACGGTCCCACCAACGACCTTTGGTTCGCGTTCTCCTGCGCCACCCGGACGCTCACCGCGCAGACACCCCGCGAAGCCCTCCAACAGGTCGTGAACCTCTTCCCCAACCTCGAATCCCCCATCGAGGAAGCATTCTGGGCCGCCTACCTCCAGATAGCTCCACCCGAGCTGAACGCCCTGAAGCCTCAGCATCCGGTCTTCGGTGGCCGGTACCGCATCGACTTCGCCTTGCCCGACAAGAAGTTCGGCATCGAACTCGACGGCTACTCCTGGCACTCCAGCCCCGAAGCCTTCACCCGAGACAGGGCGCGGCAGCGCGAACTCGAACTCGAGGGCTGGCGCATCGCTCGCTTCAGCGGCTCCGAGGTCACCAAGGACGCCAGCGATTGCGTGCGCCAGGCCGCAGCACTCGTGGCCCGCATCTAGCAGCTGGCCCCGCTCGTACCGGGGCCAGCCACCCACCTGTCACAGCACGAAGGAGAACACCGTGACCACCACCGTCATCCCGCTGGGCGACGCCCGTGCCACCACGTACACCGTGCAGACCATCGAGGTCAGCACAGATGAGTGCTGCGCCGAGCACGGCGCCTGCGGCAAGCCCGGCGTCATCGCCGTCCGGAACACCATCGACCAGCAACGGCCCGCCGAGAGCAGCACCTATCGGATCACCCTGTGCGCCGACCACCAGGACGACGCCCCCCGCATGCACGGGCTGTGGGTGGCCAGCGCCCGCGAACTGCAGGACCCGATCAAGAACGCCGAGTTCCTCGCCAGTGCCGGCGTGACCGACGATCCGCCGCTGATCCTGTGGGGTCGCTGCCGTAGCGGGCGCCGCTGGTTCTGGACCGCCTGCGAATTCGACGGCGCCGACGCCCACGGCTGGGCCGCCAGCCCCGACGAGGCATCCCGCCAGGCCAACGCCGCAGCCGTGCAGCTCGCCGCCGGCCGTTACGCCAACGTCCGCGTCCTGCACGGCGTCGCCACCGAGAAGCTGAAGAAGCTCAACGCCGCCAAGCGCCAGGCGAAGCCGCCGAAGCCGAAGCGGAAGCAGGCCAAGGTCACCCCGCCCACCAACCCGATCGGCTACCTGTACGCGGTCGAGCCCGGCCGGTACGAACTCGACGACGTCACATGGATCCCCGCCAAGGTGGTCAGCTTCCCCATCACGCGGAAGACCGCCAGACGCGTCTACTACCTGCGGCCCCGCGGCCTGTTCGAGTGGCAGCCCGGCTACGTCGACCGGCAGGAACTCGAGCGCCACGGCGCGGTACGCGGCGCCCACTGGCTGCAGCTGTTCGCCACGCCGCCCGAGATTCCCAAGCCGAAGCCGGCGCCTGGCCTGAAGGAGCTCAAGGCGGCCATGGCCGCAGCACACCCCGACCGCGGCGGCACCAGCGAGGCGTTCATCGCCGCCCGGGAGCGCTACCTCAAAGCCCGCAGGAGGGCCGCATGAGCGATCCGAACCTGAGCGCCAACCGGCGCTCACGCAAAAGCAGTGAGCGGTTCGCGGCGCTGGCGGGCAGCACCTCCGGCCGCACGGTCGAGCGAATGAGGACCGTCAACCGCTACGCCCCAGACCTCGCCCCGAAGGTCGCCGCCGGTGAGATGAGCGCACACGCGGCGTACCAAGAAGCCCGCCGACGCGCGCTGGAGGCAAGCGCCGCCGGAGTCGACCTGGGCCCCCGCGCCCGCGTAGGCGGCCGTCTGGACGCTCCCGACACCGAGCCCTGCCCTCACTGTCGCGGCACCGGCCGCAGGCGGAAGGAGACGCCGTGAACGTCGACGACGTCATAGCCGAGCGCATAGAGGCGGCCCGCCGTAAGGCCGAGGACGCTAAGCGGCGCCGCGCCGAACTCGCCGCAGCGCGTACCGCCGGGGTCGCCCGCCGGCATACCGCCAAGCTCAACCGCCAGGGCCAGACGCCCAGCAGCGGCTTCGGGGTGCGGGTCTACCGCCGCCACAACTGCCAGGCCGTACACGCCACGTGGGCGGACTTCGCCCAATGCATCTGGCCGGCCGCCGAGACCGCCGGGAATGGCCCCTACGCCGCCGTCGCCTGCGCCGCCCGCACGGTCACCCTGTACAGCGCCCTGCCGACGGCCCTGGCCAGCAAGCGCGGCCTCGACCGTGATAGCTGCGGCCCGGACTGCGCCAACCGCCACCTGGTCGTCGCCCTCAACCCGGGGCCCGACGGATCCGGGGCCGCCGCGTGAACCACCACACCGTGATGCTCATCGGTGTCGACGAAGACCTCGCCCTGCTCGCCGTCGCCGCGGCCCAGCTGGTCGCCGAGTTCCGTTGGCGGCGCCGCTGCACTCGCGCAGCACCCCGCCGACCGTGGTCGAGCCGCATCCAGACCACAGGAGACGTCGTGCCCGCGCGGCACCGCAACCCCATGGACCGGACCTCTCCAGAGGGAACCCCATGAACCGGACCGTCAAGGCCCCCGCTGCCGTGGTGCTTCACTGCCCGTCATGCCGCGCGCCCAGGCGGTGCCGGCCCGTCGGGGTCGCCACCGTCGGGAAGGGACGCCGCGAGGTTCTGCAGTGCCTTGAGGCGAGCTGTGAACTGATCTGGTGCCCCGCCCGCGAGCACCTCCCTGCGGCCTGAATTGCCGCGCCAAAGACACGCCGCTCTTTCCACGCTCCCGCTCGCCAGACAACGGGAAACGGGCTGCTCGGCCGCCTTCCGCCGCTTCCCTCCCGCACCACATGAGGAGAATGAACGCCATGAAACTGCTCACCGCCACCAGCCGCACCCAGGGCCAGCGGGACAGCGACTTCAACTGGTGCATCGAGGGTGAACTCGTCATCGTTGTCGACGTGGTCTGCGAGCGAGACAGGGAAGACCCTGACGGCGGCTGCGGCTGCGGGCGCTCGTTCGCCGGCCTCAACAGCAGCAAGGCCACGACCACAGCGCTTGTCAAAGAGATCGACTTCAGCCGCGAGGACGCTGCGGAAGCCATTCGGTCGGCCCTCGAGCAGTCGGGCTGGCTGGCCTACTTCGACCAGGACGACATCGACGACGTCATCGAGGATGCCCTCGCTCTCGCCGCCGAGTTCGAGGTCGGCGACATCATCGAACGGCGCCTCGACGACTTCAACGTTCGGCATTGACGCACCACAAGGCCCCCGCCTCGGTCCTCGAGACGGGGGCCTTTCGCGTTTCAGGCGCCGTCACGGAATCCCCAGACCCGTACAGGACGGCAGAGGTATCCCCGAAGGTCCGGATTGGGGTGGGTCGGCACCCTCACCCCCCACCCCACCCCCAGAGGAAGGGACTCGCCAGCGGCCGTGCATGACCCGATGCGGCTCCTCCCGCTCGATCCGCTGGTGCTCCCGCCAGCCCCCTGAAGTCACGCCGTACATGACGAGGCCGCGTTCCTCGAGCCACTCCCGGCGCCGCTGCTGCCACTCCGCCCTGGCCTCGCCGAATCCGGTCAGATGGCCGTCGTGCTCCCGTACCCATTGCCGCAGATCGAAGCCCTTCCAGAACCACTCTGGGGGCTCGTCATCCGGTCGCGCTGTCGCGGATTCAGGCCGCCTACGCCGCGCCATCTCGGCCCCACCGCGGCTGCGGGATGCGGTGCGGCTCCTCCCGCTCTATGCGCTTGTACTCCTGATACGACACCATGCCGACCACTACCAGGCCGTGTCGCTGCGCCCACTCCTGACGCCGGCGTTCCCATTCCATCCTGGCCGCATGGAGGCCATCAAACGATCCGCCGTGGTCGCGCCTCCACTGCCGTGCATCAGGCCTAGCCCAGAACCAGTCAGGGATACCGCCGTCCGGCTGCGCGGCCTCGGGCTCCCGTCGCCTACGCCGCGCCATTTTTCGCCCTCTCCAGTGCCCACCGTGTCTGTGCCGCCTTTTGTGCCCGCTGCTGGTTGGGCGTCATGCCCTCTTCCTCGCCGAGGTCTGGCAGCGCCATCTGTTCCAGCAGCTTGCCCAGCACGAGACGGTGTGCGCGGGCCTCGGCGAACAGGGTCGACGCCTTCGGCTGACCGGTCGAACCCTTCACGACCGCAGGGCCTTCGGCCAGAGCCCGGCTGATGGTCTCAAGCTCATCGACCGTGCGGCATGCCTGTACGAGCAGCGCCATCTCGCCGGGTGTCAGCTCGCACTCGGTCAGCACGGCCTGCCACAGGCCCAGGCCGGCGTTGCCGAGTCTCTCGGGTGCGTCCATCGCGCCCATGGCGTCCTCACTCTCTGCTGTCGCGTGTTGGTCGCGTTCAAGATCCGATTCCAAAAAACCAAGATCAAGCAATGCTCGACCTTTTACGGCTCTCCCCGGCGGTCCCGCGATCATGGTCGAGCACCGTCCCTCCCTGGGTGGTGGGGGGTGGTGAGGCGGCACGACCGTCACTCATCGTCACGTTGTGCCCAGCCGCCCGGGGTCGCCTCGCTGGTCTTGCGTGCGTGGCAGGGGATGCAGATGCCGCGCAGTCGGTGCGGTGCGTCGGGGTCGGGGACGCTGGCGGCTACGAGGTCGCGGCGTTCGTCGGGGTGGTGGTCTGCCACGGTGGAGGTAGCGCCACAGGGTGAGCCGTGACCGTGAGCCTGGTCTGAGCAGACGCAGGCCCGGTCACGATCGAGGACGATGCGACGTACTGATTGCCACTGTCGTCCGCCGTATCCGCGCTGTCGTGCGCTGCCGCGGCGCTGCTCTGCTTGGCGGCGGTGGGCTGGGCAGCGTCCGCCTTGGTCGGTGAACTCGGGGCAGTCCGGGAGACTGCACACTCTCCAACCTGGTCGTCGGGGCATCGGTTCTTCCTGTCTCCTGGGCTTGCCGTCCGGCCGTGGTCCTTGGTCGGTCGGGGATGTGGACGGGTGGCGGGCGGCGCGGTCCGAGGAGTGGAGACCGCGCCGCCCGCCCGTTTCACAGTGGCCGGTTGGACTTGATGTAGTAGTTGCGCTTCCGGTACGCGGTGCCGGTGTGGCGGGCGTAGGCGTCGGCGAACTCTTCGTCGGACACGTCGTCGCTCGCGTAGTGCCCGGCCGGCACGTCTTCGGGGGCGGTCTGCTCGGGCTTGCCCATGTGGTCGGCCAGCCAGCGCATCGACTCGTAGATGTTGAACTGGGTGGTGTTCAGGTGGTCGTTGAGCGGGTTCCTGACGAAGTACTCCCGCTCGGGCTGCTGCTCTTCGCCTTCCTCGGCGTCGGCCTGGTCGCCGGGTTCGCCGCTGGCGTCGTCGGCAGACTGGCTGTCGTCCTCGGTCTCGACGTCCGGTGCGGCGGCGGTGTCGACGTCGACAGCGTCCTTCGGCTGGTCGTCCGGGGTGGGCTTGGCCTTCGAGGCCAGCTTCGCGGCGATGGCGGCGAGGACGTCTTCGCTGAATTCGGGCATGGTGGTTTTCCTGTTCAGGTGAGTGCGGTCATGTGGCGGATGAGGTCGGCGCGCTGCTCGGCGAAGCTCTGGCTGGCGGCGTTGATGGTGACGTTGTTGATGCGGTCGCCGTGGCCCTTGCAGTCGGGGGCGTGGGCGACGGCTGCTGCGTAGGTGCGGGCGGGTACGAGCTGGAGGCCGTAGGCGGCTGCTGCGGCGGCGAGGAGGCCGCGGCTGCGGCTGCTGCCGTTGAGCGGGATGAACGCCTCGGGTCCGGCTTCTCCGGCGATGAGTGGCGTGGCGCTGGTGAGGATGCCGCCGGCCGCCATCGCCTTGCCGCCCTGGGATACCCACTGGCGAACGAAGACGTCCTTGTTCGCGTGTGGCAGAGCGCCGATCTGCGCGGTCATCTTCGGCACCAAAGCCTTGATGACGTCGGTGGACAGCCCGGCCGCGATCAAGTCGGCGTACCCCTTGCCCGGTCCGCTGCGCAGCGTGGACAGCAGGGTGAGGCTGTCCGTCAGGTCTTGCCCGGTCAGCGTGTTCTGCGCCTTGCTGACCTGCGAGTTCGCTGACGCTGCCGCCTTGCTGTTGCCCGCCGCCTCATGGGCGAGCGTCATGGCGTTGGCGTCGCCCTGCGAAGCGAGCTGCTGCGCGAGGTCGCCGAAGCCCTCCGCGGCCAGCTTCTGCAGGTCGGCGGCGAACTGCTGGCTCTGCTGGGTCGCCCCGCCGAGCTGCTTCTGGTAGTCGGCCAAGGTCACTTTCGCGGTGTCCCCGGTCTCCTTGAGCTTCTTGATGATGTCCTGGAACTGCTTGTTGCTGGCTCCGGCCAGCTTGTTGACCAGTGCGGCGCCGTCCTGGCCCATGGACTCCAGCATGGCCTCGACGTCCGCGCCGCCCCGCTTGCTGATCTTTGCGAGGTCGCCGCGCCACTTGTTCGTCGCGGCGAGGCTGTCGTTGAGCTGCTTCTCGTAGGCGTTCAAGTCGAAGCCAGTGGGCGGCTTGGCGCCCCTCCTGACGCCAAGGTTCTTGTCTGCGGCGTCGACGTGCGCGCGGTCCGTGGCCACCGTCCTGTCGGCTGCCCGCTTTGCCGCCTCCGCCTTGTTGACCTTGTCCTCGGCAGCCCGGAGCTGAGCGGCCGTGTGGTGGTGGCGGCGCACGTAGGACAGGTTTTCCTCAGCCGATCTGAGAGCGTCGGCCTTCTTCTTCGCGTCCGCCAGGGCGCTGTTCAGGTTCTTCCAGTCGTCCGTCAACGTCTGGATGTCGTAGTTGTAGCGGGACATCGGATCCGTCGGTCCACCCAGGACCGGCGTCGCGGTCGGCGAGTACGTGAACCCGGCCAGACCGCCGGCCGCGTAGCGCATGGCGTTGAGCCGGTCGAACATGGCCAAGCCGTACTTCTGCACGGCCGCAGCCTTGATGACGTACTCGCCGTTGCTGATGAGGGCCGGAATGCTGTCCGACGTGCCCGTGCCAGGCCCGAAGATTGCGCCACCGAACGGGATGTACTGCACGGGACCGCCGACGGCGCGGCGGATGAGACCACCCTGGGCGTGGCCGCCGGTGGCCGAGTTCCCGCTGTAGCCCTCGTTACGAACCTGCTGGTAGAAGGTCGTGACGGTGATCGTCTTGCCGTGCAGGCCGTCGATGTAGCTCTGGATCTGCTGAGCGGCCGAGACGGGTCCGCCCGTGGGCAGGGTGATCGTGACTGTCTTGCCGTGCGTGTGGTCGATGTGGAACCCGAGCGTCTTCAGGGCGTCCTCGGCGTCCTTGGTGAGGGCGCCCATGGTCACGGTCTTGCCGTGGGTGGCAGCCACCTTGGTCTGTACGGCCTGCAGGTCGGCGATGGCCTTCGCGGTCTGTGCATCGACCGGAACGTCCTTGCCCGGGATCTTCTTCGCAATGAGAGCGTCCAGGGCCGCCTGCGCCTTTGCGGTCGGCGCGGTGATTTCCATCTGCCGGCCGCCTGGCAGCGTCTTCACCTTGATGCCGACAGACTCGAGGGCCCGGACCGCGTCCTGCGTGAGTGCGGCCACCTTGATGGTGGAGCCCTTCGGCATGTGGTCGGCGAGGCCCTGTACGTACAGCAGCGCCTGTTCGGTGGGGGTGAGGTCGTTGACCGCGAGGCTGATGGCCAGGTTGGACGGGATGAATTGCATCTGCGCGGCCAGCGTCTTCGCCTGATCGGCAGACAGGCCGAATGCCTCACCGGCCTTGACCGCCGCGTTCCACGCCGTCTGCATGGGCCGTTCAGCCTTCTGCAGCGCCGGGACCACACCCTCCCCGTTGGCCCTCGCGTAGTCGTATGTGGCCGAAGCGGCCGCAGCGGCACCCGTGTTCAGCGCCTGCAGCTTGTTCCACAGGGTCTGGCCGTTCTGGGAGGTGGTGTTGAGGCTGCCGTCGACCTGCAGCAGGGCGCGGCCGTACCCCTGGGAGCGGTCGACGCCGTCCTTCCAGGAGCTGTTCAGGTCGAGCATCGCCTGGTTCATGGTGGCCACAGCCGCCTCGACTTCCAGCTCGCCGCCGGAGAGCAGCTGGAGTGCATTGTGCAGGGCGTCGGCTTTGGTGCTGGCGTCCGATTCGGCGCTGCCAAGCGTGTTGATGAGGTCCTTCAGCCGGCGGGTCGGGTCCGTGGCGTTCGTGGTGGCGTCACCACCGCCCTTGATTGCGGCCGCGAGATCCTTCTGCCGCTGGATGGCCTGCGGGAACTCGCCGGACAGGCTCCCGAGGGCGTCGGCGGCATTCTTGTAGATCTGCCCCTGCGGCGAGTACACCTGCGTGGTCGTCTTGCCGTTGGTGATCCACTGTCGGTTCGCGTCTGCTGCCGCCTGGAGCCTCTTGCGAAGGGCGTCGACGCTGGTTCCCTGGCCGAGGTAGGCGTTCGTGAGGGTGAGCGCGCTGACTCCGGCGGCCTTCATGACGTCCAGCAGTTGCGTCTTGCCGTCCTTCAGCTTGGCGTCTGCCAGGGTCTGCACAACGGATGCCCGGACGTTGCCGTTGATGGCACCGTTGGAGTCCTGCAGCGCCTGGGCGAGGCTGCTGATCCGCTGCTGGTGAGCTGCCGCAGCCGCTGCTGCTTCCTGCTGCTTCCTGGACAGCATGTCGAGGCCGACCATGGCGGCGCCGATCGCGACACCCCACGGGCCGCCGAGGAAGGCCCACAGGCCGCGTGCGGCGCCGAGCAGCCCGCGGCCCGCTCCGGTGCCGAGAGCGGCGGCAGCGCCGCCGGCCGCGGCTCGGAAGCCGGCGAACCGGCCTCCCGCCTCCTGGATGGATCCGGAGACGCTGCGGAAGCTAGTCGCCATCGAGGCGAACGTGGGCGAGCGCCGCGAGAGTTCCTCGACGACGCCGCCGAAGCGGCCCAGCGTCACACCGGCCTGCGCAGCGAGGACCCGCTGGTACAGGGAGGCGTCGCCGATCCCGCGGAAGGCGTTGATGCCAGCCCGGCCGAAGTCGGCCACCGCGGTCTGCATGCCCTGGATCTGGGAACGGAAGGGCCGCATGGCGAGCATGGCGAGCACCGACAGTTGGATCGGGCCGGGCAGCGCGGCGAAGGCGTGGCCGAGGGCGCCGACAAGTTCTCCAATCGGGCGCAGGACGCCGGTCATGTCGCCGATGAGTCCGATGCCGACCTGGAGGCGGCCGGTGAGGATGCCGAGGGCGCCAGCTCCGGAGGTGACCGAGGAGAACACGGCGTGCAGGCCGCCGAGGAGCGGGCTGGCGGCCGCCGTGGCGTTGCCGAAGGCCGTCTCGACGGCGTGAACGCCGGAGACGAGGAGCGGCACCGAGGAGACCGCCACGCCGGCCAGCGCCACCTTCATGGGAGCCGCGAAACTCGCTGCCTCCCGCGCGATGCCGCCCGCGGCACCCTTCAGCTTCGCTTCGACGGTGGGCCCGTAGATGTCCCACAGGTCACCGGCGATCCGGATGCCGTCCTTGATGTACGGGATGGCGGCCGAGACGCCCTGGGTCATCTCGCGGGTGATGCCCTCGAGCATCGGGGACACCCCGAGGTACACCTGAAGGAAGGCGCTTTGGAGTTCCTTGCCCAGGGTGCGCATCGCGCCGCCCAGCCCCTTGGACTCGGCCGAGGCAAGGGCTGCGGCGCCGCCGACCCGGCCGACCTGCTGGCTGAAGCTGTTGAAGGCTTCGCCGCCCTGGTGGGCCAGGGCGATCATCCCGGCCATGGCGGGCTTACCGAAAGCCATCGCCGTCGCGCTCATAAATTGCTGCGTGGTCAGGTGTTCCTGGGCATTGCCGAGCTGCGTGATGACGTAGCCGAGACCCTTGAACCGCCCGTTTGAGTCGTAGGCCTGGATGCCGAGGGTCTTCAGGCCCTCCGAGACCTGCTTCGTCGGTCGACTCATGTTGACCAGCGCCGACCGTAGCGCGGTACCGGCGGTCTCGCCGATGATGCCGCTTTTGCCGAGCAGGCCGACGGCGGTCGCGGTGTCCTGCAGAGAGACGCCAGCGCTGTGGGCGACGGGGCCCACGTACTTCATGGCGTAGTAGATGTCCATGAGTTCGCCGGACGCCGCGTTGGACGTGTTGGCGAGCGTGTCCGCGACCTTCGCCGCGTCCGAGGACTTCAAGCTGAACTGGTCCATGATGTCGCCCTCGATGCGGGCGGCGGTCGCGACGTCGGTACGGGCGGCAGAAGCCAGCTGAATCGTGCCCCTGGCGGCCTTAATGGCGTCGCTGGCGGACAGGCCGGCCTTGGCCAGCTCCACCATCGCGTCGGCGGCTTCCGCGGCGTTCGCTCCGGGCAGCTTGATGTCGGATCCGAGGCTCTGCGCTTCCTTGCCGGCGGCCGCCATCTGTAGCCCCGAGGCGCGTGTGACCTCGAGGAACTTGTTCATGCTGTCGTTGTATTCGTTGCCCGCGTGGACGATGTCGTGCAGGCCCATGAAGATGGCGCCGCCGGCCAGCAGCAGACCCAAGTGCTTGACCGGTTCGAGGGCCGACTCCACGCCGGAGCGGATCCCAGCGAATCCCCCGCGGGCCTCCGACTCCATCCGCCGGATCGCGGGCGAGACAGCCAAGGTCTCATCCCGCATCGCCCGGGTACCTCGCTGCGCAGCCAGTGCTGCGGCCTCCGCCTCGGAGAGGCCGGCCGCGCCACCGCGGGCACCCGCACCCATCGCCATCATGCCGGCGCGGGCAGCCTCCCCGTCCACACCGAGGGCCCGCACGCTGCGGCCGGCGACTGCGGCGGCCTCGCCCACGCGCGCGATGTTCGCGGCGCCCCCGCGCATCGCCGCATCGACGCCGGGGAGTTCGGCGACGACCCGTACACGAACTGTGCGGTCAGCCATTCCAGACCCTCCCCTCACGGCAGGCCGTCAGGATCTGGTCGACCACCGCGTGCGCGGCTACCGGCCCGAGCGGGGAGTGGTCGGCGAGTTTCCGCATGGCGTCCTCGTCGACCCACACCCGCGGCACGCCGTCCTCGTCGGGGGCGACGAACGCCTCGACCCCGTGACGGGCGCCGAACGCCATCACGTCCGCATTGGAGAGTTCTGGGATGTCGTCGCTGGTCATGCCGCCTCCGTAAGACCGTGGGAGGCCTGATAGGTGGGACAGTTGAGGGGGGCGTGGGTGTTTCCGCAGCCGTACCGCCGCTTGCACAGGGCGGCGCCGCAGCCGAGGGGGCACCGGTTGTAGTAGCCGCGTGCCAGTGGGCGGGCGCAGGACGCGCAGAAGATCCGGGCCTTCGCCGTCATGCGGCGGTCCCGGCAGCGATGACAGAGGATGCGTCCTCTATCAGGAGGTCCTCGATGGGCCGACCCAGAGCCTCAGCCATTGCGGCGAGGACGTCGATGGGCGGCGTGACGCGTCCGCGCTGATACTCCTGCACGGAGTAGGCGGAACGGCCGATGCTGATGGCGAGTTGTTCGATGGAGACGCCGGCTGCCTTCCGGGATTCACGGAGCAGCTGGCCTGAGAAGTGCCGAGCCACGGGAATGTCTCCTAGAAACACAAACACCGAGCACGACTGACCTCTTGTGGGTCTCAGTCGTCTCGGCTTCCCGTTGCGGGCTGTACGGGCCCCCATTGAGGTGGGCCTGCTTCGCCGTTCTCCCCTACCTGCGACCCCACTTTGCGTGGGGCTGCGCTTCTCGGGGATAGAACTCGATGTTCTATTTTGATCGCATAGTACTACAGGGAGAGTTGATGCGGGTAGTGACGTTCCCCGCAGGCAAGCGACGGCAATGTCCCGATTGGGAAGGCGGCACGTTCGGGTGTGGCCCGGTGGCTGCGGTGCGTGTAGCGTCTGTGCTTGGTAGTCGTGGTTCTGAAGGATGTTCGCCCGTGACGTGCTCGCGGGCGTTTTTGCTGTTCAGACACATTCCCAGAGCCGAGGCGACCATCTTCGGGGTTCGCGCGGTGCGACCCTGACACGAGTCTTTTGATGGAGGCTGGCGTGGCCAGTGGAACAGTGAAGTGGTTCAACGCGGAAAAGGGCTTCGGCTTCATCGAGCAGGACGGCGGAGGCCCCGACGTCTTCGCCCACTACTCGAACATCGACGCCCAGGGCTTCCGGGAGTTGCAGGAAGGCCAGAAGGTGACCTTCGACATCACCCAGGGCCAGAAGGGCCCCCAGGCGGAGCACATCCGCCCCGCCTGACAACGCACGGCGGGGCCCCGGCCGCATCCACCGGCCGGGGCTCGCCCGTCTCGCCCCGCCTTCAGACCTGCGTGGTCCGGACGGTGGGGCGTCGTGCTTTGTCGAGCCTGCGGTTGCCCCGAGGTGTCGAACCGGTCGTCACGTTCCGGCAACAACGCGGCGCGCTCCGTGCACGGCTGTCACTGTGGGCGCACATCATCTCCACAAGGGGGCAACCTGTGTCTGTTCCGCCACCATCTCCCGCCGCGCCGCCGAAGAAGCGGAACCTGGCAAAAGGCTGCGGGATCTTCGCGGCTGCGGCCGTCGGCCTGTTCGTTCTGTCTGCCGTCGTCGCGGGGATCGCCAGCGGAGGGAAGGACGGCACGGCAAAAAACGATGCGAAGGCGTCGGCATCCTCGTCGCCGAAGTCGTCGCCTAGCAAACGCCAGGGCTCGAAGCCGTTCGCGGCCGCACCGTCCCACAAGCCGAGTCCCGCACGGCAGCAAAGCCACACCGCCGTCAATGGGCTGGAGCACGGTGCGCAGCAGGGGTTGGGGAACTGTGTCATCGACTACAAGGACGCCCAGATGGGGCAGGGTACGTCGACGTTCAGCGCCGTCGTACTGAACGACTCGGGCCAGCCTTACGCGCCGGCAGACAGCGACCCCTACAGCGTGAACTACGAGATGACGGTGACCGGCACGGACGGTACGAAATACGCCGTCGATGAGGTCCTCGGCAGCGGCTCTAGGACCGCTGCGGACAACCCCGGCGGCTCCGACTGGTTCACAGTCAACCAGGGGCAGGTGCAGGTCAGCGCGAACTCCACCGAGGGAATGGTGGATTCGACTGTGCCTGTCTCGCTGGCTCAGGTGAAAGGCGTGCGGGGGGACATCGTGGTGACCAACCAAAACGATAACAACTACCTCAAGCAGGAGGATTGCGCGGTTCGCCCTGCGCAGGGGTAGACGACGAACGGCGGAAGCGGGTGACTGCCTGCAGGTGGCGATCGGCCCCGCCTGCTGACGCGGGCCGGTCCCGTGCTGCTGTCCCGACGGTGAGGATCCTCGGGGCGTGCCGGGCCCCCAGATGGGGCCCGGCTTTTTCACGTTCCGGCAACAGCGGCGCTTTCATCCCGTACAGCTGTCACAGTGTCTGCACCAATTCGCGCCACTTCTGGGGGGAATCGTGCGCCGCACCGTCTCGGCTGTCGTTCTGCTCGCCTGTCTGCCGCTCACCGCTTGTGCCACAAGAACCGCGGCCGGGGCAGTCCCAGCCGTGACGGTGACGCGCACCGCGTCGTCCTCCGTGTCGCCCAGCCCCAGCGTCACGTTCCTACCCGACGACGTGATGCAGTCCCTGAGCACGCTCAGCGCCGACATGAAGAAGATCGTCCACGATGGCGACAACAGCACCGCCGAATCCGAGGATTGCGGGAAGCTCGGCGCCGACGCCAGCTCGGCGAACGTGCAGACACTACCGAACCCGGCATGGCAGCAGCAGTGGCGCAAGACCATGAGCGAGCTGCAGAAGGGCGCCAACGAGTGCTCCACCGGACAGAGCACCGGTGACATCCCGACCCTGCAGCAGGGACTTACCGACGTGACCGCCGCCAACGAGGACCTTCAGACCTTCCTCAAGATGACCGGCTGAACCCGGCACCCCATCAGGCGCCGCTGAGCGATGAAGGAAATGTCGGCGCCCGGTAGGGACAGCGTGAAGGCCGGGTGCCACAATCCCGACACCGCGTCCAAGGAGGAGCCCGTGGGGTTCAGCTACCGCAAATCGTTCAAGGCCGGCCCGATCCGTGTGACGGCGTCCAAGTCCGGCATCAGCTACAGCGCGGGCGTCAAGGGAGCGCGTGTCACCAAACGCGCCGACGGGCGAGTGCAGACAACCCTCTCGGCTCCAGGTACCGGCATGCGGTACACCACGACGGCCAGCCGTCCCACCGCCCGGCAGACGCCCCGTAACGGCGGCCCGTACACGGTGATCAGCGGGCGCTACAGGTGGGCGGGTGAGGCCGCCAGATTCAAGGGCTTGGGGTTCTGCCGGATCAGGCTTTACCCGGACCGCGTGGAGATCAGACGGCCCGGTATCCGGGTCGTGATCCCGGCACACGACATCGTCGAGGTACGGTCCGGGGCTCCGTCATTGTCGGCGCACGCTTACCTGTGGTTCGTCGTACCGCAGGATCAGGCCGGGTACACGGCGGACTCGCATCAGCGTCTGATCATGTTCAACACGTTCAGGCCTGGTCACCGCCGTACCTGGCGCCGCTTGGCAGAGTTGCTCGAGCAGCGTTAAGCCGTCGAGAGGGTGCTCGGGACTGGCCGGGGCTCCGGATGGGCCCCGGCTTCTCCATCACGATCCTGTTCAGCCAAGTGGGGGAGTCGTGAACCCGACTGAGCGCACCGCCGTTGAATTGGCGATCCGCTACGAGCGATCACAAGGCCGCAAGGTCACCTACGTCGGCGATGGCTGGCCTTCTCCGGGCCTTGCCGGGGAAGTTCGAGAGTGGGGTCAAGGGCGCCACCCTGGCGCCCGTAGCTTTACGTGTGACTTGGTGTCGCGTGAACCGGATGGCAGCTTCGCCCGGTTGATTGAGGTGAAGGGCAAGGGATCGCGCCGCTCGTCGGTTCCGATCATCGACCGGCAGCGGGAGGCAATGCTCGGCCTCGGGCCGGACTGGTGGCTGTACGTCGTTCTGGACTGCGATACGACCCCGGTACTGGTCGTGGTCCGGGAGCCGAGCAGGCTGCCCTGGAAGTTGATCACTCCCGCCCGGGAGCTTCTGGAAGGGCGATTCCGCGGAGTGGGCGACGAAGGTAAATGGGGCACGATGCCAGCGGACGTCCTCGCCGCGGGGGAACAGGTCGACGTCCCCTCGTGACTCTGCGGGGGCACGTCGACGACCGGCCCCTCCTGCTGAGGCGGGGGTGGCCCGGGACTGCCGGGGCCTCCGATGGGGCCCTGCTCCTTCTCGAGGGCCACTACCGGCCGACGTCGCGGCGGCTGCGGACGGCCGTCCATGCCGGCCCGGCGAGATCGACGACCACCATCCCGTCTGCAGCCCCGCGGGCGACGATCCAGCCCTTCGCCTTGAGCCCTTCGAGCTGTTGCCGAACGTCAGGGCCCAGCTCCTCGACGAGCTGCGCCTCCCGAGGCTGCGTGCCGGCGTCCAGGAGCTCCGCGATCCGGAAGACGAGCGCTTCCTCCTCAGCAGTGATACGGAAGTCCATGCGCTGACGCTACGTCCCCGCCGACCAAGGCGCGCGGCCACCCCTCGGGCCCGGCGCCATCACGACCAAGCCCCGGCGGATCTGCGTTGCTCAGACGGCCATGCAGGTGTGGGCGCGCTGCCCATACCTCGCCCAACCGTGGTGATATCGCCACGGTTACCAAGGGGTGTAACCGCATGGATGATGCGGTTCCCTGGCCTTGATCTGCTGCTTGAGTGGCAGGTTGGCACCCGTATGGCACGCGTGGGAATCGGCCGCAGACATGCGGAAGGCCCCGCTCATCCGCCACGGGGGAGGCAGACGAGCGGGGCCGGTTCACTGGTGCGGCTGGGCCGTCAGGCCGCGTACTGGGGATAGAAGGTCGGCTTCGGAGCCGTCTGCTCGGCGGTGAGAGCAGACACGGTGAGCGCGCCGGTTACCAGCGTGTTCTGGCCGCACCAGGTCCCGATATCCACCTGCCAGCCGCCGGCTTCCATTTCCCAGTCTTCGTTCGGGAGCTTCACGACGACGTCGCTGCCGCAGATGAACGAGCGGTTGGCCTGCGACACGATCCACATCGCCTTGTCCACGTCGCTGTCCCTGTCCCGGCAGCACCTGTCCGCCATGGACCACAGCTTGCGCCAGTGCACTCCCGGAGTGACGGGCCCGACGTAGGCGATCGTCCGACCGTCCACGAAGGCGCTTGCGTAGCCGAAGACGGGCCCGAACATCGAGAAGACGCAGACTCGCCCCTGGCCCTTCGCTGCTTCGGCAGTTGCCATGGAATCTCCCTTTTGTGCTTCGTGTCCGGGATCGTGAGGGCCGGACTCTAGCGGTGGGCACTGACAGCGGCCGGCGTCAGCAGCACGGGCCGTCGCCGCAGCAGGTCGGCGCGTTGCACTCCGCCGCCTTGGGCCACAGACGCTCGTCGACCTCGAAGCCTTCCGCGTGAATGCGGGCCTGCACGTCCTGCATGAGGCCGCGGGTGCGCATCTTGGATTTCGGGGCGTGGTGCAGGAAGTAGCCGAACTGCTGCTGGCACCAGGCCTCGTACCATTGGGTGTGCAGGATGAGGGTGTGCCAGCCCGGGTCGACCGTCTCGGATGGTGCCATGACGTCGCCGGACTGAGTGGTGCCCATGACGTAGGCCAGGGCGAGGGCCTGGTCGATGATGCGGTCGGCGACGCTCTGTTCCAGGCCGTATTCCTCGGCGCAGAAGTCGGCGAGCATCCGGAAGTCCTGCTCGGTGACCAGGTCGCGGCCGTGTCGGGTGGCGGGCGTGGTGGGCTGGTCGAGGGTCACAGTCATCTGGAAGTCCTTTCTTCCGTGATCTGTGGGGTGCGGAGATGCGGTCTCCGTGCCGTCGTGCGCCCGCCCTGAACGCCACGCGTCCGAGCGGGAGTCGGATCGGCTACGCGCCGAAGCGCCGTGCGGGATAGGTCTGCTGCGGGGCCGGCGCGCACCGCTTCTCGTGGACGTACACGGTCGTGATCGGACCGGTGGGCCGGTCGTGGACCACCGGCCGGGAGTCCTCGCCTTGCCGGATCAGCTCGTCGCAACGCGCGCAGATCACCGGCGGAGCTCCAGGGCGAGGGCGTGCAGGGCGCGGCGCGTCTCGCAGAGCGTGGCGTCGTCCGTGCACTGCTCGCACCGGCCGGGGTGGTCGTTGCGCGCGGCCAGTACGGCGCGCCGGGTGCAGGGCCGGCAGGAGCGCGGGAACCAGTGCCCGCCGTCGGTGTCGCGCTCGCCGAGGTCGATGGCCGTCGCAGTGGACAGCGGCTCGCCACCCCACACGCACTCGGCACCGCGCGCCCTGGCGTCGGGCAGGACCTCCAGGGGCGGCAGCAGGATGAGCGGCAGGAGGCCGGCGGGGATGTCGACCAGGGCGCGGGTCTCGACGGTCGTCATGCGCGGGCCTCCGCTTCGGTGCGGTAGCCGCCGGGGCCGAACGCTGCGGCGATGAGCGCGGGATCGTTCAGGTGGCCCGTTCCGTCAGGGCGCCACAGCCAGAACCTGCCGTCCAACTGCCAGCCGGTGGGCGGGCAGGACAGCGACCAGCCCGCAGGATGCACGACCAGGCGGTGGACGTCGGCGAGCTCTTCGGTGGCGTCCGGCGCGACCAGCCAGTACATCTTGTTGGCGTCGGGGTCGGCGAGGACGGGTCCGTGCGGCGAGTCGCGTAGCTGGGAGGCTGCCGGCCATCCCTGGGTGAGGCTGGACTCGGCGACGAGCCAGTGAGCGCCGGACGGGATGGGGGCGAGGCGTTCCTCGTCCCACGCTGCGCGGACGAGGGCGGGGTGTTCGCTGCATTCGGCGAGCCACGTATCCCCGGCCTCGTACAGTGCGGCGAAGCGCATCGGATGGGCCATGACCAGCACGTTAGGGACGGTCGAGAATCAGCGGAGGGTCTGATTCGCGAATATTCGCCTAGCGCCTGTCGTGATTCGCCGGGATGCTCAGGCGAGATCGGAGGCCTGGGCGCGGGCCCGTCCGAGCAGCCGGCGAGCCTGCGTGCCGTACACGGCCGATGCGGCGAGCGTGTCCCACACGCGGCGGTACAGGGCGACGGTATCGGCGTCGTCCAGCCAGAGTTCGGCGTGCCAGTCCTCGACGATGGCGAGGCGGTCGTCGTACAGCCAGAACGCGTTGGCCGGCGGGATGGCCAGCTGGGCGCCGAAGGGCACGATGCCCAGCTGCACGGTGTCCAGACCGATGACGGACGTCAGCCGGTCCATCTGCCCGGCGAGGACGTCGCGGGGCGCTATGCAGGCGTACAGGGCCGCCTCCCACAGCAGGAGGTGGAAGACCCGGCCGGGCTCGTACAGCAGCGCCTGGCGGGCGACACGGGCCCGCACGGCGTCCTCGACGTCGCGGGGCGACTGCTGCAGTTCGGCGTAGTGGGTGAAGACGTGGCGGGCGTACTCCGGGGTCTGCAGCATGCCGACCACCATCGACCCCTGCCACGCCCGCAGTTCGGTGGACCGCTCGTATTCGATGGTGAGGACGTCCTGAACAGGGCGGTGTCCGGCGCGCAGCTGGCGGCGCCATGACCGGGTGTGGGTCTCCAGGCCCTGCAGCCGGGCGATGAGTTCCTCGGCCGCCGTCGGATGGCCGGTGGCCGTGGCCCATGCTGCGAGGGCTTCCGGTGTTGCGGTCTGTCGGCCGGTCTCCAGCTTCGAGACCTTGGCCTGTGGCCACTCCAGCAGGGCCGCCAGCTCCCGTTGCGTGCGCTGGCCGCGCAGCTCACGGAGCCGGCGGCCGAGCGCCTCGCGGGCCTGCTGGAAGTCCGTGGTCACACTGGGAAGTTACCCGCTGATCTGGTCGAACGGCACGGCGTGGTGCCAAGCAGCCTCGCGAACCTGGGCGTAGCGGAGCACCTCCACGGGGTTGGTGATCAGCTCCACACCGGTCATCTCGTCGGCGTCGTTGAACTGCAGCAGGGCGACGACGCGCGCGTCGAACAGCCAGAAGTCCGCGCGCGGCAGCTGCAGCTCGTCGGCCTTGCTGCGGGGCAGGACGCGGATGGTCTCGCCGACGGCGGTGTTGCGGCGAGCGTTGTCGAGCAGGTAGCGCTGGCCCAGGGTCGGGGGCTCGTCGAGGATCCGCACCCGCTCGAACCGCTTGCCGGCCGCGGACTGCTCGCGCCTGTTGGTGCACCACGGGTCGTCCAGGTCCCAGGTCACGGGCTGGCCGGCGGCGAACTGCCGGTAGGTGTCGGTGACCTCGTCTTCGGCGTACCGGGCGCGAGTCTCGAGCCGCCAGGCCGAATGCCGGAGCGTGGTGAACATGCGGCCGAACTCGGCGAAGCTGATCGGCTGCGGCACGTGCACGGGCTCCTTCGGGCCGAAGTTCGCGAGCAGTTCGCGAGGCACGGTCACCGCGGCTTCCCCGTCGGCGAGGGCGAGCTGCGACAGCTCGGCGGGGTCGGTGACAGGATCGCCCTGCACGACGTAGGTGTCGGTGCCGGGCTCGGTGTACAGGGTCGGGCATCCGTCGTTGCCGGAGTTCGTGCCGACCTTCCACAGCCGTCGGGTCATGGCGGGGTGTCCCTTCCTCTCGTGGGTGATCTGCCCGCGCACCGTAGTGGCCGCGGGTCTCGGGGCGACAGGGCGCCTTTCACCAACGTGCAGGCGCACGAAAGAGCCCCCTGCACGGAGTACAGGGGGCCCTAGGAGCGTCAGGCGGCCGGTTGCTTCGTCCAGTCGACGAAGCTCTGCCAGGCGTCCCGGGTGAACGGCACCCGGGCCTGTTCACGGCACTTCGTGTCCCGGACGAAGACGCCCGAGGCGGGGCGCGCCCATTCAACGCAGCTGGTGCTGTCGGTGTACGTGGACGTCTTCCAGATCAGCGGGTCGTCAGCCTGTGACACAGGTTCTCCCGTGTGTGGTCGATGAACTCCACCGACTCATGTGGCGGCAGCGCCAGGCCGAGGAGCCGGTCCCACGCAGCACTGTAGGCGGCAACGTCCTCCGGACGGGTGCTGATCGTCGAGCCCGTCAACGACTCCATGAGCACGGCCCGCCGCCGGCCTGCCCGGTACGTGGTGAATGGTCCAGCGAGCCCGGGATGGGCCTCGATGCCCTGCGGCAGCACACGCACCGTAAGGGACGGCTGCAGTGCCTCGACGGCCAGCAGGTGCTCGAGCTGGTCGACGAGCGCCGCATAGCCGCCCACAGGCCGGTACAGGGCGCCCTCGTCGACGACGACGCTGATGTTGCGGGCCCCGGGCCGGCCGAGCTGGTTGATGCGATGGCGGCGCGCCTCGGCGCGTTCGTCCACCACCTCGAGCGGCAGGGAGGGAACGGTGCCGTGGATGGCGGCTGCGGCATACGCGAAGCTCTGCAGCAGACCTGGAATGACCATCGGTGCCCACACCTCTACGGCGTCGGCCTCGGCCTCGAGCGCGGTCAGGCGGGCGACGTGCTCGCCGAGCGTCTCCGCGGGGTCGAGCCAAGCTGATTTCAACGTGGGTCCTCTCTGTGGGGGCGGCGTCAGGCCCGTTTCCGGGGTCTGGCGCAGAGGGCCGAAACCCGAAACTTTGCAGGTCAGTGGCGATATCAGGGGCGAAACCGGTTTCGGGTCGGGGTGAAACCTCAACCCCTTCCCGAAACCGGCTCGAGGAGGTCTATTCGCCGTCCTCGGGGGCCGGCAGATCGGCCCAACGGAGGCCCTTGGCGCCCCCGCAGCAGTCCCGGATGGTCAGCTGCCGCGTGCTCACCTTGAAGGGCTTCAGCGCCGCGCTGAGCGCCGTCGAAGCCGCTGCAGCATCCATCTCCGTCCACGGCTTGTAGAGGTCCGCTCGGTAAGCAGCGAGGGCCTCGACGAGCCGGTGCGAATGCACGGCCTCGGTGCCGTCGGGCCAGATCGCGCGGACGTGGTCGACGACCGTCTCGACGTCCAGCTCCTCGACCTGCGCGCCGACGGACTGCCCGGACAGGGTGCCGGCCGCGGTGCGCAGGGCGAGGGCGCGCTTGGCGATGTCCTCGGCCTCGGTCTGCTTGATGAACGCGGCCCGCACGGTGATGCCTTCGCGGCCGCGGGCGAGGATGCCGGTTCCCTGCTCGTCGATGCTGATGTCCGTGGCGCGCAGGCCGCGCTCGTAGGCACTGGTGCCGAGGACGTTGTTGTTGGCCCGCCAGTCCATGACGGCCAGGCACAGGCGGGTGCCGACCGAGCTGGACACCGACGTCGGCAGCGACGGCGCGTCGGGGTTCTGGGTGAGCAGGATCAGGATGATGCCGTAGGCGCGGGCCTTCTTGATGAGCCGGGTGGCCAGGGCGGCGGCCTCGTCCTTGTAGTCGGGGTGGGTGAACAGTTCCTGTACCTCGTCGATGACGATGACGCGCGGGCCGAGGTTCTGCTCGGGGTACTTCTCGGCGAGCGCCCGGGTGACCTTGCGGCCCTCGGGTACCTCGGAGGCGGGCAGGGAGCGGATGAACGCGGCGCGGCGCTGGTACTCGGCGATCCCGGACCGCATGCCGGCTAGGGCGGCCTCGAGGTCTTCGTCCTCGTCGCCGGACACGTACCGGTGGCAGATCGGCTTTACCGAGTCGAGGTCGCCGGATCCCTTCAGTTCGTAGATCCACAGTTCGGCGGTGGGGTCGAGGGCGACGCCGAGGACGATGGCGAGCGCGCAGGACGTCTTGCCGGAGCCGGGGATGCCGCCGACCAGCAGGTTCGAGTACATGAGGGTGATCTCGATGAGGTTGCCGCGCGGGTCGAAGCCGTAGGGGAGCGGCTCGTAGACGTCGGCCTGGCCCTCCTTCATGAGAGGCCACAGCTTCCGGCCGGCCTTCGCCGGGTCGCGCTGGGCGACCCACAGCACCAGGCGGCCGGGGTGCGCGGTGCGGTCGGCCTCCGGCCACACGGTGCTGATGGGGCGGCGCATGGCGGCGGCGAGCGCGGCCCGCTTCTCCAGCACGGCCGTGGCCTCGACGCCCGGCGGGAGGTCGACCTCGGCGCGCCAGCCCGGGCCGTCCCGCATCACCTCGGAGGCGAACTCGACACCGCGGCGCCCCTTCTTGCCTTCGATACCGATGGCGGCGAGGGCGTCGAACACCTCGGTGGAGTCGAGGCGGCGCAGCACGTTGGTGGCCACGTAGCGGGTGATGAGCGGCTTGTCGCCCTTCTTGCCGTTCAGCCCGACCAGGGCCGCGCTGGCGATGGCCGCGGTGAGGGTCCAGCCGGGCACCAGGAACGCGCTGGCCAGCGTCGTGATGCCGGTGGTGGTGGCCACGGCGATGGAAGCGATGCGGCGCGGGCGGACACGGCGGGAGTGCTCACGGGACAGGGCGAGCCAGGCCTCGATATCTGCCGAGGCGGCGGCCTTGGCCTCGACCGGCCGGGCCTCCGTGTCGGCAACCCACTTGCCCCAGCGCACGATCAGGCGGCCGGCGCCGCGCGGTGCACGCAGCAGCAGACGGGCCAGGTAGACCGGCGCCCGGAAGGCGTGGAAGGCCGTGACGTGCGCGTAGTACGACAGGGTCCAGCGGGTGACGTCGACGAACTCGGCGGCGTTCCGCAGGAACGTGGGCACAACGGGCGGGGCCTCGGCGAGATAGGCCTGCTTCTCAGCGAGCCAGCTGCCGGGCTCGGCGCCCGGGTTGGGCGGGTCGACAGGCCGGGGCTCGGCGTTCTCGACGACGTCGATGATGGTCTCGGTCAGAACGTCCGGGACTTGCTCGACGGCCGCCGCCGCAGGCTCGACGGTGGTCTCGGGGGCGAACTTGAGCAGGGACACCTGCGGGTTGACGTGCCCGTTTACCCGCTCGGCGGTGGTCTCGGTCATGCTGGTGCTTCCTTCTCTCTGCGGAGGGTTGGGAGGCCCGGGGCGGCCGGCTGCTTGGTCGTGGTGCGGCCGCCCCGGGGTGGAGCTACTTCGTGCGGCCGTTGGCGCGGGCGTCCTCGCGGGCCTGCGCCTTCTCGCGGATCCGGTCGGCCTGCCGCTCCAGTGCGGTCGTGCTCTTGCCGTAGGCGCGGCGCCGCTCGATACGAAGACCCAGCGCGATGATCTGCGCCATCTCGCGGGCGTTGTACGGGTCGTGCTTGGAAACCGGCATGTCAGGCCTCCGTCTTCTCGTCGGTGGCCAGCTGGGCGGCGAGCGCGGTGTACGAGCGGGCGACGTCCGACCAGGCGCCGGAGGCGGTGGCGAACACGGACGTGCGGGTCGGGCTCTCGGTCTCGTAGGCGGCGTCCCTGGCCTTGTTGGCGAGGGCCTTGGCCTTGGCGGCGGCGTCGATGGCCTCGATGAGGGCCTGTTCGCGGGTCATGGGATTTCTCCTGTCTGGACCGGGCTGTCCGGCCCCACCGCACCCCCGCAGTCGCCTCCGGATGGGAGGCAACTGACGGAGGACAGAAGGGAAGGTCAGCGACCCCTCTTCTTGGCGGACTTGGCGGCGGGCCGGATTTTCGTGGCAGCCCATCCGGCGGCGAGGATCACGCCGACGAGGGAGACGGCGAGCATGGTCGCGTTCTGGCCGACGACGCCGATGATTCCCATCAGCGTGCCCCCGCAGATGACGGTCACCGCGCACGCGCAGCCGGTCAGGACCACGGCGACGACGAGCCAGATCAGGGCGTACATCATGAACTCGCGCTGCTGGCGGCTCATCACATCCTGCTCCGGCAGCTGCACCACGATGTTCTGCGGCGGCGGAGGCTGCCCGATCGTGAAGTGGACCGGCCGGCCGTGCTCGTCGTAGAACACGTTCGGCGGACGGTGGTGGGCGTCCATGTCGCTTGCGGGCAGGTTGGCGTACCGCCGGTAGTTCTCCGGCAGGTTGGACAGCGGCTCGGTCATCGCGCCCACCTCCGCAGCCACGGCAGGCGCAGACCAGCGGTGATACCGACGACGAACGCCACCAGGACGGGCTTGCCCAGCAGCCACACCAGCGCGGAAGCCAGCAGCGTCACGAGGGACGGGTAGACGATCAGGAGGGCGAGCAAGGCGCCCGTGAGGATCCACTTCATGACCGCTCACCACCGGTGATCTCGCGTCGCAACTCGGTCGCCTCGCGGCGGGACAAGCCGAGTTCGTCCTGCAGCTTCTGGATGGTCACCGGCCGATTCGTCGACCTGACCGCCTCACGGTTCAGCTTCCGGGCCCGACGCCGCAGCTCAGACGGGGTGATCGTCACGGTCGCGGTGACCACCTGACGAGGCTGTTCGGCGGGCAGTGCGGCGGTCACCTTGCCCGCGCTGTCGGGGGCTTCGATGTCGTCCCACCGGAACGGCGTTGCCGTGAGCTCGACGACCGGCGGCATGACCACCTCCGCCGGGTTGTCGCCGCGTTCCACAACTGTGGAAGCGGGCTGTCCGTGGAGGACGAGGGCGACCTGCACGGCGTCGACGACGACCCCATAGGAGACGAGCAGCGAGGCCAGTTCGGCGGGCGGCATGCCGGGCTGCGCATCGTGGGCGATCCGGACCGCATCCGCCGGATCCATCTCCGCGAACTTCCGCCGCAGAACATCCTGCGCCGAGTGGCTGCGAAGCTGTGCTACCGGCTGAGCAACGGAGACCGCGGGCGCTGTGCCGTACATGCTGGCGAGGGCCGCATCAGCTCCCTCACGGACGCGGACGCGCTGGACGTCGACCAGGCCGGCGCCGAGCTCGGTGTCGCCCACGCCCACGTACTTGGCCAGCCGCCAGTAGCTGCGGACGGCGCGCTTCTTCTTCCGCTTGTCCGGGTGGCCGTCGGCGACAGCGCGGTGGAAGGCGAGCTGTCGGGCGGCGTCCGCGTTGCGGCGCTGCACCTCGGCATCCACCCCGGTGCGGTACACGACGATGCTGCGCGCGATCAGGCCCAACCCTTCGGCGGCGCCGGACATCGCCATCGGCGTGATGGCGTAGACGGCGGCCTCGCGGATGCTGCTGGCGATCGTCACGCCGATGCAGCTGGCGGACGCCGGGGCAAGCCACATGCCACCACGGACCACGGCCGGCGACGGCTGTCCGAGCATGGTCCGCCCGAGCATGATCAGGGCGAGGATCAGGGTGAGGCCTTCGCCCGCGGCGACGACGCCGGCCGCGGTCGCCTGCCGGTGAAATGCCGTGACGGCGTTCGTGTACGTACCCCAGGCGCCGAAGCCGCCCACGACGGCCATGGCGACCGCGGCGGCGCCAAGCACAACGGCCTGGCCCTGGGTGAGTTCCCTACGGGGAATCGTGCTGGTCACTTCTTCCCGTCCTCTCGGAATCCGGCGTACTCGCCGGGCGGGTAGACGTAGTTGGTCAGGGCGCCCTCGGCGGCCACGGCGGCAGCGCCGAGGGTGGCGACGGCTGCAGCGGTCCCGCTGTGGCCGTGGTGCGCGGCGGCCTGGGCCAGCGTCGACGCGGCCTGGGTGGCGCGGCGGGCCGAAGCCGGCGAACCGTCGCTCGTGTTCATCGCGCCGTACAGCGCGTCGCGGGCTCGGTCACGGAGGCTCACTGCGCCTCCCCGTGTAGCTGGGCGCAGCGGTCACGCCAGTTCAGATGGGTCGGGCAGGTGCGCCGCTCGGCAAACGGCACGTTCCAGACGGCCTCAAGGTGCAGCTTCCGCAGCAGCTCGTCGGAGGCGTCCGCGGGGATACGGGGCAGGGTTGCGGTGGTCATTCGCCCAACTCCTTCGGGGCAGCGACCCGCACCACGCGGTGCGAGCTGAGGCAGATGCCCTCTCGGTCGTCCTGGTCGACTGCTGCGATCAGGGCGGCCATCAGGGCGGGGATGTAGGGGAGTTCGCGGCGGCGGCTGTGGGGCTGGTTGCCGCGGTGGAGATTGCGCAGGGCGGCGTGTTCCGTCGGGCGCGGGACCGGCCATTTCTTCTTCACGGCGTGGCCTCCCGCTTCAGGTCCTCGAGCTGGCGGGCCATATCGCGCAGGCGGTCGGCGTACACGGCCAGGCGGGCGGCCACCATGCGCAGCTCGGCGGCGTCGACCGTCGCCGGCTCGAGGCCCTCCACGTAGGCGAGCGGGTACGGCTCCCGGGCCAGCTCACCGAAGGGCGCCCAGGTGACGTGCGCCTCCAGGAAGTTGACCGTGCCGCGGGCCGCCTCCACCTCGGCCGTCACAGCGGGGCCGTTGTGGGTGATGTCCGCCCGGTAGCCCAGGGGCCAGCCCTCGTGACCGAGGCACCACGAGGGCTCCTCGACCTCGACCGGGCCGGCGTCGAGCGTGTCGACGACGATCGTCCGGCTCACCGGTCCTCACCGCCGTACCGAGCTGGGTCGCAGATCATGCAGACGTGCTCTGCGCTGCCCTCATGGCAGTTGTCGACGCACCGGCGGCACCAGGGCGTCTCTTGGTGGCGGGCGCGGCCGTCGAAGCGGGTGTCGGTGGGGTCGAACGGGGTCCGACAGCGGCCGCACCGGTTCTTCTCCCGCTCCTCGGCCTCGGCCTGCTCGGTGGCGAGCCGGCTGCGGAGCCAGTCCGCGTTCCATCCGAGGCGTGCCGGGTCCTCGTCGAGGGCTTCGCGGACCACGACGCGGGCAATGCTGGCGCGGTCCTCGATCCGCTCGGCGTACTCGGGCGTGTTGTGCGGCAGGGTGATGGCGTCGAGAACGGCGCCCAGGAGGGCGCGCAGGTCGCGGGCCTCGCTGTTCTGGTTGGGCTGGCTGCTCACTGGCCCTCACCCCGGCGGCGGTTCTCGGCGTCGCTGAGCTGGGACGGCTGAGTACGCGGAGCGTCGGTCAGCCACGGGAACGGGCGGATGCCAGCCGAGGCCTTGAAGACGCGGACGGCCGCACCGCCCGGGGCGTCCGGCAGCGGGTACACCCGGCCGCCCTCCAGCGAGGCGAGCAGGCGGGCGCCGTGGTGTTCACACCCGTCCGCGCCCGCGTTGCTCGCGTCCAGCACGGTCACGGCGACCGGGCCGACGCACGGCGACGGGTCCTCGGGGTGCGCGGCCGGGCAGCGGCGGACAGCCTGAGGCTGGTCAGCGGACTGTGCTGAGCAGGTCTGGGCGTCCGGCTCGGCGCCGAGGGCTCGCAGCAGCAGGCGGAGCGCCTCACGGATGGACATGAGGCTGTCGCTGTCGAGCAGCTGCTGACCGACGCTGATGGCGACCTCGAGGTCGGTCGGCTCGCGGAGCTGGTCCCGCCCGAGGCGGGCGGCAGCCCCGAAGGGCTGCCGCAGGTTGGTGCCCTCAGTCACGACGACCGCCGTTCCGGGCCTCGTACCAGGACAGGAGCGCCGTGCGGGTCTCGTCCTCGCGGACGTGCTGCGCCAGGCTCGGGTGAACCAGCAGCAGCATGTCGCCGGGCTCGCCGCCCAGGACCACGCTCACCTTGTCGCCGATCTCCGCGCTCTCCTGCACCGTCACGCCGAACACGCGCAGCAGGTACGCGATCGGCATCGACAGCAGGTCCGTGTGGGAGAGCGACGTCCACGGGGTGAGGTCGCCGCGGTGGTCGCGGGCGTGGTCGTCGGCCTGCGCCTCGGCGAGGCGGTCGGCGAGCTCCTCGAGGGCGCGGAGGTGACCGCGCACCCGCCGGATCTCCTCGGCCAGCTCGAGCGGGCTGGTGCAGATCCGTCCGACGCCCGTGCGGCCCTCGGGTACCAGCTCGACGTAAGGCGTCGTCTCGCCGTCCGCGTCGAACGGCCAGGCGGCGATCCGCGCCTGCAGGATGCTCTGCTCGACGCCGTCGACGCCGTAGTCGAGGCTGACAGCGTCGCCCTGGTGCAGCAGGTCGCCCGGGTTGATGCCGCGGGCCACGTCGTCCGAGTGGTCCGTCGTGCACCAGGACGGGCAGGTCGAGGTCAGCGAGCCGCCAGTCCGCAGCGGGTAGCTGATGGTGCGCGGCTCTTCGACGGTGGCCTTCGCCTGGCAGGCGCCGGCATGGGCCTGCTCGTCGGCCGTCGGCTGCAGGGGGATCGTGGGGAGGGTCTTGCTGCTGATGGCAGACTTAGCCATAGCGGTCTCCTGGTTGAGTCAGGTAGATCCGTCAGGCCCCGTCCGGAAGGTGAGAGCTCCGGGTGGGGCCGTCGTCGTTTTCGGCGACGTGAACCACCGTAGGGAACACCATGTTCCCTGTCAACGCCTTAGACATCTAGGCAAACGGATGGCCTCTGAGTAACGTCATGTTCCATGGAGACGACGACTGCCACACTGTGCGCCATGGACAAGCGATCACTGACGCAGCTTGCACACAGGTTCAGAGAAGCTGAGACGCGGGCTGAGATCCTGCGGCAGGAGCTGGCGGCAGCGATCAGGCAGGCGGACGCGGACGGCGTCGCACAGAAGGACATCTGCGAGGCGACCGGATACACCCGCCAGCAGGTCCGCCGGATCGTGCTCGCGGGGGGCTCGGATGCGCCGGAAGCCTAGAGAGGAGGGTGCAACCGCGCTGTACCAGCTGCGCGACGCCGGCCGGGCGCTGCTGTACGTCGGGATCTCGCACCGTCCTGCAGCGCGGTGGCGCGAGCACATCGCCCGCATCCGCAAGGAACGGGACGGTCGGGAAGCTGGCGGGAGTGGCGACGACTGACGACCCCCAGGTGTCTATGGCCGTGGTCGTCGACTCCGACCGCGTCCTGATGATCCGCCGACGGGTCCAAGAGGGCCGCCTGTCGTGGGCCTTCCCCGGTGGCAAGATCGAGCCGGGCGAGACGGCCGAGGCCGCCGCGGTGCGGGAAGTCCTTGAGGAGACGGGCCTTACCGTCGCGCTGGCCACCGTCCTCGGGCAGCGCGTTCATCCCGACACGGGCCGACTGATCGCTTACGTCGCCTGCGCGGCCGTGTCCGGCGAGGCCCACGTCGCCGCCCCCGAGGAGGTCGCAGAGATTGCCTGGGCGACCCTTGACGACATACCCCGGCTTGTGCCGCACGGCCTGTTCAAACCGGTGCAGGACTACCTCGACGGCGTCTTGGACGACTGACGCCGGCTCCTGCTGAATCGATGGCGTATAAGGACGAAGCCCCCACGCAGTTGGGGGCTTCTTTGTGATCGCATGGGCGTCAGAGGGCGCCCTGGGCGGTCTACCAACCGCGCGCCCACCACTCCGCGATGTGGGGCCGTTCAGCCCCGAGGGTGGTGTCATTGCCGTGTCCCGGGTAGATCCACGCCTCGTCTGGCAGGGTGAAGACCTTCTGTTCGAGGCCGGTCATGAGGCTGCGGAAGTCCTCGGGTTGTGTTGTCCGGCCAGGGCCTCCCGGGAAGAGGCAGTCGCCGGTGAAGACGTGTGGATGGCCGTGCGGGTCGTCGTAGACCAGTGCGATCGAACCCGGGGTGTGCCCGACGAGGTGCCGCGCGGTGAGCTCCACCTGCCCCACCCTGATGACGTCGCCGTCGTCGACGAGGACATCGGTGGGCACGGGGATGCCGGGGGCGTCCTCGCGGCCGGCGTACGTGCGCGCGCCCGTGGCCGCGACGACCTCGGCGAGCGCCTGCCAGTGGTCGCCGTGCTGATGTGTGGTGACCACGGACGCGATGCCGTCGTCACCGATCATGCCGAGAAGTGCCTGCGCCTCGTTGGCGGCGTCGATCAGGAGCTGCTCGTCGGTGGCCCGGCAACGCAGCAGGTAGGCGTTGTTGTCCATCGGGCCGACCGCGATCTTCGTGATCATCAGGTCTTTCAGCTCGTGCACATCCGCCGGTCCGCCGACCCTGACCTCTCCGGTGTACGTCATGGTGATCAGCCTATAGCGGGGGAGGGCCCGCGGACCGTCCGCGACCTACAGCGGAGGCAGCTTCGGCAGCGCGCCGTCCGTGGTCAGGCCGGAGCCGTCACGCCGCCCTGCCAACCAGCCGAGCAGGTCGGCGGCCGTGCCCCGCACCGTGACCGCTCCGCCCTCCGCGCCGCCGCCCGTGGTCCGGATCCGGCCATTGCTCGCGACCAGCCCGGTCGAGGGCACCTCCTTGTGTCCGGCGAAGCGTTCCGCGAGGAAGTCGATCTCCCGGTCCGTGAACTCGGCCGGAAGATCCTCCAGCTCGTACCCGATGCCGAGATCCACGTGGTGCAGCTCGACCTCGACCCACCGCCGGAACGGCACCCGGGATGCGGAGTCGGTGACCCCGTTGCGCAGCTCCACCGTGCGCGACCAGTCCGCCGGGGCGTCCCCCGTCGCCTGGAAGCGTGCCGCGCTCTCGCGCAGGTCGGCGAGCTGGGCGTCGAGGGTGCGTGGGGCGTCACGCTCGATGTCGGCGTCCCGTACCTCGGCGCTCGCGTACATGGGCCGGCCTTCGAGGACGTTCACGAGCGCGTCCGCGTTGCGGGCGAGGTGGGCGAGGACGTGCCCGCGGGTCCAGCCCGGAAGCCGTGACGGCTCGGCGAGCGACGCGTTGTCCAGTTCGGCGACCGCGCTGAGGAGCCGTTCGGTCGCGGCACGTACACATGCCAGGTCATGAGCGTGATCAATCATGGGCCTGACATTAGTCCCGCCACACCTTCGGGTGAAGGTGGTGAACCTCGTCCGCAAATCGAAAGCACGTGCTATATCGTCGAGAGCGGCGTCGGGCATGCTGGATGGCCGGGGGTTGTTATGCAACCGGAGAATCCGACCGGCGTTGTCAGTGGCTCCCCCTAGTCTGAAGAAGCACGGGGGCCCCGCCCCTGTCACTTCTCTCAAGAAAGGTGCGGACCGGCGTGGCCGACCGTCTCATCGTCCGTGGCGCGCGCGAGCACAACCTGAAGAATGTCTCGCTCGACCTGCCGCGTGACTCGCTCATCGTCTTCACGGGCCTGTCCGGGTCGGGCAAGTCCTCCCTGGCCTTCGACACGATCTTCGCGGAGGGCCAGCGGCGCTACGTGGAGTCGCTCTCCTCGTACGCCCGGCAGTTCCTCGGTCAGATGGACAAGCCGGACGTCGACTTCATCGAGGGCCTGTCCCCGGCCGTCTCCATCGACCAGAAGTCGACCTCGCGCAACCCGCGCTCGACGGTCGGCACCATCACCGAGGTCTACGACTATCTGCGGCTGCTCTTCGCGCGCATCGGCAAGCCGCACTGCCCCGAGTGCGGCCGCCCCATCTCGCGCCAGTCGCCGCAGGCCATCGTCGACAAGGTCCTGGAGCTGCCGGAGGGGAGCCGCTTCCAGGTGCTCTCGCCGCTCGTGCGCGAGCGCAAGGGCGAGTTCGTCGACCTCTTCGCCGACCTTCAGACCAAGGGCTACTCCCGCGCGCGTGTGGACGGACAGACCATCCAGCTGTCCGACCCGCCGACGCTGAAGAAGCAGGAGAAGCACACCATCGAGGTGGTCGTCGACCGCCTCACGGTGAAGGAGTCCGCCAAGCGCCGCCTCACCGACTCCGTGGAGACCGCCCTCGGCCTGTCCGGCGGCATGGTCGTGCTCGACTTCGTCGACCTCCCCGACGACGACCCCGAGCGCGAGCGCATGTACTCCGAGCACCTGTACTGCCCGTACGACGACCTGTCCTTCGAGGAGCTGGAACCCCGCTCCTTCTCCTTCAACTCGCCCTTCGGCGCCTGCCCCGACTGCACCGGCATCGGCACGCGCATGGAGGTCGACCCCGAGCTGATCGTCCCGGACGAGGAAAAGTCCCTGGACGAGGGCGCCATCCACCCCTGGTCGCACGGGCACACCAAGGACTACTTCGGCCGCCTGATCGGCGCGCTCGCCGACGCGCTCGGCTTCCGCACCGACATCCCGTTCGCGGGCCTGCCGCAGCGCGCGAAGAAGGCCCTGCTCTACGGCCACAAGACCCAGATCGAGGTCCGGTACCGCAACCGGTACGGCCGCGAGCGCGTGTACACCACGCCCTTCGAGGGCGCGGTGCCGTTCGTCAAGCGCCGGCACAGCGAGGCCGAAAGCGATGCCAGCCGCGAGCGCTTCGAGGGCTACATGCGCGAGGTGCCCTGCCCCTCCTGCGAGGGCACGCGCCTGAAGCCGATCGTCCTCGCGGTCACGATCATGGAGAAGTCGATCGCCGAGGTCTCCGCGATGTCGATCAGCGACTGCGCGGACTTCCTGGGGCGGCTGACGCTGAGCGCCCGTGACAAGAAGATCGCCGAGCGCGTGCTGAAGGAGGTCAACGAGCGACTGCGCTTCCTGGTCGACGTCGGCCTGGACTACCTCTCGCTGAACCGCGCGGCCGGCACGCTCTCCGGTGGTGAGGCCCAGCGCATCCGTCTGGCCACCCAGATCGGCTCCGGCCTGGTCGGCGTCCTGTACGTCCTGGACGAGCCGTCCATCGGTCTGCACCAGCGGGACAACCACCGGCTCATCGAGACCCTGGTCCGGCTGCGCGACATGGGCAACACGCTCATCGTCGTGGAGCACGACGAGGACACCATCAAGGTCGCCGACTGGGTCGTGGACATCGGCCCCGGCGCAGGCGAGCACGGTGGCAAGGTCGTGCACAGCGGCTCGCTGAAGGAACTGCTCGCCAACACCGAGTCGCAGACCGGCGCGTACCTCTCGGGCCGCAAGGCGATCCCGGTGCCGGACATCCGGCGGCCGCACGACCCGTCCCGGCAGCTCACCGTGCACGGCGCCCGTGAGAACAACCTGCAGGACATCGACGTGTCCTTCCCGCTGGGCGTGTTCACGGCCGTCACCGGCGTCTCCGGATCGGGCAAGTCGACACTGGTCAACGACATCCTGTACACGCACCTGGCGCGCGAGCTGAACGGCGCGAGGAACGTCCCCGGACGGCACACGCGCGTGGACGGCGACGACCTGGTCGACAAGGTCGTGCACGTCGACCAGTCGCCGATCGGCCGCACCCCGCGGTCCAACCCGGCGACGTACACCGGCGTCTTCGACCACATCCGCAAGCTGTTCGCCGAGACCACCGAGGCGAAGGTCCGCGGCTACCTGCCCGGTCGCTTCTCCTTCAACGTCAAGGGCGGCCGCTGCGAGAACTGCGCGGGCGACGGCACCATCAAGATCGAGATGAACTTCCTCCCGGACGTCTACGTCCCGTGCGAGGTCTGCCACGGTGCCCGGTACAACCGGGAGACCCTGGAGGTCCACTACAAGGGCAAGTCCATCGCCGACGTGCTGAACATGCCGATCGAGGAGGCCACCGACTTCTTCGAGGCCGTCCCGGCCATCTCCCGGCACCTGAGGACGCTGAAGGACGTCGGCCTCGGCTACGTCCGTCTCGGCCAGTCCGCCACCACCCTCTCCGGCGGTGAGGCCCAGCGTGTGAAGCTGGCCAGCGAGCTGCAGAAGCGATCCACCGGGCGCACGGTCTACGTCCTGGACGAGCCCACCACCGGTCTGCACTTCGAGGACATCAGCAAGCTTCTGAAGGTCCTCGGCGGCCTGGTCGACAAGGGCAACACGGTCATCGTCATCGAGCACAACCTCGACGTGATCAAGACCGCCGACTGGATCGTCGACATGGGCCCGGAGGGCGGTGCCGGCGGTGGTCTCGTGGTCGCCGAGGGCACGCCCGAGGAGGTCGCCGGGGTTCCGGCCAGCCACACCGGCAAGTTCCTGCGGGAGATCCTCGGCGCCGATCGCATCAGCGACGCGGAACCGGTGAAGGTGCCGCGGGCCGGTACGGCCAAGAGGACGGCCGCCGCCAAGACGGCGGCGAAGAAGACGGTGACGGCCAAGGCCAACAACACGGCGACCAAGAAGGCCGATGCGGCCACGAAGAAGGTGGCGACCGCGAAGAAGACGACGCGGGCACGCAAGGCCTGACACACCACCAGAAAAGTGGCGCCCCGCGGGAACTTCCCGCGGGGCGCCACTCGTTCCACCATCAGCCACCCCGGCTCCGAGGTCCGAAGGGCCCCCGCACCACGGGTCCGGCCGCACCTTGACAACAGCAGAGAGGGAAACGGCGGAGAGACAAGGGGACGCTCACAGATCACCGAGTTCCATCGCGAACGGCGGCTCGGCCCCCGCCCGCGAGCAGGTGATCGCAGCCGCGCGTGCCGCGAAGCGCAGCAGCCGCGTCCAGCCCCCTGTCCCGAGGGCGGCGAGCGCTTCCTCCGACAGCGCGTCCAGGGCGGAAAGCCCGTGCAGCAAGGCCGCGTTCACCGTGTCACCGGCGCCGATGGTGTCCACCACGGCGACCTTCTCACCCGGCACGAAGTGCTCCGCACCGTCCCGGGTGAACGCGGTCAGACCGTCCCCGCCCCGGGTCACCACGACGGCCGCCGGTCCAGCGGCCAGCCACTCCCGCGGGGTGCCGCCCAGCCACTCGGCGTCCTCCGCGGACAGCTTCAGCAGCGTCACCGAGGGCAGCCAGCTCTTGAAACGCGCCCGGTAGGCATCCGCGTCCGGGATCAGCCCCGCCCGGATGTTGGGGTCGAGTGCCGTGAACAGCCCCTGTCCGGCAGCCGTGCGCATCAGCTCCTCATAGGCGCTCGCCCCCGGCTCCAGGACGAGCGAGCAGGTACCGAAGGACAGCGCGCGCGTGCCGGCGGGCAGCGCGGCGGGCGCGGTGAACAGACGGTCGGCGGTGCCGTCCACATAGAAGGAATAGGCGGCAGAGCCGCTGCCGTCGATCGTGGCCACCGCCAGCGTCGTCGGCTCCGCTCCGCGCTGCACACCCGACACGTCCACCCCTGCCCTCCGCAGCCCGTCCAGCAGGGCCTCGCCGAAGGCGTCGCGTGACGTCCGGGAGCAGAACGCGGTGCGGGAACCGAGCCGGCCAAGGGCCACGGCGGTGTTGTACGGGCCGCCGCCGAGCGCCGGCTTCAGGCCCGCAAGGGCGCCGGAGCCCTGCGGTACCAGGTCGATCAGTGCCTCACCGGCGACGACGATCACGAGGCGGTTCCCTTCTCCGACGGCGTGGATGACGCGGTGTGCCCGGGATTCTCGGGCCTGCCCGGCTCCTCCGGGCACCCGCAGGACGTGCGATGGACGAACGCGCACGGCAGCCGCACTGTCCGGGGCGGCCGGCGCGGCTCGGCGAGACGGTCCAGGAGCACCTGGACGGCCAGCGTGCCCAACTCCCTGCTGGGCTGTGCGATGGCGGTGAGCCGGGGGGAGAACAGATCGGCCCAGGCGAAGTCGTCGAAGCAGCACAGGGCGATGCCGTCCGGGACGGACAGGCCGCGCCGGCGTAGCGCGCGCAGGGCGCCGATGGTCATGGCGTTGTTGGCGGTGACGAGTGCCGTGGGTGGTTCGGGGAGGGCGAGCAGGGTGGCCGTGGCCTGCTCGGCACCCGAGGACTCGGAGTTGCCGGACACGAGGAGCCGTTCGTCGAAGTCCAGCCCGGCGGCGCTGAGGCCGTCCCGGTAGCCGGAGACGCGCTCACCGGTGGTGCTGAGCCCGGGCAGGCCCGCGACCAGGCCGATCCTGTGATGGCCCCGCCCGGCGAGATGGGTGACCAGACGGGCGGTCGGCTCGGCGCTGTCGGCGCAGACCTGGTCGTACCAGGGCGCGTCCTCGCCGGAGGCTGTGCCGGCTCCAGTACCTACCGCAAGGCCCTCCACCGCGCCCGCATCGACCCCCGGCCCAGGAACGCCCGCATCGATCACCCGGTCCAGGAACACGGTCGGCACGGAGTGTCGGCGGAGATAGCCGACCAGTTCGTCAGGACGCGCGGAGGGAGCGACGATCATGCCGTCCACCCGGCGTTCATGGAGGAGCTGCACGACCTTGCGCTCGTGTCCGGGGTCGTCGTGGGGGTCCGCGATGAGCAGGCTGTAGCCCGCATCCAGGGCGGCGGCCTCGACGCCCTGGAGGATCTCCGTGAAGTACGGGTTGCTGATCGCCGACACCGCCAGCCCGATGGAGCGGGTTCGGGAGGTCACCAGGGACCGCGCCAGGGTGTTCGGGGTGTAGCCGAGGACGTCGATCGCGTCGAGCACGGCCTGGCGGGTGTGGGGCAGCACCGGGCGGGTGCCGTTCACTACGTGGGAGACGGTCGCCACGGAAACTCCCGCGCTCCGCGCGACGTCCGCCATCGTGGGCATCGTGTCTCCTTCCTGACCGGCCGAGCGCAGTTCGTCCGGCCGGAACCGTATCCCATCGACCGCTCCGCGTAAACGCTTGCGCAAGCGTTTACGAGCCCTTCCCTGCGCAGCCCTCGCCTGGCGCGCTCTTGCGCCGCAACACCGCTCCAGGCACCGTTTCCCGCAGGTCACCTCCCCCGCGCCGAGGCCGGCCCGCGTGCCCGGGTATCGTCGCTCTGCACACCCCTTGAGCAGTGGAGTCCCAGATGCCCGCCCGACCGTCCGCGAGCCGTCGTACCGTCCTCCGAGGGGCCGCCGTGGCCCCCGTCGCCGGGCTCGGCCTGGCCGCGTGCTCGGTTCCGGGTCAGAGCGGCTCGGTCACGGCCGCCCCGACCGCGCCGGTGGACCTCGGCGCCGAGAACGAGGTCGCGAAGGGCGGCGCCAAGCTCTACCGGGACCACAACGTGGTCGTCAGCCGCGACGGGAACGGCGCGCTGAAGGCCTACAGCACGATCTGCACGCACGCGGGGTGCCCCATCAACAAGCTCCAGGGGACGACCCTGGTCTGCCCCTGCCGCGGCAGCCAGTTCGACGCCGTGACCGGCAAGGTGGTCCAGTCACCGGCGACCGAGCCCCTGACCGAGCTGCCCGTGAAGACCACGAACGGCAGGATCATCGCCGGCCCGGCCGCCTGACCGGGGCGTACGGCAGCACAACACCGCAGGCGCAGTCGCGTGCGCCGTCATGCCCCGGTGCGGCCGTGCTGCCACGCCGCTGCACCGGACGCCGCGTTACTGCCAGTGCCGTCGGCGCTGTCCCCAGCCCCCGTCCCCCGTCCCCCGTCCCGCAGCCCCTGGCCAGTCGCTTCGCAGCCGCCCCAGCTTCCGGCCGCCCGTCTCCGCCTCCGTCCGGCCTCTGGCGGTCGTCCCGCGCCGCTCACACTTCCCGCTCTGTCACCCGTGCCGCTGCGCCACCACGCCCTACCGCCCACCTGCCGCGCCGTACCCCACGCCCAGCCGCCTCACCGCTCCACGCCCCGGGTCCCACTCGCCGCCACGGCGCCCCACGCCAGGATGCCCGTACCCCGCGCACCCGCACCCGCCCTTCTGCGAGCTCGGGTCCACCGCTCGAGAGCGGCCTGTCCGAAACGCCGAAACGTCTCAACAGGCCTACGTCCGAGGCGACTTCACTCGGCGACTTCAATCCCAATCCCACGCGATGCCGACTATGCCGGGTCGGATCCGTGGTTCGACCACATGGACGCAGTGGTGGGGGCCGGTGAGCGGCAGTTCGTGGCGGGCGTTGCGGGGGGCCGCCGTCGAGTGCTGGGTGAAGCGATGACAGCGGGCCGGCAGGGCGGCCTCGTCGAACCGCACCTGGAGGGCGTACTGCCCGCCGGGGAAGCCGAAGCGGTGGAGGTACTCGCGGCAGGGCCCGGCCGTGCCGTCCTCGATGCCGTACCGGAACAGGAAGGTGTCGCCGGCGTGCAGCCGGATGTCGAAGAGCAGCTCCGCGGCGAGCACGCCGGTGTCCTGGTCCCAGCGGACGCGTCCGGTGCGGCAGTTCTCCAGCGCTCGCACTCTCATGTCGTGCGGGCGGCAGCCGGGGTCGCCATGGTGCACGGCGACGAAACGGTCGACGCCGTCGCGGTGGGCGCGCACGATGTGGTGGGCCTCGCGGCCGGCCAGCTCGCGCCGGGCGCCGATGCGGACGCATTCGTGGTGGCCCAGGGTGTGCAGCCCGCCGTCGAGGGACCAGCCGAGCTCGGCCCGGAGCCGGTCCAGGACGTCCGAGGCCTGGAGCAGGGAGCGGTAGGAGCGCCCCGCCGGCCGCCCGCCCGCCGTGCGCCCGTCGGCCTCGGCGAGCAGCCGGATCAGTGACTCGTCCGGCAGCTGGAGGATCTCCTCCAGCGCCCGTACGGCCCGTAGCGACTCCGGGCGCTGGGGGCGGCGGGCACCCTGCTGCCAGTAACTGAGGCTGGTGACCCCGACCTTGACCCCGTGCCGGGACAGATGGTGCTGGACGCGCTGGAGCGGCAGCCCGCGTGCGGCGATCGCGGCGCGCAGCGCCACGTGGAAGGGGCCGCCCCGCAGGGCCGTGTCCAGTTCCGCGGTGGGGAGGTGCGCGTGCTCTGTGGCATGCCGCATGCCGGGGCGCCTTTCTATGAGGTGTCGCTACGGCTGGTCAGGCCGCCTGCGCTGGTGTGCGGGGCCACCCCCGTGGGCGCGGTGGACGCCCCTGGCTGCGCACGCCGCGCC
Organism: Streptomyces sp. NPDC001852; assembly: GCF_042891825.1. Lineage (NCBI taxonomy): Bacteria > Bacillati > Actinomycetota > Actinomycetes > Kitasatosporales > Streptomycetaceae > Streptomyces > Streptomyces sp. NPDC001852. The sequence goes on from NZ_JBIATN010000002.1 coordinate 354,897, forward strand.
TGTTCGAGCGCGTGCACGGCCCCGAGTTCCCCCGCATTGAAGCGTGTTGACCAGACCCCGACAACACCTCGAACCCGCCACGGCCGCCCCTGGCCGGGCCGCGGCTCCGGGCCGGGGCCCCGGGCCTCGAGGGTCACGCCCGCCCGAGCCGGCCGATGGGAAGATCGACTCACGACGGAGACCTGGACCTTCGACGGCGATCGCACGGCGGTGACAGGTGATCGCACGGCCGTTACGGCGGAGGAGGCGGTCACCGTGCTGCGGCGGTGGAACGCCGAGAGCCGGCCCGAAAACCGAGGGCCGGCTCGAAACCTGGCTGACCGGCTCCGCAGGGCGCCTGCTGTCCGTGGTGTGCGACAGCGAACACCCGCACGCGGGGTTTCCGGCCGGCGAACGGGCAGTGCGAGACGCCCGACGAGGCCACCCTGCCGCTCGACGAGGCGTTCCGGACCCTCCGGCACGTGATCGACAGGGGCCTGCCGCTCGGCGGACACGGGATGGGCTGTGGACAGGTGAACGGCACGGGCATGGGCGTCGTCCACAGGCCCGACGCGGTGTCGGTGCTCGCCAGTAGGGTGTGAGACATGGCCGATCCCTCCAGCTACCGCCCCAGGCCGGGTGAGATCCCGGACTCCCCCGGGGTGTACAGGTTCCGTGACGAGCACCGCCGGGTGATCTACGTCGGAAAGGCGAAAAGCCTGCGCCAGCGCCTGGCGAACTACTTCCAGGACCTGGCGAACCTGCACCCGCGCACCCGGACGATGGTGACCACCGCCGCGTCCGTGGAGTGGACCGTGGTGTCCACAGAGGTGGAGGCCCTCCAGCTGGAGTACTCCTGGATCAAGGAGTACGACCCCCGGTTCAACGTCAAGTACCGCGACGACAAGAGCTACCCGTACCTCGCGGTGACGATGAACGAGGAGTTCCCGCGCGTGCAGGTGATGCGCGGTCACAAGAAGAAGGGCGTCCGGTACTTCGGGCCGTACGGGCACGCGTGGGCCATCCGGGACACCGTCGACCTGCTGCTGCGCGTGTTCCCGGTGCGCACCTGCTCGGCCGGCGTGTTCAAGAACGCCGCCCGCACCGGCCGGCCGTGCCTGCTCGGGTACATCGGCAAGTGCTCCGCCCCCTGCGTCGGCCGGATCGGCCCCGAGGACCACCGGGAGCTGGCCGATGAGTTCTGCGACTTCATGGCCGGCCGCACCGGCACCTACCTCCGCCGTCTGGAGAAGCAGATGATGGAGGCGGCCGAGGAGATGGAGTACGAGCGGGCGGCGCGGCTGCGCGACGACATCGAGGCCCTGCGGAAGGCCATGGAGAAGAACGCCGTCGTGCTCGCCGACGCGACGGACGCCGACCTCATCGCCGTCGCCGAGGACGAGCTGGAGGCGGCCGTCCAGATCTTCCATGTGCGCGGCGGCCGGGTGCGCGGCCAGCGCGGCTGGGTGACCGACAAGGTCGAGGAGATCACCACCGGCGCCCTGGTCGAGCACGCCCTGCAGCAGCTCTACGGCGAGGAGACCGGGGACGCCGTCCCCAAGGAGGTCCTGGTCCCGGCGCTGCCCGAGCCCGTCGAACCGGTCCAGGAGTGGCTGACCGGCCGCCGCGGGGCGAACGTCTCGCTGCGTATCCCGCAGCGCGGCGACAAGAAGGCGCTCATGGAGACCGTGCAGCGCAACGCCCAGCAGGCCCTCGCGCTGCACAAGACCAAGCGCGCCTCCGACCTGACCACGCGCTCGCGTGCCCTGGAGGAGATCGCCGAGGCCCTCGACCTGGACAGCGCCCCGCTGCGCATCGAGTGCTACGACATCTCGCATCTCCAGGGCGACGACGTGGTCGCCTCCATGGTGGTCTTCGAGGACGGCCTGCAGCGCAAGAGCGAGTACCGCCGCTTCCAGATCAAGGGTTTCGCGGGCCAGGACGACGTCCGCTCCATGCACGAGGTGATCACCCGCCGCTTCAGGCGGTACCTCGCCGAGAAGGAGAGGACGGGGGAGTGGGCGGACGGCCCCGGCACCGAGGACGCCCTCACTGACGTCGACGGCCCACTCACCGGCACGGACGAGATCACCAACTCCCTCAAGGACGACGACGGCCGTCCGAAGAAGTTCGCCTATCCGCCCCAGCTCGTCGTGGTCGACGGCGGGCAGCCCCAGGTCGCCGCGGCCCGGCGCGCCCTGGACGAGCTGGGCATCGACGACATCGCCGTCTGCGGCCTCGCCAAGCGCCTGGAGGAGGTCTGGCTGCCCGGCGACGACGACCCGGTGGTCCTGCCCCGCAGCAGCGAGGGCCTCTATCTGCTCCAGCGCGTCCGTGACGAGGCCCACCGGTTCGCGATCACCTACCAGCGCACCAAGCGCGCCAAGCGCTTCCGGGCCGGCCCCCTGGACGACGTTCCCGGCCTCGGCGAGACCCGCAAACAGGCGCTCGTCAAGCATTTCGGCTCGGTGAAGAAGCTGCGGTCCGCCACAATCGAGGAGATCCAGGAGGTGCCCGGGATAGGCCGGAAGACGGCCGAGACCATCGCCGCGGCCCTCGCCCAGGCGGCTCCGGCCGCACCCGCCGTGAACACGGCGACTGGAGAGATCATTGATGACGGGGAACCCGATACGACGGCGGGTTCCCCGGGGGAGCCCGTAACCGCGGGCCTCCCGGACGAACGACGGGGGCAGGAGAGATGACCGAGCACGACGAGCAGCCCACAGAAGAGCGAGATCGGGCCCACAGGGAAGCGGGGCAGGATCAGCCACACCCCGCGGCCGGCGAGCAGCCCGCGGCCCAGGAAAACGGAGCACAGGTGAGCACGGACGGTACGCCGGCCGCAGGCCCGGAGGCGGCCATCCCCGAGCTGGTGATCATCTCCGGCATGTCCGGAGCCGGACGGTCGACCGCGGCGAAGTGTCTGGAGGACCTCGGCTGGTTCGTCGTGGACAACCTCCCGCCCGCCCTCATCCCCACCATGGTGGAGCTGGGCGCCCGCTCACAGGGCAACGTGGCACGGATCGCCGTGGTCGTGGACGTACGCGGCCGGCGCTTCTTCGACAATCTGCGCGAATCCCTCGCCGACCTCGACACCCGGGGCGTCACCCGGCGGATCGTCTTCCTGGAGTCCTCCGACGAGGCCCTGGTGCGCCGCTTCGAGTCGGTGCGCCGCCCGCACCCGCTGCAGGGCGACGGCCGCATCGTGGACGGCATCGCCGCCGAACGCGAGCTGCTGCGCGAGCTGCGCGGCGACGCCGACCTGGTGATCGACACCTCCAGCCTGAACGTGCACGAGCTGCGCGCCAAGATGGACGCCCAGTTCGCCGGCGAGGAGGAGCCCGAGCTGCGGGCCACCGTGATGTCCTTCGGCTTCAAGTACGGCCTCCCGGTCGACGCCGACCTGGTCGCGGACATGCGGTTCCTGCCCAACCCGCACTGGGTCCCGGAGCTGCGCCCCTTCACCGGTCTCAACGAGGAGGTCGCCGCCTACGTCTTCAACCAGCCGGGCGCGAAGGACTTCCTCGACCGTTACGCGGAACTGCTGCGCCTGATCGCGGCGGGCTACCGGCGCGAGGGCAAGCGGTATGTGACCATCGCCATCGGCTGTACCGGCGGCAAGCACCGCTCGGTCGCAATGTCGGAGAAGCTCGCCGCGCGTCTCGCGGCCGAGGGTGTGGAGACGGTGGTCGTACACCGGGACATGGGACGGGAATGACGGAACGTACACGGCGGCTCGGCAGGCTGCGCCGGATGGTGCCGGAGGGGCGCTCCAGCCGTGCCACGGCCGAGGGGGCGGCCCGCCCTGCCGAGGCCCGCGGCGGCCGGCCCCGCCGCCGGGGCACCCAGCCGAAGGTGGTCGCGCTCGGCGGCGGCATGGGCCTGTCCGCCTCGCTGGCCGCGCTGCGCCGGATCACCGGCGATCTCACCGCCGTCGTCACCGTGGCCGACGACGGCGGCTCCAGCGGCCGGCTGCGTGACGAGCTGGGTGTGCTGCCGCCCGGCGACCTGCGCAAGGCGCTGGCCGCGCTGTGCGGGGACGACGAGTGGGGCCAGACCTGGGCCCGGGTCATCCAGCACCGCTTCCAGTCCCAGGGTGATCTGCACGAGCACGCGGTCGGCAATCTGCTGATCGTCGCCCTGTGGGAGCAGCTCGGCGACCATGTGCAGGCCCTGGACCTGGTCGGCAAGCTGCTCGGCGCGCACGGCCGGGTGCTGCCCATGTCCGCCGTACCGCTGGAGCTGCAGGCCCTGGTCAAGGGGCACGACCCGGAGCGCCCGGACGAGGTGGACACCGTGCGCGGGCAGGCGAATGTCGCCCTCACGACCGGCGAGGTCCAGTCGGTGCACCTGGTGCCGCACGACCCGCCGGCCGTGCCCGAGGCCGTCGCGGCGGTCCTGGACGCCGACTGGGTGGTGCTCGGCCCCGGCTCCTGGTTCTCCTCGGTGATCCCGCACCTGCTCGTCCCCGAGCTGCTGGACGCCCTCACCGAGACCAAGGCACGCAAGGTGCTGTCGTTGAACCTCGCCCCGCAGCCGGGAGAAACCGAGGGCTTCTCCCCGCAGCGTCATTTGGAGGTTTTGGGCCGACACGCCCCTAAACTCGCCCTGGACGTGGTGCTGGCCGACGAGGCCGCCGTGCCCGATCGCGACTCGCTCACCGAGGCCGCCAAACGGCTGGGAGCCGCGATCGAGCTGGCGCCGGTGGCCCGGACCGACGGAACACCCCGGCACGACCCGGAGCTGTTGGCCGCCGCGTACGACCGTATTTTTCGGATGCATGGAAGGATCGGCCCATGGCGATGACGGCAGCGGTGAAGGACGAGATCTCCCGGCTCCCCGTCACCCGGACCTGCTGCAGGAAGGCGGAGGTCTCCGCCATTCTGCGGTTCGCCGGCGGCCTTCACCTGGTGAGCGGGCGCATCGTGATCGAGGCGGAGCTGGACACCGCGATGGCGGCCCGCCGTCTCAAGCGGGACATCCTGGAGATCTTCGGCCACAGCTCCGAGCTGATCGTGATGGCGCCCGGCGGGTTGCGCCGCGGCTCGCGCTATGTCGTACGGGTCGTTGCGGGCGGTGACCAGCTGGCCCGCCAGACGGGGCTCGTGGACGGCCGGGGCCGCCCGATCCGCGGCCTGCCCCCGCAGGTGGTCTCCGGGGCCACCTGTGACGCGGAGGCGGCCTGGCGCGGGGCGTTCCTGGCGCACGGCTCGCTGACCGAGCCCGGTCGTTCCTCCTCCCTGGAGGTGACCTGCCCGGGCCCGGAGGCCGCGCTCGCGCTGGTCGGCGCCGCCCGCCGGCTGTCGATCGCCGCGAAGGCCCGTGAGGTGCGGGGCGTGGACCGGGTGGTGGTACGCGACGGCGACGCGATCGGCGCGCTGCTGACCCGGCTCGGCGCGCACGAGTCGGTGCTGGCCTGGGAGGAGCGCCGGATGCGCCGCGAGGTGCGGGCCACGGCCAACCGGCTCGCCAACTTCGACGACGCCAACCTGCGCCGCTCGGCACGGGCCGCCGTGGCCGCCGGTGCGCGGGTGCAGCGGGCGCTGGAGATCCTGGGCGACGAGGTCCCCGAGCACCTCGCTGCCGCCGGACGCCTGCGCATGGAGCACAAGCAGGCCTCGCTGGAGGAACTGGGCGCACTCGCCGACCCGCCGCTGACGAAGGACGCGGTCGCGGGCCGCATCCGCCGTCTGCTGGCCATGGCCGACAAGCGCGCCGCCGACCTGGGCATCCCGGGCACGGAGGCGAACCTCAGCGAGGAGCTGGCGGACAATCTGGTCGGCTGATCCGACGGGACCAACAGGCCGGTGCCGAGGGCCAGTTGAGGTCCGGGCACCGGCCTTCGCGTACCCGGCGAACGGTCATGTGCGTGGCCGTTAGGCACTCTTGACTCGATCTCTGACTGACATGAGCCTGGCAACCTGTTCACCGCTGTGGCGGACCACCGCTAGGGGGGTTCATGAGACACAGAGCGAGATCGATCCTCGCTGTCGGCGCGCTCCTGATCGGCGGAGCGAGCCTCGCACCCGTAGCCCAGGCACAGAGCGGAAGCCCGGCGAAGTCCGACCCGGACGCGGTCAAGGTCTTCCGTGCCGAGGTCACCCAGCAGCAGATACCCCTGCTGCTCAAGGCCGGTCAGGACGGTGACGAACTCGCCGAGCAGGCCACCGGAGGCGGAAAGTCCGGGAAATCCGAGGTCGAGGTCTACCTCACCGACCAGCAGGCCGCGAAACTCCGCGAACAGGGCGTCGACCTCACCGAGCACACCGTGCCGGCCAAGGCGCAGGCGCTCATCGAGAAGGCCTCCCAGGGCGTGTTCCGCCCCTACGGCGGAAGCGGCGGGCTCAAGCAGGAGATCCTCCGCACCGCCCAGGCCAACCCGGGTCTGACCAAGGTCGAGTCCATCGGGAAGACGGTCGACGGCCAGGACATCCTCGCCCTCAGACTGACCCGGGGAGCCAGGACGACGAAGGACGGCTCCAAGCCGTCCGTGCTGTATCTGTCCAACCAGCACGCCCGTGAGTGGATCACTCCGGAGATGACCCGGCGTCTGATGCACTACTACCTGGACCACTACAGGACCGACCGGCGCATCCGGGGGATCGTCGACTCCACCGAACTGTGGTTCGTCATCTCGGCCAACCCCGACGGCTACGACTACACCTTCAAGAACTCCACGACCCGCCTGTGGCGCAAGAACCTGCGGGACGTCAACGGCGACGGTGCCATCGGCACGGGTGACGGCGTCGACCTCAACCGCAACTTCCCCTACAAGTGGGGCTACGACGACGAGGGTTCGTCCCCCGACCCCGCCGGCGAGACCTACCGCGGCGCGAGCCCCGAGTCCGAGCCCGAGACCAAGGCGCTGGACGGCTTCGAGAAACGCGTCGGATTCAGGTACGCCGTCAACTACCACTCCGCCGCCGAACTCCTCCTCTACGGCGTCGGCTGGCAGGTCGCCACCCCCACCCCGGACGACGTCCTCTACAAGGCACTCGCCGGCACTCCGGACAACCCGGCCATCCCCGGCTACCGTTCGCAGGTCTCCTCGGAGCTGTACACCACCAACGGCGAGGCGGACGGGCACGCGTCGAACGTCAACGGCATCGCCATGTTCACCCCCGAGATGTCGACCTGCCAGACCGCGTCGGCCATCGACCCGAACGACGCCTGGAAGCCCGAGGACTGCCAGTCGGTCTTCAACTTCCCCGACGACGAGAAGCTGATCCAGCAGGAGTTCGCCAAGAACATCCCGTTCGCGCTCTCCGTCGCCGAGACCGCTGAGCACCCCGACAGGCCGGTCTCCTCGGTCGGGCTGAGCGCCGCCGACTTCACCCCGGCCACGTTCCCCACGTCGTACGCGCGGGGTGCGGACCAGGAGGTCTCCGTCGTCGTCCGCAAGGCGATCCGCGACAAGGAGCTGAAGTACCGCGTCAACGGTGGCCGTACGCACGACCGGGCGCTGCGGCGCTGGAAGGGCGGCCGGACCTACGGCGGCCACGACGACCTGTACTTCGACGAGTACCGGGCCACGGTGCAGGGCGGCAAGCCGGGCGACAAGGTGGAGGTCTGGTTCACCGGCGAGACGAAGGGCGGCAGGAAGGTCGCCGGCTCGCACTTCACGTACACCGTCGCCGAGCGGCCGAAGGCCGACACGCTCGTCGTCGCCGAGGAGGGCGCGGCCGCCACTCAGGCGCAGAAGTACGTGGACGCCGTCGGGGCGGCCGGACACACGGCGGTGGTGTGGGACGTCGCCACCCAGGGAGCCCCCGACGCGCTCGGCGTACTGAAGCACTTCAAGACGGTCGTGCACTACTCGGGCGCCGCCGGGCCCGGCAACGCCACCCAGCTCCAGCTGCGCGCCTACCTCAACGAGGGCGGCCGGCTGATCGAGGCCGGTGAACTGGCCGGCGGCAGCGTCGACCTCGGCGACGGCACCCTCTCGGACGACTTCAGCCAGTACTACCTGGGCGCCTACAGCCGTACGGCGACCAAGGGAGCCACCGGCTTCACCGGCACCGGCGCCCTGGACGGCTACTCCGGTGCCCTCGGCGACGCACCCGGCAACCCGCTGGAGGCGGCCGGCACCTACGGCGTCACCTCGGACGAACTTCCGGTGGCCGCGTACCCGCAGTTCAAGAGCGCGGGCGCGGGCCGGTTCGCCGGGACGGCCGACCCCTACGGGCCGTATGCCGGCTCGTACATGGCCGCCGCCGTGCACACCGACAACGCCTACAAGCGCCTCACCCGCACCATCGACCTCACCGGTGTCAGCGCCGCCGACAAGCCGGCCCTGCGCACCCGGCTGCTGTGGGACACCGAGCCGGGCTACGACCACGCGGTGATCGAGGCGCACACCGTCGGCGCCGACGACTGGACCACGCTGCCGGAGACCGGGGGCGCCACGAGGACGGCCGTGCCGGCGGACTGCGGGCAGGGGTTCCTGATCGCCGAGCATCCGTGGCTGAAGCACTACCTGACGCTCGCGGACAACGCCTGCACGGCGAGCGGTACGACCGGCTCCTGGAACAGCCTCACCGGCAGCTCCGGCGGCTGGCAGCAGGTCGGATTCGATCTGAGCGCCTACGCCGGGAAGTCCGTCGAGGTCTCGATCAGCTACATCACCGACCCGGGCACCGGCGGACACGGCGTGCTCGCGGACGACGCCTCGCTCGTCGTCGGCGGAACGGTGAAGGAGACCGAGGGATTCGAGTCGTCCCTGGGCGCCTGGCACGTGGCCGGGCCGCCCGCGGGCAGCCCGCCCGTGGTGAAGGACTGGGCGCGCTCCGGGCCGCTGTTCCAGACGTACGGAGCGGTCACCACGGACGACACCGTGCTGCTCGGTTTCGGCCTGGAGCAGGTGTCGTCGGCGGCCGACCGGGCAGCCCTGGTGAGGAAGGCGATGGCAGCGCTCGGCGGGTGAGGCCCGCCATACCCGACGGGTGAGGGGCGCCACGTTGACAGATCCCGCTCGCCTTGTTCCAACAGGTGAGCGGGAGCCCTCTCAACGGTGCGTGAAAGGGGCCTGATCAAGTGAGCCGACCCGCTCACGAACGAGTGAAGACAGCGCAAAATCCGCCCGGCATTCCGTACTAAATACGAGTGAATCCCCTGCCGATCCGGGACGGTCCGTACCCCTACTGGCGGGTACGGAATGCCTGCCCGTGTATGCGCCATCTCGATGTCACTCCGGGGCCCTCCGGGAGGTAGGGTCGGTGGTGGTCGGGGACATCCCAAACAGAGCTCGCCGGCACCGCATGGCCGGCGTACCAACGAGGAGATCGGTTCGTGACGATCCGCGTAGGCATCAACGGCTTCGGCCGCATCGGTCGTAACTACTTCCGCGCGCTGCTGGAGCAGGGGGCGGACATCGAGGTTGTGGCTGTCAACGACCTGGGTGACACCGCGACCACGGCTCACCTGCTCAAGTACGACACGATCCTGGGTCGCCTCAAGCAGGAGGTCTCCCACACGGCCGACACCATCACCGTGGACGGTCACACCATCAAGGTGCTCTCCGAGCGCAACCCGGCCGACATCCCCTGGGGCGAGCTGGGCGTCGACATCGTCATCGAGTCGACCGGCATCTTCACCAAGAAGGAAGACGCCGCCAAGCACATCGCCGGTGGCGCGAAGAAGGTCCTCATCTCGGCTCCGGCCAAGGACGAGGACATCACCATCGTGATGGGCGTCAACCAGGACAAGTACGACCCGGCGAACCACCACGTCATCTCCAACGCCTCCTGCACCACCAACTGTGTGGCCCCGATGGCGAAGGTCCTCGACGAGAACTTCGGCATCGTCAAGGGTCTGATGACCACGGTGCACGCGTACACGAACGACCAGCGCATCCTGGACTTCCCGCACAAGGACCTGCGCCGCGCCCGTGCCGCCGCCGAGAACATCATCCCGACCACCACGGGTGCCGCGAAGGCCACCGCCCTCGTCCTGCCGCAGCTCAAGGGCAAGCTGGACGGCATCGCCATGCGCGTCCCGGTCCCGACCGGCTCGGTCACCGACCTGGTCGTGGAGCTCGGCCGCGAGGTCACCAAGGAAGAGGTCAACGCCGCCTTCCAGAAGGCCGCCGAGGGCGAGCTGAAGGGCCTCCTCGACTACACCGAGGACCCGATCGTCTCCTCCGACATCGTCAACGCCCCGGCCTCCTGCACCTTCGACTCCTCCCTGACCATGGTCCAGGAGGGCAAGAACGTGAAGGTCATCGGCTGGTACGACAACGAGTGGGGCTACTCCAACCGCCTCGTGGACCTCACGGTCTTCGTCGGCAACCAGCTCTGATCGCCGCAGATCGCAGCAGCAGGGCCGTGTAGTGAGAGCAGGGCTCGGGCAGCGCACCGCCGCGCTGTCCGGGCCCTGTCTCGCGTACGGACCACGTCCTTTTACGATCAGGTGCACCACGAGCCCTCCTTTGGAGTCCACTCAATGAAGACGATCGACGAACTTCTCGCCGCCGGCGTGAGCGGCAAGCGGGTCTTCGTCCGCGCCGACCTCAACGTGCCGCTGGAAAACGGCACCATCACCGACGACGGCCGGATCCGCGCCGTGCTGCCCACCGTCAAGGCCCTCGCGGACGCGGGCGCCAAGGTGGTCGTCGCCTCGCACCTGGGCCGCCCCAAGGGCGCCCCGGACCCCGCTTTCTCCCTCGCTCCGGCCGCCTCCCGCCTGGGTGAACTCCTCGGCTCCGCCGTGGCCTTCGCGACCGACACCGTCGGCCGGTCCGCCCAGGACACGGTCGCGGGCCTCACCGACGGCCACGTCGCCGTCCTGGAGAACCTCCGCTTCAACCCCGGCGAGACCTCCAAGGACGACGCCGAGCGCGGCGCGTTCGCCGACCAGCTCGCCGCACTCGCCGACGTCTATGTCGGTGACGGCTTCGGCGCGGTCCACCGGAGGCACGCCTCGGTCTACGACCTGGCGAAGAAGCTGCCGCACTACGCCGGCTACCTCATCGCCACCGAGGTCGGCGTCCTGAAGCAGCTCACCGAGGACGTCAAGCGCCCCTACGTCGTCGCGCTCGGCGGCGCCAAGGTCTCCGACAAGCTCGCCGTCATCGACCAGCTGCTCGGCAAGGCCGACCGTCTGCTCATCGGCGGCGGCATGGCCTACACCTTCCTCAAGGCCAAGGGCTACGAGGTCGGCATCTCCCTCCTGCAGGAGGACCAGATCCCGGCCGTCACGGAATACATGGAGCGTGCCGAGAAGCAGGGCGTCGAGCTGGTGCTCCCGGTCGACGTCCTGGTCTCCCGGGAGTTCCCGGACCTGAAGACCAAGGCGCCGTCCGAGTACACCGTGGTCGACGCGGACAAGATCCCCGCCGACCAGGAGGGCCTGGACATCGGCCCGAAGACCCGGGAGCTGTACGCCTCGAAGCTCGCCGACGCCGCGACCGTCTTCTGGAACGGTCCCATGGGCGTCTTCGAGCACCCCGACTACGCCCAGGGCACCGCCGCGGTCGCCCGGGCCCTCGTCGACTCGGACGGCTTCACCGTCGTCGGCGGCGGTGACTCCGCCGCGGCCGTGCGTACGCTCGGCTTCGACGAGAACGCATTCGGCCACATCTCGACCGGTGGCGGCGCCTCCCTCGAATACCTCGAGGGCAAGACGCTCCCCGGCCTCGCCGCACTGGAGGACTGACCTCGATGAGCACGCGCACGCCGCTGATGGCGGGCAACTGGAAGATGAACCTCAACCACCTCGAGGCCATCGCACACGTCCAGAAGCTCGCCTTCGCCCTGGCCGACAAGGACTACGAGGCCGTCGAGGTCGCCGTCCTGCCGCCCTTCACCGACCTGCGCACGGTGCAGACCCTGGTCGAGGGCGACAAGCTCAGGCTGAAGTACGGCGCCCAGGACATCTCCCAGCACGAGGTCGGCGCGTACACCGGCGAGATCTCCGGCCCGATGCTGGCCAAGCTGAAGTGCACCTACGTGGTCATCGGCCACTCCGAGCGCCGGCAGTACCACAACGAGACCGACGAGCTGGTCAACGCCAAGGTCAAGGCCGCCTACAAGCACGGCCTCACCCCGATCCTGTGCGTCGGCGAGGAGCTGGACGTCCGCGAGGCGGGCAACCACGTCACCCACACCCTCGCCCAGGTCGAGGGCGGTCTGAAGGACCTCCCGGCCGAGCAGGCCGAGACCGTCGTGATCGCCTACGAGCCCGTGTGGGCCATCGGCACCGGCAAGGTCTGCGGCGCCGACGACGCCCAGGAGGTCTGCGCCGCCATCCGCGCCAAGATCGCCGAGCTGTACTCCCAGGACGTGGCCGACAAGGTCCGCATCCAGTACGGCGGCTCCGTGAAGTCGGGCAACGTCGCCGAGATCATGGCCAAGGCCGACATCGACGGCGCCCTGATCGGCGGCGCCTCGCTGGACGCCGACGAGTTCGTCAAGATCGTGCGTTTCCGCGATCAGTGACGCACGCTGTGAGTAGGCGGTAGCGGCGATACGTCGTACTCTTGCGGGGGCACGGCCGAGGTGCTGTGCCCCCGTCGTCCATCCGAATCCGAGGAAGTTGGTCCAGCCGTGGTTTTGGGGTTCTCGATCGCCCTGATCGTCTTCAGCCTGCTGCTGATGCTGCTGGTGCTGATGCACAAGGGGAAGGGCGGCGGCCTCTCCGACATGTTCGGTGGTGGCATGGCGTCGTCCGTCGGCGGCTCGTCGGTCGCCGAGCGCAACCTCGACCGGATCACCATCGTGGTCGGCCTGCTGTGGTTCGCGTGCATCATCGTCCTCGGCATCCTCATGAAGACGAACAGCTGAGGACGAACAGCCGGCGACACCCGCGCAGCACACACATCACGCATATTCGGTACGTAAGGCCCCATGTTCGGTACGCGCTCCTGGGCGCGGCCTATCATGGGGCTTGCGTCTGGGAGCGGGGCCCTTGTAACTCCAATCACTGGACGCGCGTTGGGCCTTACGTAGACTGAGGCGCTCGCAGCGAAGCGAAACGCCGACTCGCTTCGCGGCACCATCACGCAGGGAGTTACACCGTGGCAAGTGGCAACGCGATCCGAGGAAGCCGGGTCGGGGCGGGGCCGATGGGCGAGGCCGAGCGCGGCGAGTCCGCGCCGCGTCTGCGCATCTCCTTCTGGTGCTCCAACGGGCACGAGACGCAGCCCAGCTTCGCCAGCGACGCGCAGGTGCCCGAGACCTGGGACTGCCCGCGCTGCGGCTTCCCGGCCGGACAGGACCGGGACAACCCGCCGGACCCGCCGCGCACCGAGCCGTACAAGACGCACCTCGCGTACGTACGAGAGCGGCGCAGCGACGCGGACGGCGAGGCGATCCTCGCCGAGGCGCTCGCCAAACTGCGCGGCGAGATCTAGCACTTGACACCGGCCGGGCGCCCAGAGGTGCCTGGCCGGAGCCGTATCCGCCCCCCGGCGGCCGGTCGATTGTCAGTGGCTCCCTTTACCTTGTGTCCATAGGCGCCTTGCGTCCAGGGGTGCTGGGTGAGGGGGGAGCTGTGGCGACGGTCGAGGAAGGGCGCATGCCGGCGCCCGTGTGGCGCGGGGGATTCGGGCGGCTGTGGACGGCCGCCGTGGTCTCCCGGTTCGGGGACGCGTTACGGACCTCCGCGCTGCCCCTGCTCGCGGTGCGGCTCAGCGACGAACCCCTGGTCATCGCCTCGGTGACGGCCTGTGGGTATGTGCCGTGGCTGCTGTTCGGGCTGCTCGGCGGGGCCGTGGCCGACCGGGTCGACGGGCGGCGGGCGATGTGGGCCGTGGACACGGTCCGCGGCCTGCTGGTGGCCGCGTTCGCCGTGGCCGTGGGACTGGGTCATGCCTCGATCCCTCTGCTGCTCGCCCTCGCCTTCGTGTTGACCACCCTCCAGACGCTCTTCGACAACGCCGCCACGGCCCTGCTGCCCGCGCTCGTGGACCGTGCCGCCCTGGGCGGTGCCAACGCCCGGCTGATGACCGGCCAGCAGATCGCCGGCGGCCTGCTCGCCGCCCCGCTGGTGCCGCTGCTGCTGGCGGCGGGCGCGTTCCTGCCCTTCGCGGCCGACGCGAGCACCTTCCTGGCGGCCGCCGCCCTGGTGGCGTCCCTGCGGATACGTCCGCCGGAGCGCGCGCCCCGCGCCGCGGGCAGCACCCTGCGGACGGAGATCGGTGCGGGCCTGCGCGCCCTGTGGGGCGACGGGGCACTGCGCGCGACCTGTGTGGCCACGCTGCTGTGCAACATCGGCATGGGCGCCCTGATCGCCATGCTGGCGCTGCACGTGACGCGCTGGCTGGACGCGGGCAACGCCGGATACGCGGCCGCGATGACGGCATTCTCGGTGGGCAGCATCACGGGCGGGTTCGTCGCGCAGCGCCTCGCGCGCCGCACCGGCCGGGTGCGGGCGCTGCTCGTCGCCGGCACGGTCCAGACGTCGTCGCTGCTGCTCATCGGATCCGTCCGGCACCTGGCCGCGCTCGTCACCGGCATGCTGCTCCTCGGCGCCATGAACATGGTGTGGAACGTCAACCAGGTCACCCTGATGCAGCAGCGCAGCCCCGAGGCGATGGTGGGCCGTATCGCCTCCGCCTTCCGCACGTCCTCGACCTCCGGCGCCCCCCTCGGCGCCCTCCTCGGCGGAGTGGCGGCCCGGACGTACGGGCTGAACGGACCGGCCCTGCTCGCCGCCGTCCTCTTCGCCCTCGCCGTCACCTCGCTGATACCGGCCCGCAAGCCGGACGTACCTGTTGTTGCGCCGCACGACGACGCCACGACGGCTCGTACCGCGCAGTGATCAACTAGGTTGGAACAGCTGGGACAGGCACGAAAGAAGGCGGAAGTCGGAAATGAACGCAGACGGCCGTACCAGGCTCAACCAGACGCCCGAGTGGACCGCTCTCGCCAAGCACCGGGAGGAGCTGGCCGGCACCCATCTCAGGGAGCTGTTCGCCGGCGACCCCGGGCGCGGCGAGGGGTACACGCTCCAGGTCGGCGACCTGTACCTCGACTACTCCAAGCACCTGGTCACCGACGAGACGCTGCGGCTGCTGCGCGAGCTGGCCGCCGCCACGGACGTGTTCGGCCTGCGGGACGCCATGTTCCGCGGCGAGAGGATCAACGTCACCGAGAACCGTGCGGTGCTGCACACCGCGCTGCGCGCCCCGCGCGACGCGGTGATCGAGGTCGACGGGGAGAACGTGGTCCCGAAGGTCCACGCCGTTCTCGACAGGATGAGCGACTTCGCCGGCCGCGTCCGCTCCGGTGCCTGGACCGGCCACACCGGCAAGCGCATCAAGAACGTGATCAACGTCGGCATCGGCGGCTCCGACCTGGGCCCCGCGATGGCCCACGAGGTGCTGCGCAGCTTCACCGACCGCGCTCTGACGGTCCGCTTCGTCTCCAACGTGGACGGCGCCGACCTGCACGAGGCCACCCGTGACCTGGACCCGGCCGAGACCCTGTTCATCGTCGCCTCCAAGACCTTCACCACCATCGAGACCATCACCAACGCCACCTCCGCCCGGAAGTGGCTGGTGGACGCACTCGGCGACGAGAAGGCCGTCGCCCGGCACTTCGTGGCGCTGTCCACGAACGCCGAGAAGGTCACCGGGTTCGGCATCGACCCGGACAACATGTTCGAGTTCTGGGACTGGGTCGGCGGCCGCTACTCGTACGACTCCGCGATCGGCCTGTCCCTGATGATCGCCATCGGACCCGACCGGTTCCGGGAGATGCTCGACGGCTTCCGACTGATGGACGACCACTTCCGCACCGCTCCCGCCGAGGCCAACGCGCCTCTGCTCCTGGGCCTGCTGGGCATCTGGTACGGCAACTTCCACGACGCCCAGTCGCACGCGGTGCTGCCCTACAGCCACTATCTGTCGAAGTTCACCGCCTATCTGCAGCAGCTGGACATGGAGTCCAACGGCAAGTCGGTGCAGCGGGACGGCCGGCCGGTGGAGTGGCAGACCGGGCCGGTCGTGTGGGGCACGCCGGGCACCAACGGCCAGCACGCCTACTACCAGTTGATCCACCAGGGCACCAGGCTCATCCCGGCGGACTTCATCGGCTTCGCCGAGCCGGTCGGCGAGCTCAGCGGTGAACTCAAGGCGCAGCACGACCTGTTGATGGCCAACTTCTTCGCCCAGACCCAGGCCCTCGCCTTCGGCAAGAGCGCCGAGGAGGTCCGCGCGGAGGGCGTGCCCGAGGAGCTGGTTGCGCACAAGACCTTCCGGGGCAACCGGCCGACGACGACCATCCTCGCGAAGGAGCTCACCCCGTCCGTCCTCGGCCAGCTGGTCGCGCTCTACGAACACAAGGTGTTCGTGCAGGGCGCGGTGTGGAACATCGACTCCTTCGACCAGTGGGGCGTGGAGCTGGGCAAGGTCCTAGCCAAGCGGGTCGAGCCGGCACTGACGGAGGGCGCCGAGGTCGAGGGCCTCGACGCGTCGACGAAGACGCTGGTCGCCACGTACCGGCAGCTGCGCGGCCGTAGCTGACCGGCCGTAGCTGACCGGCCGACGCGGGAGCCGGGCGAGGCAGGGCAGCCCGGTTCCCGCGGGCTCCCGCTGACCGCTTGCCCGGGGCCCGGCTCAGGCCACCGCGCTCAGCGTGTCCGCGAGGCGGCTGCGCGCCGCCCGGGTCGCGGGCAGCGCAGCCAGCGCCGCCGCCCCGAGCACCGCGGCCGCGCCCAGCACGAGCAGCAGCGCGGGCGACGGGGCCTGGGCGATCCCGGCGCCGATACCGCTGGAGCTGCCCTGGGCGTCGATCAGCCGGCGGGCCAGCGGCAGCCCCAGGGCCGTACCGGCGATCACCGCGGCCAGGGCCGTACAGCTCGCCGCCGTGACGGTGATCGCGGTGATCTGCCGTGGGGACATGCCGATCGCCTTCAGCGCCAGCACGTCCCGCTCGCCCTCGCGGACGCTGCCGCCGATGGCGGTGAGCAGCTCGACCAGCCCGATCAGGGCCAGTACGGCGATCAGCCCGGCGACGACTCCGCGCAGGGGCGACAGGCCGTCGGCGGGGTTCTCCACCGGGTGCACGTCGAGGTGGCCCCGGCCGGCCGTGGACAGTGCGGCGGCCACGCGCTGCGGGTCGGCACCGGGGCGCAGCCGCAGTTCGTAGAAGGCGGGGGTCAGGGCGGGGTCGTTCTCGCGAAGGGTGTCCAGGGAGGTCGTCACCACCCGGCCCGCGTTCTGCGGTTCGATGCTGCGGCCCACGATGTGCAGGATCTGCGGCCGGTCGCCCACGGTCATGCGCACCCAGTCACCGACCTGGGCGTGCAGCAGGTCCAGCAGGCCCTGGCCGGCCACCGCCTCGTCCGGTCCGCGTGCGGCCCGGCCCTCGGCGAGGGCGTAGGGGTAGGGCTGGGCCTGGGTGCCGACGCCGCGCAGCGCGATGGTGCCGGTCTGGCCGGGCACGAGCGCGGCGACCTCGACGCCGGGATAGGCGGCGGCCACCCGGTGATCGCCGGTGAGCAGGGATCGCAGGGCGGACGTGTCCATGGCACCGTCGGAGCGGACCGTCAGGGACGTCGGCAGCCCCATGCGCTCCGGGCTGCCCTGGAAGCGGTCGATCGTGGTCCAGGCGCTGAGCGCCACCACGATCAGCAGCAGCGGCAGCGTCAGCCGGGCCACGGTGGCCAGCGACCGGCCGCGCCCCGCGAACGCCTTGTGGCAGCCGAGCACCAGCGGAGCCGGCAGCCGCAGCCCGAGCGCCCGACGGGCGAGTCCCGTCAGCCGGCCGCCGGCCGGTGCGGCCTTGCGCGGCACCGGAACCGGCGGCACCCGCCCGGCCCGCCACGCCGCGAGCCCGGTGGTCAGGCCGATGAACAGGACCGCGCCCACGGGCACCACGAACAGCGCCACGGTGTGGCCCGGCAGCCCCTGCCACACCCCCACGGCGTCGCCGAGCCGGCCGGGGATCCCGCGGCCCAGGGCATCGGTGAGCGCCGCGGCGGCCACCGAGCCGAGCAGCGCGTACGCCAGATGCTGGAGCAGGAAGATCCGCACGACCTGGCCGGGGGTGAAGCCGATCGCCTTCAGCACGGAGATGTCCCGCAGATGCCCGCGGATGCGAGTGGCGATCGCCCCGTGCACGGCGAGCCCCGCGGCGATCAGGGCGCCCAGGCCGAACAGGCCGAGCACCTGGCCCAGCAGCCGGTTGTCGCCCTGGGCCGCGGAGCGCGCCTGCTGCCAGGTGGAGACCTCGCCGACCGCGCCCGCGCCCAGCACCGTGACGGCACGCTGCACCGCGTAGTCCGTGTCGCCCGGATCGGCGAGGCGCAGCCCGATCACCTGGCCGCCGGGGGCGCGCACGGCGGAGGGCAGGGCCCACACCAGCCCCGGCTGCTCGCCCGGGCTGTAGCGGGGCTCGGCACTGTCCGCGATGCCCTCGACGGTCAGGGCACGGGCCGTGCCGGGCAGCGTGAGGCTGTCTCCGGGCTCGGCCAGCAGGGCCCGGGCCAGGCCGCTCTCCAGCACCACGCCGTCCGGTTCGGAGGCGGTGAGCCAGTGCCCGGCGGTGAGCAGTGGCCGGCCGACGGACGGCAGCCGCGGCGTGCCGCGCAGCTCCACGGAGGCGCGGATGCCACGTACGGCGACGGTGGCCGACTCGGTGCGGTAGGGGCCGGCCACGGACTCGACGCCGTCCAGCCGGGCGAGCCTGCCGGTGTCCGCGGAGGGGACGGTGTGGATCCACACATGCGCCCCGCGGGCCTGGGTGAAGGTGCGCTGCCAGGGGTTGGTCGCGTACCCGAACAGGGCGGTGGCCAGCAGCAGAGAGGTGACGATCCCGGCGGTGGCCAGCACGAGGAACAGCGCCTCGCCACGGTGGGTGCGCAGATCGGAGTGCGCCCAGCGCAGGGTGGCTCGTACGTCCCTGAGGTCCAGCACCGTCAGTCCCTCAGTTCCAGGACGCCCGAGATCCCCGGCTTCCTGGGCGGCGGGGTGCCGTCCAGGGCGGCGTCGTCGGCTATCCGGCCGTCGAAGAAGCTGATCACCCGGTCCGCGGCGCTCGCCAGCCGGGCGTCATGCGTGACCAGCACGATCGTCTGGCCGCGTCCGTGGAAGCGGGACAGCAGCCGCATCACCTCGCGCGTGCCCTTGCTGTCCAGGCTGCCGGCGGGCTCGTCGGCCAGCAGCAGCGGCGGATGGTTGACCAGGGCCCGGGCGAGCGCGACCCGCTGCTGTTCGCCGCCGGACAGTTCGCCCGGCATGCTGCGCTCCTTGCCCGTGAGCCCCAGCTCGGCCAGCAGTTCCTCACGCTCGGCGCGCGCCTTCCTCGGCGGGACGCCGGCGAGCAGGGCGGGCAGCTCGACGTTGTCGGCGACCGAGAGGTTCGACACCAGGTTGAAGAACTGGAACACGATCCCGATGGCCCTGCGGCGCTCCACCGCCCAGCGCGCCTCGCTGAAGGAGTCCGTGCACCGGCCGTCCAGCCAGATGCTGCCCTCGTCCGGCCGCTGCAGTCCGCCGAGCAGGTGCAGCAGGGTGGACTTGCCCGCGCCCGACGGGCCGGTGATCGCCACGAACTCGCCCCGCGCCACCGACAGATCGACCCCGCGCACGGCATGCGCGGGAGCGCCCTCGCCGTGGTGGGTCTTCACCAGACCCTCGGCGCGCAGCACCGGAGTGCCGTCGGTGCTCACTGAAGGTCCTCCAGTTCCTCCTGGCACCGTTCCAGCCAGTCGAGGTCGGCCTGCAGATGCAGCATCGCGCCCTCGATGAGCAGATGGGCGATGCGGTTGTCCCGGTTCTCGGCCGCGGCCAGTTTCGACAGGTTGCGCATGGTGTTGAGGTACTGACGCCGCTGCTTGTTGATGAGGGCTATCTGATCGGTGAGACCGGTCTGCGGGGCGAGGGCGAGCTTCATGAAGAACTCGTCCCGCACCCGCGGCTCGTCCTCGGTCTCCTCGAACCAGGCGTGCAGCGCCTCCCGCCCGGCGTCGGTGAGGTGGTAGACCTTCTTGTTGGGCCGGCCGGCCTGCTCGACGTCCTCGCCCTCGATCAGTCCCGACTTCTCGAGGCGGCCGAGGGTGACGTAGATCTGGCCGACGTTGGGCTGAGGGTACGCGGAGCCCAGCAGTTGCTCAAGGTCCTGCTTCAGCTCGTAGCCGTGGGCCGGGCCACGGGCGAGGAGTGCCAGGAGGGGCAGGCGCACTCGTGCTGTCCTCCTGTCTGCTCACAATGTGCTCCAGGCCCTAGTATCGCCCATACCTAACAGGTATACATGGCCTCTGACTCCCGGGCGAGGGTGCCCGGAGCCGTGTGTATGTGTTCAAGGAGGAACCTATGCGGTGGATACGCGCCGCCGGTAGGGGCCTCCTCGTTCTCGCCGTGATCATGACCGGGTACGTCGCCTCCGGCGCCCGTGCCGGCGAGGGCGCGGGCGACGGCCGCGGCCCCCTTACCCTGGCCACCGCCGGCGACCTCACCGGCTATCTCGCCCCGCTGCTCCAGGGCTGGAACCGCACCCACCCCGGCGAGAAGGTCACCCTCGTCGAGCTGCCCGACTCCGCCGACGAGACCCATGCGCAGATGACCACCGACCTGCGCGGCGGCGACCGGGGCCGCTTCGACGTCCTCAACATCGACGTCAACTGGACCTCGGAGTTCGCGGCGGCGGGCTGGATCCGCCCGCTGCCGCGCGACCCCTTCCCGCTGAAGAGCTTCCTGCCGCCGGTCGTGGACACGGCCACCTACGACGGCCGGCTGTATGCGGTCCCGTACGTCACGAATGCCGGACTTCTCCTGTATCGCAAGGACATTCTCGCCAAGGAGGGCGTGCCGCCGCCGCGCACCTGGGCCGAGCTGGAGCACGACGCGAAGACCATCGCGCCCAAGTACCACCTCGGCGGCTACGCGGGCCAGTTCCTGCCCTACGAGGGCCTCACCGTGAACGCGGCCGAGGCCGTCTACTCGGCGGGCGGCACGATCCTCGGCGACGAGGGCACCCGGGTCACCGTGGACTCCTCCGCCGCCCGCGAGGGCATCGGCTTCCTCGCCCGCGGTGTGCGCGAGGGCTGGATACCGAAGGCGGCGCTGACGTACAAGGAGGAGGAGTCCAAGCAGGCCTTCCAGGACGGCAGGCTGCTCTTCCTGCGCAACTGGCCCTACGCCTACGCCGTCGCCTCCGCCAGGGGCTCCAGGGTCGCCGGGAAGATCGGCGCCGTACCGCTGCCCGGACCCCACGGGCCGGGGACCAGCGTCCTCGGCGGCTCCAACCTCGCCGTGAACTCCCATGCCCGGCACCCCGGTTCGGCCGCCCGTCTGATCGCGTACCTCACCAGCGCGCCCGTCCAGCGTCAGGTGCTCACCCGGGGCGCGCTGCCGCCCGTACGGGCCGCGCTCTACGAAGATCCCGCGCTCATCAGGCAGTTCCCCTACCTGCCGACCCTGCGCACCGCCGTGCTCACCGCCGCGCCGCGCCCCAAGAGCCCGCACTACGACCAGGTCAGCCTGGTCGTGCAGGCGGTGATGCAGGACGCGCTCACCGGCCGGGAGACCCCCGAGCAGGCCGTGCAGCGGCTCGCGCGCGAGCTCGACGCGATCGCCCGCCGATAGTTACTTGTTAGGTAACGCGCAGATCTCATCTCGGTGCGCGATGCCCCTCTAAGTCCAGTTTTGCGCAGCCAACTCACCAGTAGCCTGCGTTCTTTTCGTTGACACCTTCGCGACACGCCTACCTAACATGCATGCATGCTGAGTAAGTACCACTGGTGGCGTGACGCGGTGATCTACCAGGTCTACGTCCGCAGCTTCCTCGACAGCACCGGCGACGGCATCGGCGATCTGGCCGGCGTCCGGGCCGGGCTGCCGTATCTGAAGAAGCTGGGCGTCGACGGGATCTGGCTGAGCCCGTTCTACCCCTCGCCCCAGCACGACCACGGCTACGACGTGGCCGACTACTGCGGGGTCGACCCGCTCTTCGGCGACCTCGCCGAGTTCGACCTGCTGATGGCGGCCGCCCGGCGGCTCGGCATCAAGGTGCTCCTGGACATCGTCCCCAACCACTGCTCCAGCGAGCACCCGTGGTTCCGCGAGGCGCTCGACAGCGCGCCCGGCAGCCCGGCCCGCGCCCGCTTCCACTTCGCCGACGGCCGCGGCCCGGACGGCAGCGAGCCGCCCAACAACTGGCACGCCATGTTCGGCGGCCCCGCCTGGACCCGGGTCGCCGACGGCCAGTGGTACCTGCACATGTTCACGCCCGAGCAGCCCGACTGGAACTGGCGCACCCCCGAGGTCGCCGCCGAGTTCGACCGCGTCCTGCGCTTCTGGCTCGACCGGGGTGTCGACGGCTTCCGCATCGACGTCGCCGCCGGTCTCTACAAGCACCCCGAACTGCCCGACTCCGACGACCCGGAGGCCGACGCCCGCACCCGCGACTCGGTCAACCCGCTCGCCTGGAACCAGCCCGAGGTGCACGCGGTGTGGCGGCGGTGGCGCGCGACATGCGAGGAGTACACGGACCGGGACGGCCGCGAACGCCTCCTCGTCGGCGAGGTCTCCGTGCCCACCGCCCGCGAACACGCCCTGTACGTCCGCCCGGACGAACTCCACCAGGCCTTCTTCTTCGACCTGCTCGGCGCCGCCTGGGACGCCGACGCCTTCCGCAAGGTCATCTCCGAGGCCATGCAGGACATCGCCGGCACCGGCTCCACGGTCACCTGGGTCCTCAACAACCACGACCAGGTCCGCACCGTCACCCGCTACGGCGAACCCGCCCCCGAAGGCAGCGGCCTCGGCGCCGCCCGTGCCCGCGCCGCCGCGCTGCTGATGCTGGCGCTGCCCGGAGCCGCGTACATCTACCAGGGCGAGGAACTGGGCCTGCCCGAGGTCGTCGACCTGCCCGACGACGTCCTCACCGACCCGATATTCCGCCGCACCGGCAGCCGTGCCCGGATCCGTGACGGCTGCCGGGTGCCGCTGCCCTGGTCCGGACAGGCCTCCCCGTTCGGCTTCACCTCCGGCGTGGAGGGCGCCAAGCCCTGGCTGCCGCAGCCGGACTACTTCGCCGAGTACGCCACCGACCGCGCCCTCGCCGACACCCGCTCCTTCTGGCACCTGTACCGCGACGGTCTCCAACTGCGGCGATCCCTGCCCCAGTTGGGCGAGGGCACGCTCCAGTGGCTGGACACCCCGCCCGGCGTCCTCGCGTTCACCCGCGGCGACGGCCTGGTCTGCGCCGTCAACTTCGGTACGGCCCCCACGCCCGCCCCGGTCTCCGGCACCCCCCTGCTCTCCAGCGGCCCCTGTCCGGCGGGCGTCCTGCCCGGCGCCACGGCCGCCTGGTGGCTCAGCGACCTGTGATCAACCGCCTCTTGAAGGGACATCGACGATGATGCGACGACGTACCACCCTGCTCACGAGCTGCACCGCCCTCACTCTCGCCCTCGGCGCGACCGCCTGCGGCGGCGGCCCCGTCTCGGCCGGCGGCGGTGACAAGGCGCTCAGCGGCCAGACCGTCACCGTGGCCGGCGTCTGGACCGGCAGCGAACAGAAGAACTTCCAGAAGGTGCTGGACGCCTTCACCGCGAAGACCGGCGCCAAGACCCAGTTCGTCTCCACCGGCGACAACGTCTCCACGGTCGTCGGCAGCAAGATCGAGGGCGGCAACGCGCCCGACGTCGTGATGGTCCCGCAGGTCGGCGTCCTGGACCAGTTCGCCAAGAAGGGCTGGCTCAAGCCGCTGTCGCCGACGGCGCAGGCGACGATCAGCGCCGACTACGCGCCCGTGTGGAAGAAGTACGGCAGCGTCGACGGCACCCTGTACGGCCTGTACTTCAAGGCCGCCCACAAGTCGACCGTCTGGTACAGCCCCGACGCGCTCACCCAGGCCGGGGTCAAGCCGCCGAAGACGTACGACGAGATGCTGAAGGCCGGGCACACCGTCTCCGACTCCGGGCTCGCCGCCTTCTCCGTCGCCGGTGAGGACGGCTGGACCCTGACCGACTGGTTCGAGAACATCTACCTGTCCCAGGCCGGACCCGAGAAGTACGACGCCCTCGCCGCGCACAAGCTGAAGTGGACCGACGCGAGCGTGGTCAAGGCGCTGGGGACGCTCGGCAAACTGTTCAAGGACAAGCAGCTGATCGCGGGCGGCCAGAAGGAGGCCCTGAACACCGACTTCCCCAGCTCGGTGGAGAAGGTGTTCGGACCCAAGCCCGAGGCCGGCATGGTCTACGAGGGCGACTTCGTGGCCGGGGTCGCGCACGACCAGTTCGGCAAGGCCATCGGCAAGGACGCGAACTTCTTCCCGTTCCCGGCCGTCGACGGCGGCACGGCACCGGTCGTCAGCGGCGGTGACGCGGCGGTCGTCCTCAAGGACGGCAAGAACGCCAAGGCCGGCATGAAGCTCCTGGAGTACCTGGCCACCCCCGAGGCCGCTGCCGTGTGGGCGAAGGCGGGCGGCTTCCTTTCCCCGAACAAGAAGCTCGACCCCGCCTCCTACGGCGACGACGTCACCCGTGCCACCGCCAAGTCCCTGATCGACGCGGGCGACTCGGTCCGCTTCGACATGTCCGACCAGGCCCCCGCGGCCTTCGGCGGCACCAAGGGCGCCGGCGAGTGGAAGCTGCTCCAGGACTTCCTGCGCGACCCGTCCGACCCGAAGGGCACCGCGGCGAAGCTGGAAGCCGCGGCGGCCAAGGCCTACCAGGGCTGAGCGGCAGCACCATGACCGCCACCACTGTCGTGAAACAGCAGGCGGGCCCGCAGGCCGCCGCCGGCGCGGCGCGCGGGCGCCGCGGCCGGCGGCGCGCCCGGCTGATCGCCCTGCTCTTCGTCTTCCCCGCGCTGCTCCTGCTCGGCGCGCTCGTCGTCTACCCGGTGCTGTTCTCCGTCGGCCGCAGCTTCTTCGACGCCTCCGGCACCCGGTTCGTCGGCGGTGACAACTACACCGAGATGTTCCGCGACCCGGCCACCCTGAAGGCCATCCGCAACACCACCATCTGGGTCGTCGTGGCCCCGGCCCTGCTCACCGGGCTCGGCCTGATCCTCGCCGTCCTGGTCGAGAAGGTCCGCTGGGCGACCGCCTTCAAGCTCCTGCTGTTCATGCCGATGGCGGTGTCCTTCCTCGCCGCCGGCATCGTCTTCCGGCTCGCCTACGACGAGGACCCCAACAAGGGCGTGCTGAACGCGGCCGTGGTCTCCGTCCACGACGCCTTCGAGGGCACGTCGTCCTACCCGACGGCACGCGGCCGCCCGGGCCTGCTGACCCAGGACGGGGACGGCTCGTACCGCACGACCGCCGCCGCCGGCCACTCGGTGACGCTTCCGATGGTCGGCGTGCTGCCCAAGGACCTGCCCAAGGGGGCCGAGCCCGCTGCGGCGGCGGCCGCCCGCACGGCGGCACCCGGCGAGCTGCGCGGTGTCGTCTACCTGGACTTCACCCCGGGCGGGGGAGGCAGGCAGGGCAGGGTCGACCCGAAGGAGAGCGGACTGCCCGGCATGAAGGTCGAGGCGGTGCGCGACGGGCGAACGGCCGCGAGCGCGACCACCGCGGCCGACGGCTCCTTCCGCTTCACCGGGCTGCGCGCGGGCTCGTACACGGTGAAGCTCCCGGCGTCCAACTTCGCCCCGCCCTACCAGGGCGTCTCCTGGCTCGGCCCGGCCCTCGTCACCCCGGCCATCATCGGCGCCTACCTGTGGATCTGGACCGGCTTCGCGATGGTGCTGATCGGCGCGGGCCTCGCGACCCTGCCGCGGGACGCGCTGGAGGCGGCCCGGATGGACGGCGCGAACGAGTGGCAGATCTTCCGCCGGATCACGGTCCCGCTGCTGGCGCCCGTCCTCACCGTGGTCTTCGTGACCCTCGTCATCAACGTGATGAAGGTCTTCGACCTCGTCTACATCATCGCGCCCGGGCCGGTGCAGGAGGACGCCACGGTGCTCGCCACCCAGATGTGGCTCGTGTCCTTCGGCGGCGGCAACAACCAGGGCCTGGGCAGCGCGCTGGGCGTGCTGCTCCTGCTCCTGGTGATCCCGGCGATGGTCTTCAACGTCCGCCGCTTCCGCAACAGTCAACGATGAGGAGTCAGCGATGAACGCGATCAGGCGGGGCCTGGGCAACGGCCTGGTGCAGGCCTTCCTGGTGGTGATCGGCCTGGTCTGGCTGACCCCGCTCGCAGGCCTCTTCGTGTCCTCCCTGCGCTCGGCGCAGGACACCGCGAAGGGCGGCTGGTGGACGGCGTTCACCAGTCCCGGCCAGCTGTCCTTCGACAACTACGCGGCGCTGCTGAAGAACTCCGGCATGACGCAGGCCTTCTGGAACACGGTGCTGATCTCGGTGCCGGCCACGACGCTCGTCGTGGTCATCGCCGCCCTCGCCGGATACGCCTTCGCCTGGCTGGACTTCCCGCTGCGCGAGCCCCTCTTCCTGCTGGTGGTGGCCCTGTTGGTGGTGCCGGTGCAGATCGGTCTGCTGCCGGTGGCCAAGCTCTTCGGCGCGCTGGGCCTGTTCGGCACGATCCCCGGGGTCGTCCTCTTCCACGTGGCGTACGGGCTGCCGTTCGCGGTGTTCCTGCTCCGCAACTACTTCGCGGAGATGCCGAAGGAGATGCTGGAGGCGGCGCGGATGGACGGCGGCAGCGAGTGGCGCATCTTCACCCGCCTGGTCCTGCCCGTGGGCCGGCCCGCGATCGCCTCGCTCGCCATCTTCCAGTTCCTCTGGGTCTGGAACGACATGCTGGTCGCCCTCCTCTTCGCCGACAGCTCCTCCCAGCCGCTGACCGTGGAACTCCAGTCCCAGATCCGGCAGTTCGGCAGCAACATCGACGTCCTGGCCCCGGGCGCCTTCCTGTCCCTGATCGTGCCGGTGGTGGTGTTCTTCGCCTTCCAGCGGCACTTCGTCCAGGGCGTGATGGCGGGCTCGGTCAAGTGACCGAGCCCGCCGGTCTCACGCGTACGTCCAGCGCCAGGCGCTGCCGCTGTAGGAGCACGTGATCGTCGTGCCGGCCGCGTCGGTGGTCGTCGCCCCGTGGTCGCCGCCGCGGCAGAACTGGCCCGCCCGGTAGCAGTTGCCCGCGTTGGAGACGATGGAGCAGGTGCCGCTGCCGCTGCTGCCGGTGTCGTCACTGCGCACGGTGCCGGAGGCGGCCTTGGTGACGGTGACGGTCGGTCCGGGCGTGCGGACGGTCCTGGTCCTGGTGACCGTCGGCGCCGGTTCCGGAGGCGCGCTCTCGGTGGCCGTCGCGGTGACGGTCACGGTCGGTCGCGCCGCCGGTGTCGCCTTCGCGGCCGCCTCGTCGTGCGCCGACTGGGTTCCGCCGATGGCACCCGCGGCGAACAGGGCGATCGCGGCGGCCCACACGCGCTTGCGCCGGTGCAGCGGACGGGTGTCGGCCGGTCGGGGCGGGGTGTTGTACGGATTCACGGTCATCCTCCCGGAACGGCGCGGCGTCAGCCGTGGAAGGTGATGTAGCCGTTGCCGTCCCGGTCGTCGCGGGACTTGGTGTAGGCGTGGGTGTCCGCGTGGGCGCCGGACGGCTTGAACAGGTAGATGGTGTCCCTGTCGTTGTTCCACATGAAGTTGCAGTTCTGGCGGTAGACGACGTTGTTCGCGTCCGAGTCGGTGCCGTGGCCGCCGCGCAGCTTCACGTAGTCGCCGGGCTCGAGGTAGTGGTTCGAGGGGAACGTGAACCGGTTCCCGGCGGCGTCCTTGACGACGTAGCCCTTGAGGTTGACGGTCGTGCTGCGGGAGTAGTTCTTGATCGTCAGGTACTCGTCCCGGGTGTTGCCCGTACGGCAGTTGTTGGAGTCCCGTCCCGGCGCGTCGTACTGGACGCCCTTGATCTTCAGGGCGGAGGAGTACTCGGTGGCCTGGGCCGGAGCCGTGATGACGACGGTGAGCGTGCCGGCCGTGACGGCGGTGGCCAGCGCGAAGCGTATACGCATGAGGTCCCCCCTCAGTGGTGCGGTGTACAGCGCCAGGAGCTTACACAGAAGTTGAGCATTGCACGGATATTTCGTGCAGAAAATGTGAAGCCCGGTTGCTGGTCGAGGGGGGACCTCAGTGGTTCACCGGTTCACGGCGAAGCCGGCGGATACAGCGACCTCGGCAGCTGCGAGGCCGCCGCCGAGTCCAGCAGCCACAGGGTGCGCGAGCGGCCGTGCGCCCCTGCCGCCGGGGCCTGGATCTCGCCCGCGCCCGACAGGGCGATGGCCGCGGCCTCCGCCTTGTCCTCACCGGCCGCGAGGAGCCAGACCTCGCGGGCCGAGCGGATCGCCGGGAGGGTGAGCGAGATCCGGGTCGGCGGGGGCTTGGGGGCACCGTGGACGCCGATCACCGTGCGTTCCGTCTCCCGGACGCCGGGGTGCTCCGGGAACAGGGAGGCCACGTGGGTGTCCGGGCCGACGCCCAGCATCAGGACGTCGAAGGTGGGCACCGAACCGTGGTTCTCGGGGCCGGCCGTCTTCGCCAGCTCCGCGGCGTACGCTTCCGCCGCCGCGTCGACGTCCTTGCCGTACGGGCCGTCGGAGGCGGGCATGGCGTGCACGCGCTCCGGGGCCAGCGGGACCGAGTCGAGCAGGGCCGCGCGAGCCTGCGTGACATTGCGCTCGGGGTCGCCCTCGGGGAGGTAGCGCTCGTCCCCCCACCACAGGTCCAGACGCGCCCAGTCGATGGCGTCCCGGGCCGGGGCCGCCGCCAGCGCGGCCAGCAGGCCGTTGCCGTTGCGGCCGCCCGTGAGGACCACGGACGCGGTGCCCCGGGAGGCCTGCGCGTCCACGATCTTCGTGATCAGGCGGGCCGCGGCGGCCTGCGCCATCAGTTCCTTGTCGCGGTGGACGACCAGCTGCGGAGTGCTCACTTCGCCGCCGCCTTCCTCGCCGGTGCCTTCTTCGCGGCCTTGGCGGCCGCCTTCTTCGCGGGCGCCTTGGCCGCTTCCTCCACGGGCTCCGGCCCGGCCGCCGGCCCGCTCGCCGCCGGCTGCTGTTCCGGAACCGTGTTCAGCCGCTCCACGCCGTAGCGCAGCGCCGACGCGTAGGTGTCGTCCGGGTCGAGCCGGCGCAGCTCCTCCGCGATCAGCTCGGCGGTCTCCCGCCGCTTCAGCGCCACCGCGCGGGCCGGCTGGCCCTCGATGGACAGCGTGGCCAGCGTGCCGTCCGCGCGGTCGAGGACGATCGGACCGCAGCTCGTGTCCATGCGGACCGCGGTGAGACCCGGGCCGCCCGACAGCGACCGCTTCACGGGCACCTCCAGCCGGTCCGCGAGCCACATCGCCAGCAGCTCGCAGCTCGGGTTGAACTCCTCGCCCTCCACCTCGACGCCGGTCACCTCACAGGTGACCTGGTCCAGGGCCGCCGCGAGCATCGAGCGCCACGGCGTGATCCGGGTCCAGGACAGGTCGGTGTCGCCGGGCGTGTAGGCCGCGGCGCGGGCGGACAGCTCCCGCACCGGCTGCTCGGCGGCATAGGTGTCGGTGACCCGGCGCTGGGCGAGCGCGCCCAGCGGGTCCTGTGCCGGGTCCAGCGGGGCGTTCACCGGCCACCACACGACCACCGGCGCGTCCGGCAGCAGCAGCGGCAGCACCACCGAGTCGGCGTGCTCGACGACCTCGCCGTACAGCCGCAGTACGACCGTCTCGCCGGTGCCCGCGTCCGCGCCCACCCGCACCTCGGCGTCGAGACGCGAGGACGTGCGGTCGCGCGGGGTGCGGGAGACCCGCTTGATGACCACCAGCGTGCGCGAGGGGTGCTCGCGCGAGGCGTCGTTGGCGGCCTTCAGCGCGTCGTAGGCGTTCTCCTCGTCGGTGACGATGACGAGGGTCAGGACCATGCCGACGGCGGGGGTGCCGATGGCCCGGCGGCCCTGCACGAGCGCCTTGTTGATGTCGCCGGCGGTGGTGTCGGTCAGGTCTATCTTCATGGCCGGCGCCAGCTCCGTCCGTCTCGTGCGAGCATCTCGTCCGCCTCGGCGGGGCCCCAGGTGCCCGACTTGTACTGCGCGGGCCTGCCGTGCTTGTCCCAGTACTGCTCGATCGGGTCGAGGATCTTCCAGGACAGCTCGACCTCCTCCGTGCGCGGGAAGAGGTTGGCGTCGCCGAGCAGCACGTCCAGGATCAGGCGCTCGTACGCCTCCGGGCTGGACTCCGTGAAGGACTCGCCGTAGGCGAAGTCCATGGAGACGTCCCGGATCTCCATCGAGGTGCCCGGCACCTTCGAGCCGAACCGGACCGTGACGCCCTCGTCCGGCTGGACGCGGATCACGATCGCGTTCTGGCCCAGTTCCTCCGTCGCCGTGGTGTCGAAGGGGGAGTGCGGGGCCCGCTGGAAGACGACGGCGATCTCGGTGACCCGGCGCCCCAGCCGCTTGCCGGTGCGCAGGTAGAAGGGGACGCCCGCCCAGCGGCGGTTGTCGATCTCCAGCTTGATCGCCGCGTAGGTGTCGGTCTTCGACTTCGGGTCGATGCCCTCCTCTTCGAGGTAGCCGGTGACCTTCTCGCCGCCCTGCCAGCCGGCCGCGTACTGCCCGCGCACGGTGCTGCGGCCCAGGTCCTTGGGCAGCCGTACCGCGCCGAGCACCTTCTCCTTCTCCGCGGCCAGCGCGTCGGCGTCGAAGGAGGCGGGCTCCTCCATGGCGGTCAGCGCCATGAGCTGGAGCAGGTGGTTCTGGATGACGTCACGGGCGGCGCCGATGCCGTCGTAGTAGCCGGCCCGGCCGCCGATGCCGATGTCCTCGGCCATGGTGATCTGCACGTGGTCCACGAAGGACCGGTTCCAGATCGGCTCGAACATCGTGTTGGCGAAGCGCAGCGCCAGGATGTTCTGGACGGTCTCCTTGCCGAGGTAGTGGTCGATCCGGAACACCTGGTCCGACGAGAACACCTCGTGCACGACCTTGTTCAGCTCCTCGGCCGACTTCAGGTCGTGGCCGAACGGCTTCTCGATGACCGCGCGCCGCCAGGAACCGCCCGACTGCTCGGCGAGACCGTGCTTCTTCAGCTGCTGGATGACCACCGGGAAGGAGCGCGGCGGCACCGACAGGTAGAAGGCGAAGTTGCCGCCCGTTCCCTGGGCCTTGTCCAGCTCCTCGATGGTGGAGCGCAGCCGCTCGAACGCGTCGTCGTCGTCGAAGGTGCCCTGGACGAAGCGCATCCCCTGGATGAGCTGCTGCCAGACCTCCTCGCGGAACGGCGTACGGGCGTGCGCCTTGACGGCGTCGTGGACCTCCTGCGCGAAGTCCTCGTTCGCCCACTCGCGGCGGGCGAAGCCCACCAGCGAGAAGCCCGGCGGCAGCAGACCCCGGTTGGCGAGGTCGTACACCGCGGGCATCAGCTTCTTGCGGGACAGGTCGCCCGTGACCCCGAAGATGACCAGGCCCGACGGCCCCGCGATGCGCGGGAGCCGTCGGTCGGCCGGGTCACGAAGCGGGTTCGCTCCGGAACCGGAAAGGGGTGACAACTCAGCCCTCCGAAGGGGCGAGGCGCTCGAGCTCCGCCTGGGTGGACTTCAGCAGGTCGATCCAGGACGCCTCGAACTTCTCGACGCCCTCGTCCTCCAGCACCTGCACGACGTCGTCGTACGAGATGCCGAGCTTCTCCAGCGCGTCGAGGTCGGCACGCGCCTGCTCGTAGGTGCCGGCGACGGTGTCGCCGCTGATCTCGCCGTGGTCCTCGGTGGCCTCCAGCGTGGCCTCCGGCATGGTGTTGACCGTGTTCGGGGCGACCAGCTCGGTGACGTACAGGGTGTCCGGGTAGGCCGGGTCCTTCACGCCGGTCGACGCCCACAGCGGACGCTGCTTGTTGGCGCCCGCGTTCTCCAGCGCGCTCCAGCGCTCGGTGGAGAAGACCTCCTCGTACGCCTGGTAGGCCAGGCGCGCGTTGGCGACGGCGGCTTTGCCGCGCAGCGCCTTGGCCTCGTCGGTGCCGATGCCGTCCAGGCGCTTGTCGATCTCGGTGTCCACGCGGGACACGAAGAAGGACGCCACGGAGTGGATCAGCGAGAGGTCCAGGCCGCGCTCCTTGGCCTTCTCCAGGCCGGAGAGGTAGGCGTCCATGACCGCCCGGTAGCGCTCCAGGGAGAAGATCAGGGTGACGTTGACGCTGATGCCGAGGCCGATCGTCTCGGTGATCGCCGGCAGACCCGCCTGGGTGGCCGGGATCTTGATCAGCGTGTTGGGGCGGTCCACCAGCCACGCCAGCTGCTTGGCCTCGGCGACGGTGGCCCTGGTGTTGTGCGCGAGGCGCGGGTCGACCTCGATGGAGACCCGGCCGTCCTTGCCGCCGGTGGCGTCGTAGACCGGGCGCAGGATGTCGGCGGCGTCGCGGACGTCCGCCGTGGTGATCATGCGGATGGCCTCTTCGACGGTGACCTTGCGGGCCGCGAGGTCGGTGACCTGCTGCTCGTAGCCGTCGCCGCCGCTGATCGCCTTCTGGAAGATCGTCGGGTTGGTGGTGACGCCCACGACGTGCTGCTGGTCGATCAGCTCGGCGAGGTTGCCGGACGTGATCCGCTTGCGCGACAGGTCGTCCAGCCAGATCGCGACGCCTTCCTCGGAGAGGCGCTTGAGTGCGTCTGTCATGGAATTACATCTCCTACGTGTCGTATATGAGCGTCAGCGCTGGGCGGCGGCGAGGGATTCCCGGGCCTTGGCGGCCACGTTCTCGGCAGTGAAGCCGAACTCCCGGAAGAGCACCTTGCCATCGGCGGAAGCACCGAAGTGCTCCAGGGAAACGATGCGGCCGGCGTCCCCGACGTACCGGTACCAGGTCAGCCCGATGCCCGCCTCCACGGCCACACGGGCCCGGACGGACGGCGGGAGCACGGAGTCCCGGTACCCCTGGTCCTGCTCCTCGAACCACTCGACCGACGGCATCGACACGACCCGCGTCGGAAC
Source organism: Streptomyces sp. NPDC001852 (assembly GCF_042891825.1). Lineage (NCBI taxonomy): Bacteria > Bacillati > Actinomycetota > Actinomycetes > Kitasatosporales > Streptomycetaceae > Streptomyces > Streptomyces sp. NPDC001852. The sequence continues at coordinate 387,674 of NZ_JBIATN010000002.1, forward strand.
GCCCTCGGCCTGCAGCTGCTCACGCGCCTCCACGGCCACGTGCACCTCGGAACCGGTGGCGATCAGGATCACCTGCGGCTCGCCGCCCTCGGCCTCGAACAGGACATAGCCACCCTTGGCCGCGTCCTCGTTGGGCTCGTAGGCCGGCACGCCCTGGCGGGTGAGCGCCAGACCGTGCGGCTGGCCCTTGCCGAACTCCTTGGTGTACCGCTTGAGGATCTCGCGCCAGGCGATCGCGGTCTCGTTGGCGTCCGCCGGGCGCACGATGTTCAGGCCGGGGATGGCGCGCAGCGAGGCCAGGTGCTCGACCGGCTGGTGGGTGGGGCCGTCCTCGCCGAGGCCGATGGAGTCGTGCGTCCACACGTAGGTCACCGGCAGGTGCATCAGGGCCGACAGGCGCACCGCGTTGCGCATGTAGTCGGAGAAGACGAGGAACGTACCGCCGTAGACACGGGTGTTGCCGTGCAGCGCGATGCCGTTCATCTCGGCGCCCATCGAGTGCTCGCGGATGCCGAAGTGGATCGTGCGGCCGTACGGGTCGGCCTCCGGCAGCGGGTTGCCCTCGGGAAGGAAGGAGCTGTCCTTGTCGATGGTCGTGTTGTTCGACCCGGCGAGGTCGGCGGAGCCGCCCCACAGCTCGGGGATCACCGCGCCGAGCGCCTGCAGCACCTTGCCGGAGGCGGCACGCGTCGCCACACCCTTGCCCGGCTCGAAGACCGGGATCTTCTCCTCCCAGCCGGTGGGGAGCTCGCCCCGGCTGATGCGGTCGAACTCGGCGGCACGCTCGGGGTTGGCGTCCCGCCACTGCTGCAGGGACTTCTCCCACTCGGCCTTCGCCTGCGCGCCGCGCTCCAGCGCCTGCCGGGTGTGGGCGATCACCTCGTCCTCGACGGCGAAGTGCTGCTCCGGGTCGAAGCCCAGGACGCGCTTGGTGGCCGCGACCTCCTCCTCGCCCAGCGCCGAGCCGTGCGCGGCCTCGGTGTTCTGGGCGTTCGGGGCCGGCCAGGCGATGATCGAGCGCATGGCGATGAAGGAGGGCCGGTCGGTGACCGCCTTGGCCTTCTCGATCGCGGCGAAGATCGCCTGCGGGTCCAGGTCGCCGTTGTCCTGGGCCTCCACGCGCTGCACGTGCCAGCCGTAGGCCTCGTAGCGCTTGACGGTGTCCTCGGAGACGGCGGTCTCGGTGTCGCCCTCGATCGAGATGTGGTTGTCGTCCCACAGCAGGATCAGGTTGCCGAGCTTCTGGTGACCGGCCAGCGAGGAGGCCTCGGCGGAGATGCCCTCCTGCAGACAGCCGTCACCGGCGATGCAGTAGACGAAGTGGTCGAAGGGGGACTCGCCGACCGGCGCCTGAGGGTCGAACAGGCCGCGCTCGTAGCGGGCGGCCATCGCCATGCCCACCGCGTTGGCGACGCCCTGGCCGAGCGGACCGGTCGTGGTCTCGACACCCTTGGTGTGCCCGTACTCCGGGTGGCCCGGGGTCTTCGAACCCCAGGTGCGGAAGGACTCCAGGTCCTGCAGCTCCAGACCGAAGCCGGCCAGGTAGAGCTGGGTGTAGAGGGTCAGGGACGAGTGGCCGGCGGACAGCACGAAGCGGTCGCGCCCGACCCACTCCGGGTCGGCCGGGTCGTGCCGCATCACCTTCTGGAAGAGGGTGTAGGCGGCCGGGGCCAGGCTCATCGCCGTACCGGGATGGCCGTTGCCGACCTTCTGTACGGCGTCGGCGGCCAGGACACGGGCGGTGTCCACGGCCCGCTGGTCCAGCTCGGTCCACTCAAGGTCTGTGGTGGTCGGCTTGGTGCTCACCCTGGGTCAGGGCTCCTCTCCACATGTCGGTCGCCGGTCTGCGGGGCATGCGCCCACCCGGCCGCCGGCGTGCTTCTGCCCGCCGGCCGCTGCCGAGCCTACCCCTGTGAGGACGTGCATTTTTTCGAGTGTTTCCAGACTGCCGGGAGTCCATTGGATCCGCCTCCCGACTGGCCGAACGCGCCATTTGGCACATGAATACGGAGGTGGTCATCTGAGCGCTCAATCGAGTGCCAGGTCCCCTCTTATGGGGCGTGCGCCAACACGACCCCACCCCCGCGAAGGGCGGGGTATGGGCAACGTCTAAAGTGGCGTGGTACGCGCGAGCCCTTTACCCCGAGTTCACACGGGGAGGCTCGCTGGGATGTCTCTGTCAGGGGTGTGCGTGACGGCCGTCGAATCCCGTCCAGCGGGCTCGCTCGGTGCTGCGAGCCAGGGCCCGGTTCACCGGCCGTTCGGGGCCCGTGTCAAGGCGTTCGTGGCGCTGACCAAGCCGCGGATCATCGAGCTGCTGCTGATCACCACCGTTCCGGTGATGTTCCTGGCGCAGCAGGGCGTGCCCGACCTCGGGCTGGTCCTGCTGACCTGCGTCGGCGGCTACCTCTCGGCGGGCGGCGCCAACGCGCTGAACATGTACATCGACCGGGACATCGACGCCCTGATGGACCGCACCTCGCAGCGGCCGCTGGTGACCGGCATGGTCAGCCCGCGCGAGTGCCTGGTCTTCGGCATCAGCCTGGCCGTCGTCTCGACGCTCCTGTTCGGCCTCACCGTGAACTGGCTGTCCGCCTGGCTCTCGCTCGGCGCACTCCTCTTCTACGTCGTCGTCTACACGATGATCCTCAAGCGGCGTACGTCGCAGAACATCGTGTGGGGTGGCATCGCGGGCTGCATGCCCGTGCTCATCGGCTGGTCGGCCGTGACGAACTCGCTCTCCTGGGCGCCCGTCATCCTGTTCATGGTGATCTTCTTCTGGACCCCGCCGCACTACTGGCCGCTGTCCATGAAGGTGAAGGACGACTACGCGCGCGTGGGCGTGCCGATGCTCCCGGTCATCGCCTCCAACAAGGTCGTCGCCCGGCAGATCGTCATCTACAGCTGGGTGATGGTCGCCGTCTCCCTGCTCCTCACCCCGCTCGGCTACACCGGCTGGTTCTACACGGCCGTCGCGCTGGCTGCCGGCGGCTGGTGGCTGTGGGAGGCCCACGCGCTGCAGAACCGGGCCAAGGCCGAGGTCACGGGCGTGAAGCTGAAGGAGATGCGGCTGTTCCACTGGTCGATCACCTATGTGTCGCTGCTGTTCGTGGCGATCGCCGTGGACCCGTTCCTGCACTGACACCCATCGGGCGCAGGTCACAGAGCCCCGCTCTCGCCAGCCGATCTACCCGCGAGTAGCATCCTGGCCATGGCAGACACGCAGCAGGTTGACGCGCGGGCCGAGCGCAAGGTGTCCCGGCTCGCCCACCAGATCAGCGCTTTCGCGAAGGCCCACGGCGGCGCCGAGGGCCAGGTGGCCCACATCGGCGAGCGCGGCGCCCGCATCGTCCTCGTCGGCGAGGACGGCGGCTGGGGCGACCTGGTGGCACCGAGCACCGAGATCGCCGAGAAGGCCGTCGAGAAGTCCGGCATCACCGTCCACGAGTCCTTCGACGGCGAGTTCGCGGCGAAGGTGACGACGGGTGCGTACGAGTGGAAAAGGATGGCCGGCATTCAGATCGGGGGTTGATCAGCGCCCCGGAGGGGCGCGGGCACTGCGCGACCGCCGACGAATCCGCAGTCCCGAGCTGAACCGCGACCTCGAACCCCGTTCACCCGTTAGGACGTGTAAGACAGCACGCGTCCAACGGGGAGCCCGGATGATCGAAACGCCGTCCCTCGTGGACCAGTACTGCCACGGAGTACTCCGCACAGAGCTGGGCCTCGGCACCTTCGAGGCCCAGCTGGCCCGCACCGAGGGCCCGCCCGCGCCCGGCACGACCCTCTTCGACACCCAGACGGGATTCGCGGTACGGCGCTGGTGCCCGCCCCTGCTCGGCCTGGAGCCGCACTGCACGCCCGCCCGCTATCTGGCCCGGCGCCGGGAACTGGGCGTCCTGGAGGCGGGCCGCAGGCTGCTGCGCGGCAGCGGCATCACCACCTACCTCGTCGACACCGGCCTGCCCGGCGACCTCACCGGACCCGCCGAGCTGGCCTCCGCCGGTTCCGCCCAGGCCCACGAGATCGTCCGGCTCGAACAGCTCGCAGAGCAGGTCGCCGACACCTCCGGCACCGTCGAGTCCTTCCTCGCCAACCTCGCCGAGTCGGTGCACGCCGCCGCCGCGCACGCGGTCGCCTTCACCTCGGTCGCGGGGCTGGGACACGGCCTGGCACTCGCGCCCGAGCCGCCGGGGCCGGGCGAGGTGCGGGGCGCGGCGGGCCGCTGGCTGGCCGGGCGGCGGGTCGGCGGGCCGCTCACCGACCCCGTGCTGCTGCGGCACCTGCTCTGGATCGCCGTGGCCTCGGGCCGCCCGCTCCAGCTGCACGCCGGGCTCGGCGAGCCGGGCACCCGCATCGACCGTACCGACCCCGTGCTGCTCACCGACTTCGTGCGGGCCACGGCCGGCCTCGGCACCGATCTGATCCTGCTGCACGGCTACCCGTACCACCGCCACGCCGCCCACCTGGCCGGCGTCTTCCCGCACGTCTACGCCGACTCCGGGGCCGCGCTCGTCCGCACCGGCGCCCGCGCGGCCACCGTCCTCGCCGAGATCCTGGAGCTGGCCCCCTTCGGCAAGATCCTCTTCTCCAGCGGTGCCCACGGCCTGCCCGAGCTGCACGTCGTGGGTGCCCGGCTGTTCCGCGAGGCCCTGGGCCGGGTCCTGGGCACCTGGGTCGCCGAGGGCGCCTGGTCCCTGGAGGACGCCCAGCGGGTGGCCCGGATGGTCGCGGCGGACAACGCGCGCCGGGTGTACGGACTCGGCTGAACTGTCCAGACTGGGCGGATGCCGACCACATCGTTACTCGATCGATTCCTCGACGGGCTCACGCCGCTGCGGCCGCGCGCCGTGTGGGCGCACGGCTCCCTCGCCGGCGGTGACTACCAGGAGGGCCGGAGCGACCTCGACCTGATCGCCGTACTGCCGGGGCCGGTCGGCCTCGGGACCGTACGGCGGGTGGTGGCCCTGCACCGGAGGCTGCGCACGGTGCCGCTCGCCGCGAAACTCCACTGCAGCTATCTCACCCCGGCCGGCCTGGACGACCCGGACCGCTCCCATCTCACCTGGGCGCACGGCCAGGTGATGCGCCGCCCGGTCACCCCCGTCACCCGGCGGGAGCTGCACGACTTCGGGCGGGTGCTGCACGGGGAACCGCCGGCCGGACTGCTCCCGGCGGTGCCGGAGCGGCAGCTGAACGACTTCGTCGTACGGGACCAACGGGACTACTGGCGGCCGGCGGTGGACAAGGCCCGGCTGTGGCGGCAGGACGTGTGGGTGGACCTGGGCCTGCTGACCTTCGCGCGCGCCACCGTGACCCTGCGCGACGGACGGCTGATCTCGAAGCGAGAGGCGCTGGACGAGCTGGTGCCACTCGGCGCGCCCGCCGAGCTCGTCGCGGACATCACACGCCGCCGCTACGACGACCATCCCGCCCCGGCCGCCGAGGACTGGCTCACCCGCCGCGCCGAACTGACCCGCGCTTACCTCGCCCCGGCGATCGACACGCTGGTCACCACCTACGGGTGACTCACGCGCGCGTGCCCACCGGCACCTCGGCCGAGGGACCGGGCAGGTCCAGGCCGGCCTCCGGGCGTTCGCGGAGCGCCAGCAGGACACGCAGGACGCCGATCCACACGAGGCAGGATCCGAACATGTGCAGGCCGACCAGCAGCTCGGGCAGGTGGGTGAAGTACTGCACGTAACCGATCACACCCTGGCCGAGCAGGATCAGGAACAGCTCACGCGTGCGCGCGAGCGGCCCCTTGGGCGCGTCCACCGCCTTCAGCACGAACCACAGCGCGAACGTCAGCGTCACCACGATCCAGGCGAGCACCGCGTGCAGCTTGGCCACCGTCTCCCAGTCGATGGGGATCCGCTTGACCTCGCTGGAGTCACCCGCGTGCGGCCCGGCCCCGGTCACCACCGTGCCGACCGCGATGAGCAGCAGGGACGCGGCCACCAGGAACCACACCAGCTGCTGCACGGCCCCCCCGACCAGCGGGCGGGGCGCGCCGTCGCCCTCGCGGGTGCGCTGCCACATCACCGCGGCGACGGTGGTCAGGGCCGTGGCGAGCAGGAAGTGGGCCGCCACGGTGTACGGGTTGAGGCCCACGAGCACGACGATGCCGCCGAGGATCGCGTTGCCCATCACCAGCCAGAACTGCGCCCAGCCCAGCCGGGTCAGGCTGCGCCGGTACGGCTTCTCGGAGCGGGCGGCGATGATCGCCCAGCCGACCGCCGCGCACAGCACGTACGTCAGCATCCGGTTGCCGAACTCGATCGCGCTGTGGTAGCTCAGCGCGGTCGTCGGCGTCAGCGAGCCGTCGGTGCACTCCGGCCAGGTCGGGCAGCCGAGGCCGGAGCCGGTCAGACGTACGGCGCCACCGGTGACGACGATGACCACCGACATCACGAGCGCGGCGAGGGCCGCCCGCTGGACCGTCCGGGGGGTCGGGGTCCAGCGTTCGGCGATGAAGGCGAGCGGGTTGCGCAGCGCCGCTGCGGCGTCGGCGGGGTTCAGCTTGGGCACGCCCACCATCGTAGGCCGCCGCTTGTGCACGCTTTCACGAGGGTCCACCGTGACGCCTCACTCCCAGCGGAAGAACTTCCCGGCCGCGGCCAGGCCGACGACGGCCCACACGGCGAGGATCCCCAGGTCGCCCCACGGCATCCCGGCTCCGTGCTGGAGCACGCCCCGCAGGCCGTCCGACAGCGCGGAGATGGGCAGCAGGCCGAGGACGTGCCGGCCGGCCGAGCCGAACTTGTCCAGCGGCACGATCACCCCGCCGCCGACGAGCAGCAGCAGGAACACCAGGTTGGCGGCGGCCAGGGTCGCCTCCGCCTTCAGCGTGCCGGCCATCAGCAGGCCCAGGCCGGAGAAGGCGGCCGTACCGAGGATCAGCAGGAGCAGGACGGCGGCGGGGTTGCCGTGCGGGGACCAGCCCAGCGCGAAGGCGATCGCCGTCAGCAGGATCACCTGAAGGACCTCCGTGACCAGCACGGACGCCGTCTTCGAGGTCATCAGGCCCCAGCGGGGCAGCGGTGAGGAGGCGAGCCGCTTGAGCACGCCGTAGCGGCGCTCGAAGCCGGTGGCGATGGCCTGCCCGGTGAACGCCGTCGACATCACGGCGAGCGCCAGGATGCCCGGGGCGAGGAAGTCGACGGCCTTGCCCTTGCCGGTGTCCACGATGTCCACCGAGCTGAAGAGCACCAGCAGCAGGGTCGGGATGACCACGGTCAGCAGCAGCTGCTCGCCGTTGCGCAGCAGCATCTTCGTCTCCAGCGCCGCCTGCGCCGCGATCATGCGGGGGAGCGGCGCCGCACCCGGCTTCGGGGCGTAGGTACCCGTGGCGGTGGTCATGAGCGCAACTCCTTGCCGGTCAGCTCCAGGCTGTGTCCTCCCGGGGGCCGACCCCCGGACCCCCGGCCGATCTCCGTGCGGGCCGGAATCATGAGCGCAACTCCTTGCCGGTCAGCTCCAGGCTGTGTCCTCCCGGGGGCCGACCCCCGGACCCCCGGCCGATCTCCGTGCGGGCCGGAATCATGAGCGCAACTCCTTGCCGGTCAGCTCCAGAAAAACGTCCTCCAGCGTGTGCCGTTCCACCGAGATCCGGTTCGGCATCACTCCGTGCTGGGCGCACCAGGAGGTCACGGTGGCCAGCAGCTGCGGGTCGACCTTGCCGACGACCCGGTACGCGCCCGGGGTGAGCTCGGCGGCCGTGCAGTCGGCCGGGAGGGCCTTCAGCAGGGAGCCCACGTCGAGGCCGGGGCGGCCGGTGAAGCGCAGGGTGTTCTCGGCGCCGCCCTTGCACAGCTCCTCCGGGGAGCCCTGGGCGATGACCCGGCCGCCGTCGATGATCGCCACGTCGTCGGCGAGCTGCTCGGCCTCTTCCATGTAGTGGGTGGTGAGGATCACCGAGACGCCGTCCGCGCGCAGGTCCTTCACCAGGTCCCAGGTGGCCCGGCGGGCCTGCGGGTCCAGGCCGGCCGTCGGCTCGTCCAGGAAGACCAGTTCCGGGCGCCCGACGACGGCCATGGCGAGTGCGAGGCGCTGCTGCTGGCCGCCGGACAGCCGCCGGTAGGAGGTCCGGCCGCAGCTGTCCAGGCCCAGCCGCTCGATCAGGGCGTCCACGTCCAGCGGGTGCGCGTGCAGCTTCGCGACATGCCGGAGCATCTCGTCGGCCCGGGCGCCCGAGTACACGCCGCCGGACTGGAGCATCACACCGATACGGGGGCGCAACTCGGCGGACTGCCGCACGGGGTCGAGGCCCAGGACGCGCACCGTGCCGGAATCCGGCTTCCGGTACCCCTCGCAGGTCTCGACCGTCGTCGTCTTCCCCGCCCCGTTGGGACCGAGGACGGCGGTCACGCCCGCCCCGGCCACCACCAGGTCGAGGCCGTCCACCGCGGTCTTCGTGCCGTACCGCTTCACCAGGGCCCGGACCTGGACGACAGGCTCACTTCGCATGGGTCCAGAGTCTAGGGAGACCGCTTGCCGCTCAGGCGCGGGGGTCGCGAATCTCCTCCTCGCGGGGCCGGTGCAGCGGCAGCCACCGCTCGGCGTAGGCCACGGCGTCCGTCACCGGGAACAGCCGTGCGTCGGCCGCGCCCACCTTCCCGCGTACGACCGGCCGGTCCCGCTCGAAGTCGTGGCCCAGCTCGTCGAACCGGTCGGAGGTGATCGACACCTCCCTCACCGTCTCCCAGCCGCCGCCCGGCGCGGGCCGTCCGACGTCGACCAGGGGAGCGGGTATCCGGTACTCGGCGAGGTGGAAGGCGGTGCAGGCGTCGTAGCCCGCGCCGAGCAGCAGGACCCGGGCGCCCAGCCGCTCCAGCCGTGCCAGCGGGCTGCGCTCACCCAGTCGGCAGTCCGGGGCGTGGCCGTCGGTGATCTCCCGCGCCTGTGGACCGAGCGCCGCGAACGAGGTGTGCGGGTGCGCGCTGCGCAGGGCGCCCGGCCAGGTCCGTACCGTCTCCGGGATCACGCCGACCCCGCGGGTGGGGGTGATCAGCGGGTCGTACGGCGGCATGGTGGCCCGGATCCGGTCCCACCACTCCCGGGGCACGGGCGGCCTGCCCCACAGCGCGGGGTCGGACAGGTGGGCCGACTGGGCGGGGACGACGAGCGTGCCCGAGGGGCCGAGGGCGTCGAGGAGTCCCTGGACGACCGCGACCGGGCCCCCGTTGACCCAGCCGAGCGAGCTGAGCGAGGAGTGGACGAGCAGGATCTCGCCGGTCTCGACACCCAGTAGGCGGAGCTGCGTGGCGAGGGTGTCCCGGGTGACGAGAGGGCCGGTCGGAGGGGGTGTCGGCATGGTTCGGGAGTCTTCCGGACGGGGTCGCCGCGCGCCACCGAATTGCCTGCTCAGGGCCTGCCCAGGGCCCGCTCGGGGGTCGTGCCGAATGATCGATCAAAGATCGTTTCCGCAGGTCGGATTAGGTATGCCTAAGTGACGCAGGGCACCGCTCGATGATCCGGACGGCGCTTGTCAGGCTCCGAGGAATTACGCAACAATGGCGTTGTGAAAAACGTCGGCGAGGCTCGGGAGACCCCCCTGGGGGCCCCACAGGAGGAACTCGCGACCGGTGAGCGCTCCACGCGCAACCGTGTCGCGCGCTCCATCCTGGACCACGGCCCGTCGACCGTCGCCGAACTCGCCGGCCGGCTGGGACTGACCCAGGCGGCCGTGCGGCGCCACCTGGACGCCCTGGTCGCCGACGACGTCGTGGCGGCCCGCGAACAGCGGGTGTACGGCACGCGCACGCGTGGCCGCCCCGCGAAGGTCTTCGCGCTGACCGACTGCGGCCGGGACGCCTTCGACCAGTCGTACGACAAGCTCGCCGCGGACGCGCTCCGCTGGATCGCCGAGCGCGAGGGCGGCCCCGAGGCGGTCGCCGCCTTCGCCCGTGCCCGGATCGCCGCCCAGGCGAGCGCGTACCGCAAGGCGATCGAGGCGGTCACGCCGGACAAGCGGGCCGAAGCACTGGCCAAGGCCTTGAGCGCCGACGGGTACGCTGCTACGGCGCGCAGCGCACCGGTCGGCGAGCAGCTGTGCCAGCACCACTGCCCGGTCGCCCATGTCGCGGAGCAGTTTCCGCAGCTGTGCGAGGCGGAGACGGAGATCTTCGCCGAGCTGCTGGGTACCCACGTCCAGCGACTGGCGACCATCGCGCACGGCGACGGCGTCTGCACGACGTTCATCCCCAAGATTTCCAAGACCAGCGACAACGCACCTGCAAGCACGGCCGGGAGGAACCCCGCATGACTCTCCCCACGGAGACTGCCCACCCTGAGCTCGAGGGCCTGGGCAAGTACGAATACGGCTGGGCCGACTCCGACGTGGCCGGTGCCTCCGCCAGGCGCGGCCTGAACGAGGAGGTCGTCCGCGACATCTCCGGCAAGAAGTCGGAGCCGGAGTGGATGACCAAGCTGCGCCTGAAGGGCCTGAAGCTCTTCGACAAGAAGCCGATGCCGAACTGGGGCTCCGACCTCTCGGGCATCGACTTCGACAACATCAAGTACTTCGTGCGCTCCACGGAGAAGCAGGCGGAGTCCTGGGAGGACCTGCCCGAGGACATCAAGAACACGTACGACAAGCTCGGCATCCCGGAGGCGGAGAAGCAGCGCCTCGTCGCCGGTGTCGCGGCCCAGTACGAGTCGGAGGTCGTCTACCACCAGATCCGCGAGGACCTGGAGGAGCAGGGCGTCATCTTCCTCGACACCGACACCGCACTGAAGGAGCACCCGGAGCTCTTCAAGGAGTACTTCGGGACCGTCATCCCCGCCGGTGACAACAAGTTCGCGGCCCTGAACACCGCCGTGTGGTCCGGCGGCTCGTTCATCTACGTGCCGAAGGGCGTGCACGTCGAGATCCCGCTGCAGGCCTACTTCCGCATCAACACGGAGAACATGGGCCAGTTCGAGCGGACCCTGATCATCGTCGACGAGGGTGCCTACGTGCACTACGTCGAGGGCTGTACGGCCCCGATCTACAAGAGCGACTCCCTGCACAGCGCGGTCGTCGAGATCATCGTCAAGAAGAACGCCCGCTGCCGCTACACGACCATCCAGAACTGGTCGAACAACGTCTACAACCTGGTCACCAAGCGCGCCGTGGCCTACGAGGGCGCGACCATGGAGTGGATCGACGGCAACATCGGCTCCAAGGTGACGATGAAGTACCCCGCCGTCTACCTGATGGGCGAGCACGCCAAGGGCGAGACCCTGTCCATCGCCTTCGCGGGCGAGGGCCAGCACCAGGACGCCGGCGCCAAGATGGTCCACATGGCGCCGAACACCTCGTCCAACATCGTGTCGAAGTCGGTCGCGCGCGGTGGTGGCCGTACCTCCTACCGCGGTCTGATCGAGATCGGCGAGGGCGCCGCCGGGTCGAAGTCCAACGTGCTGTGCGACGCGCTGCTGGTCGACACCGTCTCCCGCTCGGACACGTACCCGTACGTCGACGTCCGCGAGGACGACGTGTCCATGGGCCACGAGGCCACCGTCTCCAAGGTCTCCGAGGACCAGCTCTTCTACCTGATGAGCCGCGGCCTCTCCGAGGACGAGGCGATGGCGATGATCGTGCGCGGCTTCGTCGAGCCGATCGCCAAGGAACTGCCCATGGAGTACGCGCTGGAGCTCAACCGGCTGATCGAGCTGCAGATGGAGGGCGCGGTCGGTTAGGACCCGCCCCCATCGCCGGCAAGACGTCTTACTCAGAAAGAGAGCACTACGACAGCCATGGCTGAGGCCCAGAACATCCCGGTGGGTTCCACCACCGCCGGCTCGATCGCGGTCGCCGCGGAGTCGACCGTCGTCTCGCGCATGAGCGCGCCCCCGTCCTTCGACGTGGCGGACTTCCCGGTCCCGCACGGTCGCGAGGAGGAGTGGCGGTTCACCCCGCTGGAGCGCCTGCGCGGGCTGCACGACGGCACCGCCGTCGCGAACGGCGACGGTGTGAAGGTCGATGTCCAGGCCCCCGAGGGCGTCACCGTCGAGACCGTCGGCCGTGACGACGCCCGGCTCGGCAGGGCGGGCACCCCGGTGGACCGCATCGCCGCGCAGGCGTACTCCGCCTTCGAGCGGGCCGGCGTGGTGACCGTCCCGAAGGAGACCGTCCTCGCCGAGCCGATCCGTATCGCCGTGCACGGCCAGGGCGGCACCGCCTTCGGCCACCAGGTGATCGAGCTGGGCGCCTTCGCCGAGGCGGTCGTGGTCATCGACCACACCGGTGACGCGGTGCTCGCCGCCAACGTCGACTACGTCCTGGGTGACGGCGCCAAGCTGACCGTCGTCTCGGTCCAGGACTGGGACGACAAGGCCGTCCACGTCGCCCAGCACAACGCGCTGGTCGGCCGCGACGCCTCCTTCAAGTCCGTGGTGGTGACCTTCGGCGGCGACGTGGTCCGCCTGCACCCGCGCGTGGAGTACGCCGGCCCCGGCGGCGAGGCCGAGCTGTTCGGCCTGTACTTCACCGACGCCGGCCAGCACCAGGAGCACCGCCTGCTGGTCACCCACAACACCCCGCACTGCAAGTCGAACGTCGTCTACAAGGGCGCGCTCCAGGGCGACGACGCGCACGCGGTCTGGATCGGCGACGTGCTCATCGAGGCCGAGGCCGAGGGCACGGACACCTACGAGATGAACCGCAACCTGGTCCTCACGGACGGCGCGCGCGTCGACTCGGTGCCGAACCTGGAGATCGAGACCGGCGAGATCGTCGGTGCCGGCCACGCCTCCGCCACCGGCCGCTTCGACGACGAGCAGCTCTTCTACCTGATGGCCCGCGGCATCCCGGAGCACGAGGCGCGCCGCCTGGTGGTCCGCGGCTTCTTCGCCGAACTGGTCCAGCAGATCGGTGTCGCCGACATCGAGGAGCGCCTGCTCGCCAAGATCGAGGAGGAGCTGGAGGCTTCGGTCGCATGACCTTCGTACGCGCCTGCGGGCTGAGCGAGCTGGAGGAGGACACCCCGAAGCGGGTGGAACTCGACGGCACGCCTGTCTCGGTCGTGAAGACCGAGGGCGAGGTGTTCGCGATCTACGACATCTGCTCCCACGCGAACGTCTCGCTCTCCGAGGGCGAGGTGGAGGACTGCCAGATCGAGTGCTGGCTGCACGGTTCCTCCTTCGACCTGCGCACCGGCAAGCCGTCCGGCCTCCCGGCCACGCGCCCCGTCCCCGTATACCCCGTAAAGATCGAAGGGGACGACGTTCTCGTCTCCGTCACCCAGGAGTCCTGAGGCACCCATGGCAACGCTTGAAATCCGAGACCTGCACGTCACCGTCGAGGCCGACAACGCCACGAAGGAGATCCTCAAGGGCGTCGACCTCACCGTGAAGCAGGGCGAGACGCACGCCATCATGGGCCCCAACGGCTCCGGCAAGTCGACCCTCGCCTACTCCCTCGCGGGTCACCCGAAGTACACGATCACCGGCGGTTCCGTCACCCTCGACGGCGAGGACGTCCTGGAGATGTCCGTCGACGAGCGCGCCCGCGCGGGCCTGTTCCTGGCGATGCAGTACCCGGTCGAGGTCCCCGGCGTCTCGGTCTCCAACTTCCTGCGCACCTCCGCCACCGCGACCCGCGGCGAGGCCCCCAAGCTGCGCACCTGGGTGAAGGAGGTCAAGGAGGCCATGCAGCGCCTCAACATGGACCCGTCCTTCGCCGAGCGCAACGTCAACGAGGGCTTCTCCGGCGGTGAGAAGAAGCGCCACGAGATCCTCCAGCTGGAGCTGCTCAAGCCGAAGGTCGCGATCCTGGACGAGACCGACTCCGGCCTGGACGTCGACGCGCTCCGGATCGTCTCCGAGGGCGTCAACCGCGTCCGCGAGACCGGCGAGGTCGGCACCCTGCTGATCACGCACTACACGCGCATCCTGCGCTACATCAAGCCCGACCACGTCCACGTGTTCGCCGGCGGCCGCATCGTCGAGTCCGGCGGCCCCGAGCTCGCGGACAAGCTGGAGAACGAGGGCTACGAGGCATACGTGAAGGGTGGCGCATCCGCGTGACACAGCTGCCGGGCCTCCTCGACACCGAGGCGATCCGCAAGGACTTCCCCGTTCTGGACCGAGTCGTCCACGACGGCAGGAAGCTCGTGTACCTGGACAACGCGGCGACCTCGCAGAAGCCGCGCCAGGTGCTGGACGCCCTGAGCGAGTACTACGAGCGCTACAACGCCAACGTCCACCGCGGTGTGCATGTGCTCGCCGAGGAGGCCACGGCGCTGTACGAGGGCGCGCGCGACAAGGTCGCCGCGTTCATCAACGCGCCCAGCCGCGACGAGGTGATCTTCACCAAGAACGCCTCCGAGTCGCTGAACCTCGTGGCGAACATGCTGGGCTGGGCCGAGGAGCCCTACCGGGTGGACCACGAGACCGAGATCGTCATCACGGAGATGGAGCACCACTCCAACATCGTGCCGTGGCAGCTGCTCGCGCAGCGCACCGGCGCGAAGCTGAAGTGGTTCGGTCTCACGGACGACGGCCGACTGGACCTGTCCAACATCGACGAGATCATCACGGAGAAGACGAAGATCGTTTCCTTCGTGCTGGTGTCGAACATCCTGGGCACGGTCAACCCGGTCGAGACGATAATCCGCCGCGCCCAGGAGGTCGGCGCCCTCGTCTGCATCGACGCCTCCCAGGCCGCCCCGCACATGCCGCTGGACGTGCAGGCCCTGCAGGCCGACTTCGTGGCCTTCACCGGTCACAAGATGTGCGGCCCGACGGGCATCGGCGTCCTGTGGGGCCGGCAGGAGCTCCTGGAGGACCTGCCCCCCTTCCTGGGCGGCGGCGAGATGATCGAGACGGTCTCGATGCACTCGTCCACCTATGCTCCGGCGCCCCACAAGTTCGAGGCGGGCACGCCCCCGATCGCTCAGGCGGTCGGCCTCGGCGCGGCGATCGACTACCTCCAGTCGATCGGCATGGAGAAGATCCTCGCCCATGAGCACGCGCTGACCGAGTACGCGGTCCAGCGCCTGCAGAAGGTCCCGGACCTGAGGATCATCGGCCCGACCACGGCCGAGGACCGCGGTGCCGCGATCTCCTTCACCCTGGGCGACATCCACCCGCACGACGTGGGCCAGGTCCTCGACGAGCAGGGCATCGCGGTCCGCGTCGGCCACCACTGCGCGCGGCCCGTCTGCCTCCGCTACGGAATTCCCGCGACCACGCGAGCGTCGTTCTATCTGTACTCCACGCCGGCCGAGATCGACGCACTGGTCGACGGCCTGGAGCACGTACGGAACTTCTTCGGCTGAGAGGCGTGAGCTGAAACCGTGAAGCTGGACTCGATGTACCAGGAAGTCATCCTGGACCACTACAAGAACCCCCACGGGCGTGGTCTGCGGGATGGCGACGCCGAGGTGCACCACGTGAACCCGACGTGCGGCGACGAGATCACCCTCCGCGTGAAGTACGACGGCACGAGGATCGCGGACGTCTCGTACGAGGGCCAGGGCTGCTCGATCAGCCAGGCGAGCGCCTCGGTCCTCAACGAGCTGCTGGTCGGCAAGGACCTGACCGAGGCGCAGAAGATCCAGGAGACCTTCCTGGAGCTGATGCAGTCCAAGGGCCGGATCGAGCCGGACGACGCGATGGAGGACATCCTGGAGGACGCGGTCGCGTTCGCCGGTGTCTCCAAGTACCCCGCGCGGGTCAAGTGCGCCCTCCTGAGCTGGATGGCGTGGAAGGACGCGACGGCCCAGGCGCTGGGTGGCGCCGACGCCGAAAGGAAGACGGCATGACCGACACCGCTGAGATGAAGCCGGCCTCCGAGGAGGAGCTGCGCGAGGCCCTGATGGACGTCGTCGACCCCGAGCTGGGCATCGACGTCGTCAACCTCGGCCTGATCTACGGCATCCACATCGACGACTCCAACATCGCGACCGTCGACATGACCCTCACCTCGGCGGCGTGCCCGCTGACGGACGTCATCGAGGACCAGGCCAAGTCCGCCACGGACGGCCTCGTCAACGAACTGCGCATCAACTGGGTCTGGATGCCCCCGTGGGGCCCCGACAAGATCACGGACGACGGCCGCGAGCAGCTCCGGGCGCTCGGGTTCAACGTCTGATCACACCGCGTGCGTGAAGCGGCGGCACCTGCACAGGGTGCCGCCGCTTTCGTCTGCTCAGCCCAGCGCATCCACGAGCAGGAACGCCGAGTCCGCGCGGTAGAGGTCGGTGTTCTGGTACGGGTCCAGCTTCAGCTGGAAGTTCTGGTGCCGCAGGAAACGGCCGGGGTAGTTGACCGACTCCAGCATGGTCGCCCCGCTGACGGACGACCGCCGGGGGCAGAAGGTGGCGTCCTGCCGGAACAGGGGCGTGCCGTCGTCGTGTTCGGCGCGCAGCAGGAAGTTCCGGTGGCGGAGGTAGCCGCCGTCGGCGGTGGCGAAGGAGTAACAGCGCGCGTCGGCAAGGCCGTTGACCACGGTGAAGGTCGCCGCGCGCCGGGTGGCGGGGGAGCTCACCGGGTCGAGCTTCACCAGGTCGCCGCTGATGTGCCAGTAGCGGTCGGGGTAGTTCAGGGAACGGACAGAACGGCGGGTGGGGGCGGGTTCCGGGGAACTCCCTGGCCCAGCCGGTGACTTGGGCGGTGTGGGCCTCGGGTCGGCGGGGTGCGGCGCGGTGGTGCGCGGTGTCCCGGATGCCCTAGCGGTCCTGCCCTCGGGCGGAGCCGTCGTACGCGCCGACGGAGAGGCGAAGGAGAGCAGGCCCGGGCCGTTGTCCGTGGGGGCTCCGGCCGTCTGCGGGGTGGCTTCGGCCCGCGGGGACCCGCCGTTCACGGCCAAGGCCGTGACGCAGGCGGTGACCACCGCGAGTGCCAGTGCGCCGGCCGCCCAGAGTCTTCGGGTGCCGGGGAAGCGGGAGATGCCGGCGGGCCGGCCGGTCTCCCGGGGATGGGGGGTGTGGTCGGACATGGCCCCGCACATTAGTGGCCGGAGCGGCAGCGGAGAGCGGTTTCTGTGAAACTGAAACTTTCTCGTTGTGTACGACCGTACGCATCGTTGTGTACGCTCGTACACATGGGATACCTGACACTCGCCGGCGCCATAGCCGCCGAGGTCGCCGCGACGACGGCGATGAAGTACAGCGAGGGATTCAGCCGCCTCTGGCCCTCGCTCGTGACCGCTCTGGGCTACCTCGTCTCCTTCGCGCTGCTCGCCCAGACGCTGAAGACCGTCCAGATCGGCACGGCGTACGCGATCTGGTCCGGCGTGGGCACCGCGACCATCGCCCTGCTCGGCCTGCTGCTGTTCGGGGAGGGACTGGGCCTCGCCAAGGTCGGCGGGATCCTGCTGATCATCGGGGGTGTGGTGGTGCTGAACCTGGGCGGGGCGAGCCACTGATGGCCCGGCGCTACGACCCCGAGCGGCGGCAGCGCATCATCGACGCGGCCCTCCGGGTGGCCGGCCGGGACGGCATCGCCGGGCTGAGCCACCGTACGGTCGCCGCCGAGGCGGACGTCCCGCTCGGCTCCACGACGTACCACTTCGCCACCCTGGACGACCTGCTGGTGGCCGCCCTCTGCCAGGCCAACGAGGGGTTCGCGCAGGTGCTCGACGCGAGCGGGGTCCTGGCGGACCCCGGCGACGACCTCGCGGCCGGTCTCGCCCGGGTCCTCGGCGAGTGGCTGGGCCGCGACCGGCCGGGCGTGGAGCTGGAGTACGAGCTGTACCTCGCGGCCCTGCGGCGCCCCGCCCTGCGCCCGGTCGCCGCCCAGTGGGCGGAGGAGACGGCCCGGCGGCTGGCCGCGCGCGTGGACCCGGGGACGGCGCGGGCGCTGGTGGCCCTGATGGACGGAATCTGTCTGCAGGTGCTGCTCACGGGCGGTTCGTACGACGAGGAGTACGCGCGAGAAGTGCTGGCTCGGGTGATCCGCTGAAGCCGCGCCCGGTCCGTGAGACACGGTTCGCTCCCGCACCCCCGCCCACGTTAGGTTTTCCCCATGACCGACTCTGCTTCCCGCACCACCGGCGCTGTCGCCGCCGGCCTTGCCACCATCGCCTCCGACGGCACCGTTCTCGACACCTGGTTCCCGGCCCCCGAGCTGGTCGAGGCGCCGGGCCCGGCCGGCACCGAGCGGCTCACCGCCGAGCAGGCGGCCGAGCTGCTGGGCGGCGGCGCGACCGCGGCGATGGGCCCGGACGCCCGCCGGGGCGTCGAGGTGGTCGCGGTCCGCACGGTCATCGCCTCCCTCGACGAGAAGCCGATCGACGCGCACGACGTCTACCTGCGCCTGCACCTGCTCTCGCACCGTCTGGTCAAGCCGCACGGCCAGAGCCTGGACGGCATCTTCGGCCACCTCGCCAACGTCGCCTGGACCTCGCTCGGCCCGGTCGCCGTGGACGACGTCGAGAAGGTGCGCCTCAACGCCCGCGCCGAGGGCCTGCACCTGCAGGTCACCTCGATCGACAAGTTCCCGCGGATGACCGACTACGTCGCCCCGAAGGGCGTGCGCATCGCGGATGCCGACCGGGTCCGCCTCGGCGCGCACCTCGCCGAGGGCACCACCGTCATGCACGAGGGCTTCGTCAACTTCAACGCCGGGACGCTGGGGACCTCCATGGTCGAGGGGCGTATCTCCGCGGGCGTCGTGATCGGCGACGGCTCCGACATCGGTGGCGGCGCCTCCACCATGGGCACCCTGTCCGGCGGCGGCAACGTGATCATCTCCATCGGTGAGCGCTGCCTGATCGGCGCCGAGGCGGGCGTCGGCATCGCCCTCGGCGACGAGTGCGTGGTCGAGGCCGGCCTGTACGTCACCGCGGGCACGCGGGTCACCATGCCCGACGGCCAGATCGTCAAGGCCCGCGAGCTCAACGGCGCCTCCAACATCCTCTTCCGCCGCAACTCGGTCACCGGCAAGGTCGAGGCCCGCCCGAACAACGCGGTCTGGGGCGGCCTGAACGACATCCTGCACAGCCACAACTGACCCACCGCGTCCGGCATGGAGCGCCCTTCGCCGCATGGGGAAGGGCGCTCCGTCATGCCCGCGCGTCCGCGAACTCCCGCAGCGCCGAGAAGTCGGACCGGCGCAGGCCGAGCCTCGGATTCACGTGATGGAGCAGGGCGGCGCCGGGATGCCGGGCCCTGACGTACCGGGTGTCCGCCGCGCTCTGCTCGTCGTCCACCCAGGCGAACGGGCGGCCCGCGGCGTACGCCACGATCGCCTCCGTCTTCCAGTGGACGCCGTCGGGCCGCTCGGCGAACAGGCCGGTGCCGAAGTCGACGTACGGCAGATCGGAGGGCAGGCCGACTACGGGTGCGATCCAGACGTTGGCCTCGGCCATCCAACTCGTCGCCCAGCACAGGTCGTAGCCGAGCCGGAGCAGGGCCGGGCCGTGGTCCGGGTTCAGCCAGACCCGCAGCGGGCGCCGGAAGCCGACGGGCACCCGGATGGTCGTGTAACCCTCGGGCCGGCGTTCCGGCCGGACCGCGTACGGGTTGAGGGGGCCGTCGACGTCCAGGAACAGCAGGGGGCGGCTCACGGGGACACCGTACGGCAGGGGAGGCGGGCCGGGCCGCCGAGTTTTCCTGTGGGTCGGCCCCCGCCGACCGGCGAGGAGATGACCCGGGTGTGCGGGGTTCGCCGAGCGGCGGTCAGGCCGCGACGAGCTTCTCGTAGTGCGCCAGCAGCCCGGCGGCCACCGCCTGGCCGGCGGGCAGCAGCGGGGCGCGCACTGGGCCCGCCGGCCGGCCGAGCCGGGCGAGCAGGGCCTTGGCGGTGACCGTGCCGGGCAGGCCCGCGTCCATCATCGCCGCGATCAACGGCGTGGCCCGCAGCTGGAGTTCGGTCGCCCGGGTGGTGTCACCG
The DNA here is from genome assembly GCF_042891825.1 of Streptomyces sp. NPDC001852. NCBI lineage: Bacteria > Bacillati > Actinomycetota > Actinomycetes > Kitasatosporales > Streptomycetaceae > Streptomyces > Streptomyces sp. NPDC001852. The sequence continues at coordinate 407,498 of NZ_JBIATN010000002.1, forward strand.
GCGTCGAAGGCATCGAGGATCGCGGCGATCCGGCCGGGTACGGCGTTGGCGACCGTGCTCACACAGCCCGCCGCGCCGACCGCGTACAGCGCCAGCACGTGCTCGTCGCAGCCCGCGTAGTACGCCAGGTCCGTGTGGGCCAGGACCTTCTGGGTGCCGAGGAAGTCGTAGGAGCAGTCCTTCACGGCCACGATCCGCGGGTGTGCGGCCAGACGGATCACCGTCTCCGGCTCGATCCGGGTACCGGTGCGGCCCGGGATGTCGTAGAGCATCACGGGCAGGTCGCTCGCGTCGGCAATGGCGCGGAAGTGCGCCTCCACGGCCTCCTGCGGCGGCCTGCTGTAGTACGGCGTCACCACCAGTACGCCGTCGGCGCCCGCCTTCTCGGCCTCGCGGGTCAGCTCGGCCGTGTGCCGGGTGTCGGCGCTGCCCACGCCCGCGACGAGGGACGCCCGGTCGCCGACCGCCTCCCGGACCGCCGTGATCAGCTCCGCCTTCTCCGCGTCCGTGGTGGTGGGCGATTCGCCCGTGGTGCCGCTCAGCACCAGGCCGTCGCAGCCCTCGGCCACCAGCCACGCGGCCAGCTTGCGGGCACCGTCCAGGTCGAGGGCACCCTCCTCGGTGAAGGGCGTGATCATCGCGCAGAGTGTGCGGCCGAAGGGGCGGGTGGGAGTGCGTGGGGTCGTCATAGGGGTAGTCTCGGCCTCGACATAGTGAAGCTCCACTTAATTCTTCTAAGGGGTATTGGTAAGCGTTGCTGATGTGCCAGGGGTGGTGACCGAAGGCCCTGTGTCCAACTCGGCCCCTCATGGGTCACTATGGGCCAAGGGTCACCGACGTCCGTCATGGGAGGCACCATGAAGCTCGGCAAGGCACTGGCCACCGGAGTCGCCGAGGAGCGGCCGCTCGTCCGCGAAGAGGAGACCCCGCTCCCCGAGGAGACCGCCGCCCGCGTCGAACCGGCCGAACCGGCCCGCGAAGAGGTCCCGGCCGGCCGATGAGACTGCGGCTCCCGGCGGAACGCCCGACGGAGCCGCCGACCGGATACAAGATCGCCCACCCGGTGCTGTCCCAGGACGGCACCCGGGCCGGGTTCACCGGTGTGTCGCTCGGCGGCGCGCTGCCGTACGCCGTGCTCGACGACGCCTCCTGCGTCTACGGCCGGCGGCACCGCCCGCCTGCCCGGCTGTGCGACTGCGGTTTCCACTGCGTCCATGACCGCAGTGGCGCCGAGGCCATGCTGTGCACCGCCGAGCACCGGACGGCCCTCCTGCTGGAGGTCTCCGTGCTGGGCGCCTACATCCGCTTCGAGCGCGGCTTCCGCTACGCCCGGCAGCGGGTGCGCACGGCCACCGCCGGGCCGTGCGCCTGCGGCGCCACCGCCGTCGCGCTCGCCGACGCAGGCTGGGGCAGACCCGGCTGGCGGGCGCTGGTCCCCGTGTGCGCCGGCTGTGTGCACGGCCGTACGTCCGTCTCGCTCGCCGGGTTCGCCCGGCTGGCCGGAGAAGGGCTGCGGGTCGTGGCGCGGAGCGGCGGTGCGCGGTCCCCGTCCGGGGAGTTGGCGCACGGCGCGGAACTGGGCGTGCCCGAACTCGTCGCGGAGGCGGCGCTGTTGCAGGCGCGCCTCGACTGGTTCCAGAGCCAACTCGCGCGGCTGGGCGAGCGCGGGAACGGGGGAGCGGGTGCGGGCTGACGAGCCGGCGGACTGACCGTCTTCGTTCCGGGTACCCGCACCTCGGCGCGCCCGTGCGGGGCGGATGCCGCGGCGGCCTGTGCGGGTGCGTGGCCTGGTGCCTGCGGCGGCCTGTGCGGGTGCGTGGGGGCTTGGGGCGCGCCTACGGTGGTGGGTGAGTCGGTGCCGCGCCGGGTGGTGTCCGTCCGCGGTCCGGCGCACTGCTTCCGCAGGGGGCGGCCGGGTCTTCGCCGGGCGCTGCGGGCGGACACCACCCGCCACGTCCCCGTCCCCCCGTGCGCGGCCTCAGGAGGCGTCATGCTCATCCGCCAACCGGACCCCCGCTGCGGTGGTGCACCGCATCCGTGGTCGCCCCGCCCGCCCCCGGGGAGACGCTCGGCAGTGACAGGCGCGATCAGGGAAAGGGCACACCGATGAAGCACAGGATTCCGCACGGCTCGGGCGCCAAGGGGCCCGACGAGCTGCGGCACCAGATCGAGCACGCCAGGCACCAAGTGGGCGACACCGTCGCCCAGTTGGTGGGCAAGGCGGATGTGAAGGGGCGGGCCCGGGTGCGGGCCGCCGATCTGCGGGACAAGGCCGGCGCCATGACCGTCCAGCTGCGTGTGAGCGCCGCCGAGGCCGGTCACGGCGTGCAGGACCGGGCCGCCAAGGCCGGTCACGCCGTCCAGGGCAGGGCCGTGCAGGCGGGTCACGCGGTGCAGGGCAAGGCCGCGCAGATGGGGCACGCGGTGCAGGAGCGTGCCGTGCACGCCGGGCATACGGCGCAGGGCCGGGCCGGGCGCGCGGGCCACGCCGTGGAGGGCACCGTCCCGCAGCCCCTGCGCGGGGCGCTGCGCGCGGGCGCGCGCCATCCGGGACCGGTGGTCGCCGTGGGCGTGCTGGGCGCGGCGGCGGTGGCGGGCGGCATTGCCTGGCGCAGGCGGCATCACCACTGACCGGTCCGGGGCCCCTCGCACCGAAAACTAGATCCGTCTGGACAAAAAAAGTTTTCGGTGCGAGGGTGGACGCATGCTGGACGTGACCGTGATCGAGGACCCCGAGGCGGCAGCCGTGTCGCTGGACCCCGTGCGAGCCCGGCTGCTCGCCGAACTGGCCGCCGAGCCCGCCTCGGCGGCGATGCTGGCCGGGCGGGTCGGACTGCCCCGGCAGAAGGTGAACTACCACCTCAGGGCGCTGGAGCGGCACGGCCTGGTCGAACTGGCCGGGGAGCGCCGCAAGGGCAATGTCACCGAGCGGCTGATGCGCGCGACCGCCGCGTCGTACGTCATCTCGCCCGCCGCCCTGCCCGCCGTGCAGCCGGACCCGGAGCGCTTCCGCGACCAGTTCTCGGCGCGCTGGCTGCTCGCGCTCGGCGCCCGCCTGGTGCGGGACGTCGGCGCGCTGATCACCGGCGCCGCCAGGGCCAGGAAGCGGCTGGCGACCTATGCCCTCGACGGGCAGGTCCGGTTCGCCTCCGCCGCCGACCGCGCGGCCTTCGTGCAGGAGCTGACGGCGGGGGTGAGCGCGCTGATCCGCAAGTACGACGCCCCCGACGCCGAGGGCGGCCGCGACCACCGGATCGTCGTCGCCCTCCATCCCACGGTCAAGGACCAGCAGCCCACCCCCGCACTGGAGCAGTGAGCAGGAGCCCCGCCATGTCCAAGGAATTCAAGATCGTCCGCGAGTTCGAGGTCGACGTCCCGCCCGAGAAGGTCTGGGAGGCCGTCACCACCGGCACCGGTGGCTATCTCTGGCCGATGGATCCGCCCGAGCCCCGGGAGGGTGGCCGAGGTCCCTTCGGGTCCACCGTCACGGCCTGGGACCCGCCCCACCGGTACACCAACCGCAGTGAGAACGTGGGCATGCCGACCCAGTCGGTCAACCAGCTCGACTACACCATCGAGCCCCGCGACGAGGGCCGCCGGGCCTGGGTGCGCTATGTCCACAGCGGCATCTTCACCGACGACTGGAACAACCAGTACGACGGCGCCAGCAAGCACACCAACTTCTATCTGCACACCCTGTGCGAGTACCTGACGCACTTCGCGCCCCGCCCGGTCGCCTTCGCCCAGCTGAACGGGCCCGCGGCCTCGCAGACCACGCAGGCCCTCGCCGCCGTCGGCCGCGCCCTCGGGCTCGCCGACGACACGGCCGCCGGCACGAAGGTCGGCGTCCGGGGACCCGGCGGGCGCACCCTGGACGCCGTACTCGACTACCGCAACCCGTATTTCATCGGGCTGCGCACCGACGACGCCCTCATCCGCTTCTTCGGACGCGGCCACTGGGGCGCCCCGCTCGGCATCAGCATCCACGACTTCGCGCCGGACGCCGACGCCGAGGCGAACGAGAGTGCCTGGCAGGCCTGGCTGAACGAGGTGTTCAGCCAGGCGTGAGACCGGTCCCGGTCACGGGCGGAAGCGCAGCACCTGCGGATCGTGGTCGCTGATCTGGTCGTTGAACTCCGCGTTGACGTGCACGGAGTCGTAGTCGAAGTCGCAGCCGCGCCGGATTGCCGGGCTGATCAGGATCTGGTCCAGGACCTGCTCGTTGCCCTGGTAGTCGTAGGTGTAACGCTCGCTCTTCGGCAGCGACTTGATCGCCGACCACAGCTCGCCGTCGCCTTCGAGGATCTTCGCGGTCCCGGAGAACTCGAAGTCGTTCATGTCGCCGAGCGCGACGACGTTCGCGTTCTTCTGGACGGCCAGGATGTCCTTGACGAACGCGTTCACCTCGGTCGCCTGCGCGTGGCGCTGGATCTCCGAGCTGCGCGTCGGCGGCTGGTACTGCGAGGTCAGGCCCTGGTCCCCGCCCTTGGAGACCAGGTGGTTGGCGATCACGAAGACGGTCTTGCCACGGAACACGAACTGGCCCACCAGCGGCTTGCGGCTGTCCTTCCAGGCCGCGTTCGCCGGGTCGATACGGCCCGGCGAGACCGTCAGCTCGGCCTTACCGTTCTCCTTCGTGACGCCGACCGCGGTGGTCGAGTCGCCGCCCGGGCGGTCCACGAAGGACACCCGCTCGGGGTTGAACAGGAACACCTGGCGGATGTTGCCGCCCGGCTCGCCGCCGTCCTGGTCGTTGACCGGGTTGATCGAGCGCCAGTCGTACTTGGGGCCGCCCGCGGCGACGATCGCGTCGATCAGCTTGTTCACGGTGACGCTCGCGTCGACCGTGCCGTCGTCCGTGGCGCCGTTGTCGTCCTGGATCTCCTCCAGGGACACGATGTCCGGCGACTGCAGGTTGTTCACGATCGCGGCGGCGTGCTGGTCGAAGGTCTGGTCCGACGGGTCGAGGTTCTCGACGTTGTACGTCGCCAGCGCCAGCTCGCGGCTCGACTGCTTCCGGGTCGTCTCGCGCTCCAGGCCGCCGCTGTGCAGCGTGCCGAGCTTGCTCGCGACCAGGGTGTAGCCGCCGAACTGGTTGAAGTCCAGCGGGCCGGACGTCGTACCGGAGAGGGTGTCGCCGACGTTCGCCTTCGGGAAGTCGGCGGTCGGGCCCAGCGACTGGATCTGCAGCCGGCCCGTGTTCTGGGAGTCGTAGGAGCCGTACACCGTGCCACCGCGGCGGCTGCGGTGCTCCCACGGCTTCACCGTGACCCACAGCTCGCTGTACGGGTCGGTGCGGCCGACCACGCGGGTGTCCTCGACCTGGACGTTCATGCCCTCCAGGGACTCGTAGTAGTCCAGGGCGTACTTCGACGGGTCCAGGGTCAGGCCGTTGATCGAGCCGCCGGCCGCGGTGTCGCCGTCCGGGGCGTACTCGTCCGGCACCGAGTCCTCGTCGATCACGACCGGCGCCGGGACCGGGTTGCCGGTGGAGACCGTGGTGACCGCCGGCTTGGTGATCTCCGTGACCGACTGGTTGCCGGAGGACGTGCCGCCCGGGACGTACTCCGAGACCGTGCCGGTCACCGTCACCGAGTCGCCGGCCGCCACCTTCGGCGCGGAGCCGGTGAAGACGAAGACGCCCTCGCTGGTGGCCGGGTCGTCGTCCGGGTTCGGATCCTGGATCCAGAAGCCTCTGGAGGAGCCGTAGGTGCGCGTGGCCGTGACGATGCCGGGCACGTCCGTCACCTTCTGCCCGGCGAACGGCGATATTCGGGTGGTGCCCTGGATGTCGTGGATGCGCACCGAGTCGGCGTGCGCGGGGGAGGTGAGGACGACGGCGGACGCCGCGCTGCAGACGGCGGCGACGGTGAGCGCGGCGAGGCGCGTGGAAGACCTGCTCGGCAAGGGGATCCCTCCGGGGACGTGACGATGCGCCGGGACGAGGGTGGAACGGGAGCGTGAGGGGGTCGTAGCCCTCCGTGACACGCATAGAGCCGAGTGAACAGTTGTCCCCCCAACTTCTACGCGCGTCAATCTCCTGCCTGGCGACGGGAGTTGTCAAGGTTTCGGCCATGTACGGCGGCCGACGGGGAGATGAACCGGGCGGCATGGGTGGAAATCCGTCTAGGCTGAGCGGCTGAGCCCGTTCACGGTCCGAGGAGAACCAGCCGATGTCAGACAGCTCCCCCCTGCCGCCCGTACGGCTGCACCCCGAAGCGGAGCTGGCACGCGCCGCACTGTCCACTCCGCTGCTCTCCCGCGCCGCCCGCCTCGCCCGCTGGGCCGGGTCCGACACCCGCGTGGACGCCGGCGGCGGACTGGTCGAGGAACAGCTTCCGGCCGCCGCCGAACTGCTCGGACTGAGCGGCGAGGACGCCGCCGCGTACGCCAGTGAGGCCTGGCGGGTCGCCGTGGACACCGGACTGGTCGAGATCGTGGACGAGGAGGCCGGCACGGTCCGGGCCGGCGAGGAGCTGAAGCTGCTCACCGGGGGCACCCCGGCCGATGTGCTCGCCGTGTGGCTCACCGCTCTGGAGACCGTCGTCGCCGACGCGAGCGTCCCGGACCTGGACGATCTGGTCGACGCCCTGGACGAGGGCGGCGAGATCGATTTCTCGTCACTCGACTGGGACCCGGAGGCCGAGGCCGAGTTCCTCGACGGCGTCCTCGGCAATCTGTACCTGCTGACGGTGAGTGAGGACGGCCCCGGCGACGGGCCCGTCCCGCTGCCCGCGCTCGCCGCATCCATGATCGTCCCCGACGACATGGGCGAGCCCACCAACGACGTCCTGGAACAGGTCTCCGACGCGATGATGCGGCTCGACGACCAGTTCCGGGTGCTGGAGCCGGTCGGGCTGGTGGAGTACCAGCCGGTGGACGAGGGGTTGATGGCCGACGCCGAGGAGGAGCCCGCCGCGCCGGTGGACGACACCGATGTCGCGCGCTACGGCATGGTCCGCCTCACCCCGCTCGGCGCGTACGGGCTGCGGGCGCGGCTGCTGGAGGCCGGGTTCCAGGCACCGGCCGTCGGTGAACTCGCCGACAAGGGTGCGGACGCGCTGCTCGACGGCACGGCCGCGTTCGGCCAGTCGGCGGCGCGCGCCGAGACCGAACAGTGGCTCGCCCGGCGGGAACCCCTCGCCGCGGCACGGGAGTTGCTGGCGGCGGCACGCGGTGCGGACGCGGGCGCGCCGCTGCGCCGACTGCGCTGCCAGCAGGCGCTGTCCCTGATCGGCACGGAGGCCGAGCCGGCGCTGCGGGAGGTGCTGGACGATCCGGAACTGGGCGGCCTGGCCCGGGTGTGGCTCAGTGAGCGGGGTGCGGCTCAGGTGCCGGCGCCGTCCGAGGAGCTGGTGTTCTGGCTGACCATCGACACGGTGGCCGCGCAACTGGCGGCCGAGGGCAACTCCGAGGAACTGCAGGCGCTGGTGGAGGGGCTGGCCGCACAGCACGGCGGGTTCTTCTCCGCGGCCTGGCGGGTGGAGCACCCGGCCACGGCCGACGTGCTGGAGGCGATGGGGCGGCTGCACCCGGACAAGAAGGTGGCCAAGGAGGCGCGGAAGGCCGCCTTCAAGGCGCGTTCGCAGCACAGCGCTTGACGACTCCTTGAGTCGGTCGTGGGCCGGTGTGTACGGATTCGTGAACAAGGGCCCCTGGAGCAGCCCGATGTTCAGCTCCCGTTCAAGGTGTGGCGGGAGCGTGTGCGCCGGACCGAGGTCCGCCACCCTCCACGGCACTCCGACCGTCTGCAGGAGACACACCATGTCGCTCACCCGCGGGGACTTCGCCGGAAGATCTGCGATCACCGGTGCCGGGGTCGCCCTGGCGGGCAGCGTCGACGCCCTCGCCTCGGCGCCGAACGCCCTCGCTGCGACGGACACCGACAGCGCCGGGGCGGAGCCGGCGCACGGAGACCACCCGGGCATCGGCTACGGCCCGCTGGTACCCGACCCGAACGGCATCCTCGCCCTGCCCGAGGGCTTCACCTACCGGATCATCACCTACAGCGGCAGGACCAGGCTGGAATCGGGCGAGTTCACCCCCTCCCACCACGACGGCACCGCCACCTTCGAGGGCCCGCGCGGCACGACCCTCCTCGTCAACAACCACGAACTCGCCGGCGCCCGCGCCGACTGGCCGCACCCGGTGCCGCTGACCGAGGGGCTCGTCTACGACCCGGCGGCGGCCGGCGGCTGCACCGTCGTCGAGGTCCGCCGCGGCGGCGAGGTCGCCGAGTGGGTCGGCATCGCCGGCACCGCCACCAACTGCGCGGGCGGCAGCACCCCCTGGGGCACCTGGCTGACCTGCGAGGAGACCGAGGACAAGGCCGGCCGGTACGGCTTCACCAAGGACCACGGCTATGTCTTCGAGGTCGACCCGGAGGACCGCCGGGCCAACCGTGACCCCCAGCCGATCAAGGCCCTCGGCCGCTACGCCCACGAGGCCGTCGTCGTCGACCCGAAGCGAGGCCACCTCTACCTCACCGAGGACGCGGCCGGACCCAACGGCCTGCTCTACCGCTGGACCCCGCCGGAGGGCTTCCGCCACGGCCGCGGCAGGCTGCGCACCCTCGCCGACGACGCGGGTGTTCTGCAGGCCTTCAGGTGCTTCGACTCCGGCGGCAGGTACGTGGACGACCTCTCCCGCGCCACGAAGACTGGCACGGTCTACGGCGTCGACTGGATCGACGTCCCCGACCGCGACGCCAGGACCGTCTCCGTCCGCAAGCAGTTCACCGACGGCCGGATCACCCGCGCCCGCAAGCTGGAGGGCATGTGGTGGGGCGACGGCGGCGCCTACATCGTCTCCTCCTACGCCCGCGCGGAGAGCCCGGTCCAGCACGACGGCCAGGTCTGGTTCTACGACCCGCGCCGCCGCACGCTCACCCTGAAGGTCCTGCTCGGCGTGAACCCGGACCCCGCGACGGACGGCGCCTTCGACGGCCCGGACAACATCACCGTCTCCCCGTACGGCGGCCTGGTCGTCGCCGAGGACGGCGAGGGCGTCCAGCACCTGTTCGGCGCCACCGAGGGCGGCCGCACCCACCCGATCGCCCGCAACGAGCTCAACCTTGGCACCGAAGCGGAGCCGGAGTACAGCGAGTTCACCGGCGTCACCTTCTCACCCGACGGCGCGACCCTGTTCGCCAACATCCAGGAGCCGGGCATCATGCTCGCGATCACCGGGCCCTGGAAGCGGCAGCGGTGTTAGACGTACGCCCGACGCCCGTCAAGCGCGGCTGAACTCCGCGTCAGACGGCCCCGAATTAATTCGCTGGCTCGTCCCTTGGCTCCCCTCCTAGAGTGATCCACGTCCAGGTGCGACAGGCAGGACCTACTTCCACTCTTAATGGGGAGGCCGCGGGTTCGAGTCCCGCCACCGGCTCAACGGGCCGGTGTAGCTCAGGGGTTAGAGCGCCAACACGTCGGTTCCGCCGACCTCGATCTCTGGACACGGAAGACTTCATGCACCTCCCGGTGTGCAGGCTGCGGTTACTTCTTTGGCAAAGAGGATCCGGAACCGCCGCCGACTTGATCTCGGGAGGCGCAGCACATGGTGGGTGTCCGGTGCGCAGGCAGCGGTTACTTCATTGGATCGGACGGTTGCGGGTTCGAGTCCCGTCATCGACTTCGGGTCGGTGTAGCTCAATCGGAAGAGCATCTGGGTAAAGTCCGCCGCCGACCCCTGACCTCGGACACCCTCCATTTGCTGTGCCTCCCTCCGAAACACGAAGGAATTCGGGGGAATTCACCATGGCGCGATTCAACACGCGTACCGCCAAGGCACAGCCGAAGTCGCCGGTGACGTCGACCGGCCGGATCATGCGGACCTACGAGGGCGGCCGCGGCCAGGAGCGCGACCCGCGCTCGGAACTCTTCTTGCTGGCGGTGTCCCACTTCCTCGCGGGCACTTTTTACGAGAACGCCAAGGACCGCGACGACCGGTTCGCCCGGCTCGTGCGTGACCTCGCCGTCAGCGACCCGGAGTGGACGGCCGGCCTGCTTGGCTGGCTGCGGGGTGAGGGCCAGATGCGGACGGCGTCGCTCGTGGGCGCCGCCGAGTACGTGCAGGCGCGTCTGACGGCCGGCGCGACCGGCGGACCCTCGAACCGGCAGGTCGTGGACCGCGTACTCCAGCGCCCGGACGAGCCCGGCGAGTTGCTCGCGTACTGGACTTCCACCTACGGCCGTGCCGTGCCCAAGCCCGTCAAGCGGGGGGTCGCCGACGCCGTACGACGGCTGTACCACCCCAAGTCGCTGCTGAAGTACGACACCGCGTCCAAGGGCTACCGCTTCGGCGACATCCTCAACCTGGTGCACGCGGCACCGGACCCGGACAAGCCGTGGCAGGGCGAGCTGTTCCAGTACGCGCTCGACCGCCGGCACCACCCGGACACCGCCGTGCCGCCCGCGTCCCTGCCCGTGCTCGGCGCGCACCGCGAGCTGATGGCACTGCCGGTCCAGGAGCGGCGGGCGGTCGTCACCTCGCCCGGCGGCGCCGAGCGGCTGGCGGCGGCCGGCATCACCTGGGAGGCGCTGGCCGGCTGGCTCCAGGGCCCCATGGACCACGCGGCCTGGGAGTCCGTGATCCCGTCCATGGGGGCGATGGCACTGCTGCGCAACCTGCGCAACTTCGACGAGGCCGGGGTGTCCGACGAGGTCGCGGCCCGGGTGGCGGCGAAGATCAGTGACCCGGAGCAGGTGGCGCGCTCGCGGCAGTTCCCCTTCCGCTACCTCGCCGCCTACCGGCACGCGCCGTCGCTGCGCTGGTCGTACCCGCTGGAGCAGGCGCTCGGCCACTCGCTGGCCAACGTGCCCGCGCTGCCGGGCCGGACGCTGGTCCTGGTCGACCGGTCGGGCTCGATGTTCTGGGCGCAGTCGCGCGATCGCTCGGAGCTCAGCCGGGCGGACGCGGCGGCGATCTTCGGCACCGCCCTCGCGCTGCGGGCGGCCGACGCCGACCTCGTCCAGTTCGGTTCGACCAGCGCCCAGGTGCCGTTCCGCAAGGGCGAGTCGGTGCTGAAGATACTGGAGCGCTTCGGCGACCTGGGCGGGACCGACACCACCGACGCGGTGCGCCGGCACTACCGGAAGCACGACCGGGTGCTGATCGTCACCGACGAGCAGTACGCCCCCAACCGGCACGGCGACCCGACCGACCTGATCCCGGCCCATGTGCCCGTCTACACCTGGAACCTGGAGGGCTACCGGGCGGGCCACGGACCGTCGGGCTCGGGAAACCGGCACACCTTCGGCGGCCTCTCGGACGCGGCCTTCCGGATGGTGCCCCTGCTCGAAGCGGCTCACGACAGCCGCTGGCCGTGGCAGGCCTGAGGTCCCGGCCTCCGGCCGCCGTCGAAGCGTGGCCCGCACTTCACGCGGGGTGCGGGCCACACCCTGTGCCCACCTCGGCGGGCAGCCGGCGCTGAACGCCTACAGCGCCCTGTTCCAGGCCGACACGGCGCGTCCGGTCGCAGATCGCGCACGCCTACCCTATGTGTGTCTATTCTCACGCCGAGTAGTCATACTTCACGCTCAGATGAGAAGAGGTCACCCTATGCGCACACTTCAGCGGGCCGCACTCGTGGCGGCCGTCGTGGCGGGACTGTCCGCCCTGGGCGCCGGCGCGAGCTTCGCCGACGGCGACGACGGCCCGTACCAGGTTTCCGCCGTGGCTTCCGCACAGGCCACCGCCGTGGTCACGTGGGAGGCGCCGCACAGGCACGAGGAGTCGAAGCCCGGACACGAACACCATGGGCACAAGCCCTGCCGCAAGCATCACGAGTCGAAACCGTGTCACAAGCACCATCCCTCGAAACCCTGTCACAAGCACCGCTTCTCCCGCGCCTGGGTGGACGTGAGTACCTGGGTTGGGTGAGCGGCCGGATCACGCGCCGGGGGCCGGCGGGGCGGCCCCCGGTCGCGTCGAGTCGGCCCCCACACCCCGGACCGCCGTGGCCTGGCTGCCCCCGGCCGAACTGTGGCCCGCCATCCAGCGCATCCGCGCCGAGCACGACCCGCAGATCAGCCGCTGGCCGCCGCATGTGAACCTGATCTTCGGCTTCGTACCGGAGGAGGACTTCCCGGCGGCCCTGCCCCTGCTGGCCGCCGCGGCCGTGGAGTGCGCGCCCTTCGACGTCCGGCTCGGCGGGGTCCGCTCCTTCCGCCACCGGTCCTACTCCACCGTGTGGCTCGACCCCGCGGCGGCCGGCGCCGCGCCCTGGACGGAGCTGCGGCGCCTGCTGGCGGAGCCCTTCCCGTACTGCACGGACCGTTTCCCGCGCTTCACCCCGCACCTCTCGCTCGGCCGCACCCGCGCCCCGGGCGTCCTCGCGGCCGAATGCGCCGCCCGGCTCGGCGTGCTGCACGCACGTGTGGACGAGATCGCCGTGCTGTCCCGCCGTGGCGACGGCCCCATGCGGACGCGGGCCACGATCGGCCTGGGCACCGGCGCCGTACGCCGCCACCCCGGACCGGACCCGGCGGCCGGCGGCTACGAGCCGCCGGATCGGCACTGACCGGGCGGACCGGGTCCCGATAGGGTTCGGGGAGAATCCCCGGTTGGCGAGGAGTTTCTGGATGCCGCAGGTCAGGCCCATGCGCGCGGACGCTCGCCGCAACTACGAGCGGTTGCTGAAGGTGGCGGCGCAGGCCTTTGCCGAGCACGGGGAGAACGCGTCGCTGGACGACATCGCCAAGCGGGCGGGGGTCGGCTCCGGCACGCTCTACCGGCACTTCCCGACCCGCCAGGCGCTGCTGGAGGCCGCGTACGTGGACCGGATCGAGGCGCTGGGCGCACGCGCCGACGAGCTGGCGGACGAACTGCCGCCGGGCCAGGCGCTGATGGAGTGGCTGGACGAAGTGTGTGTCGGGGCGATCCAGGTGCGCGGCCTGAAGGCCCTCCTGGGCTCGGCCGTCACCGACGGCAGCTCCGTCGCGGCCACGTCCTGCGGCACTCGTATGCAGGACGCGGCGCGGCGGCTGGTGGAGGCCGCCCAGCGGGAGGGCAGCCTGCGGCGGGACGTCGAGCCGATCGAGGTCCTGCGCCTCGCCCATGGCGTGGCGTCGGCGTCGGAGCTGGCGGACGGGCAGGGCAGGCAGATCCGCCGCTATCTGTCGCTGCTGACGGAGGGACTGCGTCCGGCCGGGAAGGCCTGAGAGCCGGGCGCCCCCGACGAGGGGGCGCCGCCGGCTGTCGTACGGCCGTCTACAGGGCCCGCGCCCCCGGCTCCACCATGTTCCTCACCGTCCGGGCCTTGACGAAGTCGCCCACCGCCGTCATGTCCCACTCGCCCGAGAACTGGCGGACGAGCTTGGCCATCATCACGCCGGTCTGGGGCTCGGCATGGGTGAGGTCGAAGCGGACCAGTTCCTCGCCGGTGGTGGCGTCCAGCAGACGGCAGTAGGCCTTGGCGACCTCGGTGAACTTCTGCCCGGAGAAGGAGTTGACCGTGAAGACCAGGCCGGTGACCTCCTGCGGGAGACGGCCGAGGTCGACCGTGATCACCTCGTCGTCGCCCGCGCCCTCGCCGGTGAGGTTGTCGCCGGAGTGCCTGATCGCGCCGTTCAGGATCGTCAGCTTGCCGAAGTAGCAGCTGTCGAGGTGGTTGCGCTGCGCGCCGTAGGCGATGACCGAGGCGTCCAGGTCGATGTCCGCACCGCGGAACGCCGGTTCCCAGCCGAGCCCCATCTTGACCTGGGAGAGCAGCGGACGGCCGCCCTTGACCAGGGAAACGGTCTGGTTCTTCTGGAGGCTGACCCGGCCCTTGTCGAGGTTGATCTTCCCGGCGCCCGGCGCGGGGGCGGTCGGGACCGGGGGAGCGGCGGCCGGCGGGGCGGGCGGGGTGACCGGTGTCCGAACAGTGGGCGCCGGCGGAGCCGCCGGCTGCGGCGGGGCTGTCGGCTGCGGCGGGGCTGTCGGCTGCGGCGGGGCCGCCGCCGGCTCCTCCACCGTCACCCCGAAGTCCGTCGCGATGCCGGCCAGCCCGTTGGCGTACCCCTGGCCGACCGCGCGGGCCTTCCAGACGCCGCCCCGGCGGTAGATCTCCACCACGACCAGCGCCGTCTCCGCACCCAGTTGGGGCGGGGTGAACGTGGCCAGCACCGCGCCGGCGTCCGCGTCGCGGATCGTGGCCGTGGGCTCGATGCCCTGGAAGGTCTGGCCGGCCGCGTCCGGGCTGGCCGTGACCACGATCTTCTCGATGTCCGGCGGGACGGCGGCGGTGTCGACCGTGATCGCGTCCGGGGCCGCACCGCCGCCGGAGCTGTACGTCACGCCCGGCCCCGCCGGCTGGTTGTAGAAGATGAAGTCGTCGTCCGAGCGCACCTTGCCGTCGGCGGTGAGCAGCAGGCCCGACACGTCGAGCCGCACCGGAGCGGCGACGTCCACCGTCACGCGCGTGGCGGGGAGAGGGATGTTCGAGCCAGGGGTCATAGCTGTCATGCCGGGTGAACGAACGACACCGCTTTACCGTTCCCTTACCCGACCCCCATTCGGCTCAGGGTCCCCACCCCGAGGCGGCTCAGGGGACGACCACGATCTTCCGCCCCACGCCCGCCGCGAACTGCTCCAGGGCCTGCGGGTAGCGCGCCAGGGGGATCCGGTCGCTGATGAACACCTGCGGGTCCAGCACCCCGTTCGCGAACAGCTCCGCCGCCCGCTCGAAGCTGTGCAGCACCGCCATGGAGCCGGTGATGGTGATCTCCTGGTTGTAGATGCGGTACGGGTCGATCGTCACCCGGGTCGCGTAGTCGGCCACCCCGAACTGCAGGAACGTACCGGCCTTCGCCACCCGGTCCAGGCCGTCCTGGATCGCCGCCGCGTTGCCGGTCGCGTCCACGACCACGTCCCAGCCCTGCGGGCGGTCCAGCTCGTCCGCGCTGCCCGCGGCGCCCGAGACGCCGAGCAGACGGGCGGTCTCCAGCCGGGCCGGGTTCACGTCGACCACGTCCACGCTCGCCGCGCCCGTGCGCTTGGCCAGTTCCAGCATCATCAGGCCCATGGTCCCGGAGCCGTAGATCAGCACGTGGGCGCCCAGGCGCGACTGCAGGACGTCGTAGCCGCGCACCGCGCAGGACAGGGGCTCCACCAGGGCCGCGTCCTCGGTGCGCACGTGCTCGGGCAGCTTCACGCAGTTGGCGACGGGGGCGACGGCGTACTGTGCCGCGCCGCCCGCCGTGGTCACGCCGATCGCGGCCCAGCGTTCGCACAGGTTGTTGTGGCCGGTACGGCAGTGCCGGCACTCGTAGCAGTACAGGGAGGGGTCCACGGCCACCCGGTCACCGACCGCCACCTCGGTGACCTGGCTGCCGACCCCGACCACCTCGCCCGCGAACTCGTGCCCGGGGACGATCGGCAGCTTGGGCGCGAACTCACCCTGAAGGATGTGCAGATCCGTGCCGCACAGGCCGCAGGCCGCCACCTCGACGACGACCTCGCGGGGTCCCGGCGTCGGATCGGGCACCTCGGTGACGACGGCGCGGCCCACGGACTCGATGACGGCGGCCTTCATTTCACGGCTCCCAACGACAGGCCCTGGACCAGCTTGTCCTGGGCGGCGAACCCCGCGGCGAGCACCGGCAGGGAGACGACGAGCGACGCGGCGCACACCTTGGCCAGGAACAGGCCCTGGCTGGTGATGAAGCCGGTCAGGAAGACGGGGGCGGTCTCGGCGACCACGCCCGTGAGGACTCGGGCGAAGAGAAGTTCGTTCCAGCTGAAGATGAAGCAGATCAGGGCCGTGGCGGCGATGCCGGGCAGGGCGATGGGGGCGACCACGCGCGCGAGGATGGTCGGCAGCCGGGCGCCGTCGATCTGCGCCGCCTCGATCACCGCCACCGGGACCTCGGCGAGGAACGACTGCATCATCCACACCGCGATCGGCAGGTTCATGGAGGTGTAGAGGATGACCAGGAGCCAGATGTTGTCGAGCATCCCGGTGTTCTTCGCGAACAGGTAGATCGGCAGCAGACCGGCCACCACCGGCAGCATCTTCGTGGACAGGAAGAAGAACAGCACGTCAGTCCACTTCCGTACCCGCCGGATCGACAGCGCGTACGCCGCCGGCAGGGCCAGGAGCAGCACGCAGACCGTCGACACCACGGACGCCACCGTGGAGTTGACCAGCGCCGGCCAGGGGCTCGCGCCGCCGCCCGCCCCGAAGAACTCGCGGTAGCCGTCGAGGGTCAGCGAGGCGGCGAAGGACGGCGGGTTGGTCGCCGCGTCCGCCTCGGAGTGGAAGGACGTCAGCGCCATCCAGGCGACGGGCAGGAAGAACACGATCCCGACGAGCCAGGCCACGAGGCCCAGACCGTTGCGGCGGACCACGGCGTTCATGCGCGGGACACCTCCTCGCGGAACAGGGACGACACCACGCGCAGGGCGAAGGTCGCGATGACGATCGAGCCGATGACCACCAGGACGCCGGCGGCCGAGGCGAGGCCGTTCTCGTGGGCCTGGTAGAAGCTCTGGTAGACGGTGTAGGGCAGGTTGGCGGTGCCGAGTCCGCCGGACGTGATCGTGAAGACCGCGTCGAAGTTCTGGACGATGTAGATCGAGCCCAGCAGGGCGCCGAGTTCGAGATAGCGCCGCAGGTGCGGGAGCGTCAGATGGCGGAAGACCTGCCAGTCGTTCGCGCCGTCGACCCGCGCGGCCTCGATCTGCTCGGGGTCGCGGCTCTGCAGTCCGGCGAGCAGGATGAGCATCATGAACGGCGTCCACTGCCACACCAGGGAGGCCTCGACCGCGAGCAGCGGGGTGTTGGAGATCCAGTCGGGCTGTGGGCCGCCCACATAGTGCAACAGCCCATTGAGCAGGCCGTATTCGGGGTTGTAGAGCACATGTTTCCAGAGCAGTGCCGCGGCCACGGGCACCACCAGGAAGGGGGCGATGAGCAGGGTCCGTACGACGCCCCGGCCGAGGAACCTGCGGTCCAGCAGCAGCGCCAGCGCCAGGCCGAGGACCAGGCTGGCCAGCACCACCGTCACCGTGAGCAGCACGGTCGTCCAGACCGAGTGGCGCAGATCGGCGTCGGTGAGGACCTGGCGGTAGTTGTCCAGGCCGGTGAAGTGGCGGGCCTTGGGGTAGAGGGCGTTCCAGTCGAAGAAGGAGATCACCAGTGTGGCCACGAACGGCAGCTGGGTCACGACGATCATGAAGACGAGGGCGGGCATGAGGGGGGCTCGGGTGGCCCAGGCGCGCAGCCGGGCGGAGGGCTGCCGGGTGGCGCGTACCGGTGTGGTCGCAAGCGGTGCTGTCGTCGCGGTCATCGTCCCTCGTACTCCTTGGAGATCTTCTCGGCGAGCGCCTGCGAGTTCTTCAGGGCCGTCTCGACGGACTGGCGTCCGGCGACGGCCGCGCTGATCTCCTGGGAGACCTTGGTGCCGAGGTCGGTGAACTCGGGGATGTCGACGAACTGGATGCCGGGCGCGGGACGCGGCTGCACGCCGGGGTCGTCGGGGCGGGCGCTCTCGATGGCCTGCTTCGTCATGTCCTGGAAGGCGGCGGCCGACCTGCGGTAGTCGGCGTTGGTGTACGTCGAGGCCCGCTTGCCCGCCGGGACGTTCGGCCAGCCGCTGGTCCGGCCGACCAGCTGCTCGTACTCCTTGCCGGACGCCCAGGACACGAACTTCCAGGCCTTGTCCGGGTTGCGGGAGGCCTTCTGGATGCCCCAGGCCCAGGTGTAGAGCCAGCCGGAGGACGGGGTCTTCTCCACGGGGGCGGGGGCGTAGCCGAGCTTGCCCTGGACGGGGGAGCCCTTCGCCTCCAGCAGGCCGGCCGCGGAGGTGGCGTCGTACCACATGGCGACCTTGCCCTGGGTCATGTCGTTGAGGCACTCGGCGAATCCGGACTGGGCGGCGCCGGACTCGCCGTGCTTGCGGACCAGGTCGACATAGAACTTCGTCGCCTTCTCGAACTCGGGGGAGTCGAGGTGCGCCTTCCAGTTCCTGTCGAACCAGGTGCCGCCGAAGGTGTTCACCACCGTGGTCAGCGGCGCGATCATCTCGCCCCAGCCGGGCAGGCCGCGCAGGCAGATGCCCTTCATGCCGGACTGCGCGCCGTCCACCTGGGCGGCGAGGTCGGCGACCTGCGTCCAGGTCGGATGCGCCGGCATCGTCAGGCCCTTCGCCGCGAACACGTCCTTGCGGTACATCAGGAAGGACGACTCGCCGTAGAAGGGCTGGCCGTAGAGCTTGCCGTCGGAGGCGGTCAGGGACTGGCGCATGGGCCCGAGGACGTCCTGTTCGTCGTACGAGGGGTCCTTGGCGACGTACGAGTTCATCTCGTGCAGCCAGCCGTTGCGGGCGTAGATCGGTATCTCGTAGTTGCTCAGGGTCGCCACGTCGTACTGGCCGGCCTGGTTGGCGAAGTCCTGGCTGATCTTGTCGCGGACGTCGTTCTCGGGCAGGACCGTGAAGTTGACCTTGATGCCGGTCTCCTTGGTGAAGCGGGGGGCCAGCTTCTGGAGTTCGGTCATCTGGGGGTTGTTGACCATCAGCACGTTGATGGAGTCGCCGCCGGAACCGGACCCGCCCGCACCGACCCAGCAGCCGGAGAGCAGCGGGGCGAGCAGCGTCCCTGCGGCGGCCATGGCGAGCGTGGCTCGCGGCCTCCGTCGGCTCTGGGTTCGCATGGATCGCTCCTGGAGATATCGGGATATAAAGGGCGCTTGAGGGTGAGGAACACTCTTGAAGGGGGTGAGTTGGACTTTCAGACCCGGATGACCTGCGGGCCCAGCAGGGAGTAGCGGTGGGCCTCGGCGGCCGGGAGCTGGGTGCTCGTCACGATCGCCTCCAGCGCCCCGACCTCGGCGAACCGGCAGAAGCTGACCGCCCCGAACTTGGTGTGCACGCCCGCGAAGACGGTGCGGCGCGCGGCCCGTATCGCCTGCGCCTTGACCTCGCTGACCGCCGGGTCGGGGGTGGTGAGGCCGTGCTCGCGGGAGATGCCGTTGGCGCCGATGTAGGCGAGGTCGATGACGAAACCGGCGAGCATCTTCGTCGTCCAGTGGTCGACGGTGGCCAGCGTGCCGGCCCGGACCCGGCCGCCGAGGAGCAGGACCTGGATCTGCTCGGCCTCCGCCAGGGCGCCCGCGACCGGCAGGGACGCGGTCACCACGGTCAGTGGCCGGCCGGCGGGCAGGGCCTCGGCGATGAGCTGCGGGGTGAAGCCCTCGTCGACGAAGACCGTCTCCGCGTCCCCGAGCAGCTCGGCCGCCGCGGCCGCGATCCGGCGCTTCTCGGGCACGTGGCTGGTGGCGCGGAAGGCGAGCGTCGTCTCGAAGCCCGCGCTCTCCACCGGATAGGCGCCGCCGTGCGTACGGCGGACCAGTCCGTGGTCCTCCAGGGCGCGCAGATCACGTCGGATGGTCTCCTTGGCCACGCCCAGCTCGACGGCGAGCGCGGTGACGTCGACCTGGCCGGTGGCGCGGGCGGCCCGCACGATCTCGCGCTGGCGTTCCTCCGCCGTCCTGATGGTCATGTCGTCACCCACTTCCCTGTGGAGCTGCCCGTTCGGGCCCATGGGGGAAGTTCTACCGTCGGTCTCCGGTGCTGACCAGGCCTGTTGCGGGTCCGATACTGCCCGTTCGTGCCCGTTCACTCAGGGCGGTGCCCGGCGCGGACCTGCGCGGCCGTGTCCGCCGGGGTGGGAGCGGGCGTCCCGGATGCCCGAACACGGCGGCGGGCGGGCCCGTTCGGTGCCCGCCCGCGCGCGTGAGCGATCGTTTTGCGCCGCCGGGCGTCTGCGGACGGTTGCCCGAGGCGCCCAGGAGGCTCAGTACGGCCAGATCGGCGGATCGTTCACGAAGTGCCCGCCGAGGTGGCTGTGCGCCGGGTTCCCCGGGTCCAGCTCGCCCTGCTCGGCGATCAGCTTCCCGGCGTACGGCTCGGAGTCGTCCCGCGGTTCGTAACCGAGCGCCCGCGCGGTGGTCAGGTCCCACCACAGCCGGGTGTTCGCGGAGGAGCCATAGACGACCGTGTGGCCGACCTCCTCGGCGGTCAGCGCCGCGTGGAAGAGGCGGGCGCCGTCGGCCGGGCTCATCCACACCGAGAGCATGCGCACGCTGGTCGGCTCCGGGAAGCAGGAGCCGATGCGCACGGAGACGGTCTCGAGGCCGTGCTTGTCCCAGTAGAGCTGGGCGAGGTCCTCGCCGAAGGACTTGGACAGGCCGTAGAAGGTGTCGGGGCGGCGCGGGGTGTCGATCGGGATCGGCGGCTCGCCCGGGCGCGGGGCCGGAGTGAAGCCGACGGCGTGGTTGGAGGAGGCGAAGACGATCCGGGGCACGCCCTCCCGGCGGGCGGCCTCGTAGAGGTTGTAGGTGCCCTCGATGTTGGACTTCAGGATCTTCTCGAAGGGCGCCTCCAGGGAGATGCCCGCGAGGTGCAGGACGGCATCCACGCCCCGCACGGCCTCGCGCAGGGCCGCCGTGTCGGAGAGGTCGGCGGTGATCGCGTCGGGCTCGTCCTCGATGGGGCGCACGTCGAACAGGCGCAGCGTGTAGCCGTACTCCGGCAGCAGGGACCGCATCAGGGTGCCGAGCCCGCCGGCGGCGCCGGTGAGCAGAACGGTGCGGGGAGCGGGCATCCTCGGTTCTCCTTGTGGCCGACGTTCACATACGTGGACACGCTAGAGAGTTTCGCCGTGCATCGTCAAGTGTCGCGTGAAGTCGGTGAATTCGCTCCGGGACTTGCGAGTTTGCCTGCTTGACCTGCCACAAGAAGGCCCCGTAGCGTGGTCGCGTTCAGAAATATGGACATGGATCAGAAACATGCACCGGCGTGTCTCAGCACCGGCGTGCCCCAAGGGAGAGCCCGTGACGCCAGCCCCTCTCACCGAACGACTCCGCGAACCGAGCGGGCCGCTCTTCTTCCCCGTCACGGCCTACGGCCCGGACGGCTCGCTCGACCTCGACGTCTACCGCACCCACGTCCGCCGGGGCGTCGCCGCCGGTGCCGCCGCCGTGTTCGCCTGCTGCGGCACCGGGGAGTTCCACGCGCTGCTGCCGGAGGAGTTCGAGGCCTGCGTCCGGGTGGCCGTGGCGGCGGCCGAGGGACGCGTCCCGGTCGTCGCGGGCGCCGGCTACGGCACCGCGCTCGCCGCCCGCTACGCCCGGCTCGCCGGGCAGGCGGGCGCCGACGGCCTCCTGGCCATGCCGCCGTACCTCGTCCTCGCCGGGCAGGAGGGCCTGCTGCGCCACTACCGTGAGCTCGCCGCGGCCACCGCGCTGCCGGTCATCGTCTACCAGCGCGACAACGCCGTCTTCACCCCGCGGACGGTGGCGGAACTCGCCCGCACCGACGGGATCATCGGCCTCAAGGACGGCCTCGGCGACCTCGACCTGATGCAGCGCATCATCAGCGCCGTACGCAGCGACGGCCCCGGCGACTTCCTGTACTTCAACGGCCTGCCCACCGCCGAGCAGACCCAGCTCGCCTACCACGCCCTCGGCGTCCCCCTGTACTCCTCGGCCGTCTTCTGCTTCGCCCCCGAGATCGCCCTCGCCTACTACCGGGCCCTGACCGCGGGCGACACCGTGACCCTGCAACGGCTCCTGGACGGCTTCTACCGTCCCTTCGTGGAACTGCGCGCCCGGGGCCGTGGCTACGCCGTCTCGCTCGTCAAGGCGGGCGTACGGCTGCGCGGCCTGGACGTCGGCGAGGTCCGGCCCCCGCTGCACGAGCCGACCGAGGACCACGTCAAACAACTCGCCCAGCTGATCGAGCGGGGCCACGCGCTGCTGGAGGAGGTCGCGTGAGCGAGCCCGGCCGGGGGCCTGTGGGTGGGTGTTGCGTGTGGTTTGGAGGGGGCGTGTGGGCGGGTGTTGCGCGTCATGCGTCGGTGGGCGTGTGAGCGGGTGCGGCCCGTGGTGGGTGTGTGGCGGGGGCACGCTGTGATGGCCGGAGAGGGGCGTGTGGCGGGGCGCCGAGTGGCGTCCGGAGACGGGTGTGTGCGGGTGCGTCGGGTGCGGGTCTGGCCCGTGGGTGTGTGACGGAGTGTCGGTGCGGTGCGGAGGTGGCCGTATGAGCATGTGTCCGTACGGCGTGGAGGAGGCTGCATGAAGGCGTCGGCGTTCGTCTACCCCTGGGACGTCAACGGGGACCCCGAGGCCCCCGCGCGCATCGCCGGGCTCGGCGTGGAACAGGTGACCCTCGCCGCCGCCTACCACTCCACCCGCGCCCTGACCCCCCGCCACCCCGGTCACCGCATCGTCACCGCCGAGTACGCGGCCGTCCTCTACCCGCCGGACAGCCGCTGGGCGGGCCGCGGCCTCAGGCCGTACCCTGCCGGCCGTTGGGCCCCGGGCGACGCCTACGGCGAGGCGGCGGCGGCCCTGGGTGCGGCGGGCCTGGAGGTGCACACCTGGGTCGTCCTCGCCCACAACTCCCGCATGGGCGCCGAACATCCGGACACCTCCGTGGTCAACGCCTACGGCGACCACTACCCCTGGGCGCCCTGCGTCGCCCAGCCCGCCACGCGCGCGTACCTGACCGACCTGGCCGCCGAGGCCGCCGTACGCCCCGGCGCGCACGGCACCGAACTGGAGTCCCTCGGCTGGTACGGGCTCCAGCACCTGCACGCCCACGACAAGACCGGCGGCGTCGGCCTCGGCGAGGCCGGGCAGTACCTGATGTCCCTGTGCTTCTGCCCGTCCTGCCGCGCCGGTTACGCCGAACTCGATCTGGATCCCGAGGAGTTGGCCGCGTCCGTGCGGGCCGCGCTGGAGCCGCTGTGGCGGGGCGCGGCGGACGACGAGGGCTGGCCGACGGTCGGGAAGCTGCTCGGCGAGGAGAACGCGGCCCGCACGCGCGCGTGGCGCGACGACACCGCCGGCACGCTCCAGGAGGAGGCCGTCGCCGCCGTGCGCGCCGCCGCACCGGCCGGCTTCCAGGTCCTGCTGCACGCCGACCCGGTCTCCTTCCACTGCGGCGCCAACGCCGGCGTCGACCCCGCCCGCGTCCTGTCCGTCGCGGACGGCGTCGTGGTGCCCTGCACCGCTGGTACCGACTTGCTGGCGCCCTTCGCGGCACAGGCCGGGGAACGGACCGTGCTGGCCGCCAACCTCACCGTCGTCACCGGGATGGGCGGCCGCCCCGGCACCCTCGCGGCGGACGCCGCACGCGCGCGTGCGCAGGGCGCGACCGAACTGCGCCTCTATCACGCCGGGGTGGCGTCGGACCCGGACCTCGCCGCGGTGCGCGAGGCGCTGTCGGCGCGCTGAGCGAGAGACGCCGCCGTCAACAGCAGCGCCACGCCGTACAGCGGCAACAGCAGTGCGGGCGAGGCGAGTTCGACCAGGCCCGCGCCGGCACCCAGTCCGATCACGTTGGGGGTGAAGACGAGCGTGTTGGCGGTGGCCGTCACCCGGCCGAGCAGGGGGCCGGGCGTCTCCCGCTGGACGGCGGTGAACGCGGCGACGAGCACACAGGGCAGGCCGAGTCCGCCCGCCGCGGACGAGGCGAGGGCCACCGCGTCCGACGGCACGGCACGCGCGGCCGCCGAGAGTGCCGTCAGCGCGATCCCCGCCGCCGCGAACCGGCGCGCGCCGAGCCGCCGCAGTGCGGCGCCCGAGACGAGTCCGGCCACCACCGAACCGGCGCCCTGGACGGCGTACAGCACGCCCGTGTACGCGGGGGAGTGGCCGAGACGGTCGACCACGGCGTACAGCGTCGCGCTGCACAGGGACGTGAGGAGCATCGTGGTGCCGCCGGCCCGGACCAGCGGGCGCAGCCCCGGGTGTCCCCACAGGTGCCGGACGCCCTCCGCGGTCTCCTCGCGCCATCTGCCGCCGGACCGGGCGGGCCGCTCCTCGCGCACCCGCAGCAGGGCGTACAGCCCGGCGGCGACCGCGAAGGTGCCCGCGTCCAGGCAGGCGACGGCGGGACCGCCGAAGGTCGTGTACAGGCCCGCCCCGGTCAGCGGGGCGACGAGCTTCATGCCTTCGGTGACGGCCATGCGCAGCCCGTTGAAGTCGCCGAGGCGCTCCGGCCCGATCGCGGCGGTCACCAGGGCCGGCTCGGCCGCGTCATGAACGACCTCGGCGGCGCCGTAGACGAGCAGGACGGCGAAGAGCAGCCACAGGCCGCCCGGGGAGTCCACGGTGCACAGGGTCAGCAGCAGGGCGGCCAGGCCCGCGTTCAGACCCACCAGCAGGGGGCCCCGCCGCACACGGTCGGCGATCGTGCCCAGCGCCGGGCCGGCCAGGGTGGGGGCCCACATGGCGAGCAGGCACAGCGCGGCCAGGCCGTCGGACCCGGTGAGGTCCTTCACCCACACGCCCGATGCCAGGAACAGCGCGGAGTTGCCGAAGCCCGACACCACCACCGCCGCCAGATACAGCCCCGCGTTGCGGTCCCGCAGCACGCGGAGCAGGGTCCGGGAAGTCGTCATGCCTGCTCATCGTGGGTCTAAGGCGGGCGGGTGCGGATCGGTCAGGTGCCGTAATCCGGAGGCCTGGGCGACGGCGGCAATCCGTCGGAACCTGTCGGTAATGCCCCTGGGGCGCGCACCGGGCCGAACCTACCGTCGTCGTCATGCGCTACCTCGCCCCGATTCTGATCGGTGTCGTCTACGTCCTGCTGATGTCCCTCGTCCCGGAACGCCACCGGCGCCGCCTCAACGCGGTCATGGTGGCCGGCGCGGGCGCCGCCTACCTCAGCGGCGGCGGGCTGGGCGGCTGGGAGTTCGCCTTCACCGCGGTGGCCACCTGCGTCGCCTACAAGGGCCTGGACTCCTGGGCCTGGATCGGCGTCGGCTGGCTGCTGCACACGGCCTGGGACGTGGTGCACCACCTCAAGGGGCACCCGATCATCCCGTTCGCCCACGACTCCTCGTTCGGCTGCGCGCTGTGCGACCCGGTGATCGCGGTGTGGTGCCTGGGCGGCGGACGGTCGCCGTGGGAGTGGCTGCGGGGTACCGATGAGTTTTCGCGGGCCGGACGGTCTGCCCTTCGTACGAGGAGTGCGACCGTGAAGGAGTAGCGGCATGACCATGATCGACCTCGGCCCGCAGACCAGAATGGTGGCGGGGCTGGCCGAAACCGTGACCGACGAACAGCTCACGGCCGCCACACCGTGCCCGGACCTCGCGGTGCGGAACCTGCTCGGCCATATCCACATGCTCTCCGTGGCCTTCCGGGACGCCGCCCGCAAGGAGCTCGGGCCGACGACCGACACCAACCCGGCCGCGGCCGTCCCGGACATCGGCCCCGGCTGGCGCGAGACGCTGCCCAAGGCCCTGGACGAACTCGCCGACGCCTGGCGTGATCCGGCGGCCTGGACCGGCATGACCCGCGCGGGCGGGGTGGAGCTGCCGGGCGAGGTGGCCGGTGCGGTCGTCGCCGACGAACTGGTCATCCACGGCTGGGACCTGGCCCAGGCCATCGGGCGCCTCTACGCCCCCGACCCCGCCGCCCTGGACGCGGCCCACGGCTTCCTGCTCATGGCGGCCGGGGACCCGAACCGCGGCGGTGGCCTCTTCGGCCCGGTCGTCCCGGTGGCGGAAGACGCCCCGCTGCTGGAGCGGGCGGTGGGGCTGAGCGGACGGGATCCGGGATGGCGCGCCTAGGGCCTGTCGTCAAACTCCGTGGCACCGGCGATCGCGACCGTCCTGACGGGCCCGCTCGGTCCGGCCGCCGTCGTCTTCGCCGGGTTCTCCGTGATGGCGAGGCGCGCCTGGACGGCGGTCCTCGCGCTGGTGCCGCCCCTGGGGGCGCTGTTCCCGGTGCTCACGCTGCCCGCCCCGGGACGGCGCACGGTGACCGAAAGCTCCGGTTCCGCTTGCCGGGTGGGCGACGGTGACGCCACCGGGGGCCGTACTCTCCCCCCATGCCTCTCACCCTCACCGTCCTCGGCACCGCCTCCCCGCACCCCGGCCCCGGCCGGCCCTGCTCCGGGTACCTGCTGTCCGGCGGGGGCGCCGAGGTGTGGGTGGACGCGGGGCCGGGGACGTTCGCCGCGTTGCAGCGGCACACGGACCCCGCCCGGCTCACCGCCATCTGGATCTCCCATCTGCACGCCGACCACAGCGCCGATCTGCTGTCGGCCGCCTACGCGTTCGCCTACGGCGGGATGGCCCCGGCCGTGCCGATCCCGGTGTACGCCCCGCAGGACTGCGCCCGCCGGCTGGCCGGCTTCCTCGGGCGGGCGGACGTCGGCTTCCTCAAGGACGTCCTCGACTTCCGGGCCCTGTACGACGGCCATGACGTCCGGCACTGGAACCTCCGGCTCACCGCACGCGCCGTCGCCCACGGCACCGAGGCGTACGGCCTGCGCGCCGAGTGCCAGGGCAGCGTGCTCGCCTACTCCGGGGACAGCGGTCCCTGCGCCGCGCTCACCGAACTCGCCTCCCGCGCCGACCTGTTCCTGTGCGAGGCGGACATCGATGGGCATCGCGACAGTGAACAGGTCCATCTGACGCCGGAGGACGCGGGCCGCATCGCCCTCCAGGCGCGCGTACGCGAACTGCTCGTCACCCACGTCGGACCCACGCTCAGCCGCGAGGAGGCCACCGCCCGCGCCGCCGCCGTCTCCGGCCGGCCCACGCACACCGCGGTCGAGGGCGACATCCGCACCGTCTGAGGCCGCCGCCCGCCTTCTTCTGGGTCGGAAACACCGATGCTTGCCGGAAGCACCGGCCTTTGTCAGAAGCATTGACGAAACCCGGGCCCCCTCCTACCTTCAACGCGTCGTACTTCGTACGTCATATATGAGACGCGATATGTGAGATCCGAGAGGGCCGCATGACCTCTGTGCCCACCCCGATCCCGTCCCGTACGCAGTTCGTGCTGGACGCGATCAAACACCGCATCCTCACCGGGCAGCTGACGCCCGGTCAGGCCCTGGTCGAGACGGAGCTGGCCGCGCAGTTCGGGGTGTCCAAGACCCCGGTGCGGGAGGCGCTGAAGACCCTCGCCGGGACCGGACTCGTCGTGATGAGCCAGTACAAGGGCGTCACGGTGCGCATGGTGGACGCGGACATGGCACGCGAGGTCTACGACGTGCGGCTGCTGCTGGAGCCGGAGGCACTGAGAAGAGCCGTCGGGCGGGGAGCCTCCCTCGACGCCGCCCGCGACGCGCTGACCCGGGCCGACAACGCCACCGACACCGCCGAACGGTCGCTCGCCAACCGGGAGTTCCACCGCGCCCTGTACCTGCCGTGCGGCAACCCGCTGCTCGGCCGGATGCTCGACGAGGTCCGCGACCAGGCCGCGCTGGTCTCCGCCGTCGCCTGGGCCGCCGACCCCTCCTGGGAGCGGGAGGCCGCCGAGCACCGGGAGATCCTCCGGCTCGCCCTCGACGGCGACGCGGACGGTGCGGCGCGCGCCCTGCACACCCACATCGCCTCCTTCGTCGAGCGCGCTTTCCCCTCGGACACCGAGGCGGCCGAGGTCGCCGGCCCCCACGCAGAGGAAGGTCATTCATGAGCAGCGTGACGTTCGAGGCCCAACGGGCGGCCCTGGCCGACGTGGTGGCCATCCCGGTGACCCCCTTCGCCGCGGACGGCTCCGTCGACCCCGCCGTCCACCGGTCCTTGTTGGGTCGCCTGCTCGACGGCGGCATCCGCACCCTCACCCCCAACGGCAACACCGGCGAGTTCTACGCCCTCACCCCCAAGGAGCGCCGCCTGGTCGCCGAGCTGACCGTCGAGGAGGCCGGCGACCGCGCCGCGATCCTCGTCGGCGTCGGCCACGACCTGCCCACCGCCATCGCGTCCGCCCGGCACGCCCGCGAGCTCGGCGCCGGGATGGTCATGGTCCACCAGCCCGTCCACCCGTACGTCTCGGCGGCCGGCTGGGTCGACTACCACCGTGCCATCGCCGAGGCCGTGCCCGAGCTGGGCGTGGTGCCGTACATCCGCAACTCCCGGCTGACCGGGGCCCGGCTCGCCGAACTCGCCGGCCACTGCCCGAACGTCATCGGCGTGAAGTACGCCGTACCGGACGCCGCACGCTTCGCCGCCTTCGCCCGTGACGCGGGCCTGGACCGCTTCGTCTGGGTCGCCGGCCTCGCCGAGCCGTACGCCCCCTCCTACTTCTCCGCGGGCGCCACCGGCTTCACCTCCGGACTCGTGAACGTCGCGCCGGCCGTTTCGCTGGACATGGTTGAAGCGCTTCGATCCGGCGACTATCCGGCCGCCATGAAGGTCTGGGAGCAGATCCGCCGCTTCGAGGAACTCCGCGCCGCCCACGGCTCCGCCAACAACGTCACCGTCGTCAAGGAGGCCCTCGCCGCGCTCGGCCTGTGCCGCCGCGACGTCCGCCCGCCCAGCAGACCGCTGCCCGAGGACGAGCGTGCCGAGGTCGCCGCCATCGCCGCGCGGTGGTCCGTATGAACGCGCCCCGCCGGACGCCCGGAGAGCTCAGAAGCCACCGGTGGTACGGCACCGACGGGCTGCGGTCGTTCAGCCACCGCGCCCGGACCCGTCAGCTCGGCTACCTCCCCGAGGAGCACCTCGGCAAGCCGGTCATCGCGATCCTCAACACCTGGTCCGACATCAACCCCTGCCATGTGCACCTGCGGGACCGCGCCCAGGCCGTGAAGCGGGGGGTGTGGCAGGCCGGCGGGTTTCCGCTGGAGTTCCCGGTCTCGACGCTGAGCGAGACCTTCCAGAAGCCGACGCCGATGCTCTACCGGAACCTGCTGGCGATGGAGACCGAGGAACTGCTGCGGTCCTATCCGGTCGACGGGGCCGTGCTGATGGGCGGCTGCGACAAGTCCACGCCCGCGCTGCTGATGGGGGCGGCCAGCGCCGATCTGCCCGCCGTCTTCGTCCCCGCCGGGCCCATGCTGCCGGGGCACTGGCGGGGCGAGGTGCTCGGGTCCGGCACGGACATGTGGAAGTACTGGGACGACAAGCGGGCCGGTCTCATCGGCGACTGCGAGATGACCGAGCTGGAGAGCGGGCTCGCACGCTCCCCCGGGCACTGCATGACCATGGGTACGGCGTCCACCCTGACCGCCGCAGCCGAGGCCCTCGGTGTGACCGTGCCGGGCGCGTCGAGCATCCCGGCGGTCGATTCGGGACACGACCGGATGGCGGCCAGGGCGGGCCTGACGATCGTGGAACTCGTCCACGGCAACCGCCGGTTGAGCCACATCCTCACGCGTGAGGCCTTCGAGGACGCGGTCACGACGGTGCTGGGCCTCGGCGGCTCCACCAACGCCGTGATCCATCTGATCGCCATGGCCGGCCGCGCCGGGGTGAAGCTCACCCTGGACGACTTCGACCGCATCGCCCGGACCGTGCCCGTCCTCGCCAACGTCCGCCCCGGCGGCGAGAAGTACCTCATGGAGGACTTCCACTTCGCGGGCGGCCTGCCCGGCTTCCTGTCCCGGATCACCGACCTGCTCCATCTGGACCGGCCGACGGTGTCGTACGACACCCTGCGCGAGCAGCTGAACGGCGCCCGGGTGCACCACGACGACGTCATCCGCCCCCGCGACAACCCGGTCGCGGCCGAGGGCGGGGTCGCGGTCCTGCGCGGCAACCTCTGCCCGGACGGCGCGGTCATCAAGCACATCGCGGCCGAGCGCCACCTGCTCCGGCACACCGGCCCGGCCGTGGTCTTCGACGACTACAGGACCATGCAGCGCACCATCAACGACCCCG
Organism: Streptomyces sp. NPDC001852; assembly: GCF_042891825.1. Lineage (NCBI taxonomy): Bacteria > Bacillati > Actinomycetota > Actinomycetes > Kitasatosporales > Streptomycetaceae > Streptomyces > Streptomyces sp. NPDC001852. The sequence goes on from NZ_JBIATN010000002.1 coordinate 437,108, forward strand.
CGCTCGGCATCACCGCCGACACCGTGCTGGTGCTGCGGGGCGCCGGGCCGAAGGGCGGCCCCGGCATGCCCGAGTACGGCATGCTGCCCATCCCCGGCCACCTGCTCAAGCAGGGCGTGCGGGACATGGTGCGGATCTCCGACGCCCGGATGAGCGGCACGAGTTACGGCGCCTGTGTGCTGCACGTCGCCCCGGAGTCGTACGTCGGCGGTCCCCTGGCCCTGGTGCGCACCGGCGACCTCATCACCCTGGACGTCGAGGCCCGCAGCCTCCATCTCCACGTGGACGACGGGGAGCTGGAGCGCCGGCGAACCGCGTGGACCCCGCCGCCCGCCCGGTACGAGCGCGGCTACGGCGTGCTCCACAACGGACAGATCACGCAGGCCGACACCGGCTGCGACTTCGAGTTCCTGGCCCGGCCGGGCCACGTGCCGGACCCCTACGCCGGCTGACCCCCGCATCGAGAGAGGTGAAGCGCTTCACCCATGTGTATGCAGCAAGCGCTTCCTATGTCCTGCACCCCGGGACGTACCGCGAAATCGTCGACAGGGGAGAAAAGTGTATCGATCGGATAACAGGCCTCGCAGCGCTGGGTGTTATGCGCGTAGACAGTCTCCGACCTGGTACATCACTCTCATCCACCAGATCCGGAGAATCCATGCGGAAGTCCCACAGAGTCGTCGCCGCCGGTGCCGCCTGTGCCCTCGCCGGTGTCGCCCTGTACGGCGCGGGCGCGGCCACCGCCGGGCAGTCGACGGCGAACTCCACCCACGAGCCCTACAACATCGGGCAGTTGGTGAAGGACATCGACACCTACTACGGCACGACCGCCGACAGCAACGGCGTCTACCAGGCGTCCCCGGACAGCCCGTACGCCAAGGACCTGGCGCAGATCGACGCCGACGCCAGGCGCTACATCGACAAGGCGGCTCGCAAGGCCCGGCACCACGGCGAGAAGCCGGCCGTCATGTTCGACATCGACGACACGCTGCTGCTCAGCCTGGACTACGAGAAGCGCTACAACTACACGTACAACCCCACCACGTGGAACGACTACGTGAACCGCGCCGACCGCCCGGCCGTCTTCGGCAGCCCCGAGCTGGTGCGGTACGCCGAGTCCAAGGGCGTCGAGGTCTTCTACAACTCCGGGCTGAGCGAGGCACAGCGCGCCGCCGCGGTCGCGAACCTGAAGAAGGTCGGCGCCGATGTGAACCTCGACACCGACCACATGTTCCTCAAGGACAAGGCCAACCCGCCGGCCTACCTGGGCGACTGCGCCACCCCGGGCGCCTGGAACTGCACGACCGTGCAGTACAAGTCCGGCACCCGCAAGCACATCGAGGACGACCTCGGGTACACGATCATCGCCGACTTCGGCGACCAGTACTCGGACCTGGACGGCGGCTACACCGGCCGTACCTACAAGCTGCCGAACCCGACCTACTTCGTCAGCTGATTCACTCCGGGCAGGCGCCCGGCAGCCGCGCGTACCCGGCCCCCGTCACCGGCAGCACCGTGCCGTGGCGGGGGTTTCGGCCGCCGGCCGGTCCGAGAGTCCGACAGCGGCGACTCACGCGTCACCTCCCGATCCGCCCTGTGCGGCGAAGCCACCGGTCACCGCGTAAGCACGCCCCCCGGCAGTGCCGGGTGACCCGGACGCCGTACGGTCCCCCGAACCGGATTCCGTAACACAGGGAAAACCTGAAACAGGTTGAACAGGGGAACAATCCAGCCAGCATTCGCAGGTCGATCATCAGGTGACGAGGAGTGGGACCATGTCAGTGGACCGGTACTTCAGGATCTCAGAGCGGGGATCCACGCTCGGCCGGGAGATACGCGGCGGTTTCGCCACGTTCTTCACCATGGCCTACATCCTCGTCCTGAATCCGATCATCCTGGGCAGCGCCAAGGACAAGTTCGGGCACACGCTGGACACCGGCCAACTCGTCACCGCCACCGCGCTGGTGGCGTGCGTGATGACGATCGTCATGGGCGTCGGCGGCAACCTCCCGCTCGCCATCGCCGCCGGCCTCGGCCTCAACGCCGTCGTCGCCTTCCAGCTGGCGCCCCTGATGAGCTGGCCCGACGCGATGGGCCTGGTGGTCCTGGAGGGCCTGATCATCTGCCTGCTGGTCCTCACCGGACTGCGGGAGGCCATCATGAACGCGATCCCGCAGCAGCTGAAGCAGGCCATCGGCGTCGGCATCGGCCTGTTCATCGCCTTCATCGGCTTCGTCGACGCCGGGTTCGTCAGCCGCATCCCGGACGCCGCGCACACCACCGTCCCCGTGCAACTGGGCGCCGTCGGACGCCTGACCGGCTGGCCCGTGCTGGTCTTCTGTCTGGGTGTGCTGCTGACCATCGCGCTGCTCGCGCGGAAGGTGAAGGGCGCGATCCTCATCAGCATCGTGACGATGACCGTCGTCGCGATCATCATCAACGCCGTCGCCGACATCAGGAGCTGGGGTCTGACCACGCCCAAGGTCCCCGACAAGCTCGTCGCCGCCCCGGACTTCGGGCTCATCGGTCACTTCAGCCTGTTCGGCGGCTTCGCCAAGGCCGGCGTCCTCACCGCCGTCCTGCTGGTCTTCACCCTCATCCTGTCCGACTTCTTCGACGCCATGGGCACGATCGTCGGCATCAGCGCGGAGGCCGGGCTGCTGGACGAGAAGGGGCAGGTGCCCGGCATCGGCCGGGTGCTGTTCATCGACGGCGCCGCGGCCGCCGTCGGCGGTCTCGGCTCCGCCTCCTCCAACACCGCCTACATCGAGTCCGCGGCCGGCGTCGGCGAGGGCGCCCGCACCGGCCTCGCCAACCTCGTCACCGGCGGCCTGTTCGGCCTCGCCCTCTTCCTCACCCCGCTGCTCACCATCGTCCCGCTCCAGGCGGCGGCGCCCGCGCTGATCGCGGTGGGCTTCCTGATGATGACCCACGTCAAGCACATCGACTGGGACCGGTACGACATCGCCGTCCCGGCGTTCCTCACCATCGCGGCGATGCCGTTCACCTACTCCATCACCGACGGGATCGGGGCGGGCTTCGTCTCCTACGTCGTCATCAAGACGGTGCTGGGGAAGGCACGGGAGGTCAACTGGCTGCTGTGGGCGGTGTCGGCGCTGTTCCTCGTGTACTTCGCGATCGACCCCGTCGAGCAGATCCTCGGGGTGAAGTGAGGGCTGCTCACCACGCGCTCACTTCAGCGCCGCCTGCATCATCGCCTTCGCCACCGGCGCCGCCAGACCGTTGCCGCTGACCTCCGACCGTGCCGCGTCCGACTGCTCGACCATCACCGCCACGGCGACCTCCTTGCCGTTGGTGCCGGACTTGGCGAAGGACGTGAACCAGGCGTACGGCGTCTTGCTGTTGTTCTCGCCGTGCTGGGCGGTGCCGGTCTTGCCGCCGACGGTGGCGCCGTCGATCAGGGCGTTCGTGCCCGTCCCCTCCTTGACGACCGTCTCCATCGCCGACTGGAGCTGCTCGGCGGTGGAGGAGGAGACGATCTCCTTGCTGTCCGCGCTGTCGTCGTAGTTCTGCAACACATCACCGCCACTGTCGGTGATCTGCGACACCATATGCGGCGAGACCAGCTTGCCGCCGTTGGCTATGGCCGCGGACACCATGGCCATCTGCAGCGGGGTCGCGGTGACGTCGAACTGGCCGATTCCGGACAGACCGGTCTGCGCCTTGTCCATGCCGGAGGGGTACACGCTGGCGTAGGCCCGCACCGGCACGTCCCGCGCGTCGTCGTTGAAGCCGAACTTCTCGGCCATGGCCCTCACCTTGTCCTGGCCGAGCTGTACGGCCATGTGGCCGAAGACGTTGTTGCAGGAGTACTGCAGGGCCCGGCGGATCGACGCGTTCTTGCACGGCGCCGACTTGTTCTCGTTCGTCAGCGGACGCACCGTGCCCGGCAGGACGTACGGGTCGGGGCTGTCGGTCGGTTCGTCCACGTTCTTGTACAGCCCGTCCTCCAGCGCGGCCGCCGCCACGACCAGCTTGAAGGTCGATCCCGGCGGCAGCGGCTGGCGCAGCGCGCGGTTGGTGAGCGGCTTGTCCCGGTCCGCGTTGAGCTGCTTCCAGGCGATGCCGGCCGTGTTGGCGTCGGTCAGCGCGGAGGGGTCGTACGACGGCGTGGACACCACCGCGAGGATCTTGCCGGTCTTCGGGTCGATCGCGACGGCCCCGCCCTTCTTGCCGCCGAGCGCGCGGTAGGCCGCCTTCTGCACGTCCGGGTCGATCGTGGTGAGCACGTTCCCCGGGTCGGCGCGCTTGCCGGTGAGCGTGCCCAGCACGTTCTTCAGCCGGTTGTCCGTGCCGTTGAGCAGGTCCTTGTAGATGCCCTCCAGCTGGGTGGGGGCGTACGCCTGCGAGGCGTAGCCCGTCACCGCCGCGTAGAGGCTGCCGTCCGTGTAGGTCCGCTTGTACGCGAGGTCGCTCCCCTTGGTCCGCGTGGAGCCGGTGATCGCGTTTCCGGCCACGATGATGTTCCCGAGCGGCTGTGAGTACGTCTGGATCACGTTCCGCCGGTTGTCGTTGTCGTCCGCGAGGGCCTTGCCGTCGTAGAACTGCACCCATGTCGCCCTGACCAGCAGAGCGAGCACGAGCAGCAGCGCGAAGACGGACGCCCGCCTGATCGTCTTGTTCATCCCGCTCCGAAGACGACCGGGACGGGGCCGATCGTTCCCGTACGCCCCGTTTTCTCATCGCGTGCTCAGGAAACCGGCCTCGTAGGCGGCGATCACCGCCTGGGTGCGGTCCCGGGTGCCCGTCTTGGCCAGCACCGCGGCGACGTGCGACTTCACGGTGGCGGGGCCCACGTCCAGCCGCCCGGCGATCTCGGCGTTGGTCAGTCCGTCGGCCATGAGCCGCAGCACATCGCGCTCGCGTCCGGTGAGTTTGCTCACCCAGGGCGCGGACGGGGCGGCCGCCCGCCCGTGCTCGGCCGCCAGAGCCCGTACGGCCGACGGGAACAGCAGGCTGTCGGTGCGTGCGACCAGCCGTACCGCCTGCACCAGTGCCTCGGCGTCGGATCGCTTCAGCAGGAAGCCGGCGGCTCCGGCGCGCAGGGCGTCGTACACGTAGGAGTCGTTCTCGAAGGTGGTCACGACGACGATCCGCGGCGGCTGCGCCATGGTGCCGACGATCTGCTCGGTGGCCCGGATGCCGTCGACGTCCGGCATGCGGACGTCCATGAGCACGACGTCGGGCCGCAGTTCCCGGACCACGGACACGGCCTCGGCGCCGGTCGTGGCCTCGCCGACCACCTCCAGGCCCGGTTCGGCGGAGAGGATGGCACGCAGGGCGGTGCGGACCATGCGCTCGTCGTCGGCGAGGACGATGCGGAGGGCCGGACGGGTCATGCGGATCCCTTCGAAAGCGGTGGGGTGAGCGGGCCGGGCGGCGTCGTGGGCGTGGTCAGGGGCAGTCGTACGGCGAGGCGCCAGGAGTCCTCCGACGGTCCCGCCCGCACCGTGCCGCCGAGCAGCCGTACCCGGTCGGCGATGCCCCGCAGACCGTGGCCGCCGCCGGGCCGGGGAGCCCGGGCGGCACCCAGGGGGTTCTCGACGGCGATCTCCAGGTGCCCGGCGTCGGTGGTGATGCGCACGGCCACGGGCGAGCCGGCGTGTTTCAGGGCGTTGCTCAGCCCCTCCTGCACGATCCGGTACGCCTCCCGGGAGACCAGCGGCGGCAGGGCGGCGGGGTCGGTGCCGACGGTGGCCGTCACGGGCTGCCCGGCGGCCCGGGTCCGGCGCAGCAGCCCGTCCAGGTCGCTCTCCAGGGTCGGCGCGGGCGCGGTGCCCGGCGCGTCCCCGTCCCGCAGCACACCGAGTACGGCGTCGAGTTCGCCGACCGTGCGCCTGGTGGTCTCCTCGATGGCGGCGAGCGCCTCGCGGACGAACTCCGGGTCGCTGTCGAGGAGCCGCCGGGCCGCGCTCGCCTGGAGGGTGACGGCGCTCAGGGCGTGGCCGACGGAGTCGTGCAGCTCGCGGGCGAGCCGGTTGCGCACGGCGAGGTCGGCGGCGCGGGCCTCGGCGGCGGCCAGCCGGTCCTCGGGGGTGGGCCCGAGCAGCGCGGGCGCCCAGCGCGCCAGCAGGGCCCCGCAGCCGGCGGCGCACGCGGCGAGCGCGAGGAGCGTGGCAAGGCCCGCGACCGGGGAGAGCGCCAACGCCCAGACGTGGTCGAGGACATGGGGCGGGGCGAGTGGCCGAGGGCGGAGCCCGGCGAACAGGGGCAGCACGATCAGCACCACCGCGAACGGCGGCACGGCCAGCGACATCCCGGCGAGGATCCCGCCGAAGCCGAGGTGCAGCGTGAACCAGGCCGCCGTACGGGCCCGTTCGGCCCGTGTCCGGGCCGGGCCGTGGGCGAGGGAGTCCGCGTCGATCCCGCACAGGGCCCTGACCGCCGCCGACTCCAGCGGCCGGGTCAGCGGGAACAGCGAGGTGACGGCGGCGATCGGCAACCCGACCGCGAACGAGCCCAGTTGGAGCGGCAGGGACCGGAAGACGTCGTCCACGCCGGTGAGCGGTCCGACGATCAACGAACCGACGAGGACGTAGGGCATGGCGAGTGCGCCGCCGAGGATCAGATGGATCCAGCGGCGCCGCGCCCGCCCGCCGAACAGCAGCCACAACGCCCTGGTCACCGCGGCGCCTTGGCGGTCCGGTCCGTGAGGAAGCGGGCGACGACGCCCGCCACGAGCAAGCCGGTGATCATCTGTCCAGCGTAGGTGAGGCCGGTCAGCGGTGTCGGCCGGTCGCCCGACACCAGCGTGGCCAGTGACATCCAGCCGCCCCAGCACGCCACGGCCCCCGAGCCGGTCCAGGCCAGCGGCAGCGGCACGGCGACCGGCAGCGCACCGCCCCGGTGGAAGGCGAGCTGCCCCGCACCGATGACGGCCGCCACGAGGAAGAGGACGTAGACGCACTGCAGGGACCGGTCGCCGCTGCCGTCGGGCGCGGCCGCCCCGCAGGCCCGCAGCAGCCGCACCGCACCCGGCAGCAGCGCGACGAGCCCCGCCGCCACGGCCGTACGCCGCTGCACCCGCCCCGCGCCCCCGGCCGGCAGCTCCCGCATCCGGCCCCGCCACAGATGCCCCCAGCGCTCGCGGGCGTACCCGGCGAACAGCGCGCCCAGCGCCAGCCCCTGCACGATGAACCCGCCGTACACCACCCCGAAGACCCAGTCGTCGAGGAACGGCTTGTCGCTCGCGCCGCCGCCCCCGCCGCCGGTGCCCTCCAGGACGAGTTGCAGCGGGAAGCCGACCATGATGGGCGCGAGGAGCCCCACGGCGAGCCACATCGGCACCGCGAGCAGCCGGGCCGGCACCCGTCGCCCCCACGGCCGGGTCAGCAGCAGCGCCAGCACCACGACGGCCGCGTCCATCAGCACGGTGAGGCCGTTGGCGAGCACCATGGTCAGCCGGTGCCTGAGCAGCGGGCTGCCGTCCGGGATGCCGAGATGGCTCCCGCCGATCCAGGCGAGCTTGAGGGACAGGTACGGCACGCAGGCCACGACGGCGACGAGCCGGAGCGAGCGCCGCCGAGCGGAGACACCGGCAGGGACGGATGCGGTCGAGATCGTCATGCCTCAACGCTCCCGCGCGCCGGGGGCGTTCACCTCCTGCACGCCGACGATCCGCCTCCGCCGCACGGCGGAGAAGCGCAACCCTCCAGCAGGAGCGGGCTCCGGTGTCCGGCGTGAGCGGGCTCAGCCTTCCAGGACGAGTACGACCTCCTCGATCTCCCGGCCCCGTCCGCTCGCGTACCCGTGGGCCCGGGCCGTCTCGCGGAAGCCGCACTTGTGGAGCACCCGCAGCGACGCGCTGTTGTCGGCCGCCGCCCGCGCGTACAGCGGCCGTTCGGGCACCTCGCCGAGCAGGGCCCGCAGCGCCGCCGTCGCCACACCGCGGCCCCAGTAGGCGCGGTCGATCCAGTAGGTGACCTCGCGCTCGCCGGCCAGCCCGTAGACCGCCGCGTTGCCCGCCACGTCGCCGTCGGCCAGGATCGTGCGCAGGACGTCGGAGGACGTGCGCAGCCGCTCCCAGTGGGTCGCGAAGGACGCCCGGTCGTAGGGCTTCTCCGGGCCGAACGCGGCCATCCGGACGGACTCCGGGTCGGTCATCTGCCGGAAGAACACCGGCAGGTCACTGTCCTCGACGGCACGCAGCGCGATCTCCATGGGGCCCGAGCCTACGACGGCCCGGGCGGCGAACCCATGAACCGCGCGCCTCAGAGCCTGCGGGTCGCCAGTGTCAGCCGGTCGCGGGCGTCGAACAGCGCGTCCTTGATCATCTGCTCGTGGGCGGGCGTCAGCCGGGCCACCGGCACCGAGCAGCTGATCGCGTCCCGGGCCGGCGTGCGGTAGGGGATCGCCACGCCGAAGCAGCGCAGGCCCAGCGTGTTCTCCTCGCGGTCGACCGCGAAGCCCTGCTCCCGCACCTGGTGCAGCTCCTCGATGAGCCTCTCCCGGTCGGTGAGGGTGTTCTCGGTGAGCGCGGGCAGCGTCTCCGGCAGCAGCTTGCGCACCTGTTCGTCGCTGTACGTGGCGAGGATCGCCTTGCCGAGGGAGGTGGAGTGGGCCGGCAGCCGGCGCCCGACCCGGGTGAAGGGGCGCAGGTAGTGCTGGGACTGGCGGGTGGCCAGGTAGACGACGTTGGTGCCGTCGAGCCGGGCCAGGTGGATCGTCTCGGTCGTGTCGTCCGAGAGGCGGTCGAGGGTCGGGCGCGCCGCCGCCACCACCTCGTCGCCGTCGATGTACGAGGTGCCGACCAGCAGCGCCCGCACCCCGATGCCGTACCGCGTGCCCGTCGCGTCGGTCTCCACCCAGCCCAGCTCCACGAGCGTGCGCAGCAGCATGTACAGGCTGGACTTGGGGTATCCCACGGCCTCCTGGACGGCCGCGAGGGAGTGCATGCCGGGCTTGCCGGCGAAGTACTCGAGCAATTCAACGGTCCGTACCGCGGACTTGACCTGTGCCCCGCCCGTCTCGCCTGCCGACATCGCCCTTGACCCCTTCAATCGCCGGGAAATAGTCTCCGAGCAGCATATTCATCATCAGAGACAGTGTTCAGTATATCGAACGCGGCTGATGGTTGGCCCTAGTCAGCCCCAGTTATTGCGGCCTTACTGGAGGGACCCGCGGTGGCAGCAGCACCAGTCTGGAGTGTCGACCCGCGTACCGGGAAGCAGCGTGAGCAGGTTGCCGTGGAGGCCACCGCCCAGGAGGTGGACGGGGCGGTCCGGGCGGCCCACGCCGCACGCGGCTCCCTCGCCGACCGCGCGGTGCGCTCCGCCTTCCTGCGCTCGGCCGCCGCCGGCCTGGACGCGGCCAGGGACGGCCTGGTCGAGACCGCCGACGCCGAGACCGCCCTCGGCCCGGTCCGGCTGACCGGCGAACTCGCCCGCACCAGCTACCAGCTGCGGGCCTTCGCCGACATCGTCGACGAGGGCGCCTTCCTCGACGTCGTCATCAACCACCCCGACGACACGGCGACCCCGCCCATCCCGGACCTGCGCCGCTACAAGGTGCCGCTGGGCGTCGTCGCCGTCTACTCCGCCTCCAACTTCCCCTTCGCCTTCTCCGTCGCCGGCGGCGACACCGCGAGCGCGCTCGCCGCGGGCTGCCCGGTCGTCGTCAAGGCCCACCCCGACCACCCGGCCCTGTCCGAGCTGGTCGCCAAGGTGCTGCGCCGGGCCGCCGCCGAACACGGCATCCCCGAGGGCGTCGTCGGCCTCGTGCACGGCTTCGAGGCGGGCGTCGAGCTGATCAGGCACCCGCTGGTCGCCGCGGCGGGCTTCACCGGTTCGGTACGGGGCGGACGCGCCCTCTTCGACGCGGCCGCCGCCCGCCCGGTGCCGATCCCGTTCCACGGTGAGCTCGGCTCGCTGAACCCGGTCCTGGTGACCGAGGCCGCCGCCGCCGAGCGCGCCGAGGAGATCGGCACCGGGCTCGCCGGATCGATGACGCTGGGCGTCGGGCAGTTCTGCGTGAAGCCCGGTCTGGTGCTGGTGCCGTCCGGCGCGGCGGGGGACGGCCTGGTCAAGGCCCTGACGGCCGCGGTGAGCAACACCGGGGCGGGGGTGCTGCTCGACCACCGGATGCGGGACAACTTCGTCGCCGGGGTCGAGGAGCGCGGCCGGCTGGCCGACGTCGACTCCCCGGTCACCCCGGGCGCGGGCGGCGAACACACCGTCAGCGCCGGGTTCCTCAGTGTGCCGGCGGACAGGCTGGCCTCCGAGGGGGCGTACGACCTGCTGCTGGAGGAGTGCTTCGGGCCGGTCACCGTGGTGGCCCGCTACGCCGACGAGGCGGAGGCCGCGGCGGTGCTCTCCCGGCTGCCGGGCAATCTGACGGCCACCGTCCAGCTGTCCTCGGAGGAGGCCGCCGGACAGGGGCGGGGTCCGGAACTCCTCGCCCAGCTGACTCCGCTGGCCGGCCGCGTGGTCGTGAACGCCTGGCCGACCGGGGTCGCGGTGGCGCCGGCCCAGCACCACGGGGGGCCGTACCCGGCGACGACCTCCACGTCCACGTCCGTGGGCGGTACGGCCATCGAGCGGTGGCTGCGGCCGGTCGCGTACCAGAACGCGCCCGCAGCCCTGCTGCCGGCCGAGCTGAAGGACGACAACCCCCTCGGGCTGCCCCGGCGGTTCAACGGCCGCCTCGAGCGCTGAACACCGGTCCTTACGACAGGGAACCTGAGACACTCGCGCCATGGACGTGGAACTCCCCGAACTCCCCTTCCTGCTGCGTACCTACGGGCCCGACGGGAACTGGTCGTACGAGGACGGTGTGCTGACCGGATGGGCCGGCCCCCGGCAGGACCGGTTCGTCCCGCCCACGGGGGAGGCCCTGGACCCCGCCTCCGACGCGCCCCGGCTGCTCGGGGCGCCGGAAGGCGATTTCCAGCTGATCGCCCGGGTCACCGTCGGGTTCAACGCGTCCTTCGACGCGGGCGTGCTCTACGTCCACGTCGGCGAGCGGGCCTGGGCCAAGCTGTGCCTGGAGTACTCCCCGGACGTGCCCACCGTCTGCACGGTGGTCACCCGGGGACACTCCGACGACGCCAACTCCTTCACGGTGGAGGGGAGTTCGGCGTGGCTGCGGGTCAGCCGGACCGGGCGCGCCTTCGCCTTCCACGCCTCCCGGGACGGCGAGCGCTGGACCTTCGTGCGGCTGTTCACGCTGGGGGACGAGAAGGAGACCGACTCGGCCCTGGTCGGTTTCATGACCCAGTCGCCGCTGGGGGAGGGCTGCGTGGTCACCTACGACCACATCGGGTTCAGGCCGAGCTGGCCGCAGGACCTGAGGGACGGGAACTAGGCCCTGCGCCCGCCGCACCCGGTTCACCCGCCTCGGAACCGCGGCAGAGGCGGCCCGCGTCCTTCGTTGCATGATCAGTGACCGTGTGCGAGGGACCCGCGTCATCCGCACCGCGCTGCCCGCCGAGGTGGAGCGCATCGCCGCACTGCACCGCCGGGCTCGCTCGACGTACTATCCCGACGGCCTCCCGGACGACGGCATCGACTGGGCCGCCGCCTGGCGCAGCGCCGTGGAGCGGCCCGACGGCCAGGTGCTGTGCGTGGCGGAGGACGGCACGATCACCGGCGTCGCCTCCTTCCGCACCCCGGACGGCGCACCCGCCGACACGGTCAAGCTGTTCCAGTTCCACGTCGACCCCGGTCGCTGGCGTTCCGGCGTCGGTACGGCCCTGCACGCGGCCTGCGTGGAGGCGTGGCGGGCCGACGGCAGACGGGCGGCCGTCCTCGACGTCCACGTGGACAACCGGCGCGCCCAGGCCTTCTACGCCCGCCAGGGCTGGGTCCCCGACCCGGAGAACCCGCCGGCCGAGGGCGACCACCATCTTTTCCTGCGCTTCTCGGTGCAAGGGGAATGAACACAGCTGTTTGAACGTTCACGTACCGGCGGCGGAGAGAGCCTCCGCGCCCGTACGACCTGGAGAGCCGAAGACATGCGCGTCGAGATCTGGAGCGACATCGCCTGCCCCTGGTGCTACGTGGGCAAGGCCCGCTTCGAGAAGGCGCTGGCTGCCTTCCCGCACCGCGAGGACGTCGAGGTCGTGCACCGCTCCTTCGAGCTGGACCCGGACCGCGCCAAGGGCGACGTCCAGCCGGTGATCACCATGCTGACCAGGAAGTACGGCATGAGCGAGGCACAGGCCGAGGCCGGCGAGGACAACCTCGGTGCCCAGGCCGCCGCCGAGGGCCTGGACTACCGCACCCGGGGCCGCGACCACGGCAACACCTTCGACATGCACCGCCTGCTGCACCTCGCCAAGGAGCAGGGCAGGCAGGACGAGCTGATCCAGATCCTGTACCGGGCCAACTTCGCCGAGGAGCGGTCCGTCTTCACCGAGGGCGACGAGCGGCTCGTCGAGCTGGCCGCGGAGGCCGGTCTCGACGCCGGGGCCGCCCGCGCGGTGCTCGCCGACCCCTCCCGCTACGCCGACGAGGTCCGCGCCGACGAGCGCGAGGCCGCCCAGCTCGGCGCGACCGGCGTGCCCTTCTTCGTCCTCGACCGCACGTACGGCGTCTCCGGCGCCCAGCCCGCCGAGGTCTTCACCCAGGCGCTGACCCAGGCCTGGGGCGAGCGCTCACCGCTGAAGCTCGTCGACCAGGGGGATGCCGACGCGTGCGGCCCGGACGGGTGCGCGGTACCGCAGCACTGAAACCGCAGGTCGGCGCGGACGTATAAGGCTTCCTGAGCGGTTCCACGCAAAAATCGGCAATGGACTACGACTTCACGGGGCCGCACAGTGGTCCCATGGAGACCACGGAGACGTTCGAGAGCCTCGTCCGCGCCGAGTTCACCCCGAAGAGCACCTACCTCAACACCGCCGGCAACGGCCTGCTGCCCGCCCGTACCGTCGCCGCCCTGCACGAGGCGGCGCTGCTGCGGGCCGAGGGCCGGCCGCTGACCCCCCTGTACGAGGACGTGGAGGCCTGCCGGGCCGCGTACGCCCGGCTCGCCGGCGTCCCCGCCACCCGGGTGGCCGCCGGTGCCTCGGTCGCCGCGCACACCGGCGTGATCGCCGCCTCGCTGCCCGCCGGCGCCGAGGTCCTCACCGCCGAGGACGACTTCACCTCCGTGATGAACCCCTTCCACGTCCGAGGCGACCTCAAGGTCCGCACGGTGCCGCTGGACCGGATCGCCGAGTCCGTCCGTCCGGGTACCGCGCTGGTCGCGGTCAGCGCCGCCCAGTCCGCCGACGGGCGCATCGCCGACCTGGCCGCCCTGCGGGAGGCCGCCCGCGCGCACGGGGCACGCACCTACGTCGACTTCTCCCAGGCCGCCGGCTGGCTGCCGATGGACGCGGGCGCCTACGACTTCACCGCCACGGTCTCCTTCAAGTGGCTGCTCGGCCCGCACGGCGCGGCCTTCCTTACGGTCCCCGAGGACTTCGGCGGGCTGAGCCCGGTGCTCGCCGGGTGGGTCGCCGCCGAGAAGCCGTGGGACAGCTGTTACGGCCCGGTCGCCGAACTCGCCCACTCCGCACGGCGGTTCGACCTCACCCACGCCCTGTTCACCTTCGCGGGCCTGCGCCGCTCGCTGGAGCTGATCGAGGAACTGGGCGTGGCCGCCGTGCACGCCCACGACGTCTCCCTCGCCGACCGGTTCCGGGCGGGGCTGGCCGCCCTCGGCCACGAGCCGGTGCCCGCCCCCGGCTCGGCGATCGTCTCGGTGCCGCGACTCGGCTCCCGGCAGCCCGAGTTGAGCGAGGCGGGGATCGAGGTCTCGAACCGCGCGGGCAACCTCCGCGCCTCCTTCCACCTGTTCAACACCCCCGCCGACGTGGACCGGCTGCTCGAGGCCCTGTCCGGCTGACACGACCGGGCCGGAGCCCCCCGTCCCACACGAGGAGGCCCCGGCCCGGTGCTGGGGGGTTACTTCACCGGAGTGAAGTCGCGCGCACCGATGAACTCGGGCCGCCGAACCGGAGCCGCGAACGGCTCCACGGCCGTGTTCTCGACGCTGTTGAACACGATGAACACGTTGCTGCGCGGGAACGGTGTGATGTTGTCGCCCGAGCCGTGCATGCAGTTGCAGTCGAACCAGGTCGCCGAGCCGGCCTTGCCGGTGAACAGCCGGATGCCGTGCTCGCCCGCCAGCGCGGTCAGCGCCTCGTCCGAGGGCGTGCCCGCGTCCTGCATCTGCAGCGACTTCTTGTAGTTGTCCTTGGGCGTGGCGCCGGCGCAGCCGAGGAACGTCCGGTGCGAGCCCGGCATGATCATCAGTCCGCCGTTGGTGTCGTGGTTCTCGGTCAGCGCGATCGAGACGGACACCGTGCGCATGTTCGGCAGGCCGTCCTCGGCGTGCCAGGTCTCGAAGTCCGAGTGCCAGTAGAAGCCGCTCGCGCCGAAGCCGGGCTTGACGTTGATCCGGGACTGGTGGACGTAGACGTCCGAACCGAGGATCTGCCGGGCACGGCCGACCACCCGCTCGTCGCGCACCAGGTTCGCGAACACCTCGCTGATCCGGTGCACTTCGAAGACCGAGCGGATCTCCTTGGACTTCGGCTCGATGATGGAGCGCTCGTCCGCGCGGATCGCCGGGTCGGTGACCAGCCGCTCCAGCTCGCGCCGGTAGACCTCGACCTCGTCCGGGGTGATCAGCTCCTCGATGGCGAGGAAGCCGTCACGCTCGAACCCCTGCAGGTCGGCCGTGGCGATCGGGCCCGGTGTGTCCGGGGAACCCCAGACGACCGGGTCCTGACGCGGGACGGTCACCTCGGTGGCGCCGCGGGTCGGGTAGAGATCCTTCACGGGGGCGGTGTTCGTGGCAGCGGTCATGGGTTCTCACACCTCCTCGGGCTCGGTGAGCAGCGGGTAGACGCCGTTCTCGTCGTGGTCCTCCCGCCCGGTGACCGGCGGGTTGAACACGCAGATGCAGTGGAAGTCCTCCTTGACGCGCAGCGTGTGCCGCTCGTGCCCGTCGAGGAGGTACATGGTGCCGGGCGTGATGGTGTACGTCGTCCCGGCCTCGTGGTCGGTGAGTTCGGCCTCGCCCTTGGTGCAGACGACGGCCTCGATGTGGTTGGCGTACCACATCGACGTCTCGGTGCCGGCGTACAGGACGGTCTCGTGCAGGGAGAAGCCGACCCGCTCCTTGGCGAGGACGATCCGCTTGCTCTCCCAGGTACCGGACTTCGCCTTGACGTGCCGGTCGGTGCCTTCGATCTCCTTGAACGATCGGACGATCACAGTGGTGCAACTCCTAGTTGATCAGGCGGTTTCGCGGACGGCACGGGCGAGGACGCTCAGGCCCTCGTCCAGCTCGTCGGGGGTGACGGTGAGAGCGGGCAGCAGTTTGACGACCTCGCCCTCCGGGCCGGACGTCTCGATGAGCAGCCCGAGCTCGAAGGCCCGCCGCGCGATCCGCGAGGCCCGGTCCTTGTCGTGGAACTCCATGCCCCACACCAGGCCGCGGCCGCGGTACTCCTTCACATCGGCGAGGTTCTCCTCGGTGATGGAGATCAGCGCCTGCTCGACCTGCTCGCCACGGGCCCGGGTCTGCTTCTCCATGGCCGAGCCGTCGGTCCAGTACGTCTCCAGGGCCGCGGTGGCGGTCACGAACGCGGGGTTGTTGCCCCGGAAGGTGCCGTTGTGCTCGCCCGGCTCCCAGACGTCCAGCTCCGGCTTGAACAGGCACAGCGACATCGGCAGTCCGTACCCGCTGATCGACTTCGACACGGTGACGATGTCGGGCGCGATCCCGGCCTCCTCGAAGGAGAAGAAGGCGCCGGTACGGCCGCAGCCCATCTGGATGTCGTCGACGATCAGCAGCATGTCCTGCCGCTCGCACAGCTCCTTCAGCGCGCGCAGCCACTCGGGCCGGGCCACGTTGATGCCGCCCTCGCCCTGCACGGTCTCCACGATCACCGCGGCGGGCTTGTTGAGGCCGGAGCCCTGGTCCTCCAGCAGCCGCTCGAACCACAGGAAGTCCGGGACCGTGCCGTCGAAGTAGTTGTCGAAGGGCATCGGCGTGCCGTGCACCAGCGGGATCCCGGCGCCGGCCCGTTTGAAGGCGTTGCCGGTGACGGCGAGGGAGCCGAGCGACATCCCGTGGAAGGCGTTGGTGAAGGACACGATGGCCTCGCGGCCCTTCACCTTCCGCGCCAGCTTCAGCGCCGACTCCACGGCGTTGGTGCCGGTCGGCCCCGGGAACATGACCTTGTACGGCAGGTCGCGCGGGCGCAGCACCAGATCCTGGAAGGTCTGCAGGAAGGACCGCTTGGCCGTGGTCGACATGTCCAGGCCGTGGGTCACCCCGTCCCGGGACAGATAGTCGATCAACGCCCGTTTGAGCACCGGGTTGTTGTGGCCGTAGTTGAGTGAGCCGGCACCGGCGAAGAAGTCGAGGTAGGCATGGCCGTCCTCGTCGAACATCCGGCTGCCCTGCGCGCGGTCGAAGACCGTGGGCCAGCCGCGGCAGTAGCTGCGCACCTCGGACTCGAGGGTCTCGAAGACACTGAGGTCGGGCTGGGTGATGGTCACGGTGAATCGCTCCTCGGGGGCTTCAGTGGGGGGTGACGTCGGTCAACGGGCCGATGCGGTACAGGACTTCGGGGTCGTGCGGACCGTCCGGGAACAGCTCGGCGGGGAACAGCACCTCACGCTCCAGGCGCGCGCCGTGCCGGGCGGCGAACGAGGCGAACAGCCGCTCGGAGGCGCTGTTGCCGGGCGTGATGGTGGTCTCCACGTCGGTGATGCCGCGCTCGGCGGTCAGCCGTGCGGTCAGCCCGTCCAGCAGCGCGGCGGCGATGCCGAGTCCCCGGTGCGCGGAGTCGACGGCCACCTGCCACACCAGCAGCGTGCGGGGGCGCTCCGGCCGCACATAGCCGGTGACGAAGCCGACCGGCTCCCCGTCCGCACCGCGCGCCACCGCCGAGGTGCCGGCGAAGTCCCGGCACCACAGCAGATAGCTGTACGAGGAGTTCAGGTCGAGGGTTTTCGAGTCCTTGGCGAGACGCCAGAGCGTGGCTCCGTCCGTCACCGCCGGCTGGTCGACGATCAGGTCTGCGGGTGCGGCAGTCATGCGGCACGAATTTAGCGAGGCGAATTAGGAAATGCACGGCCGCGGTCCCTGTGCGACACAGAAGGGGAGGCGAAATGTCCGGATAGACCCGCATCAAATCGGGGCAAAAGCACCGCACTGTGGAGTGTGTCACACTGTGGAAACCGTCAGAAAACCGCCAGGAAACTCACCTGTTTAGGCTTGCAAAAAGCGGGCAGAAGAAGATGGGAAGCTACCACCCGGGAAATTGGCGGAAATTGTGAAACTAAATTGAATTCAGGCTCCGGTGGTCCTGTCGATTCGTTCACGCAGAATGCCGGCATGCCCGGCGTCACACGCCGAGGGCCGCCCCAACGGCCGCCAGGCACCTCTGCACGGTCTCCGGCGAAGCATCCGCCCCGTAATGGTTGACCCGGATCATCTCCTCGGCCAGTGCCCCACCGCCGGCGGCGATCGGCAACGTCGGGTCCTCGGCCAGCGCGCGCGCCACCAGCTCCGAGGCGACCACGCTCGACGGCACCCGCAGGGTCGTGGCGACGGGCGCCGCGTCCTTCTCCTCGTGGACGTACGGCTCAAGCCCGCCACCCAGGGCGACCGCACCGGCCCGCGTGGCCAGCGCGGCGCTCCGGTGCCGGTCCATCACCACAGCCGGCCCCACCGACTCGATCCGCTCCAGACAGGCCTCCAGCGCCAGCATCTCCAACTGCGCCGGAGCGTGCGGCAGCACCGCGCGGCCGGCGTCGGTCCAGCGCTCCTTCCAGTCCAGCAGGGACAGATAGGAGCGGCGCGGCGCGTTCGGGTTGGCCGTCATCCGGGCCCAGGCCCGCTCGCTCACCGAGATCGCCGAGACCCCCGCCGGGCCGCCCATCGCCTTCTGCGCACCGATCACGCACAGGTCCACCCCCCACGCGTCCGGCAGCACCGGCTCCGCGCCCACGGAGGCGACCGCGTCCAGGTAGAACAGCGCGCCCTGCTCCCGTACCGCCTCGCCGATCTCCGCGACCGGGTTGGTGTTGCCGGTCGCCGCCTCCGCGTGCACCAGCGACACGAAGTCGATCTCCGGATGCTCGGCGAACGCCTCCCGGACCTGGTCCGCCGTCACCGCCGTGTGGAAGGGGACGGAGAGGTCGTACACCGTCGCCCCCGCGTCCCGGAGCCAGTTGCCGAAGGTCTGCCCGTAGGGGCCGGTGATCACGTTCAGGGCCACCGTGCCCGGACCGGCCGCCGCGCGGATCGCGCCCTCCAGCGGCAGCAGCGCCTCGCCCTGGGTGATCAGCACGTCCTGCCGGGTGTCCAGCAGCCGGGCGACCCCGTCCTCGATGGCGGCGAAGTGCTCGGCACTCAGCGGAGGCAGGTCGAGGAACGGGTGGGTCACGGCGGCGCTCTCTTCGTTGTCGGGGCAATGTCCGGGGTCAACTCCACCGATCTTAGGTCCAACGGCTCCGTAACCATCGGTTTGATTTGAGAGACTCAAACTCTTCCTTATAATCGGAACCCACAGTTCCCCCACAGAGAAGATGGCCCCCATGAAAACGCTGCTCGGACGCCGGACCCGCCTCCTGGCTGCCACCACCGCGACCGCCGGGCTGGTCCTGGTCGTGGCCGGCTGCTCCTCGAACGGCAACGGGGGCAGCGGGGCCACCGTCAAGGGGGTCCACGTCGTCAAGGCCGGTCAACTGACCACCTGCACCCACCTGCCGTACCCGCCGTTCCAGTCGGAGATCAACGGCAAGGTGCAGGGCTTCGACGTCTCCCTCATCGACCTCGTCGCCAAGAACCTCGGCGTCCAGCAGCAGATCGTCGACACGCCGTTCGAGAACTTCAAGACCGGCGCGTTCCTGAACTCCGGCCAGTGCGACCTGGCCGCCGCCGGCATGACGATCACCCCCGAGCGCAAGAAGAACGTCGACTTCTCCGACCCGTACTTCGAGGCCACCCAGGCCGTCCTCGTCGCGAAGAACAGCGGCATCAACTCGCTCGCCGACGTCAAGGCCAAGGGCAAGAAGCTCGGTGCCCAGGCGCAGACCACCGGCGAGGACTACGTCAAGGGCAAGGGCTACGACCCCATCTCCTTCGAGTCCTCCGACGCGGTCCTCAACGGCCTGCGCACCGGCCAGGTCCAGGCCGTCGTCATCGACTACCCGGTCGTCCAGGGCTGGCTGAAGAACAAGGCCGACGCGGACAAGTTCAAGGTCGTCGACAACCTCAAGACCGGCGAGCAGTACGGCTTCACGGTCAAGAAGGGCAACACGGCGCTGCGCGAGGCCATCAACAAGGCCCTGAAGGACGCCAAGGCCGACGGCACCTACAAGAAGCTCTACGAGCAGTGGATCGGCCCGTACAACGCCTCCGTGGCCTCTCCCGCCGCCTCATGACCGATCTCGACGTACAACTCCGGCCCAGGAAGAAGCGGCTGACCCGGACCCGTAAGCGCCGGCTGTCCCGGGGCATCCAGTACGTCGTCTTCGTCGCCGCCGTGATCGCCGCAGCGGTCACGGCGGACTGGGGGCGGCTGCAGAACCAGTTCGCGCAGGGCGGCATCGCCCGGCAGATGTGGCCGGACGTCATCACCCTGGCGCTGAAGAACACCGTCCTGTACACGGTGTCCGGATTCGTCCTCGGACTGGCACTCGGCCTGGTCATCGCGCTGATGCGGCTGTCCTCCGTGGGCCCCTACCGCTGGCTGGCGGGCATCTACATCGAGGTCTTCCGCGGTCTGCCCGCCCTGCTGATCTTCGTCTTCATCGCGGTGGCCGTGCCGCTGGCCTTCCCCGGCACGGAGATTCCGGGCGGCACCTACGGCAAGGGCGCCCTCGGCCTCGGCCTCATCGGCGCCGCCTACATGGCGGAGACGTTCCGTGCCGGTATCCAGGCGGTACCCCGGGGGCAGATGGAGGCGGCCCGTTCCCTCGGGTTCTCGCCGGCCAAGGCCATGATCTCCATCATCATCCCGCAGGCCTTCCGGATCATCCTCCCGCCGCTCACCAACGAGCTGATCATGCTCTTCAAGGACTCCTCGCTGGTGCTGCTGCTCGGCGTGACCCTGGAGGAGCGCGAACTGTCCAAGTACGGCCGGGACCTGGCCAGTACGACCGCCAACTCCACGCCCATCCTGGTCGCGGGCCTGTGCTACCTGCTGGTCACCATTCCGCTCGGCTTCGTCGCCCGCCGTCTGGAGGCCAGGGCCCAGGAGGAGATCAAGTGACCCGCCCCGAGATCCGCGTCCGGGACCTGCACAAGTCCTTCGGCGACAACCGAGTCCTGCGCGGCATCGACCTGGAGATCGAGCAGGGCGAGGTCGTCTGCGTCATCGGCCCCTCCGGCTCCGGCAAGTCCACGCTGCTGCGCTGTGTGAACCTGCTGGAGGAGCCCACCGACGGCCAGGTCTTCGTCGGCGGCACCGAGCTGACCGACCCGGACGTCGACATCGACGCCGTGCGCCGCCGGATCGGCATGGTCTTCCAGCAGTTCAACCTCTTCCCGCACCTGAGCGTCACCGAGAACCTCACGCTGCCGCAGCGCAGGGTTCTCAAGCGGGACAAGGAGACCGCCGCGAGGATCGCCGCCGAGAACCTGGCCCGGGTCGGCCTGGCCGAGAAGGCGGCGGCCTACCCGTCCTCCCTCTCCGGCGGCCAGCAGCAGCGCGTGGCCATCGCCCGGGCGCTGGCGATGGGCCCGGAGGTCATGCTCTTCGACGAGCCGACCTCGGCGCTCGACCCCGAGCTGGTCGGGGACGTCCTCGCGGTGATGCGCAGGCTCGCCCGGGAGGGCATGACCATGATGGTCGTGACCCATGAGATGAGCTTCGCCCGCGAGGTCGCCGACCGGGTCGTCTTCATGGACGGCGGCGTGATCGTCGAGGACGGCAGCCCCGAGCAGGTCATCGGCGACCCGCAGCACGAGCGCACCCGCCACTTCCTGTCCCGGGTGCTGGACCCGGCGATGGCCGAGGTGGAGGAGGAGACCTCGGACCAGGTGGGCAAGCCCGAGCAGTAGCTCATTAAGGTGCAGTACATGAGCGATGGCGCCGTGCTGCACGTGAAGGGGCGGGTCCTCGTCGGGCCCGAGGACGTCCGCGACGAGCTGTGGGTGGTCGGGGGCCGGGTGTCGTACGACCGCCCCGCCGGCGCCCGGGACCTCCGGACCGTCGAGGGCTGGGCGCTGCCCGGCCTGGTCGACGCGCACTGCCATGTGGGCCTCGGCGCTCAGGGCCCGGTCGACGCCGCCACCGCCGAGAAGCAGGCGCTCACCGACCGGGAGGCGGGCACCCTGCTGATCCGGGACGCCGGCTCGCCCTCCGACACCCGCTGGGTCGACGACCGCGAGGACCTGCCGAAGATCATCCGCGCCGGCCGGCACATCGCCCGCACCCGCCGCTACATCCGCAACTACGCCTGGGAGATCGAACCGGACGACCTCGTCGCCTACGTCGCCCAGGAGGCCCGGCGCGGCGACGGCTGGGTCAAGCTGGTCGGCGACTGGATCGACCGCGACCTCGGCGACCTCGCCCCCTGCTGGCCCCGCGAGGCCGTCGAGGCCGCCATCGCCGAGGCCCACCGGCGCGGCGCCCGCGTCACCGCGCACTGCTTCGCCGAGAGCTCCCTGCGCGACCTGGTCGAGGCCGGCATCGACTGCATCGAGCACGCCACGGGCCTGACCGAGGACCTGATCCCGCTGTTCGCCGAGCGAGGGGTCGCGATCGTCCCCACCCTCGTCAACATCGCCACCTTCCCGCAGCTCGCGGCCGGCGGCGACACCAGGTTCCCGCGCTGGTCCGCGCACATGCGCAGGCTCCACGAGCGCCGCTACGACACCGTGCGCGGCGCCCACGACGCCGGGATCCCGGTGTTCGTCGGCACGGACGCCGGCGGCTCGCTGGCCCACGGCCTGGTCGCGGAGGAGGTCGCCGAGCTGGTCACCGCGGGCATCCCGCCGGTGCAGGCCCTGTCGGCGGCGTCCTGGGGCGCCCGCGCCTGGCTCGGCCGGCCCGGCCTGGACGAGGGCGCGCCGGCCGACCTGGTGGTGTACGAGGGCGACCCGCGCGCGGACGTACGGGTGCTGGCGGCGCCGCGCCGGGTGGTGCTGAACGGGCGGATCGTGCAGTAGGGGAACGCCCGTGCCCGGTGATTCGAAGAGATGTGCGGGATATCCACATTCGGGTGAAGTGACCCGGGATCGCTGACCGTTCACCCACAGGGCGTACAAGGTTGACGGGTCCCAAGCATGTTTTCACTGGGGGTCCCACCACCTTGAACAGCCACAACTTCCGCATGCCCGCACGCCGTCTCGCCGCCGCGGTGACGGTCACCGCCCTCGCCGCGGCGCCCGTGGCCCTGGGCGCGGGCGCCGCGCACGCGACCACCGACCACGGTCGCGCCTCCGCCGTCGTCCTGCGTACCGGGCTCGACGTGTCCCTGCTCGACAAGACCGTCGACGTCCCGCTCGCGGTCTCCCTCGACGAGGTCCAGGCACCGCGGAGCGCCGACAGGACGGCGCTGTCCGCCCGGCTCGACGGCGTCGCCGACGGCCGGCCGTTCGCGGTTCTCGGCGCGGACGTCGCCCAGGCGAAGGCCACGGTGACCGCCCGGCGCGCCGAGGGCTCGGTCCGGCTCGTCGACGCCCGGCTGCACGTCCCCGGCCTGCCCCTGCTGTCCCTGATCGAGGTCGGCACGGTCACCGCGAAGGCCACCTGCGAGGCCGGCAAGGCGCCCGTGGCCGACGCGAACGTCCTCGGCGCCGTCACCGTCCTCGGCAAGCGCGTCACCCTCACCGCCGGCGGCCCGACCGAGGTCAAGGTGCCGGGAGTCGGCGAGGTGCGCCTCGACCTCGCCCAGCGCAGCACCACGAGCCGCACGGCCGCCGCCACCGCACTCCGGCTCAAGCTCTCCGTCAACCCGTTGAGACTCAACGTCGCCGACGTCGAGGGCACCGTCACCCTGGCCAAGGCGACCTGCGAGTCCCCGACGGTCCCGCCCACCGGGCACCCGGTCCCGAGCCACGACCCGGCCGCCGACGTGAGGCCCCAGGGAGCCAGACAGGACCTCGCGGAGACCGGCAGCAGCTCAGCGACCCCGTACGTCGCGGGCGGCGCGCTGGCGCTGGTGCTGCTCGGCGCGGGAGCGGTGACGGTGGCCCGACGCCGCAAGAGCTGACGCCACTTCCCCGTACCGCTCCCCGCTCGGCCGTCACGCCGGGCAGGGGGGCGGAGCCCCCTGGCGGGGCCCGGCTACGGAAGCACAGCCGACAGCGCCTTCAGGAAGCCGTTCACGGTCACCCGGTCCCGCACCGCCACCCGCACCCACTCCTCCCCGAGCCCCGGAAACGTGTCCCCCCGCCGCACCGCATAACCCAGCTCACGCAACCGGTGCCGTACAGCGGCAGCGCCCCGCATCCGGACCAGCACGAACGGCCCCTGCGCAGGCTCCACCACCCGGACCCCGCGGGACGCGAACTCCGCCAGCCCCGCCACCAGATGGGCCCGGTCCGCCGCGATGCGATGCGCCGCATGCCCCGCCTCCGCCAGCGCCCGCGGCGCCACGCACGCCCGGGCGGCGGCCAGGGCCGGCGTGGAGACGGGCCACAACGGCTGCGCCCGCTCCAGCGAAGCGATGATCTCCGCAGGAGCCAGCACATACCCGATCCGCAGCCCGGCCAGACCCCATGTCTTGGTGAGACTGCGCAGCACGACCAGCCCCGGCA
Organism: Streptomyces sp. NPDC001852; assembly: GCF_042891825.1. Lineage (NCBI taxonomy): Bacteria > Bacillati > Actinomycetota > Actinomycetes > Kitasatosporales > Streptomycetaceae > Streptomyces > Streptomyces sp. NPDC001852. Next base: position 460,841 of record NZ_JBIATN010000002.1, read on the forward strand.
CGTCGGTCCGCCCGGCCAGTGCCTCCCGCTCACCCGGCACCGCGTCCATGAACGCCTCGTCGACCACCAGCACCCGGCCGGGCCGGGCGAGTCGGGCGATCGCCCCCGCCGGATGCAGCACCGAGGTCGGATTGGTCGGGTTCCCGATCACCACCAGATCGGCGCCCTCCGGCACCGCCTCCGGATCCAGCCGGAACCCGTCCTCCTCCCGCAGCAGCACCCGGTCCACGGTGTGCCCCGCGTCCCTGAGCGCCGCCTCCGGCTCGGTGAACTGCGGGTGCACCACGACCGGTCGCCGTACCTTCAGCGCGCGGGCGAGCAGCACGAACGCCTCCGCCGCGCCCGCCGTCAGCAGCACCCGCTCCACCGGCAGCCCGTGCCGCGCCGCCACCGCCGCCCGCGCGGCCCGCCCGTCCGGGTAGGCCGCGAGGGACGTCAGCGAGCCGGCGATCTCCTCCCGCAGCCACGAAGGGGGCGTGTCCGCACGGACGTTGACGGCGAGGTCGACCAGCGCCGCCCCCTCGTCCCGCACCTCGGCGTCCCCGTGATGCCGCAGATCCGGCCCCGTGCCCGTGCCCTCAGTGCGCATGGCTGTGCGAATGCCCCCCGTGATGGTGATGCCCGTGCCCATGGCTGTGGTGGCCGTCGTCGTCGGGGTGGAAGTGCGGCTGCTGCGGCAGCCCCACCTTGTCCTCGAAGCCCGGCAGCGCGATCCGGTACACGCACGAGTCGCAGTTCATGCGCAGATCGCCCTTGACGGCCTCCTCGTACCGCTCCATCACCAGGTCCAGCAGTTCCGGCTCGGGCCCGATGACATCGGCCGACCGCACCTCGGTCTCCGGGTGCGCGGCCGCCCACCCCTCGGTCTGCTGCCGCACCCGGTCCGGCAGGATCCCGGTGAAGAGGAAGTAGGGGAGTACGACGATCCTGCGCGCCCCCAGCGCCTTGCACCGGTCCAGCCCGCTCGGCACGTCCGGCGCCGCCAGCGACACGAACGCCGTCTCCACCCCGGCGTATCCGCGGCCCTCCCACAGCAGCCGCGCCGCCTTGTACACCTCGGCGTTGGCATCGGGGTCCGTCGAACCGCGGCCCACCAGCAGCACCGTCACGTCGGACCGGTCCTCGGGGCTCCTCGCGGAGGAGCCCAGCGCGTCGTCGAGCCGCCGCTCCAGCACGCTCAGCAGTGCCGGGTGCGGGCCCAGGGGACGGCCGTAGGTGTACGAGATGCCCGGGTGCCGTTCCTTCTCGCGGGCCAGCGCGGCCGGGATGTCGCCCTTGGCGTGCCCGGCGGACACCAGCATCAGCGGTACGGCCGCGAACCGGCGTACCCCCTGCTCGACCAGCTCGGTGACGGCGTCGCCCAGCGGCGGCGGGGACAGCTCGATGAAGCCGCCGGCGACGGGCAGCTCGGGATGGCGGCGCCCCAGCTCCCGTACGAAGTCGCGGAACGCCTCGGCTCCGGCGTCGTCACGGGTGCCGTGTCCGGCGATGAGCAGGGCGGGCGGGGTGGTCACGAGGTCTCCTCAGACGAAACGGGGTGGTACAGCAGGGCGTTGAGCGCGGCGGCGGCGACCGCCGACCCGCCCTTCTCGGACACGTTGCTCACGGCGGGCAGCCCGCTCGCGCGCAACGCGGCCTTGGACTCGGCCGCGCCGACGAAGCCGACGGGCAGGCCGATGACGAGCGCGGGGGAGGCGTCCAGGGTGAGCAGCTCCTCCAGAGCGGTCGGCGCACAGCCGATCACCCACAGGGCCCCGGGACCGACCTCCTCGTACGCGAGCCGGACGGCATGGGCGGAACGGGTCAGTCCGGGGCCGGACCCGGCGTCCTTCAGCCGGCAGACGGTCTCCCGCCGGGTGATGCCGGCCGCGACCATCTCCACGTCCACGACGACCGGCGCCCCGGCGTGCAGCGCCGCATGCGCCTTCGCCAGGTCCCCCTCGTCCATGACGAGATCGGTCGCGTACTCCAGATCGGCCGCGGAGTGGATGACCCGCTCCACCACGGCCCGGGTCAGCGGCGGGAAGTGCGAGGTGTCCAGGCGGGCGCGCAGCCGCCGGAAGGACTCCTGCTCGATGGGGTGCACGATCCGGTTCACCGGTTGTCCTCCTGCCAGCGGTAGCCGCGCGGCGTCACCATGCGCCCGGCGATGGTCCGGGTGGCGGTGTTGCCCACGGTCACGACCGTCATCATGTCGACCGTCGCCGGGTCGAGAGCGGCGAGCGTGGTGACCCGGCTCGACTCGTCCGGCCGGGAGGCGTTGCGGACGACACCGACCGGCGTCGTCGGCTCCCGGTGCTCGGCGAGGATGCCGAGCGCCTTCGGCAGCTGCCAGTCGCGGCCCCGGGAGCGCGGGTTGTAGAAGGTGACGACGAGGTCCGCCTCGGCCGCCGCCCGCACCCGCCGCTCGATGACCTCCCACGGCGTGTGCAGGTCGGACAGGCTGATGGACACGTGGTCGTGGCCCAGCGGCGCCCCCAGGATCGCCCCGGCGGCCAGCGCGGCCGTCACCCCGGGCACCCCGACCACGTCGATGTCCTCCGACGCCTCGGCCAGCGCCGGGGAGGCCATGGCGTACACACCGGCGTCCCCGCTGCCGATCAGTGCGACCGCGTGTCCCCGGCGGGCCTCGGCGACCGCCGTACGGGCCCGCTCCTCCTCGGCGCCGAGCCCCGACTCCAGGACCCGGGTGCCGGGCCGCAGCAGATCGCGGATCTGGTCCACGTACTGGTCGAGTCCGACCAGCACCGAGGCCCGGCGCAGCTCGGCCGCCGCGCGCGGGGTCAGCAGGTCCCGGGCGCCGGGTCCGAGCCCGACCACCGCGAGCCGCCCGCGCCCCGGACGCCGTACGACGGCACACGTCGCCATGGCCGACTTCCGCTTCGGCACGAGGAGTTCACCGCCGCGCAGCAGGGCGGCGGCCTCCGCCACCGACGGGGTGCCGACGGCCGCGAGCGGCGCGTGGGACGGATTGGGCACCTCGACGGCGGCCAGCTCCTCGGCGGAGTACGTCACCAGTGGCACCCCCAGCCGCCCGGCGGCGGCCACGAGGCCCGGCTCCTCCGCCTTGGCGTCGACGGTGGCGAGTTCGGCCACGGACCTGTGCGACAGCCCCGCTTCCCGCAGCGCCGCCTCGACCAGCCCGAGGACCTCCTCCACCGGCGCGCCCCTGGACGCGCCGACCCCGACGACCAGGGAGGGCGGCCTCAGCAGCACCTCGCGCTCGCCGGGTTCGACGTCCCGGTCGGTGAGCCGGATCGTGTACGGGCCCCGCGGCGCGGTCGGCAGCGGCGGCAGCGGCCACGCCAACTCCGTCTCCAGCGCGACCGGTTCGCCGTCCAGCAGGGCGCGCGACACGGTCGCGACCGAGCCCTCGTACGGCAGCCCCAGCGTGTCCAGGCCCGCCAGCCCCACCGAGTCGGTCGCGGTCGTCACCACCGGCTCGGCACCCAGCAACTCGCCGACTTCCCGGGCGAGTTCGTTGGCGCCGCCGCCGTGCCCGCCGACCAGCGACACCGCGAACCGGCCGCCCTCGTCGACGCACACCACGCCGGGGTCGGCCGTCTTGTCGCCGAGCAGTGGCGCGAGCAGCCGTACCACCGCGCCCGTCGCCAGGAAGCACACCACCTGCTCGCACTCGGCGAACGCGGCCCGCACCGCCTCACCGACGGGACCCTCGTACACCCGCACCCGGCCCGGCCAGGCCGCGGCCAGCCGGTCCCGCGCCGCCGCCCCCGCCGCGGTGGCGGAAATCAGGCCGATCACTGGAACACTCCTTCACTAGGCACCGGGGTTCTGACGCCCCAGAGCAGAAACACGGGGTTGGTCGCCGCGAGCCGGGTCACGTCCCCGGGCAGCGGCGCCAGTCGCGACGACTGCAGCAGCACCCCGTCGCAGGTGAACCCGGCGGCCGTGAGCGCCTCGCGCGCCGCCGGTACGCGGTCCAGCGCCGCCATGGCGACGACGACCGTACGCCGGGCCCGCCGGGCGCACGCGGTGACGACGGCGGGCAGTTCGCGCCCCCCGCCGCCGACGAACACGGCGTCGGGATCGCCGGCGAGCTCGTCCAGGGCCTGTGGCGCCGAGCCGTGCACCACGTCCACGTCCACGCCGTGGGCGCGGGCGTTGGCGCGGATCCGCTCCACCCCGTCCGCCGCCTTCTCCACGGCGACGACGGCCGCGCCGAGCCGCGCGCACTCCACCGCCACCGAGCCCGAGCCGGCGCCGACGTCCCACACCAGGTCGCCCAGCCGGGGCCCCAGCCGGGCCAGCGCCAGCGCCCGCACCTCGAACTTGGTGATCATCGAGTCGCGGTGGGCGAACTCGCCCTCGTCCAGGGCCCACCCGGACGGCCCGGCCGGCGCCCCGGCGACCGTGCGCACCCCGCCGAGGGCGCGCGTCTCGTCGAGGCACAGCACCACGCTGACGTCCGAGCCCCAGTCCCGGGCGGCGGCCTCGGCCGGCGTGACTCGTTCGACCCGTTCCGCCGCGGAGCCGAGGGCACGGGCGACGACGAGGAGACGCTCCGGCCCCCGTGCCTCGTGCAACAGCGCCGCCCCCAGTTCCGCCGGGCCCGCGCCCGGCCCCGTCAGCACCGCCACCTTCGGCAGCGCCCGGCACACGTTGACCGCCGTACGCAGCTCCCGGCCGTGCGCGCTGACGACCACGGCGTCGTCCCACGGCAGCCCCGCCCGGGCGAACGCGGTGGCCACGGACGACACCCCGGGCCGCACCCGGAGCCGCCGCGACCCGAACCGCTCGGCCAGCACCCGCACGATCCCGAAGAACCCCGGATCACCGGAGGCCAGCACCAGCACCGGAAGCTCTTTGTCGACATACTCGGCGATCGTGTCCAGGGCGGGCGCCAGCGGCCCGAGCACGACCCGCTCGGCGCCGGCGGGCAGCCGCACCGCGTCCAGGTGCCGGCGCCCGCCGACCACCAGGGCGGCCCCCGCGAGGACGTCATCGGCGACCGGCGTGCCCGTCCCCGCCCCGACGACCGTGATCAACTGCTCGCTCCCCGCTCCCGCAGGGCCCGCCGGGCCTCCGGGTCGGCCTTGCGGTACCCGTGGAAGTGACCGGGGTGGTACAGATGCGAACGCGTCCCGTGCGCGTCCAGCGCCGGGCCGACGAGGAAGAGCGTGTGCTTCCAGAGCTTGTGCTCCTTGACCGTCTCCTCCAGCGTGCCGACCGTGCACCTCACGACCAGTTCCTCCGGCCAGGTCGCCTGGTAGGCGATGACCACGGGGGTGTCCGTCGGGTAGCCGCCCTCCAGCAGCTCGCGCACCAGCTGGCCGCTGCGCGCGGCCGACAGGAAGATCGCCATGGTGGTGCCGTGCCGGGCGAACTCGCGTACCTCCTCGCCGGGCGGCATCGGCGTCTTGCCGCCACCCAGCCGGGTGAGGACGACGGACTGCGCGACCTCCGGGATGGTGAGCTCGCGCTGTGCGAGAGCGGCGACGGCGGAGAAGGCGGAGACCCCGGGCACGACCTCGGTCTCGATCCCGATCTCCGCGCACCGGTCCAGCTGCTCCTGCGTGCCGCCCCACAGCGCCGGGTCGCCGGAGTGGATCCGCGCCACCTTCAGCCCCTCGCCGTGGGCGCGCCGGTAGACGGCGACGACCTCCTCCAGGGGCATGGTCGCCGAGTCCAGGATCTCGGCGTCCGCGCGCGCGTGTTCGAGGACCTCCGCCTGGACCAGGCTCGCCGCCCAGATCACCACGTCCGCCTCCGCGATCGCGCGCGCGGCGCGGAACGTCAGCAGATCGGCGGCGCCGGGGCCGGCACCGACGAACGTCACCTTGCCGGTGGGGGCATCGGCCATGGGGAGGGTCCTCTCGTACGGGATCATGGATGAAAAGCGGGAGAAATATCAGGTTCTGCACCGATGCGGGCCCGGCCGGATGTGCGCGAAGGCACCTCCATCGGATAGCAAGGGCCTATGGCGGTCTTCGTCGCGCTCGGCGCGTTCCTGATGACGCTGGCCGGCGGCTGGACGGCGCAGCGCGTGACCGACCGGCGGCACCTGGTCCTGGGCCTGGCCGGCGGTCTGATGCTGGGTGTGGTCGGCCTGGACCTGCTGCCGGAGGCGCTGCACGCGGCCGGGGGCGAGATCTTCGGCGTACCGGCTGCCCTGCTGCTGTTCGTGGCCGGTTTTCTCCTCGCCCACATGGTGGAACGCACCCTGGCCGCCCGGCAGGCCGCGCACGGCGGCGCCGAGGGGCACAACCACCGGGCGCCCGAGGTGGGCCTCGTGGCGGCCGCCGCGATGGTGGGCCACAGCGCGATGGACGGCGTGGCGATCGGCGCGGCCTTCCAGGTCGGCGGGGGCATGGGCGCGGCCGTGGCGCTCGCCGTGATCGCGCACGACTTCGCCGACGGCTTCAACACCTTCACCATCACGAGCCTGTACGGCAACGCCCGCCGCCGGGCGATCGCGATGCTGGTGGCCGACGCCTGCGCACCCGTGCTGGGTGCGCTGTCGACCGCTTTCTTCCACATCCCCGAGGCGGCGCTCGGCGGCTACCTGGGCCTCTTCGGCGGCGTCCTGCTCTACCTCGCCGCCGCCGAGATCCTGCCCGAGGCCCACCACGAGCACCCCGCGCGCTCCACCCTGCTGTGCACGGTGGCGGGCGCGGCCTTCATCTGGCTGGTGGTCGGTCTGTCCGGCGGCTGACCGGGCGGCCGCCCCCCGGGTGCCGTTCACAGCTTCCCGCCCCGGCCGCCGTCCCGCCGCGGGGGCGCGATCAGCGTCGACAGATACGGCAACGGCGTCCCGTCCAGCTCGGCGGCCGGCCGCACCGACTCCTCCGGCAGCCCCAGCGCCGAACCCCAGACGGCGTCCGCCAGCCGCCCGTTCTCCTCCAGCGCCTCGGCGACCTCGGCGGCCTGCCGCCCGAACTTGTACGCCACGACGGTCCCCGGCCCGGCCAGCGCCTCCTTGAGCACGGCGGACCCGGCCGTCACCGGCACCAGCGTCAGCGGCTCGGTGCCCTCGGTCAGCACGGCACCGGACCGGGCCGCCAGATCCTGCATGGCGGTGATCCCGGGCACGGTCTCCACGACCACACCCGACACCAGCTCGGCGATCGTCTGCGCGAGATAGGTGAACGTCGAGTACACGTTCGGATCGCCGATGGTGGCGAAGGCGACGGACGCGTGCCGCTCCAGCAGCCCGGCGACGGTGGCCCCCGCCGCGTCCCAGGCGGCCTCCCGCCGCGCCCGGTCGGTCCGCTCGTTCAGCGCGAACACCACCCGGACGACCTTGTCCTCGGGCACGTAGTGCAACACGGTCGCCTCGGCCCGTCCCCGCTCGCCCCCGTCCCTTCCATCGGACGCACCCATCACCGGTACGACGACGACATCGGCGGCCCGCAGCGCGTTGACCCCCTTCACGGTCACCAGCTCCGGATCACCGGGGCCGACCCCGACCCCGACCAGCCTGCTGCTCATGACGTCCGGCACCTCTCCACGAACCGATGGGCGACACCGGGCTCGGACGCCCAGTGCGTGTGCAGATAACTCGCGTGCACGCCCCGCTGTACGAAACCTTCGACCCGCCGCACGGGCGCCCGCACCCCCCACGCCGGAGCGGCCCCGGCACCGGGCTCGACGACGGTGCGATGAAACTCGTGCCCCCGCATCCGCGTCCCCGCGGCGGCCAGCGAACTGTCCCCGACGGCCACGGCGTCCCGGTAGCCCAGGGTGAGCCGTTCCGTCATCCGCGCGGTGGCGTCCAGCACCCCGCACATCGGCCGCCCGTCCAGCTCCCGGCACAGGTAGAGCAGTCCGGCACATTCGGCGGCCACGGGGGCGCCGGAGAGGGCCAGCTCGGCGATGGCCTTGCGCAGCGGCTCGTTGGCGGACAGCTCGGCGGCGTACACCTCGGGGAAGCCGCCACCTACGACCAACCCGGCGGTGTCCTCGGGCAGTTGCTCATCGCGGAGCGGATCGAAGGTGACGACCTCGGCCCCGGCGGCGGTGAGCAGCTCGGTGTGCTCGGCGTAGGAGAAGGTGAAGGCGGGACCGCCGGCGACGGCGACGACGGGCGCGCGCCGTTCGGCCGACAGTTTCGGGTGGGCGGGTGGGAAATCGGGGGTCCAGGGGGTGGAGCCCCCCGGTACGGCGCCCGCAGTACGGGCAAGTGCCTCCAGCGCGTCCAGGTCGCAACCGGCGGAGACCTGCGCGGCCATCGCCGCCACGGCCCCGACCGCGGCAGAACGCCGTTCGGCGACCGGCACCAACCCCAGATGCCGAGAAGGCGTAGAGACCTGCTCAGCCCGCCGCAAGGCGCCCAGCACCGGCACCCCCGCCGAGTCCAACGCCTCCCGCAGCAGCGACTCATGCCGCTCGGAGCCCACCTTGTTCAGGATCACGCCCCCGACCCGCACCTCCGGATCCCAGGAGGCGAACCCGTGCACCAGCGCCGCCACCGACCGCGACTGCGACGACGCGTCCACGACCAGCACCACCGGCGCCCGCAGCAGTTTGGCGACATGAGCGGTGGACGCGAGTTCACCCTCGCCCGCCGCACCGTCGTACAGCCCCATCACACCCTCGACCACGGCGAGGTCGCACCCCCGCGCCCCGTGCAGGAACAGCGGAGCGACCAGCTCCGGCCCGCACAGGTACGCGTCCAGGTTGCGCCCCACCCGCCCGGTGGCGAGCGTGTGGTACCCGGGGTCGATGTAGTCCGGCCCGACCTTGTGCGGGGACACCGCGAGTCCCCGCGCGGCGAACGCGGCCATCAGCCCCGTGGCGACGGTGGTCTTGCCGCTGCCCGAGGAAGGCGCGGCAATGACCAGCCGGGGTACCGACGATGTCACCACTCGATGCCCTTCTGCCCCTTCTGCCCCACGTCCATGGGGTGCTTGACCTTGGACATGTCGGTGACGAGGTCGGCGAAGTCCACCAGCTTCTCCGGCGCGTTGCGCCCGGTGATCACGACATGCTGGGTCCCGGGACGGTCCCGCAACACGGAGATCACCTCATCGGTGTCCACCCACCCCCAGTGCATGGGGTAGGCGAACTCGTCCAGCACGTACAGCCGGTACGTCTCGGCCGCCAGGTCCCGCTTGACCTGCTCCCAGCCCTCCCGGGCCTTCTCCTCGTTGTCCATCTGCCGGCCCCGCTGCACCCACGACCAGCCCTCGCCCATCTTGTGCCAGGCGACGCTCCCGCCCTCGCCGGAGGCGCCGAGCACGCGCAGCGCGTTCTCCTCGCCGACCTTCCACTTCGCCGACTTGACGAACTGGAACACCCCGATGGGCCACCCCTGGTTCCAGGCGCGCAGCGCGAGCCCGAACGCCGCGGTCGACTTGCCCTTGCCGATCCCGGTGTGCACGACGACGAGCGGCCGGTTCCGCCGCTGGCGCGTCGTCAGACCGTCATCGGGTACGACACTCGGCTGTCCCTGCGGCATTACGCGGCCCTCCTCGAAGTCCCCTGCACATCTCTCACGAGCCCGGCGATCGCATCAGCCCGCAGCTCGTCCAGCGTGACGGCCGCACCGCCCAGCTCACCCGCGAGCTGCCCGGCGAGCCCGAGCCGCACCGGCCCCGACTCGCAGTCCACGACCACGCAGGCGGTCCCCTCGGCCGCGAACAACCGCGCCGCACGCCCGGCCAGCGCGACCGGCTCGGGGCCGCCCGTGGCCCGCCCGTCGGTCACCACGACCACCAGCGCCCGGCGCGCCGGATCCCGCAGCCGCTCCACGCGCAGCACCTCGTGCGCCCTGAGCAGCCCGGCGGCGAGCGGCGTCCGGCCCCCGGTCGGCAGGGACTCCAGCCGGGCCGCCGCCGCGTCCACGGACGAGGTCGGCGGCAGCGCCACCTCCGCGGCCGCCCCCCGGAAGGTCACCAGCCCCACCTTGTCCCGCCGCTGGTAGGCGTCCAGCAGCAGCGACAGCACGGCACCCTTCACGGCGCTCATCCGCTGCCGCGCCGCCATCGACCCGGAGGCGTCCACGACGAAGAGCACGAGGTTGCCCTCACGCCCCTCCCGGGTGGCCTGCCGCAGATCGTCCCGGCGGAGCACCAGCCCCGGCCCCGACCGGCCGCGCGCCCGCTGGTGCGGGGCCGCGGCCTGCACGGTGGCGGTCAGGTGGAGCCTGGTCAGCGCGCCCTGCGGCCGCCGGGCCCCGGTGGTCCGCCCATGCTCGGTACGCGCCCGCGACCGCCGCCCGGCGGCCCCCTCCCCGATCCCGGGCACGCTCAGCACCCTGGTCCGGAACGGCTCGGCGGCCCGTACGGCCGACTGCTCCCCGGCGCCGGACGCCTGCGGTTTTTCGCCCTCACCGGACTCGGGCCGCGCGGCGGTGTCCCCGTCGCCCTGCGGACCGGAGTCGGGCGTGGGCCGGCCACCACCACCTCCGGGCCCATCAGGGCCGGGATCGGGATCGTCGTCACCCTCACCCTCACCGGAGAACTGCTCCAGCGTCTCGTCCAGCTTGTCCTCGTCCAGACCCGGGGCGTCGAAGGGGTTACGGCGCCTGCGGTGCGGCAGCGCGAGCAGCGCGGCCTGCCGTACGTCCTCGGCGAGTACGTCGGTCCGTCCGGCCCACGCGGCCAGCGCGGTCGCCGTACGCGCCATCACGATGTCGGCCCGCATGCCGTCCACCTCGAAGGCCGCGCAGGTCGCCGCGATCTGCCGCAGCGCGCCGTCGCCCAGCCGCACCTGCGGCAGCAACTCCCGTGCCGCGACGATCCGTTGCCGTACGGCGGCCTCCTCCTCGGCCCACCGCGCGGCGAAGCCGGCCGGGTCGTCGTCGTACGCCAGCCGGCGCCGCACGACCTCCACCCGCTGGTCCGGCTCCCGCGAGGCGGCGACCTCCACGGTGAGCCCGAACCGGTCCAGGAGCTGGGGCCTGAGCTCTCCCTCCTCCGGGTTCATGGTGCCCACGAGCAGGAAGCGGGCCGCGTGCCGCACCGACACACCCTCGCGCTCCACGTACGAGGCGCCCATCGCCGCCGCGTCCAGCAGCAGGTCGACCAGGTGGTCGTGGAGCAGGTTGACCTCGTCGACGTACAGGATCCCGCGGTGCGCGTCGGCCAGCAGGCCCGGCTCGAACGCCTTCACGCCCTCCGCGAGCGCCCGCTCGATGTCCAGCGCACCGACCAGCCGGTCCTCGGAGGCGCCGACGGGCAGCTCGACCATCCGCGCGGGCCGGCCGGCGCCCGGCCCCGGCTCGTGCGGGCCGTCCGGGCACGACGGATCCGGTGCCGCCGGGTCGCAGGAGAACCGGCAGCCGGGGACGACGGCCACCTCGGGCAGCAGCGCCGAAAGGGCGCGCACCGCCGTCGACTTGGCCGTGCCCTTCTCGCCGCGCACCAGCACACCGCCGACCGCCGGGGACACGGCGTTCAGCAACAGCGCGAGCCGCAGGTCGTCCTGGCCCACGACGGCCGTAAAGGGGAAGGGGGTGGTCACTGGTCGTCGCCCTCCAAGTCGCCTTCCAGCTCAAGGTAGGTGGCGCGCAGCCGCTCCAGCGTGTCCGCGTCGGGCTCGGCCCACAGACCCCGGTCCGCCGCCTCCAGCAGCCGCTCGGTGATGCCGCGCAGCGCCCACGGGTTGGACTTCTTCATGAAGTCCCGGTTCTCCGGGTCGAAGACGTACTCCGCGCTGAGCTTCTCGTACATCCAGTCGTCGACCACGCCGGCGGTGGCGTCGTACCCGAACAGGTAGTCCACGGTGGCCGCCATCTCGAAGGCGCCCTTGTAACCGTGCCGGCGCATGGCCGCCATCCAGCGCGGGTTGACCACCCGGGCCCGGAAGACCCGGTGGGTCTCCTCGCCGAGCGTGCGCGTCCTCACCTGGTCCGGTACGGCGCTGTCGCCCACGTACGCCTCGGGGTTGGCGCCGGTCAGGTGCCGCACCATCGCCACCATGCCGCCGTGGTACTGGAAGTAGTCGTCGGCGTCGACCAGGTCGTGCTCACGGGTGTCGACGTTCTTCGCGGCGACCGCGATCCGCTTGAACGCGGTCTCCATGTCCCCGCGCGCCGCCCGCCCGTCCAGCCCGCGGCCGTAGGCGTAACCGCCCCAGACGGCGTACACCTCGGCCAGATCCGCGTCGCTGCGCCAGTTCCGGGCGTCGATCAGCGGCAGCAGACCGGCGCCGTACGCTCCGGGCTTCGAGCCGAAGATCCGGGCCGTCGCGCGCCGCCGGTCACCGTGCTCGGCGGTGTCCTCGTCCGCGTGCGCCTTCACGAAGTTGCTCCCGGCGGGCTCGTCCAGCTCGGCCACTGCCCGTACGGCGTCGTCGATCAGGCCGACGACGTGCGGGAACGCGTCCCGGAAGAAGCCGGAGATGCGGACCGTGACGTCGACGCGCGGCCGGCCCAGCTCCGCCAGGGGCACGATCTCGAAGCCCGTCACCCGGCGCGAGGCGTCGTCCCAGACCGGGCGGCAGCCCAGCAGCGCCAGGATCTCGGCGATGTCGTCACCCTGGGTGCGCATCGCGGACGTGCCCCAGACGGTCAGGCCGACGGACCTCGGGTACTCGCCCGTGTCCTGCAGATACCGCTGCACCAGGGAGTCGGCCAGCGACTGGCCGACCTCCCAGCTCAGCCTCGACGGGATCGCCTTGGGGTCGACCGAGTAGAAGTTCCGGCCGGTCGGCAGCACGTTCACCAGGCCGCGGGTCGGCGATCCCGACGGACCCGCCGGGACGTAACCGCCGTCCAGGGCCCGCAGGATGTGCCCGATCTCGTCGGTGGTGCGGGCGAGCCGCGGCACGACCTCGTCGCAGGCGAACTCCAACACGGCCACGGCATCCGGGAGTTCGATGCCGAGGGCGTCACCCAGGACCGCCGGCACGGCCGCGCGCTCCCAGACCCGCTCCTCCATGCCCTCCGCGATCCGCCGGCACAGCTGCTCCAGCAGGTCGATCGCGTCGGACGCCGTACGGGCCGGACCCTCCACCAGGTCCGTCAGCTCCACCGGCACCTTCACCGGAGCGCCCGGCTCGGCGAGCAGCTCCTTCTCCGCCAGCCCGAAATGAGCGGCGAGACAAGCCCTGAGCCCCGGCAGCGCGTTCGCCTGCCCGCCCCACACCTGGGACGCCCGCAGCACCGCCAGCACCAGGTTCACGCGCGGCTCGCCCACCGGGCCGCCGCCGAGGATGTGCAGGCCGTCGCGGATCTGCACGTCCTTGATCTCGCACAGATAGCCGTCGATGTGCATGACGAACTCGTCGAACGCCTCGTCGTCCGGCTGCTCGTCCACATGCAGGTCGTGGTGCAGCTCGGCCGCCTTGACCAGCGTCCAGATCTGGGCGCGGACGGCCGGGGCCTTCGCCGGGTCCAGGTCGGAGACGAGCGCGTACTCGTCCAGCAGCTGTTCCAGCTTGGCCAGGTCGCCGTAGGTGTCCGCACGCGCCATCGGCGGCACCAGGTGGTCGACCACCGTGGCGTGCCCGCGCCGCTTGGCCTGGGTGCCCTCGCCGGGGTCGTTGACGATGAACGGGTAGACCAGCGGCAGGTCGCCGAGCACGGCGTCCGGCGCGCACCCGCGCGACAGCCCCAGCCCCTTGCCGGGCAGCCACTCCATCGTGCCGTGCTTGCCCATGTGCACGATCGCGTCCGCGCCGAAACTGTTCTCCAGCCACCTGTACGCCGCCATGTAGTGGTGCGACGGCGGCATGTCGGGGTCGTGGTAGATCGCGATCGGGTTCTCGCCGAAGCCGCGCGGCGGCTGGATCATGACGACGACGTTCCCGAACGGGAGGGACGCCAGCACGATGTCGTCGCCGTCGACGTACAGCGAGCCCGGCGGCTCGCCCCACGCCTCCACCATGGCTCCCTTGAGGTCCGGGTCCAGCTTCTCGAACCAGGCCCGGTAGTCGGCCAGCGGCACCCGCGCGGGCGCCGCCGCCAGCTGCTCCTCGGTCAGCCACTCCACGTCATGGCCGCCGGCCTCGATCAGCCGGTGGATCAACTCGTCGCCGCCGGAGGGGTATTCGGTGACGCCGTAGCCGGCCTCCCTGAGCGCGTCCAGGACGCGCACCGCCGACGCGGGCGTGTCCAGGCCGACCGCGTTGCCGACCCGGGAGTGCTTGGTCGGGTACGCGGTGAAGACCAGCGCGACCCTCTTCTCGGCGTTCGGCTTGTGCTTCAACCGCGCGTGCCGCAGGGCGATTCCGGCCACCCGCGCGGCCCGCTCGGGGTCGGCGGCGTACACCGGGACCTCGTCCGGGCCCTGCTCCTTGAAGGAGAACGGCACGGTGATCAGCCGGCCGTCGAACTCCGGGATCGCGACCTGCATCGCCGCGTCCATGGGGGAGAGCGCGGCGTCGGACTCCTCCCAGGCCTTCTTCGACGAGGTCAGACAGAGCCCCTGAAGAACCGGGATGTCGAGATCGGCCAGCGCGCCGATGTCCCAGGACTCCTCGTCGCCGCCGGCCGAGGCCTGCGAGGCGTGGGTGCCGCCGGCCGCCAGCACGGTCGCGACCAGCGCGTCGGCCTTGGCCAGCAGCTCGTAGAGGCCGGCGTCCGCACCGCGCAGCGAACCGCAGTACACGGGAAGCGCGTTGGCGCCCTTCGCCTCGATGGCGTCGCACAGGGTGTCCACGAAGGCGGTGTTGCCGCTGAGCTCGTGCGCCCGGTAGAAGAGCACGCCCACGGTCGGGCGTCCGTCGACGAGGGCACGATCGCCGTGGACGCCGTACTCCGGCATCTTCCGCGGCTCCTCGAAGCCCTCGCCGGTCAGCAGCACGGTGTCCGACAGGAACCGGGACAGCTCCAGCAGGTTCGCCGGCCCGCCCTCGACCAGGTACTTCAGTGCCTCCGCCACCACACCGGCCGGTACCGACGACTCGGCCATCAGCTCGGCGTCGGGGACGGTCTCGCCGCCCAGCAGCACGGTCGGGACGCCGGACGCCCGCAGCACGGCCAGCCCCTCCTCCCAGGCGCGCTTGCCTCCCAGCAGCCGTACGACGGCGAGGTCCGCGCCCTCGATCAGGCCCGGCAGCTCCTGCCCGACGTCCACCCGCGTCGGGTTGCCGATGCGGTACTCCGCACCGGAGGCCCGGGCCGCCAGCAGATCCGTGTCGGCGGTCGACAACAACAACACTGTGCTCATGCAGGCGCTCCCGGTGGGATGAAAGGCAGTCCTTGCGGCGCGCCCGACTCGATGAGCCGCCACAGCGCGTCCGTGTCCGCGTGCTGTTCGATCAGGTCGCCGAGCCGGTCGAGCTGCTCCTCGCGCAGCGCGGCGAAGGAGGTGTCGGGCGCGGGCACGAAGCGGCGGCCCGCGGCGGCGGCCACCTCGCGCAGGAAGGCCCGTCGGAAGCCGTCCGACTCCAGCGAGCCGTGCCAGTGCGTGCCCCAGGCCTGGCCGACCCGGCAGCCGTCCAAGAAGGCTTCCCCGCCGGTGACTTCGGCGACACCGTGGTGGATCTCGTACCCTTCGACCCGCTCGCCGAGGGCCTCGCCGGCCGGCCGGGTCAGGGTCTTCTCCCGGGCGAACCGCACCCGTACGGGCAGCACGCCGAGGCCGTCGACCGCGCCGGCCCGCGACTCGACCTCGTCCTCGATGTGCTCGCCGAGGATCTGGAAGCCGCCGCAGATGCCGAGGACCGGGCGTCCTTCCGCGGCCCGCCGCACGAGCGCGTCCGCGAGCCCCCGCTCCCGCAGCCACTCCAGGGCCCGTACGGTCCCGCGCGTGCCCGGGATCACCGCAAGGTCGGCGTCCGCCAGTTCCTCCGGACGGTCCACGAACCGCACCACGACGCCCGGTTCGGCGGCCAGCGCGTCCACGTCCGTGAAGTTGGACATCAGCGGGATCGCGCACACGGCGACCCGCAGCACGTCCTCGCCGACGGGCGGGGTCACGGCGGACTCGCGGACCGTGCCGCGCAGGGACACCCGCAGTCCGTCCTCCTCGTCGATGCCGAGCCCGTGCCGGAACGGCAGCACGCCGTACGTCCGCCGCCCGGTGAGGTCCCGGAGCATGTCCAACCCCGGCTCCAGCAGGGAGACGTCACCGCGGAACTTGTTCACCAGGAACCCGGCGACCAGCTCCTGGTCCTCCGGCGAGAGCAGGGCCACGGTGCCGAAGAAGGAGGCGAAGACGCCCCCGCGGTCGATGTCCCCCACCACCAGCACGGGCAGCCGCGCACCCCGCGCGATGCCCATGTTCACGATGTCGGTCCGGCGCAGATTGATCTCGGCCGGGCTGCCCGCGCCCTCACAGATCACCGCGTCATACGTGCCCCGCAACTCTGCCAGGCAGTCCAGCACCGTGCCGAGCAGCTTCT
Organism: Streptomyces sp. NPDC001852; assembly: GCF_042891825.1. Classification (NCBI taxonomy): domain Bacteria; kingdom Bacillati; phylum Actinomycetota; class Actinomycetes; order Kitasatosporales; family Streptomycetaceae; genus Streptomyces; species Streptomyces sp. NPDC001852. The sequence continues at coordinate 477,095 of NZ_JBIATN010000002.1, forward strand.
GCTGCCGTCCGCCGTGGTACCCGCGCGCGCTCAGTTCGCCCACCGGCCTGCCCAGCAGCACCACCTGGCTGCTCTGTTCGCCGCCCGGCTTGAGCAGCACCGGGTTCATCAGCGCGGTCGGCTCGATCCGGCAGGCCTGGGCCTGCATGGCCTGGGCCCGGCCGATCTCCGCGCCCGCGCGGGTCACGAAGGAGTTGAGCGACATGTTCTGCGCCTTGAACGGCGCCACCTTCACACCCTGGCGCACCAGCCACCGGCAGATCCCGGCCGTCACGACGCTCTTGCCGGCGTCGGAGGTGGTTCCGGCGACGAGGAGTCCCCCGTTCACTTCCCACGTCCCTTCAGACCTTTGACGAGACCCCTGGCGACGAGGCGCGCGGCGACCGTGCCGCCGAGCGCGAGCAGACCGACGCGACGCGAGAGCCGTACGGCCCGGTCGATGTCGGTGACCCGGACGGCCCGGCCGGTGCCCCCGTTGAGCACGGGCCGGTGCTCGACGCGGCCGCCGTAGGAGAGCGTGCCGCCCAGGCGGACGCCGAGCGCGCCGGCGAACGAGGCCTCCACGGGCCCGGCGTTGGGGCTCGGGTGCCTGCGGGCATCGGCCCGCCAGGCGCGCAGGGCACCGCGCGGGTCGGGTCCGGCAGTGGCGGCGAGTACGGCGGTCAGCCGGGCACCCGGCCAGCCGGCCAGGTCGTCGAGCCGGGCGGAGGCCCAGCCGTAGCGGCGGTAGCGGGGGGACTTGTGACCGACCATCGCGTCCAGGGTGTTGACGGCCCGGAAGCCGAGCAGCCCCGGCACCCCGGCCACGGCCCCCCACACCAGGGCGCCCACCACGGCGTCGGAGGTGTTCTCGGCGACCGACTCGACCACGGCCCGGGCGATCCCGTCGGCGTCCAGCACCCGCGGGTCCCGGCCGCACAGATGGGGCAGCCGCGCCCGCGCCGCCTCCACGTCCCCGGACTCCAGGGCGCGCCCGATCGTGCGGGCCTCGCGGGCGAGCGAAGTACCGCCCACGACGGCCCAGGTGGCGGCGGCGGTCAGCGCGACGGAGGCGGCGGGGGAGGGGCGTACGGCGCGTGCGGCCAGCGTGCCGAGCGCGACGGCGCCACCGGCGCACACGGCGGTGTGCACGGCGCCCCAGCCGCGGTGGTCGTGCCACAACGCGCGGTCCACGGCAGCGGCCGCACGTCCGAACACGGCGACCGGATGCCCGCGGCGCGGATCGCCGAGGAGCAGATCACCGAGAAGGCCGGCGGCGGCGCCGTACGCGTAACTGCGGTCGGCACCCATCGGCTCAGCCGGCCGTGGGTACAGGAGCGGGCCTGGTGGTGGTCCTTGTCCTTCGGCAGCCGGGCATGGCGATCGATGTCCTCACTCAGGGTGTCCGCGCCCTGGTTCGACGAGATTCGGCGGTGAGAGTTCCTGGCTCCCGGGGGTTCTTTCCCCGGTGACAGTGGCGGGACCGCGCCGGATTCGCACCGGCTTCCTCTCCTGCCGCCGTACATGGCCTGGGCAGTCCACCACGTGCCCCGAACGGCCGTCAACTTGCCGTTGACCTGCGAGGGGAGAGTGTGCCGATCCCCACATCGTGGGGCGCCCGTGACCTGTGGGCATAAGGAGAAGGCTCCCCTCCGTCACGGACGGAGGGGAGCCTTCGGGCTGCCTGGTTCGTGGTGCTCGGTCAGGACTTGGAGACGATGAGGAAGATGCCGTACGCCACCGCCGCCGCGCAGGCCGCGAAGCAGACGTAGGCGCCGGTGACGGCGAGGGTGGCGGAGCCGCCCTGGGCCGCGGCCTTCTCGCGCCGCGCCAGACCGTTGATGCCGAGGGTGAACAGGGCCACCAGGCCCACCGTGAACACGAGGCTGACGCCGAGGACGGAGCCGAGGGCCGACCAGTCGATCTTCATGGGTTGCTTCCTTGGTTACCGGTGTGGCCGGGTCAGACGGTGGCGGCCGGCGGGGCGGCCTCGGGGGCGGGCGCGGGCTCGGCGGCGGCCGGGGAGAGGATCGTGGCCGTCAGGTCCTCGGTGATCGTGCCCGCCGGGGGCGGCGTCACCGCGGCGATGGCGGCGGTCACCACACCGGCCGGCTCCTCGGTCTCGGCCACCACGTTGGTGTGGTCGACGACCTCGCGGCGGGAGATCTTCCAGATCCCGGCGCTCGCGGCGACCAGGAGGACGGCGACCACCGCGGTGCCCCAGTCACCGAGGCCGGTGACGGACTCGGCGCCCGCGCCGACCAGCGCGGCGGCCGGAAGGGTGAGCACCCAGGCGATCGCCATGCGGGTCGCGGTGGACCAGCGGACCACCCCGCCCTTGCGGCCGAGGCCTGCGCCCATCACGGAGCCGGAGACGACATGCGTGGTGGAGAGGGAGAAGCCCAGGTGGGAGGAGGCCAGGATGGCGGTCGCGGCGCTGGTCTGGGCGGCGAAGCCCTGGCGCGGCTCCAGGTCGGTCAGGCCCTTGCCCATGGTGCGGATGATCCGCCAGCCGCCGATGTAGGTGCCGAGCGCGATGGCCAGGCCGGCGCAGAGGATGACCCAGGTGGGAGGGTTGGAGCCCGGGGCGATGGCGCCGCCCGCGATCAGCGCGAGGGTGATGATGCCCATCGTCTTCTGCGCGTCGTTGGTGCCGTGGGCGAGGGAGACCAGGCCGGCGGAGGCGATCTGGCCGGCGCGGTAGCCCTTGCGGGTGGCCTCGCCCTCGGCCTTGCCGCCGATGCCGTAGGAGAACCGGGTGGCCAGCATCGACGCGAGGCCCGCCACGATCGGCGCGGCGACCGCCGGGAGCAGCACCTTGGTGACCAGGACGTCACCGTGCACGGCGCCGAAGCCGGCGGAGGCGACGGTGGCGCCGATCAGGCCGCCCATCAGGGCGTGCGAGGAGCTGGAGGGGAGGCCCACCAGCCAGGTCAGCAGGTTCCAGAGGATCGCGCCGACCAGGGCGGCGAAGATGACCTCGGGACGGATGCCGGTCTCGTCGACGAGACCCTTGGAGATCGTGTTGGCGACCTCCACGGAGAGGAAGGCGCCCACCAGATTCAGGGCGGCGGACATGACCACCGCGATCTTGGGCTTCAGGGCGCCTGTGGAGATGGTGGTGGCCATCGCGTTGGCGGTGTCGTGGAAACCGTTCGTGAAATCGAACGCGAGAGCGGTTACCACCACTATCGCGAGGATCAGCGAGAAGCTTTCCATTTACCCAGGCAATCGTTCGAGGTCATTGGCTGGACGACCGTAGGCAACCTGGGTGAACGGAAGATGAACTGAGTCGGGCGCCAGGGTGTCTGTAGAGGGGGATTGCGGTTCCGCTCGGCCCCGGCGTCCCAGGCGTCCCTTGGCTGTCAACCGCGCGCGAAGGTCCGCAGCCGGCTCCCGGAGCCGTTGAAGAGATCCTGGTCACCCGGCAGCCGGCCCCTGCTGCCGAACTGCCAGAACGTCCAGTACCGCCACCCGCCCGGCAGCTTCCCCGGCTGCGAGGTGCCGTGCCGGGCGATCCACAGGGCGTGGCTCTTCGAGAACGCACGGCTGTTGCCGGTGCACAGCCGCCACCACTGGGTCGTCGTGTAGATCACCGGGCGGCGGCCGGTCTCCCGCTCGACCTCGTTGCTGAAGGACCGGATCCAGCGGACCATCCGCTTCCTGCCCAGCCCGTAGCACTTGTGCCTCTTGCTGTACGGGTTGTACTCGATGTCGAGCGCTGGCGGCAGCGTCCGGCCGTCCGCCCGCCAGTCCCCGCCGTGCCGCACGAAGTAGGCGGCCTGCCGGGCGCCGGAGGACCTGTCCGGCAGTGCGAAGTGGTACGCGCCCCGGTACAGGCCCGCCTTGCGTGCACCGTCGTACTGCTGGGAGAAGTAGGGGTTGCGGTAGTCCGTGGACTCGGTCGCCTTGACGTATACGAACCGCGCGCCCCTGGACCGGGTGGCCGCCCAGTCGACGCGCTTCTGGTGCGAGGAGACGTCGTGTCCCCGGGGCTTGCCCGCAACCAGTGCCAGAGGTCCGGCCACCGCGGGCGCGGTGCCCGCGAGGGCGAGCGCCGCCGTGGCCGCCACGAGAACACCGGCGCGGCGACGGAGAGGGGTGCGTACCTGGGCCATGTGTCTCCCCGGGTCGGCGGACGAGAGGTCGTCCGGCGGGCCAGGCAGCCCATTGAAGGCCCGGCGATCACCGAATCAGCGCCTCATGTGCGGCGATTCCTGCCGACAACCACCCGTTCGGGGGTGCGGCTGGCAGGATCGCGGCATGGCTGAACAGCGGCGGGACGCGGAACAGGAACGGACCTGGGCGGAACTGGTCGCGACGGCGCGGCGGACGGTAGCCGACGGGCTGGTGGTCGGCACCTCGGGGAACGTCTCGGCGCGCGTCGGCGACCTGGTGCTCGTCACCCCGTCCGGTGTGCCGTACGACCGGCTCACCCCGGACGACATCACCGGCGTCGACCTCGCCGGACGCCAGGTGCTCGGCACGCTGGTGCCGACCAGCGAGCTGGCCATGCACCTCGCCGTCTACCGCAGCACCGACGCCCGCGCGGTCGTCCACACCCACGCCGTGCACGCGACCGCGGTCTCCACGCTCGTGCCCGAGCTGCCGCTGGTCCACTACATGGCCGCCGCCCTCGGCGGCCCCGTGCGCGTCGCCCCCTATGCCACGTACGGCACCGACGAGCTCGCCGAGAACATGCTCCGCGCCCTGGCCGGCCGCTCCGGCTGCCTGCTGCAGAACCACGGCACGCTCACCTACGGCGCCGGCCTCGACCAGGCCTACGACCGCACCGCCCAACTGGAGTGGATGTGCCGCCTGTGGCTGACGGCGTCCTCGGTACCGGGCCTGGCCCCCTCCCTGCTGACAGAGGCACAACTGGCTCAGGTCGGGGAACGCTTGAAGGGGTACGGCCAACGGAGGTGAACCTTGCCATTTCCTTGTGACCCCGGTCCCTGCGGCGGGCAGCAGCTTTTCGACTCCGCCCGCCGCTCCACTGGCCGGTAGGCCCAACCCCCACGACACTGGACCCGTGCGCCCCGTCAAAGCGACCGCCACCGCGGTGACCGCGGTCCTGGCCGCCGGCATGGCCTCCGTCGCCGCCGGCCGGATCGCCAGCGACGCCGCGCTGAAGGCGCCCGCGGGCCGCCCGCTGCCCACCGAACCCCGTCTCACCGTGCACGGCACCGGCGCCGGCCAGATCACCCTCACCCGCGACCTGGCCTCGCTGCGCCCCGGCAGCTACGGCCTCGCCGGCGACGGTTCCCACGCGGTCGTCGGCCCCGTCCTGGAGGCGGCCCGGCACGAGGCCGACACCGTCGTACGCCGCCTGGAACGCGTCACCCACGGCACCTTCGCCCCCGGCGACGCGGCGTGGCTCACCCCGATCCTGCACATCGGCAACCCTGGCACCGCCCTCGGCCTCGACCACGCCGACATCGACGTGCCCGGCGAACTCGGCGAGCTGCCCGCCTGGTTGGTGCCCGGGGCCCGGGAGACCTGGGTGATCGCCGTGCACGGCCTCGGCGCCACCCGGGAACAGGCCATGAACCTCATGGCCCCCCTGCACGCCCGCCGGGTGCCGGTGCTCGCCCTCGCCTACCGGGGAGACCCCGGTGCCCCGCGCCCGCCGGACGGCCTGAACCACCTCGGCGAGACCGAGTGGCGCGACCTGGACGCGGCGATCCGCTACGCCGTCCGTCGCGGCGCCCGCCGCGTCGTCCTGCTCGGCTGGTCCACCGGCGCCACCATGGCCCTGCGCGCCGCCGAGCACTCCCCGGTGCGCGAGCGCATCGCCGGACTGGTCCTCGACTCGCCGGTGCTCAGCTGGGAGGCCACGCTGCGCGCCCTCGCCCGGGCCCGCCGCACCCCGCCGCCGCTGCTGCCGCTCGCGGTGCGCGCCGCCCAGGGCCGGACCGGCCTGTACACCGACCGGGTCCCCGAGTTCAGCGACCCCGGTCTGCTCACCGTGCCGACCCTGATCTTCCACGGGCCCGACGACGAGGTCGCCCCCTGGGAGTTCTCCCGTCGGCTCGCCCACCGCCGGTCCGATCTGGTCGCCCTGCACACCGTGGCGCAGGCCCCGCACGCGGCGATGTGGAACGCCGACCCGAAGGAGTACGAGGAGCGGCTGCGCCGCTTTCTGACCCCGCTGGTGTGAGCACGCTCCCGGTCCCCGGGCAGGCGCCGGAAGGCCCGGTGCCGGGCATTCCGTTTAAGGCCGTACGACTGGCCTGATCACCACGCTCGGCCCGCCCGAACCCCGTGCCTTGGCCAGCCCCGTCGCCCGCCGTGACATTCCGTTTGGGTTTTCGGACCGTCAACCGGAAGACTGCACCCGTGACGTCCCGTATCCCGCGCGACTCCAGGCTTCGACTCGTCCGACCGCGACCCCTGGCCGCCGCCCCCAGAGCTGTGAACCAGCGGCGCCCGCGCCGCCCCGCACCCCGTCCGCCGGAGGGCACCCCCGCCCCCGCGGAACTGGCCGGAATGGCCCGCACCGGGCTGGCCGGTCCGGTGCGGGTGGCTCGCTGGGCCGACGCCGCACTCGGCCCCGGCAGCGACGGTGCCACCGCCGACGGCAAGGCCACCCTCTCCGACGCCACAGCCCGACGCGCCGCCGCCGATCTCGGCCTGAGCGTCGCTCAGGTCCGCACCGACTGGGACACCGCACGCCTCGCCGGACTCGTCGAGGTGCACGGCGACAGCGCACGCCCCGGCTGGCGGCTGCGCGCCTGGGACCGCGACGACAGCGCCGTACTGCGCGGCTGGGTCGCCCTCTTCGACGCCTGGTCGCTCGCCTCCCCGGAACCCGAGGAGCACGAGCCGGCCGCCGTCGCCGAGGTCGTCTCGGCCATGCCCCAGGTGCTCTCCTTCCTCCAGCTGTCCGCCGGGCCGGTCCCGGTCGAGCAGCTCCTCGACCTGCTCCAGCAACGGGTCACCGAACTGCGCACCGAACGCTGCGAGATCCCCTACGAGCCCGGCACACCACGGCCCGTCGAGCCCGGCACCGCACGGCTCGCCGAGCCCGGAACCGTGGCGCCCGTCGAGCCCGGCACCGCTCTGCCGACCGTGCCGGCCGCCCGGCAGCCGTCCGAGCCGGGACACGGGCGCCCGGCGGGCGGCTCCCCGAGCACGGCGGAACTCGTGGCCGTCGTTCCGGGGGACCCCGCGCCCACCGGCGACACCCCGCTCGCTCCCCTCCTCGACTGGGCACTGCGGGCCCTCGCCTCGGTCGGCGCGCTGACCTACGGCGCCGGCCAGGCCACCCTCACCCCCCTGGGCAGCTGGGCGGTGTGGGTCAAGCTGGAGCAGATCTGCGTGGCCGCGCAGAGCCCGGCCGGCAACATCGAGCAGTCCGCCGAGGACATGCTCCGCGGCTGTGCCCAGCTCCGCCCCAACGCCGCCCGCGCCGAATACCGCGCCTGGCTCGCCGCCCGCACGGTCGGCGACGCCGTCACCGAGCTGATCCGTGCCGCGCGCGGCGAGGACGCCCTGCTGCGCGGCCTGGCCTTCGAAGCGCTGCGCGTCGTCGGCGCCCCCGCCGAGCCCGACGTACGCGCCGTCGTGGACGAGCCCGCCCTCCGGCCCTACGCCCTGCTGTGGCTCGCCGAGCACGACGGGGTCGACCCGGAGGACGCCCACGAGGTCCTCACCCGGCAGGAGGCGACCTGGCTGTGGGTGGACACCGCCGCCGCCGTCGCCGACCACGGCGAGTCGCCGATGCTGGTCCGGCATCTGGAGTCCGCGGTGCAGCCCACCGTCCCCCAGCTGCTCGACGAGGTCCGCGCCGTCGGGCACCCGCGCACGGTGCAGGTCCTGGTCGCGCTCGCCGCCGCGCATCCCGACCCGGCCCTGGCCAAGGCCGTGCGCCGGGCCGCCTTCCAGGTGCACACCGGGGGATGAGCGGCGCGGGGGCCGCTCAGGCGCCGATCTCGGGGGCGTAGGTCCCGAAGCTCCAGAGGTTGCCCTCGGTGTCGCGGGCCATGTAGTCCCGCGAGCCGTAGTCCTGGTCCGTCGGGGGCATCAGGATCTCCACGCCGTGCTCCAGGGCCCGCTGGTGGTGGGCGTCCACGTCGTCCACGACGACGTACACCCCGGCGGGTCCGGCGTCCTTCATCGCGGTGTCGAACAGGCCGCCCCGCCCCTTGGAGCCGATCATCACCGCGCCGTTGCCCTGGACCAGCTCGGCGTGCATCACCTTGCCGTCCTCCGTCTCGTACACCGACAGCTCGGTGAAGCCGAGGGCCTCCGTGAGCTGCCTGATCGCCGCCTTCGCGTCCGCGTACAGCAGCGTGGGGTAGAGACTCGGCCGTGCGCCTCCCGTGCCTGCCATGCCGATCACTCCTTCGTGCGTCGGTTCTCCGGCGTCCCGTTCAGTCTCGCAGCCGCCACTGACAACGCCTCGGCTCAACGTGTCGGCACAGCTTCATGACGAACGTGCGTCCAGGCCCGGCACCTCCCCCACCGCCCCAGGAGCGAAGCGGCGGCCGCCGCACCGCCCGCCCGTCGGCGACGATCTCCCGCGACGATCTCCGGGGCACGGACCGAACGCACGGACGTAGAAAACCGCTTGCACACCCCCGTTAGACTTCTCCCCATGGCCATTCTCCTCGCGCATTAGACGGCGGGAACGTCCTCAGCCGCCCACCCGTCAATCCCTGTACGCTCTGGAGTCTGTCCGTGATCTCCGCCTCCGGTATCGAGCTGCGCGCCGGTGCGCGCGTCCTCATCGAGAACGCCACCTTCCGTGTCGCCAAGGGAGACCGCATCGGCCTCGTCGGCCGCAACGGCGCCGGAAAGACCACCCTCACGAAGTGCCTGGCCGGCGAGGGCATCCCGGCCGCCGGCCAGATCACCCGCTCAGGCGAGGTCGGCTACCTCCCGCAGGACCCCCGCACCGGCGACCTCGACGTCCTCGCCCGCGACCGCATCCTCTCCGCGCGCGGCCTCGACGTGCTGATCCGCAAGATGCGCGAGAACGAGGAGCGCATCGCGAACGGCAAGGGCGCCACCCGCGAGAAGGCCCTCAAGCAGTACGAGCGCCAGGAGACGGAGTTCCTCACCAAGGGCGGGTACTCCGCCGAGGCCGAGGCCGCCACCATCGCCGCCGCACTGAACCTGCCCGACCGCGTCCTCGGCCAGCCGCTGCACACCCTCTCCGGTGGTCAGCGCCGCCGTATCGAGCTGGCCCGGATCCTGTTCTCGGACGCCGACACCCTGCTCCTCGACGAGCCGACCAACCACCTTGACGCGGACTCGATCATCTGGCTGCGGGACTACCTGAAGACCTACCGCGGCGGGTTCATCGTGATCAGCCACGACGTCGATCTGGTCGACACCGTGGTGAACAAGGTGTTCTACCTGGACGCCAACCGGTCCGCGATCGACATCTACAACATGGGCTGGAAGCTCTACCAGCAGCAGCGCGAGGCGGACGAGAAGCGCCGCAAGCGGGAGCGGGCCAACGCCGAGAAGAAGGCCGCCGCCCTCAACGCCCAGGCCGACAAGATGCGCGCCAAGGCCACCAAGACGGTCGCCGCGCAGAACATGGCGCGCCGCGCCGAGAAGCTGCTCTCCGGCCTCGAAGAGGTCCGGATGTCCGACAAGGTCGCCAAGCTGCGCTTCCCGGAGCCCTCGCCCTGCGGCAAGACCCCGCTGATGGCCGAGGGCCTGTCGAAGTCGTACGGCTCGCTGGAGATCTTCACCGACGTCGACCTCGCCATCGACAAGGGCTCCCGCGTCGTCATCCTCGGCCTCAACGGCGCCGGCAAGACCACCCTGCTGCGCCTGCTCGGCGGCGTGGAGAAGCCCGACACCGGGCAGGTCGTCCCCGGCCACGGCCTCAAGCTCGGCTACTACGCCCAGGAGCACGAGACCCTGGACCCCGACCGCACGGTCCTGGAGAACATGCGCTCGGCCGCCCCCGACATGGACCTGGTCGAGGTCCGCAAGGTGCTCGGCTCGTTCCTCTTCTCCGGCGACGACGTCGACAAGCCGGCCGGTGTCCTCTCCGGCGGCGAGAAGACCCGTCTCGCCCTGGCGACGCTGGTCGTCTCCTCGGCGAACGTGCTCCTGCTCGACGAGCCGACCAACAACCTCGACCCCGCCAGCCGCGAGGAGATCCTCGGCGCCCTGCGCACCTACAAGGGTGCGGTCGTCCTCGTCACCCACGACGAGGGCGCCGTCGAGGCGCTCCAGCCGGAGCGGATCATCCTCCTCCCGGACGGCGTCGAGGACCTGTGGGGCTCCGACTACGCGGATCTCGTCGCCCTGGCCTGACCGAAGCCCGAACCACTGCGTACTGATCCACTGCGGATGGATCATTCGGCTCATCCGTGATCCATCATCTGTGTGAGATCTCCTCGTATCGGGGTGTGTCGTACACGCATTTTCCGGCCGATCCCTTGCGTGCCAAGGGGTCGGCCGTTTCGCGCCCCTGACCTGGCACTTCGCGAATCCACCCGTTCGGCCCCCTCGACACCACCCCTTGGAATCCTTGATTCCGCTTGTGGGGATCCACTCCTGTCGTCACAACGATGTCTCACGGACCTTGCCGAATGGGTGGCCATCAGGCCCGGGAGGGGTGATCATGAGGAGACCAGAGCGCACTTCCCATGAGGAGGCACGGGTGGCCGAGACTCTGAAGAAGGGCAGCCGGGTGACCGGCGCCGCGCGCGACAAGCTCGCGGCAGACCTGAAGAAGAAGTACGACTCCGGTGCGAGCATCCGGGCGCTGGCCGAGGAGACCGGCCGCTCGTATGGCTTCGTACACCGGATGCTCAGTGAGTCGGGCGTCACGCTTCGTGGGCGTGGCGGAGCGACCCGGGGCAAAAAGGCCGCATCGTCCTGACTCCGGGCGGCCCATCGTCTTCGACGGTGGCCACCCGGCCGGCCTCCCCCTGGGTCCTTGAGGGGCCCGGGGGACCGCCGGATCGGCCGGGTGGTTACTGTGCAGTCACTTAGCATGCCGTAACGGCACTGCGTGATGACCGCACTCATCGGAGGCGCCCCATGGCTTCGCCCGACCAGGACCTCATTCCTGTACTCGACAAGGACGGCGTACGGCTCACCGTCGACGACGCGCTCGCCACGGTGACGCTGACCAACCCGGACAAGCGCAACGCGCAGAGCCCCGCCCTGTGGCGGGCGCTCACCGAGGCCGGGCGGCTGCTGCCGGGCTCCGTCCGCGTCGTCGTGCTGCGCGGCGAGGGCAAATCCTTCTCCGCCGGGCTGGACCGGCAGATGTTCACCCCGGAGGGGATCCCGGGCGAGCCGACCTTCATCGAGCTCGCGCGCCGTGACGACGCCGGGCTCGACGCGAGCATCGCCGAGTTCCAGGAGGCGTTCACCTGGTGGAGGCGGAACGACATCGTGTCCATCGCCGCCGTGCAGGGGCACGCCATCGGGGCCGGCTTCCAGCTCGCGCTCGCGTGCGACCTGCGGGTCGTCGCGGACGACGTGCAGTTCGCCATGCGCGAGACCAGCCTCGGCCTCGTTCCCGACCTGACCGGCACGCACCCGCTGGTCGGTCTCGTCGGGTACGCCCGCGCGCTCGAGATCTGCGCGACCGGACGGTTCGTCGGCGCGGCGGAGTCCGTGGCGTCCGGGCTGGCCAACGTCGCCGTACCGGCCGCTGAACTCGATGCGGCCGCAGGGGACTTGGCGGCCGCGCTGCTGGCCGCGCCGCGGGACGCCGTGGTCGAGACCAAGGCGTTGCTGCGCGGTGCGGTGGACCGTACGTACGACGAGCAGCGTGCGGTGGAGCGGGCTGCCCAGGCACGCCGACTCCGGGATCTGGCCGGTCTCGGCGAGTAGTCGGGAGGCACGGCGGCACCGGGGCCCCTCAGGGGCCCGTCAACCGACCGCCGTGATCAACACCGCCACCGTCGGCCGGTCCTCCAGCGCATCCCGCACGGCCGCACGCACCTGCCGGGCCACCTCGACGGCCCGGCGGTCCGCGCCGGCCGTCAGCTCCACGCGCACATGCCGGTGCGGCAGCGCCGTACCGGCCGGGCGCTGCTCCAGGTGCACCGCCCGGCCGAGACCGCCCAGGGAACCCGTCAGCCCGGTGACCCCCGGGACGGACAGCGCGGCACCGGTCACCCGGACCTCGTCCGGGTCGGTGGGCTCCCGCGCGGGCACCGGCTGCGGAGCACGCACCCGCGCGGCCGGTTCCGCCGTATCCAGCAGCTCGGTGACGCGCAGGTCCACCTCCGTCACGACGAGCCCGAGCCGCTCCGTCGCGGCCGTCGCCAGCGTCAGCCGCAGCCTGGACGCCACCGCCGGCAGCGGCTCGGCGGCCGTCGCGGCGAAGTCCGCCGTCAGCCGCAGCGGGCCCGGCGGCAGCGCGCTCGGCGGAGCCGGTACGACGGGCTCGGGCGCCTCTTCCGGATCGGCCACCGCGAGCCGCAGTGTGCCGACCCGCACCCCGGGCGTCCCCTCCGCCGCCGCGCGCTCCAGCACCGCCGCGGCCGCGCTCTCCGCGATCCAGGCGCCGTCGAGTGGCCCGCCGAGCGGCAGCAGCCTGCCCAGCCCGACCTGGCGCCGCACCATTTCCGTCCACCGGTCCGCCGTCATTCCTCCAGCCTGCCGTATCCCCGGCGCGCAGGCGGGGAACCTTGCATACGGTGGATGGAGGACGATCGAAGGGGACGACCGAAAGGGACGTACCGCGATGACCGACATGACGACGACCCCCGAGGGCGACCAGGGGGCACAGGTTTCGACCCGCAGGACGACCCGGCGCGGCGGCGGCGATCCGGCCACCCGTGGACGGACGACCATCGCCGACGGCGTCGTGGTGAAGATCGCCGGTCTCGCGGCCCGGGACGTGGTCGGCGTCCACGCCCTGGGCGGCGGCCTGGCCCGCACCTTCGGCGCCGTGCGCGACCGGGTTCCCGGCGGCTCCAAGTCCGTCACCCGAGGCGTGAAGGCCGAGGTCGGCGAGGTGCAGACCGCGCTCGACCTGGAGATCGTCGTGGACTACGGCGTCTCGATCACCGATGTCGCCCGCGCCGTGCGGGAGAACGTGATCGCCGCCGTGGAACGCATGACCGGTCTCGAGGTGGTCGAGGTCAACATCGCGGTGAGCGACGTCAAGCTGCCCGAGGAAGAGGAAGAGGAACCGGAGCCCCGGATCCAGTGAGACCCGGTGCCGGACCCTGCACGCCCGACGAGCTGAGGAGCGTTCCATGAGCATGGCCGTGGTCGGCATGATCGCCGGGATGGCGCTGGGCTTCGCCGGGTACTTCGGCGGCTTCGGTGCCTTCCTGCTGGTGGCGGCCCTGGGCGCGGTCGGGTTCGTCGTCGGCCGGTTCGCGGAGGGTGACCTGGACCTGGGTGACTTCTTCCGCACCCGCGACCGACGGCGGTGACCGAAGGTGAGTGCCGAGACCGGCGTGGCGTACCCCCCGTCGGCCCTCGTGCCGCCGGGCGAGCGCGGCGCCACCCGGATCGCCGACCGCGTCGTGGCGAAGATCGCCACGCAGGCCGCCCGCGAGGCGCTGCCGCCGCCGCCCGCGGACGCGGCCGCGCCGCGCGCCACGGTCGTCGTCCACCAGGAGACAGTCCGCGCGAGCGTCCATCTCGAACTCGGCTATCCCTGCGACATCGGCGCCCACTGCGCCGCCGTGCGTCGCCATGTCGCCGAGCGGGTAGGCGCGTTGGTGGACATGGCGGTGCCCGAGGTCGCCGTCCACGTCGAACGGCTGCACCCGGAACCGCACGGGAGGGCGTGATGAGCGAGTCACAGCCGGCCACCCCGACCCTCGAGAAGGACCCCGGTACCGTCCCGCCCGCCCCCGCCGAGGGCAGCGGCCGCTTCTGGTCGCCGCGCCGCGTCCCGGCCGCCGTCGTCGCGCTCCTGCTGCTGGCCGGCGCCGGCCTGCTGCTCTACGACATCGCCGCCGTGCGCGCCCACCACCCCGCGATGCACTGGCGCCGCGCCCTCGCCGGGCAACTGGCCGAACGGCCCCTGGACGACCCCTGGGTGCTGACCGGCGCCGCCGTCGCCGTCGCCCTGGGCCTGTGGCTGATCGCCCTCGCGGTCACTCCCGGCCTGCGCGGACTGCTGCCCATGCGGCGCCCGCACCCCGAGGTCCGCGCCGCACTCGGGCGCGACGCGGCGGCGCTCCTGCTCCGCGACCGGGTCATGGACGTGTCCGGGATCCGGTCGGCCCGGGTGCGGATGAGCCGCACGAAGGCCGACGTGCGCGCCGTCGCGCACTTCCGTGACCTGGACGACGTACGTGCCGACCTGGACACCGTGCTCACGGACGCGATCCGGGGCCTCGGTCTGACCCGGCCGCCCAGGCTCTCGCTGCACGTGTCCCGGCCCGGGCGGAAGGGGTGAGGACGATGCGCGGCGGTGGCCTCAACCGGGTCCTGCTGGCCCTCGTCGGCCTGCTCCTGCTCGTGCTCGGCGGCGCGGTGCTGGCTGTCGGCCTGGGGGCGCCGCCGCCCTCCTGGTGGATCCACACCGGCCCGCACGACGTCCTGCTCACGAAGGCCGAGCGCACCCACTGGCGGGCCACCGGCTGGTGGTGGCCGACGGTCGTCGCCGGCCTGGCCCTCGTCGTCCTGCTCACCCTGTGGTGGCTCACGGCGGTCCTGCGCCGCCGCCGGCTGGCCGAGATCCTGATCGACACCGGCGACGACGAGTCCGCCCTCCTGCGCGCCAGGGCCCTGGAGTCGGCCCTGGCCCAGGACGCCGTGCGGCAGGAGGGCGTGGCGCACGCGGAGATCCTCCTGCGGGGCCGCCGTACGGCACCGGGGGCGCGGGTGTGGCTGCGACTGGAACCGCACGTGGACCCGGCAACGGCCCTGGACGAGTTCGCGGCCGGGGCCCTGACCCGCGCCCGCCGCTCGGCCCGCCTGCCCTCGCTTCCGGCGGAGGTACGGCTGCGGGCGGTCAAGCACCGTGCGGAACGGGTCACTTGACCACCCGCACACCTCAGAACCCGTGCCGCATGCCCCCGTCCACGGGCACCATGACCCCGCTCAGATAGGAGGCCGCCGGAGACAGCAGGAACGCCGCGACCCGGCCGAACTCCTCCGGCTTCCCGTACCTCCTGAGCGGAATCCGGGACTCGTTCGCGGCCCGGGTGGCCTCCGGGTCGGCGGACAACGCGTCCAGCTCGCGCACGCGATCGGTGTCGATGCGCGCCGGCAGCAGCCCCAGCACCCGGATCCCGCGCGGCCCCAGCTCGTCCGCGAGCGACTTGGCGAACCCGGCCAGGCCGGGCCGCAGCCCGTTGGAGATGGTCAGCCCCGGAATCGGCTCGTGTACCGACCCCGACAGCACGAACCCGATGACACCGCCCTCCTCCAGCTCGGCGGCCGCCGCCCGCGCGAGCCGCACTGCACCGAGGAACACCGACTCGAACGCGCCCCGCCACTGCTCGTCGGTGTTGTCCGCGACGAACCCCGGCGCCGGCCCGCCCACGCTCACCAGCACGCCGTGGAACGCGCCGAAGGCGTCACGGGCGGCCGCGATCAGCCGCTCCGGTGCCTCGGGGTCGGCGTTGTCCACGGCCACGCCCACCGCGTTCGGGCCCAGTTCGGCGGCGGCGTCGGCCACCCGCTTCTCGTCCCGGCCGCTGATCACGACCTTCGCCCCGTCGGCGACGAGTTCCCGCGCGGCGGCGTTGCCCAGCCCGCGGGTCGCCCCGGTGACGACGTACACCCGGTCCTTCAGTCCAAGATCCATGGCCCCTATCCTGCCCGGTCGTCCCCGAAGAGGGTGAGGGCGGTGTTCACCAGCGCGATGTGACTGAAGGCCTGCGGGAAGTTGCCCAGCTGACGGCCGTCGACGGGGTCGTACTCCTCGGCCAGCAGCCCGACGTCGTTGACCAGGCCCACCAGTCGGTCGAACAGCTCTCGCGCCTCGTCCTTCCGGCCGGTCAGGTACAGGGCGTCGGCCAGCCAGAACGAGCAGGCGAGGAAGGCGCCCTCGCCGCTCGGCAGCCCGTCGATCACCGAGTCCTCGGTGTCGTACCGGCGCAGGAAGCCGCCGTGCCCGAGGTCGTCGCGGATCGCGTCGACCGTGCCGACCACCCGCGGGTCGTCGGGCGGCAGGAAGCCGACGCGCGGGATGAGCAGCAGCGCCGCGTCGAGCTCGCGGGAGCCGTAGTACTGGGTGAAGGTGTTGCGCTCGGGGTCGTAGCCCTTCTTGCACACCTCCTGGTGGACCTCGTCGCGGAGGCTGCGCCAGCCCTCCAGGTCGCCCTTGAGGTCCTTGTACTCCTCCAGCGTCTTCACGGCCCGGTCGGCCGCCACCCACACCATCACCTTGGAGTGCACGAACTGCTGCCGGCCGCCGCGCACCTCCCACAGGCCCTCGTCCGGCTGCCGCCATGCCGACTTCAGGAAGCCCATCAGGGCGCGCTGCATCGCCCACATGTGCGGTCGCGGGGGCAGACCCGAGCTGCGGGCCAGGGCCAGCGAGTCCATCACCTCGCCGTACACGTCGAGCTGGAGCTGCTCGACCGCACCGTTGCCGATGCGTACGGGGGCGGAGTCGCCGAAGCCGGGCAGCCAGTCCAGCTCCATCTCCGGCAGCCGCCGCTCGCCCGCGACGCCGTACATGATCTGCAGGTCGGCCGGGTCGCCCGCGACCGCGCGCAGCAGCCAGTCGCGCCAGGCCGAGGCCTCGTCGTGATAGCCGACCTGGAGCAGCGCGCCGAGGGTGAGGGTGGAGTCGCGCAGCCAGCAGTACCGGTAGTCCCAGTTGCGCACCCCGCCCGGCTTCTCCGGCAGCGAGGTGGTCGCCGCGGCCACGATCCCGCCGGTCGGCACGTAGGTGAGGGCCTTGAGGGTGATCAGGGAGCGGACGACCGCGTCCCGGTAGGGCCCCTGGTAGCGGCACTGCCGGGCCCAGCGCTGCCAGTCGGCGATGCTGGTCTCCAGGCCCTCGCAGGGGTCGTTGAGCGGCGGGCGGTCTTCGTGCGAGGGGTGCCAGGTGAGCACGAAAGCGACCCGCTCGCCCTCGGCGACGGTGAACTCCGAGTGGGTGCCGAAGTCCTCGCCCCAGGTGTGCACGGCGGGCTCGGAGCGCAGCCAGACCGAGTCCGGGCCCGCGACGGCCACCCGGTGCCCGTCCGCGCGGCGCACCCACGGCATGATCGAGCCGTAGTCGAAGCGCAGCCGCAGGGTGCTGCGGACGGTGACCCGGCCGCTGACGCCCTCGACGATGCGTACGACGTCGGGGGCGCGGTCGCGCTGCGGCATCAGGTCGGTGACCCGGACCGTGCCGTCGGCGGTCTCCCACTCGGTGTCGAGGACGAGGGTGTCGGGCCGGTAGGCGCGGCGCGCGCAGGTGTCCGCTCCCGTGGGGGCGATCCGCCAGTAGCCGTGGTCCGCGTCGCCCAGCAGCCGGGCGAAGCAGGCGCCGGAGTCGAAGCGGGGGAAGGACAGCCAGTCGATCGAGCCGTCCTTGCCGACCAGCGCGGCGGTCTGCTCGTCACCGATGAGTGCGTAGTCCTCGATGCGCGCGTTCACGGGATCCGGTTTCCCGGCGGACCAGAGGGCCAATCAGGTGGTGCGCCGGGGGAGTGACGGCGGTCATACCGGGGCGGGTGCGCTCTCCTCCGGCTTCGCCTCCGCCGCGGCCTCCTCCTGGTCGCGGAGCTCCCGGCGGACCAGGAACCACCAGCCGACCGGGACGCCCGCGGCGAACAGCCACCACTGGATCATGTACGCGTAGTTCAGCGGGGCGTCCTCGCTGCCGGGGTCGGAGATCTGCTCCGGGCCGTCCTTGGGCGTGGGCGCCGTCTGCTCGACATAGCCGCCGAGCACCTGCGCGCCGAGCCGGTGCGCTTCCTGCGCGCTGTTGATCAGCATGATCTGCCGGGCGGGGAGGCCCTGGACGTTCTTGATGCCGCTCGCCGCGGTCGTCTCGTCGGCCATCAGCCGCCCGGTGACGGTGGTGCGGCCGGACGGCGGGGCGGGGATCTTCGGGAAGGCGGTCTGGGCGCCGTTCGCGGGGATCCAGCCGCGGTTGACCAGCAGGACCCTGCCGTCGGTGAGGACGAACGGGGTGAGCACGTGGAAGCCGACCTCGCCGTCGGAGTTGGTCCGGCGCCGGACCACTTCCTCCCTGGCGGTGTCGAAGGTGCCGGTCGCGGTGACCGTGCGGTACTTCTCGGTGCGGGTCACGGCGTGCCCGGGGGAGGCCAGCTGCTCGACCGGGACCGGCCTCGCGTGCAGCGCGGAGGAGACCAGGTCGTTGCGGGCGGTGCGCTCCTCGTAGCGGTGCTTCTGCCAGAAGCCCAGCCTGATCATCGTCGGGATCAGCGCGATCGCGACAAGGGTGAGGATGACCCACTGGCGGGACAACAGGAAGCGGTAGCGGTGCACCCCACGACGGTACCTCCGAGCCGCGGGGTGCATTCGGGCGGGTACCGGGTCACACCCGGTCGACGATTCCCACCTTTCCCTCGGCGCGGGCGCAGTGGGCCCCGCAGTAGAACCGGCCGTCGGCCTCCACACCCTGGCCGATGATCTGCACCCGGCAGTGCTCGCAGATGGGGGCCATCCGGTGGATCGCACAGGAGAAGCAGTCGAAGACGTGCACCGCGCCCTGTGCGTGGACCTCGAAGCTCATTCCGTAGTCATTGCCGCAGACTTCGCATTTAGCCATGCGCCACAGGGTGGGCCGTCGTCGCCGGGCGGGCGAGCGGCCGCAGGGTGAGTCGCCCGGCAACCACCCGTTTGTACGATTTCCTATCGGTCTGGTGTGATGTTCCGTGTCGTCACTCGTCGGCCGGCTCGACGTCCCGCAGCAGCTGCCCGAACGCGGCCTCGTCGACGATCGGCGTACCGAACTGCCGTGCCTTGACCACCTTGGACGTGCCCGAGTCGGGGTCGTTGGTCACCAGCAGGCTGGTCAGCCGGGAGATGCTGGACGCCACGTGCAGACCGGCGTCGGTGGCCCGGTCCTCCAGCAGCTCGCGGTCGACGGAGGTGTCTCCGGAGAACGCCACCCGCATGCCCTGTTTGAGGTGTTTGCCGTCTTCGTAGCGCCCCGGGTTGGGATAGGGGCATGCGGGCCTTCTGCGGGAGGGGCGCCAACTGGTCGGCCGGTAGCCGCCGTAGCCACCCTGCTCACCGGTCGACTGCCGGGGCACCGGACGGTCCGACCACTCCGTCAGCGGCCGGCACTCCAGCAGCGGCAGCCGGACACCGCCCGCCGCCGCGGCCCGCAGGCTCGGCCGGAAGGCCTCAGCCAGCACGCGCGCGTCGTCCAGCGCGTGGTGCGCCCGCTGCTGTACGACGCCGTAGTGCGCCGCCAGCGACTCCAGCTTGAAGTTGGGCAGCGGCAGCCCCAGTTCCTTCGACAGCGCGATGGTGCACAGCCGCTGACGCACCGGCGCCTCACGCTTCGCGCGCGCGTACTCCCGCGCGATCATCTGCCAGTCGAAGACGGCGTTGTGCGCGACCAGCACCCGGCCGTCCAGCCGGGCCGCGAACTCCTCGGCGATGTCGGCGAAGAGCGGCGCCCCTTCGAGTACCTCGCTCGTCAGACCGTGTATCCACACCGGTCCCGGATCGCGCTCCGGGTTGACCAGCGTGTACCAGTGGTCCTCGACCTCGCCGCGCTCGTCCAGCCGGTAGACGGCCGCCGAGATGATCCGGTCGTCCCGGGCCAGGCCGGTGGTCTCCACGTCAACGACCGCGTATCCCTTCGGATACGCGGCCGGCCACTGGGTGGGGGACGACACTGCGGTCGCACGGTCTTCGAGCATGGTCACTGAGGATACGGGCCACGACTGACAGTCCCGGCCGTCAGGGCTGTCCGCCGCCCCCAGGGTCGCCCCGGCGTTCGGGCCTCGTATACGTGTGCTCGCCCTGTGTCCGTCGGTTTACCGGCGCAGGTCTCGCGCGACACGACCACGCCCCAACTCTCGCCTGTACGCGTGTCTTTACCCGGTCGATCGGCAGCGGAGCACCGCCCACTGAGCCGGCGAAGGAGCTGTCGCACCGCAGGCGTTGTGCAGCGGGACCCCACCCGAAGCCTCGCCGCCGCACGCGGTGGGGCAGGCGGGAATCACCACGTTCACGAGGGTGATGGGGTCGATTCACTTGGAGGAGGCCGTCCTGGACTCGCGTACGGAGGGCGTCGGCTTCGGGTGCGGTGAGGGACGAGGTGCGTCGTACGGGTCCCGGGGCCGTGAAGGTGCCATCCTCGGTCCTGTGACCGAACCAACCCACGAAGAGGCCCATGGGGGCGCGCTCGGCTCGCGGCTGAACTGGCTGCGGGCCGCGGTGCTCGGCGCGAACGACGGCATCGTCTCCACCGCGGGCATCGTCGTCGGCGTGGCCGGCGCGACCCAGAGCCGGTCCGCCCTGCTCACCGCCGGTCTGGCCGGCCTGCTCGCCGGGTCGATGTCGATGGCGGCCGGCGAGTACGTCTCCGTCTCCACCCAGCGCGACTCCGAGATGGCCGCGCTGGCCGTGGAGAAACGGGAACTGCGCGAGCAGCCGGAGGCCGAGCTCGAGGAGCTGACCACGCTGCTGGAGGAACGCGGACTGTCCCACGAGGTGGCCCGGGAGGCCGCCGAACAGCTCACCGCGCGAGACCCGCTCAAGGCCCACGCGCGCGTGGAGCTCGGTATCGACCCGGAGGACCTGACCAACCCCTGGCACGCGGCCTGGGCGAGCTTCCTGGCCTTCACCGTGGGCGCGCTGCTGCCACTGCTGGCCATCGTCCTGCCCCCGGCCGGCTGGCGGCTGGGCGTGACCGTCGTCTCCGTCCTGGCCGCGCTCGTCCTCACCGGCTGGACGAGCGCCCGGCTCGGCGCGGCCGACCCGAAACGCGCGGTGCTGCGCAACGTGGTGGGCGGGGCGCTGGCGATGGCGGTCACCTACGCGGCGGGCCGCCTGCTGGGCGCGGCGGGCGTCTGACACGCCCGTCGGGGACCCCGGGGCGCGGCGGGAGCCCGACCACGCCGGGGCCCTGGGCGCGTGGGCCGGGCCGGTGACCGCGTACCGTGAGGTGCGCTCGACCACCCCCTGAGCGCCTCGCACCGACCCGCACGAGAAGGACCCTCGCCATGCGCGCCACCACCATCCACGCCCCGTACGACATGCGCGTGGAGGACGTCCCCGAGCCCGTGGTGCAACTGCCCACCGACGCCGTGGTGCGGGTGCTGCGCGCCTGCATCTGCGGCAGCGACCTGTGGGCCTACCGGGGCGAGGCGGCCCGGCAGCCGGGGCAGCGCATCGGACACGAGTTCCTCGGGATCGTCGAGGAGACCGGCTCCGAGGTGAGCGCGGTCCGGCGCGGTGACCTGGTGGTCGCGCCCTTCATGTGGTCCGACGGCGTCTGCGACTACTGCCGCGAGGGGCTGACGACCTCCTGCGAGCACGGCGGCTTCTGGGGCTCCGTCGGCTACGACGGCGGCCAGGGCGAGGCCGTCCGCGTGCCGTTCGCCGACGGCACCCTCGTCCAGCTGCCCAAGGACGCCGCCTCCGACGACCACCTGCTGTCCGCCCTGCTGACCCTCTCCGACGTCCTCGGCACCGGCCACCACGCCGCCCTCGGCGCGGGCGCCCGCCCCGGCGCCACGGTCGCCGTCGTCGGTGACGGCGCGGTCGGCCTGTGCGCGGTGCTGGCCGCCAAGCGGCTGGGCGCCGAGCGGATCATCGCGCTCGGCCGGCACGAGGTCCGCACCGACATCGCGCGCCGCTTCGGGGCCACCGACGTCGTCGCCGAGCGCGGGGACGCGGCCGTCGAGGCCGTCCGTGAGCTCACCCGCGGTCAGGGCGCGCACGCCGTCGTCGAGGCCGTCGGCACGGAACAGTCCATGCGTACGGCCGTCGGCATCACCCGCGACGGCGGCGCGATCGGCTTCGTGGGTGTGCCGCACGGCAGCGGCACCGGCCTGGACCTCGGCGTCATGTTCGACCGGAACATCGCCCTGCGCGGCGGCGTCGCCCCGGTCCGCGCCTACATCCCGGACCTGCTCCCCGACGTCCTGGACGGCACGATCGACCCCTCGCCGGTGTTCGACATGACCGTCGACATCGAGGGCGTGCCCGAGGGCTACAAGGCGATGGACGCGCGTACCGCCCTCAAGGTCCTGGTCACGGGCGGCCGGTGACCCGCTAGCTCCAGCGGATCGGCAGCGGCAGGGCGGTGAGCAGCCCCGAGACCGCGACGACCGCGCCCAGGACGACCACCTCGGCCCGCGCGGGCGCGCACGCGGCCAGCGGGTCGGCGGCGCGGCGCAGCCGGATCCGCGCCCACAGGGCGAGCAGCGCGACGGCGGCGACCAGGATCACCTTGGCCAGCAGGGTGCGTCCGTACGCCGTCGTCGTCAGCTGGTCCAGGATCGTGGCCGACGGCATGCGGCGCAGCGCACTGCACACGCCCGTCGCGGTGATGGCCGCGAGCAGAACGGCCGCCACGCGCGCGTAGCGGCCGAGCAGCGCGGCCCCGGCCGGATCGCCGCGCCAGTGCCTGACGAGCCGCAGGGTGTGCAGCAGACCGCCCGCCCACAGCGCCGCGCACGTCAGGTGCACCAGCGTCAGGCCCGAGCCGGCCGGCGGGTTCTGCTCGGTCGTGGGGTGGGCGCGCAACGCCTCCGCGACCACCACCGCGGCCAGCGGCCACACCTGGGCCGCCGGACGGCGCAGGAACGCGCACAGGGCCGCCAGCGCAAAGGCGTTGACCTCCAGCAGGGCCAGCCGGCCGTCGCGGGAGCCGTACAGGCCGCCGACGTCGATCTGGCCGAGGCGGTGCGGGACCAGATTGCCGGCGGACACCACCGAGGCGAGCGCCAGTGCGGCGACGAAACCGGCGGTGGCTGCGAACGGCGCCCAGCTGCACGGCCGTTCGGGCGGGACACCGGGCAGGCGCCGGGCGAGGCGGTGCACGAACAGCTCGCCGAGGGGCACGCTCAGGGCGGCGAAGAGCACCGCGCGCAGCAGCCCGATGCCGCCGGCCCCCGGTGCGGCGGCCTCCCCGGTGCCGTGCAGCGCGGCCGACGGACCGAACAGGGGGATCAGGGCGCCCAGCGTCACGAGGATCAGGAGAGCGACGGCCCGGCCGGTGCCGGACCGCCGGGCGGGGCCCTCTTCGCCGGTCGCCTCGGCGGTCGGTCGTGGCAAGCTCATCCCGTGATCTTCGCCAGCCGCCGCAGAACCGGGCAAGTAGCGGAAAACAACTGGAAGTTCGTCATTCCATGCATACGTACGTTTCCGGCCGCCCGTGCGCTCAATTGTTTCCGGCCACTCCCGTGCTCATCGCCAGCGGGCGCTGTCCGACCCCCACGGCACCGCAGGCCGCGCCCAGTCGGCGGGGCCGCCCGTGAAGGACACCGGCGGCAGTGCGTACCGCAGCCGGCCGAGGGGGCTGTCCGTCTCGGCCAGCCAGGCGTCCGGGCCCTCGTACGGCGCACCCGTGGCGTGGGCCGGCCGGATTCCGTCGGTCAGCCAGCGCGCGGTCCGGGCCAGCGCCAGCCGTACGAACCGGCCACCCCCCTCGTACGACTGCTCGGTCAGCGCGCGTAGTACGGCCGCCGCCAGGAGGTAGCCGGTGCCGTGGTCCAGTGCCTGCGCGGGCAGTGCGCCGGGCTCCTCTGCCGAGCCCTCGGTCGCGGCGATGCCGGTCGCGACCTGCACCAGGCTGTCGAAGCCGCGCCGCCCGCCCCAGGGGCCGTACGCACCCCACGCCGAGACCTGCGCCACGACCAGCCCGGGACGGCGCGCGAACAGGGCCTCCGGTGCGAGCCCGAACCGGTCGAGGGCGCCCGGCCGGTAGCCGGTGACCACCACGTCGGCCGTGGCCAGCAGTTCCTCGAAGGTGGCGCGGCCGGCGGTGAGGTCGAGCGTCGCCGAGTGCTTCCCGAAGCCCGTGTCGGCGTGCTGGTCGGGGAGTTCGGGCAGCCAGGGGGCGTCCAGCCTGAGCACCTGCGCGCCGAGCAGGGCGAGGGTGCGGGTGGCGACCGGGCCGGCGAGGACCCGGGTCAGGTCCAGCACGCGCAGTCCGGCGGCGGGCAGCACGGGAGCGGCCGCCGGGTCCAGCGGCGCGAGCACGCGCGCGGGTGCCGTGGTCGGCCGCTCGCGCTCCACGAGCGGCCGAGCGGCCACCTCGGCGGCCTGCTCGTGCGCCTGCCACTCCTTCGGGGTGCGCAGGGCCACCGCGAGGCCGCCGGCGCCGTGGACCGCCTCCTCGACGGCCGGCGCCGAGCACTCGGCGAGTCGGGCGGCCACCGTCTCCACGGAGGCGTCGGCCGGCAGGTCCAGCGCGCCGAGCAACCGGGCCCGGTGGTGCGGGTAGTTGGCGTGGGTGCGCACCCAGCCGTCGGCCGTCCGCCAGAACCGCGACAGGGGCGCGAAGACGGCCGGTGCCCGGCCGTCGACCAGCAGGTGCCGTTCACTGTGGAAGGCGGCCGCCACGGCGCCGTCGTCGACCCGGACGCCGGGCACCTCGGCGAGCCCGGCACGGCGGGCCGCCAGTTCCGCGGCGGCCAGCGCACAGGCGCCGACACAGGCGCGGGCGAGCTCCCGTACGGGAAGGCGCGCCTCGAGCGCGCCCTCCCGCACCACGCTGGTGAGCCGCGCGAGGTGGGCGGGATCACCGCCCAGCGCGGACCAGGCGAACTTGATAGCAGTCATGACTGTACTATGCATTATTGACTCAATGCACTGTTGACTGAATCAAGATATGGCGGTCGGTCCTACCAGGTCACCGCGGCCAGCGCGTCCGCCGTGCCGTGACCGTAGAAGCCGTTGTGGTTCCGCGTCCCCTCGCACACCGCGTCGACCTTGCCGTCACCGTTGATGTCGTACGGATCCGTGCACGGCGTGGCGTCGGCCTCCGCGTACAGCAGCGCCTTGACCAGGGAGGCCGGGGCGTGCGGATGGGTTGACTTGATCAATGCGGCAACCCCCGCGACATGCGGCGTCGCCATCGACGTACCGGCCATGTAGCCCCACTTGCCGCCCGGCAGCGGGCCCAGGATGAGACCGCTGGTCGCCGGGGGCTCCGGCTTCTGGTAGGCGGTCGAGTCGCCGCCGGGCGCGGCGATGTCGATCACCCCGAGGCCGTAGTTGGAGAAGGACGACTTCAGGCCCTTCGCGCCCGTCGCCGCGACCGTCACGACACCCGGCAGCTGGGTCGGTATGTCGTAGCAGGCGTGCGGGTCGATGACGCGGTCCGACGGGGTGCCGTCGTTCGGGGAGACCGGGTCGGTGATCGCGTCGGACGCGAGGTCGTAGTTCTCGTTGCCCGCCGCCGCGACGTTGACCGTGCCCTTCTTCTCCGCGTACTGCGAGGCCCGGGTGATGGCGTCCACCAGGGCCCTCTGGTCAGGATCGGTGGTGCAGTTGAAGTACCAAGGGTCGGTGTAATAGCTGTTGTTGGTCACGTCGACGTGGTGCTCGGCCGCCCACACGAATCCGCAGACCACGGCCTCGGTGTAGAAGTACCCGTTCGGATTCGCGACCTTGATGCCGGCCACCCTGACCCCCGGCGCCACGCCCGTGATGCCGACGCCGTTCTTGGCACCCGCGATCTCACCGGCCACGTGCGTGCCGTGCGGGCTCTCCGACGCGCTCGGCCGCCAGGCGCCGTCCGTCGTGTCGGGCTTGCCGGACACGCAGTTGACCGAGGCCGCCCGGTCGAAGTTGGGCGCGATGTCCGGGTGCGTGTCGTCCACCCCGGTGTCGACGACCGCGACCGTGACGTCCGGGCTGCCCAGCGTCTTCTCGTGCGCCTTGTCCGCCTTGATGGCCGGCAGGTCCCACTGCAGCGGCTCCAGCGGGTCCTGCCCCGCCGTCGCCCGCGCGCCGGCCTCGGCGACCTGCTCGGCGCCGAGCACCTGCGGCGTGCCGACGTCGGTCGTGGACTGGGCGGGCAGCGGCGCGTTCCGCGTGGCACCCGCCGAGTCCACCCCGCGCACCGTGCGCATCCGCGCGGCGAAGTCCGGGTTCGCGGAGTGGGCGACGATCACACCGATCCTGTCGTAACCGACCACGACCGAGCCGCCGTTGCGGAGGATCTCCCTCTGCACGGACTCGAACGTGCGGTGATCCGTACGCGTGTTGACCACGTACGAGAGGTTCTGCCCGTCCGCCGCGCGCACCGCACCGGCCGCACCGGAGGCAGCCGAGGCCGGCGCCGGCAGGAAGCCGAGCGAGGCGGTCAGCGACAGCACGACGGGCACGGCGAGCGCGAGGCTGCGTCTGGAACGCAGATGAACCATGGGATCTCCACTTCACCCGGATACAGAACCGCCCGAGGCGCGCGGGGGCGGTGCGGACGGTGCAGGTACATGACACGTGGTGCAGGCAGACGCTAACCCCACGGCTCACCGCTCGGCAATGACTTGGCAATGGCTCGACAAGACCACTTGCGAAACAACTCATAGGACTTGAACCGGTCCTCGCGTGGCGCCGTGGACCTTGGGCAGGGAGCGCCAGCACGATCGAGCTCCCCGTTCGTCATCGCTTCCGCAACGCGAGGAGACCCCGTGGCCACCGAGACACCGCCCCCCGCCACACCGGGGGCCCCACTTCCCTCCACCGAGGAGTTCGCCGAGGTGCAGCAGAGCGCGGAGTTCGGCGAACTGCGCCGCGCCCACCGCTCGTTCGCCTTCCCGCTGGCCATCGCCTTCACCGCCTGGTACCTGCTGTACGTGCTGCTCTCCAACTACGCGGGCGGCTTCATGGGCACCAAGGTGGCCGGAAACATCAACGTGGCCCTCGTCCTGGGCCTCGCCCAGTTCCTCACCACCTTCCTCATCGCCTGGTGGTACGCCCGGCACGCCGCCACCGAGCTCGACCCCAAGGCGGAGGCCATCAAGTCCCGGATGGAGGGCGGCGCATGAGCCCCGCGATCACCTTGGCCGCCGGCGAGGCGAGCCAGCACCGGACGCTGATCACCACCCTGTTCGCGGTGTTCGTCGCCGCCACCCTCGTCATCACCGTCTGGGCGGGCCGCCAGACCAAGGACGCCGCCGACTTCTACGCCGGCGGGCGCCAGTTCACGAGCTTCCAGAACGGCCTCGCCGTCTCCGGCGACTACATGTCCGCCGCGTCCTTCCTCGGCATCGCCGGCGCCATCGCCCTGTTCGGCTACGACGGCTTCCTGTACTCCATCGGCTTCCTCGTCGCCTGGCTCGTCGCCCTGCTCCTGGTCGCCGAACCCCTGCGCAACTCCGGCCGGTACACCATGGGCGACGTGCTGGCCTACCGCATGCGCCAGCGCCCGGTCCGCACGGCCGCCGGCGTCTCCACGATCGTGGTCTCGATCTTCTACCTGCTGGCCCAGATGGCGGGCGCCGGCGTCCTCGTCTCGCTCCTGCTCGGCATCACCAGCGACGGAGGCAAGATCGGCATCGTCGCCCTGGTCGGCGTCCTGATGATCGTCTACGTCACCATCGGCGGCATGAAGGGCACCACCTGGGTGCAGATGGTCAAGGCGGTCCTGCTGATCGCCGGCGCCCTGCTGCTGACCTTCCTGGTCCTGCTGAAGTTCCACTTCAACGTCTCCGACCTGCTCGGCAAGGCCGCCGACAACAGCGGCAAGGGCGCGGCGTTCCTGGAGCCGGGCCTGAAGTACGGCGCCACCGGAACCACCAAGCTGGACTTCATCTCGCTCGGCCTCGCCCTGGTCCTCGGCACCGCGGGCCTGCCGCACATCCTGATCCGTTTCTACACCGTGCCCACGGCCAAGGCCGCCCGTAAGTCGGTCATCTGGGCGATCGGCCTGATCGGCGCCTTCTACCTGATGACCCTGGCCCTCGGCTTCGGCGCCGCCGCGCTGATCAAACCGGGCGAGATCACCGCCTCGAACAAGGCGGGCAACACCGCGGCACCCCTCCTGGCGCTGCACTTGGGCGGCGTCGACTCCGACGGGGGCGCCATCCTGCTCGCCACCATCTCGGCCGTCGCCTTCGCCACGATCCTGGCCGTCGTCGCCGGCCTCACCCTGGCCTCGTCGTCCTCCTTCGCCCACGACATCTACGCCAACGTCATCAAGAAGGGGCAGGCCACCGAGCGGCAGGAGGTCGGCGCGGCCCGCTGGGCGACCGTCGGCATCGGCGCGGTCTCGATCGTCCTCGGCGCCCTGGCCCGTGACCTGAACGTGGCCGGCCTGGTCGCCCTCGCCTTCGCGGTCGCGGCCTCCGCCAACCTGCCGACCATCCTCTACAGCCTGTTCTGGAAGCGGTTCACCACCTCGGGCGCCCTGTGGTCGATCTACGGCGGTCTGGTCACCGCGGTGGGCCTGGTGCTGTTCTCCCCGGTCGTCTCCGGGAGCCCGGCCTCGATGTTCCCCGGCGTCGACTTCCACTGGTTCCCGCTGGAGAACCCCGGCATCATCTCCATCCCGGTCGGGTTCCTGCTCGGCGTCGTGGGCACCCTGCTGTCCAAGGAGGCCCCGGACGCCGGCAAGTACGCCGAACTGGAGGTGCGGTCCCTGACCGGCACCGGAGCACACTGAGATGCGTACGACGGCCGCGTCGTGCGGGGCTGTACGGTCCTACGACGCGGCCGTGTCGTACCTCGTCGGATCGGGCCGCTGTCGTTGTCAGTGGTGTCACGTAGGCTCGCAGGTGACGGAAAATGAGTGATCCGGGATCGAGGGAGGGGGCCCACGTGCTCATCGACACCTACGGCCGGGTGGCCACCGACCTGAGGGTCTCGCTGACGGACCGGTGCAACCTGCGCTGCACGTACTGCATGCCCGAGGAGGGCCTGCAGTGGCTGGCCAAGCCCGACCTGCTCACCGACGACGAGATCGTCCGCCTCGTCGACATCGCCGTGCGCATGCTCGGCATCGAGGAGGTCCGCTTCACCGGTGGCGAGCCGCTGCTGCGCCCCGGCCTGGTCGGCATCGTCGAGCGCGTAGCGGACCTCGCCCCCCGCCCGCAGACCTCCCTCACCACCAACGGCATCGGACTCAAGCGCACCGCGACCGCGCTCAAGGCGGCCGGCCTGGACCGGGTCAACGTCTCCCTGGACACGCTCCGCCCCGACGTCTTCAAGACCCTGACCCGCCGCGACCGCCACAAGGACGTCCTCGAAGGCCTCGAGGCCGCCCGCGAGGCCGGCCTGACCCCCGTCAAGGTCAACTCGGTCCTGATGCCGGGGCTGAACGACGACGAGGCCCCCGACCTGCTGGCCTGGGCCGTGGCGCACGACTACGAACTGCGGTTCATCGAGCAGATGCCGCTGGACGCCCAGCACGGCTGGAAGCGCGAGGGCATGGTCACCGCCGGGGACATCCTGGCCTCCCTGCGCACCCGATTCGACCTCATCCCCGAGGGCGCCGACGCGCGCGGCTCGGCCCCGGCGGAGCGCTGGCTGGTCAACGGCGGCCCGCACCGGGTCGGCGTCATCGCGTCGGTCACCCGCCCATTCTGCGCGGCCTGCGACCGCACCCGCCTCACGGCCGACGGCCAGATACGGACCTGTCTGTTCGCCACCGAGGAAACCGACCTGCGCGCAGCCCTGCGCTCCGGTGCCCCGGACGAGGAGATCGCCCGCATCTGGAAGCTGGCGATGTGGGGCAAGAAGGCGGGAGCGGGACTGGACGACCCGTCGTTCGTGCAGCCGGACCGGCCGATGTCGGCGATCGGCGGTTAGGCCACGGTCAGGCCCCCTCGGGACCCTGCCAATCGGCGAACTCCACGACGTCCTTCAGGAAGCCCCGCACCCCGAGGAACTGCGCAAGATGCTCGCGATGCTCCTCACACGCGAGCCATGTCTTACGCCGCTCCGGCGTGTGGATCTTCGGGTTGTTCCACGCCAGCACCCACACGGCGTCGGCACGGCAGCCCTTGGCGGAGCAGATCGGCGTCTCGTCACTCACAGGTTCGTCTCGGGTTCGTCGTACAGAAGTGGCCCCAACAAGGCGACGCCGAGCAGCCACGGGGGGAGCTGCCCGGCGTCGGTCCGTCGCTCCGACGGGGGATGCGGAGCGCGTACGCAGTATGTCACGGCTACCCCGTCGCCCGGCACTGGAACTACACGATTGATCTGAGCTTTTCTTGAGCTTGGCACGCGTTCATCCAGCCGTCCCACCGCGTCCCGGCTGCTCAGCTCCCGGAACGGATTCCGCCTGTGCCTCCTCCGGCCGCGGCGGGGTGATCATCGGTCGCGTCGGCGCGGTGATGAACGTCGAGGGAAGCGACGGCGGCCGCTCCCGGCCCGCGTTCGCGATCACCACGGCGATATAGGGGAGCAGCGCTCCGGCGACGAGCGCCACGATGGCGACGTACCGCTCGACGTTCCACAGGGAGACCGCGAGGATCACCGACACCGTGCGGATCGTCATCGAGATGACATACCTGCGCTGCCGGCCCCGTACGTCCTCGGCGAGTCCCGTCCGGGCCCCGGTGATCCGGAACACCTGGACGCTGCCGCCGTGCTGTTTCCGCATCACATTCCACCATCCGCCCGCATCGGCCCTGCCCGACCTTCTTACGTTACGCCGCGGCTGCACCGGCCACGAGACCGGGGCGCCCACTGCCTGCGGCGACGTCACCGGCCCTGCCGTGCACGGGTGAACCCGACATGCGCCGTACGGCGCACCGACCCACACTGTCCGTAATGCTCACGTCGAGCCGGACGAGGAGGCAGCCATGGGCTGGTTGTGGGCGATCATCGTGGGATTCGTGCTGGGCGTGATCGCCAAGGCGGTCATCCCGGGCAAGCAGCACAGCCCCCTCTGGCTGACCACCATCTGCGGCATGCTCGGCGCCATCGTCGGCAACGCGGTCGCCCGCGCCGTCGGCGTCGCCTCGACCCGCGGCGTCGACTGGAGCCGCCACATCTTCCAGCTGGTGGCCGCGATCATCATCGTCGCCGCGGTGGACGCCCTCTACATGGCGACGCTGGGCAAGAGGAAACAGGAGAGGGTCGGAGCTTGACAGCGTCCTGGGCCGAGGCGCCCCCAAAGGGGCCCAGGGCTGTATCGACATGCGGCTCCGCCGCGGGGGCGCGAGTGACCACGACGAAAGCCGCACTCCGCAGACGCCCGCGCCCCTACGGCGCTACCCGGCAACAACCTCCACCGCGGCAAGGTTCTTCTTCCCCCGCCGCAGCACCAGCCACCGCCCGTCCAGCAGATCCTCGGGCGAGGGCACCGCGTCCTCGGCGACGACCTTCACGTTGTTCACGTAGGCCCCGCCCTCCTTCACCGTCCGCCGCGCAGCGGACTTGCTGGCGACCAGCCCCACCTCGGCGAACAGGTCGACCACCGGACCCAGCTCGGCGACCTGGATGTGCGGCACCTCGGACAGTGCCGCGGCCAGCGTCGCTCCGTCCAGCTCCGCCAGCTCACCCTGCCCGAACAGGGCACGGCTCGCGGCGATCACCGCGGCCGTCTGGTCGGCGCCGTGCACCAGCGTCGTCAGCTCCTCGGCGAGCGCCCGCTGCGCGGCCCGGGCCTGCGGCCGCTCCTCCGTCTGCCGCTCCAGCTCCTCGATCTCCTCACGGGACCTGAAGCTGAAGATGCGCAGGAACTTCGAGATGTCCCGGTCGTCCGCGTTCACCCAGAACTGGTAGAACGCGTACGGCGTCGTCATCTCGGGGTCGAGCCACACCGTGCCGGACTCGGTCTTGCCGAACTTGGTGCCGTCCGCCTTGGTGATCAGCGGGGTGCCGAGCGCGTGCACCACCGCGTGCGGCTCGACCCGGTGGATCAGGTCCGTGCCCGAGGTCAGGTTGCCCCACTGGTCGCTGCCGCCGGTCTGCAGGGTGCAGCCGTAGCGCCGGTACAGCTCCAGGAAGTCCATGCCCTGCAGGATCTGGTAGCTGAACTCGGTGTAGCTGATGCCGGCGTCGGAGTTGAGCCGCCGGGCGACGGCCTCCTTGGCGATCATCTTGTTGACCCGGAAGTGCTTGCCCATGTCCCGCAGGAACTCGATGGCCGACATGCCCTGGGTCCAGTCCAGGTTGTTGACCATGACCGCTGCGTTCGGGCCCTCGAAGTCCAGCAGCGGGGCGATCTGCGCGCGCAGCCGCTCCACCCACTGGGCGACGACCTCCGGGGAGTTCAGCGTCCGCTCGGCGTTCGGCTTCGGGTCACCGATCAGACCGGTGGCGCCCCCGACCAGGCCCAGCGGGCGGTTGCCCGCCTGCTGGATCCGGCGCATGGTCAGGATCTGCACGAGGTTGCCGAGGTGCAGGCTGGGCGCGGTCGGGTCGAAGCCGCAATAGAACGTGACGGGGCCGTCCGCGAACGCCTTGCGCAGTGCGTCCTCGTCCGTGGAGAGGGCGATGAGCCCGCGCCACTTCAGCTCGTCGACGATGTCCGTCACGGTTCTCGTATCTCCTTGATGGTCTTCGGGCGGTCGATCGACTGCCGCCTACGAGGTTATACGCCCTGACTGACAGAGCTCATGTTGAAATCCGGGATCCGCAGCGCGGGCATCGCGGCCCTGGTGAACCAGTCGCTCCACTCCCGCGGCAGCGTCTTTTCCGTGCGCCCCGCCTCCGTGGCCCGCCGCAGCAGGTCCACCGGCGACTCGTTGAACCGGAAGTTGTTCACCTGCCCGGTCACCTCGCCGTTCTCCACGAGGTAGACGCCGTCCCGGGTCAGGCCCGTGAGCAGCAGCGTGGCCGGGTCGACCTCGCGGATGTACCACAGGCAGGTCAGCAGCAGCCCGCGCTCGGTGTCCGCGACCATGTCCGGGAGCGAGCGGCCGTCCCCGCCGTCCAGGATCAGGTTCCCGAGCACCGGGGCGACCGGCAGCCCGGTCAGGCCCGCGCTGTGCCGGGTGGTGGTCAGGTGCCTGAGCACGCCCTCGCTGATCCACTCCGTCGCCTGGGTCGGCAGCCCGTTGTCGAACACGGACTGGTCCCCGCCGGAGGAGTGGGCGACCACGAAGGGCGGGCACTCCAGGCCCGGCTCGTTCGGGTCGCTGCGCAGGGTCAGCGGCAGTTCGGCCAGCCGCTCGCCGACGCGCGTGCCGCCGCCCGGCTTGGAGAACACCGTCCGGCCCTCGGCCGCGTCCCGCCCCGACGCCGACCACAGCTGGTAGATCAGCAGGTCCGCGACGGCCGTGGGCGGCAGCAGCGTCTCGTAGCGGCCGGCGGGCAGCTCCACGCGCCGCTCGGCCCAGCCGAGCTGTACGGCCAGTTCCGCGTCGAGCGCGCCGGGGTCGAGGTCCTTGAAGTCCCGTGTGGCGCGGCCCGCCCAGGCCGAGCGCGTGCGGTCGGGCGACTTGGCGTTCAGCTCCAGCGTGCCGGTGGGCTGGTCGTGCCTGAGGCGCAGCCCGGTGGACGTGCCCAGGTACGTCGACACCAGCTCGTGGTTGGCGAAGCCGTACAGCTCACGACCACCCGCACGCGCGCGTGCGAACGCCTCGCCGAGCGCCGGGGCGAAGTCGGCGAACACCGCGGAGGAGGTCTCGGCGGGCGCGTCCGCGAAGTCCGGCGACTGCGGCACGTCGCCGACCAGCGGCTGCGCGTCCTCGGCGGGCCCCGCACCGCGCGCGGCGGTCTCGGCGGCGCGCACCAGCGGCTCCAGCTCCTCCGCCGTGACCGCCGAGCGCGACACGACACCGGAGGCCGTGCCCTCCTTGCCGTCCACGGTCGCGATCACGGTGAGCGTACGGCCGCGGGTCACGCCGTTCGTGGTGAGCGCGTTGCCCGCCCAGCGCAGGTTGGCCGTGGAGTGCTCGTCGGCGATGACGACACAGCCGTCGGCCCGGGACAGCGCGAGCGCCTGCTCGACGATCTCGTGCGGCTTGTTCGTACGGGCGCTCATCGACCGGCCTCCTGCGTGGTGTTCAGAATGTTGACGCCCTTGAAGAGGGCGGAGGGGCACCCGTGCGACACGGCGGCCACCTGCCCCGGCTGGGCCTTGCCGCAGTTGAAGGCGCCGCCGAGCACGTAGGTCTGCGGGCCGCCGACGGCCGCCATGGACCCCCAGAAGTCGGTGGTCGTGGCCTGGTAGGCGACGTCCTTCAGCTGTCCGGTGATCCGGCCGTTCTCGATCTTGAAGAAGCGCTGCCCGGTGAACTGGAAGTTGTACCGCTGCATGTCGATCGACCAGGACCGGTCGCCCACCACGTAGATGCCCCGGTCGACGCTCCCGATCAGGCCCTCGGTGGACAGCCCCGCAGGGTCCGGCCGGAGCGAGACGTTGGCCATGCGCTGCACCGGCACATGCGCGGGGGAGTCGGCGAACGCGCACCCGTTGGACCGGTCGAACCCGGTCAGCCGCGCGATCCGCCGGTCCAGCTGGTAGCCGACCAGCGTGCCGTCCTTGACCAGGTCCCAGGACTGCGCCTCGACGCCCTCGTCGTCGTACCCGACGGTCGCGAGGCCGTGCTCGGCGGTGCGGTCGCCGGTGACGTTCATCAGCTCGGAGCCGTACCGCAGCTTGCCCAACTGGTCGAAGGTGGCGAAGGAGGTGCCGGCGTAGGCGGCCTCGTAGCCGAGCGCGCGGTCGAGCTCCGTGGCGTGCCCGATGGACTCGTGGATGGTCAGCCACAGGTTGGACGGGTCGACCACCAGGTCGTACAGGCCCGGCTCCACGCTCGGCGCCCGCATCTTCTCGGCGAGCAGCTCCGGGATCCGCTGCAGCTCCTCGTCCCAGTCCCAGCCGGTGCCGGTCAGGTACTCCCAGCCCCGCCCCACGGGCGGGGCGATGGTCCGCATGGAGTCGAACTCCCCGCTGGAGTCGTCGACCGACACCGCGGTCAGCTGCGGATGCAGCCGCACCCGCTGCTGGGTCGTCACGGTCCCGGCGGTGTCGGCGTAGAACTTGTTCTCGTGCACGGTGAGCAGGGAGGCGTCCACGTGGTTGACGCCGTTCGCGGCCAGCAGCCGCGTGCTCCACTCCGTGAGCAGCGCGACCTTCTCCTCGTCGGGCACCGAGAACGGGTCGATCTCGTACGACGAGACCCACGTCCTGTCGGCGTGCACCGGCTCGTCGGCCAGCTCCACCCGCTCGTCGGACCCCGCCGCCTTGATGACCTGGGCGGACAGCTTGGCCATGGCCACCGCCTGCGAGGCCACCTTGGCGGCCGCGTCCATGGTCAGGTCCACACCGGAGGCGAAGCCCCACGTTCCGCCGTGCACGACCCGCACCGCGTAGCCGAGGTCGGTGGTGTCCGACGATCCGGCGGGCCTGGCGTCCCGCAGCCGCCAGGACGCGCTGCGCACCCGCTCGAACCGGAAGTCCGCGTGCTCGGCACCGAGCGCACGCGCGCGTGCCAGCGCGGCGTCGGCGAGGGCGCGTAGGGGAAGCGCCAGAAACGACTGATCGATTTCATGGAGCACGGTGGGATCCCTTCGGGACTCGCCGGGGTGGACAGTCGCTGGCAGTGAATCATGTCTCACCGGCCGCGTTCAGTGGAGATCCCGAACCTCCGAGCTTCGGCGGTGCTGCACCCCAAAGCCGCGACAGCGGTGTCCGAGCGGGGCAGTAGGCTTGCTCAGCTGCACAGAGGTCTCGTGGTGCACGGCCACACCGTCGGGACCGGTGCGGGTGCGAGCGGATTCAAGGCAAGGGGGCCCAGCCGACCATGGATGTCTTCGGTGTCCACCACGACCTCATCGCCGAGTATGAGGCTTTCACCAGCTCTCTCGTTGCTGTGCGAGACCCGGACATCGAAAACCACCTCGACGACGAGCGGCAGCGAAGGACCCGCTGGCCTGATCCCAAACTGGCCCTGAACCCCACCTTCCGCAGCGGCGGAACCGTCGCCGCCATGTGCGACGACGGCCTGCTGCATCCGATGTGCCGGGAGTACTTCCGGCACAAGGAGGACGAGCACGACCCCGGCAGCCGCACGCTCTCCCTCCACCAGCACCAGCGTGAGGCCATCATGGCCGCCGACCGCGGTGACTCGTACGTCCTGACCACGGGCACCGGCTCCGGCAAGAGCCTGACCTACATCGTGCCGATCGTCCACCAGGTGTTGCGCGATCCCAACCCCGACGGCATCTCGGCGATCGTCGTCTACCCCATGAACGCGCTGGCCAACAGCCAGCTCCACGAGCTGGAGAAGTACCTCACCTGGGGCGTCCCCGAGGACCGCCGCAAGGTGACCTTCGCCCGGTACACCGGCCAGGAGGACTCCGAGCAGAAGCTCCAGGTCCTGCGGAACAAGCCGGACATCCTGCTCACCAACTACGTGATGCTGGAGTACCTCCTCACCCGCCCCGACGAGCGGCGAGAACTGATCGGCGCGGCGCGGGGCCTGCGCTTCCTCGCCCTCGACGAGCTGCACACCTACCGGGGCCGCCAGGGTGCCGACGTTGCCCTCCTCGTGCGGCGCCTGCGTGACGCGTGCGAGGCGCCGGACCTCCAGTGCATCGGCACGTCGGCGACGATGGCGACCGGTGTCACCTTCGCCGAGGCCCGGGACGAGATCGCGAAGGTCGCCACGCGTTTGTTCGGTACGGAGATCCGCCCGGACCGTGTCATCGGCGAGACGCTGGAGCGTTCGACGGATCCTGGCCCCGACGCCGTGCCCGGCGTCCACGCCCGCGCCCCTCTCGCCGAGGCCGTACGCCGCGCGGCCGCCGTCCCCGACGAGCTGCCCACCGAGTACGGCGCCCTGTGCCGCGACCCGCTGGCTGTGTGGGTGGAAGACACCGTCGGTCTCGCCGTCGAGGAACCCAGCGGGCGCCTCGTACGCCGTCCTCCGCTCACGATCCCGCAGGCCGCCGGACTGCTCGCCGACGCGAGCGGGGAAGACGCCGAGGACTGCCACCGGGCCATCGAGGCGGTGCTGAAGGCCGGCGCGAAGGCCCGGCACCCGCAGCTCGACAAACCGCTGTTCGCCTTCCGGCTGCACCAGTTCCTGTCCAAGGGCGACACGGTGTACGTCAGCTTCGAACCACCCGGTCACCGCCACCTGACCAGCCAGTACCAGACCCGGGTCCCCGACCACCGGGACAAGCCCCTCGTGCCCCTGCACTTCTGCCGGGACTGCGGCAAGGAGTACCTGGTGGTCAGCCGCCCAGCCGAGCACGAAGGGGCGCTGTTCGAGGCGCGTGAGGACCCGGACGCGCCGGCTGCCGACGGTGACGGTTTCCTGTACGTCAGCGACGACCGGCCCTGGCCCGACCAGCAGGACCAGGAAGCGGTCTTCCGGCGCCTTCCGGCCAGCTGGGTCGAGACGGACGACGACGGCCGGTCCTCGGTCGTGAAGGCCCGCTCGGGAGACCTCCCCCAGGAGGTGTGGATCGGACCCGACGGCCGGGTCACCGAGCCGGGCTCGGGGCTGCGTGCCTGGTGGATCGCCGCCCCCTTCCGCTTCTGCCTGCACTGCCGCACCTCGTACGAGCAGCTGCGACTGAAGGATCTCGCCAAACTGGGCACCTTCTCCGCGGAGGGCCGCAGCTCCGCGGTCTCGCTCATCAGCTCCCGCGTGGTGCGCTCCCTGCGGAAGCAGCCGGACCTGAAGAAGCGGGCGCAGAAGCTCCTCACCTTCGTCGACAACCGTCAGGACGCCAGCCTCCAGGCCGGACACTTCAACGACTTCGCCCTCGTCAGCCAGGTGCGTGGCGCTCTATACCGAGCGCTGGAGACCGCGGGGGAGCGGGGACTGACGTACGACTTGCTTCCGCAGGCCGTGTTCGACGCGCTCGACCTGCCCCCCGACACCTACGCCAGGGTGCCCACCGCCAGGTTCCACCAGCGCGACCTCGCCCGGTCGGCGCTGCGCGAGGTTCTCGCCTACCGCGTCTACGCCGACCTGGAGCGTGGCTGGCGCGTTACCATGCCCAACCTCTCCCAGACCGGCCTGCTGCGCTTCGACTACACCGACCTCGGCGAGATCGCCGCGACGGACGAGTGCTGGCAGGGCTGCCACCCGCTGCTCACCGGTGATACCGCCGAACACCGCGAGCAGCTGGCCCGCGACCTTCTCGACGAGCTGCGCCGCTCGCTGGCCGTCGAGGTGGAATGCCTCACCCAGGAGGGCTTCGACCGCCTCGGCAGGATCAGCGAGACGCATCTCGTCGCCCCATGGGCCTTGTCCGCGCGTGAACCGCGCGTGCGGGAGCGCCTCGCGTACGCGGGGCGCGGCAAGACGGGTACGGCGGCCGACGCGGTCTACCTCAGCGGCCTGGGCGGATACGGCCGCTACCTGCGTCGCATCGGTCAGTTCTCCGCCCTGCCAGGCCAGGCAGGGAAACGCATCCCGGTCGCCGACGCCGACGCGGTCATCCGCGATCTTATGCGTGTGCTGCGCGAGTGCGGACTTCTGGCCGTCGTCCAGGAGGAGCGCGACGGCTCCTACGGCCACCAGCTGCGCGCCTCCGCTCTGCGCTGGCTCCCCGGCGACGGCACGCGGCCCGAGCCCGACCCCGTGCGCAAGGTGACCGATGCGGACGCCGACGTCCGCGTCAACCCGTACTTCCGCGACCTGTACCGCGCCGGAGCCGCCGGGCTCACCGGCATACGGGCCCACGAGCACACGGCGCAGGTCGACTCCACCACCCGCCGCCTGCGCGAGGACGCGTTCCGCGAGGGCGACCTGGAGATCCTCTACTGCTCTCCGACGATGGAACTCGGCGTCGACATCGCGGAACTCAACGCCGTGGGCATGCGCAACGTCCCGCCGACCCCGGCCAACTACGCGCAGCGTTCCGGGCGAGCGGGTCGCAGCGGCCAGCCCGCGCTGGTCACCACCTACTGCTCCACGGGCTCCCCGCACGACCAGTACTACTTCCGCCGCCCCAGCCTCATGGTGTCCGGCAGCGTCACCCCGCCCCGCCTCGACCTCGCCAACGAGGAGCTGGTCCGCTCCCACGTCCACGCGATCTGGCTCGCCGAGACGGGCGTCCACCTCGGCAGCCGCCTCACCGACGTAGTGGACGCGGAGACCGCGGACCGCGAGGGGCGGTGGCCGCTGGCCCTGCTGCCGCGGGTACGAGCCGACCTGGACAGCGAGACGGCTCGGCTGCGGGCGATTGGCCGGGCCACCGAGGTCCTCGCCCCGCTCCACGACGAACTCGCGAAGTCCTCCTGGTGGTACGAGGGCTGGGTCGAGCGCACGGTCCGCCAGGCGCCGGGCAGTCTGGACACCGCGTGCGAGCGCTGGCGCCGGCTCTACCGCACGGCTCGCTCTGAGGTCGAGCAGCAGCACCGCAGGGCCAACGATCTCTCCCTCAGCCGCAGGGACCGTGACCTCGCGGCAGGCCGGCGCGCCGAGGCCGAGAACCAGCTGAAGCTGCTGCGCAACGAGGCCGACAGCGAGTCGTACAGCGACTTCTACACCTACCGCTACTTCGCCTCCGAGGGCTTCCTGCCCGGCTACTCCTTCCCCCGGCTGCCGCTCGCCGCATACGTGCCGGGGGAGCGGTCGGCCGGGATGTATGGGCAGCGCAACGGCGCCTACATCCAACGTCCCCGTTTCATCGCGATCGGTGAGTTCGGGCCCGGCGCGCTCATCTACCACGAGGGCAACCGCTACACCATCGACCGGGTGACGGTTCCGATGGGCGACCGGCCCGGGCAGGTGGCGACCAGCGACATCAGGCTGTGCGAGGCGTGCGGCTACTGGCACGACCGCGCCGAGGGCGCCGACCGCTGCGAGAACTGCGACGTTCCGCTCCACCGCACCCTGCCCAAGCTCATGCAGCTCACCCAGGTTCACGCGGAGCCGCGCCGCCGTATCTCCTCCGACGAGGAGGAGCGCCTGAAGCGAGGCTTCCACCTGCGGACCGTCTACCGGTACGCCCCCGGTGGCGCCTACGAGGCCCAGGTGCGCGGTGCGGACGGCACCCACCTCGCCGAGGTGGCCTACGGGGACTCCGCGACCGTCCGCGTCCTCAATCTCGGCTACCGCAAACGCGACGCCAAGGACCGCTCGGGCCACGGCTTCTGGCTGGACCCGGTCACCGGGCGGTGGCTGTCGGAGGGCAAGGCGGCCCGCCTCACGCAGGAGGAATCGGCCGAGGAGGAGGCCCTCGCCGCCTTCGACCGGGCGCAGCGCACCCTCCAGGTCATCCCCTACGCGCAGGACACGAAGAACATCGCCGTGTTCCGGCTGGCCGAGCCGGTGGACGACGTCACCGCGGTCTCCCTGCGCTACGCGCTGGAGCGCGGGATCGAGGCCCACTTCCAGCTGGAGGACTCCGAGCTGGAGAGCGAGGACCTGCCGGACGCCGAGCGGCGCGGCCGGACGCTGTTCGTCGAGAGCGCGGAGGGCGGCGCGGGGGTACTGCGCCGTCTGTACGACGACGAGGAAGCCCTGGCGCTGGTGGCGAAGGAAGCCCTGCGGATCATCCACTACGACGAGGGCGGCAAGGACCTCGACCGCGCGGAGGGCGCGCCCGAGCGCTGCGAACTGGGCTGCTACGACTGCCTGTTGTCGTACTCCAACCAAGGCTTCCACCGGCGCATCGACCGGCACAGCGCCGCACCCTGGCTGGTCGCGCTGGTCCGGTCCCGAACCCGCGACGACGCCCGCGAGTCGGCCCCGGCGCGTCCGCGGGAACCCCAACGGCCGTCCGGGTCGGACACGCCTGTCGAGGCGTTCGTACGCCTCCTCGAAGACGGCGGCCACCGCACGCCCGACGAGACGGCCACCGAGATCGCGGACGTCGTCTACCACCTCCCCGGCGCCGAGGTCGCCGTGTTCCTGGAGGGCGGGGCACGCCATCTCAGCGAGCAGGACGAGTACCGCATGATGGACGACGGCTGGCTGGTGATCAGAGCCGGCGCCGAACCCGACTGGAAGGACACCGTGCGCGCATACCCCGACGTCTTCGGTATCGGCCGCGACCACCGGGGAGGGCAGCGATGAGCACCGCGACGGGCCGCGCGCCCGGCACGCTCGTACGGGCCCGGGACCGCGACTGGGTCGTCCTGCCGGGCAGCACCGCGGAACTCGTACTCGCCCAGCCACTGGACGGCGACCGTGAGTTCGTCGCTGCCCTCTTCCCCGACGAGGTCGATGAGCCAGGCTTCGGCCGGCCCAAGGCCCTGCCCGGCGAGGCCGGCGACTTCGCCTCGGCGTCGCTGTTGCGCACCGCCCTGCGCATCGCCTCCACGGCGGGCGCGGGCCCCTTCCGCTCCCTGAACTCGGTCGCCGTCGAACCCCGCCAGTACCAGCTGGTGCCGCTGATGATGGCGCTGCGCATGGACCCCGTGCGCCTGCTGATCGGCGACGACGTCGGCATCGGCAAGACCGTCGAGTCGGCGCTGATCGCCAGGGAGCTCATGGAGCAGGGCTCCGCCCGCAATATGGCCGTGCTGTGCTCCCCTTCCCTCGCCGAACAGTGGCAGCGCGAGCTGCGCGACAAGTTCGGCATGGAGCCGGAACTGGTACTGCCGTCCACGGCCGCCCGGCTGCAGAAGGCGATCGACGACCCCAACCTGTCGATCTTCGACCACTACAAGGTGACGGTCGTCTCCACCGACTTCATCAAGCAGGACGAGCGCCGGGACGCCTTCCGCCACCACTGCCCCGACATCCTCGTCGTCGACGAGGCCCACACCTGCGTGGGCACCGGCGGCAACGAACAGCAGAAACGGTACGAACTGCTGTCCGCGCTCGCCGACCGGACCGAGCGCGACCGCCACCTCATCCTCGTCACCGCCACCCCGCACAGCGGGGACCCGCAGGCGTTCTCCAAGCTCACGGGCCTGCTCGACCCGTCCCTGCGCACGCTCGACACCACCCGCTCCGCCGACCGCGACAAACTCGCCCGGCACTTCGTGCAGCGCCGCCGCCACGACATCAAGCGGTACGTCGGCCAGGAGACGCCTTTCCCCGAAGACCGGGACACCCAGGACGCTCTCTACCGGCTTGACGCCGAGTACGCCCGTTTCGTCGCCGACATCCTCGCGTACACCCGTCAGCAGGTGCGCGGCCACAGCGGGGAGCACCACCAGCGCATGTCCTGGTGGACGGCGCTCACCCTGCTGCGCTGCGTCCTCTCCTCGCCCGCCGCCGCGGCGGCGACCCTGCGCACCCGCTCCATGATCGCTGCTACCCGCACCGTGGCCGAGGCCGACAAACTGGGCCGGGCCGCAGCCTTCGAGCTGACCGACGACGAGACCGCCGAGGGCATGGACGTGGTGCCCGGTTCCCTCCCCGACGACGACTCCGCCACACCCGAGGTGCCGGTCGGGGGCCGCAAGGGCGAGGTCGAGTTGCTCACGGAGTTCGCCGACCGGGCGGACGCGCTCGCCGGCCTGGAGAAGGACGCCAAACTGCGCATCCTCGTCGACCGGGTCAAGCGGCAGCTGGTCGACGGCTACGACCCGATCGTCTTCTGCCACTACATCCCGACCGCCGAGTACGTGGCCGCGCACCTCAAGGAGGAGCTGGGCCGGAGCGCGAGCGTGGAGGCGGTCACCGGCACCCTCCACCCCGACGCCCGCCAGGCCCGCGTCGACGAACTGACCGCCCGGCGCGGCCGGCACGTCCTGGTCGCCACGGACTGCCTCTCCGAGGGCGTCAACCTCCAGGAGCACTTCGGCGCCGTCATCCACTACGACCTGTCCTGGAACCCGACCCGTCACCTCCAGCGGGCGGGCCGCGTGGATCGCTTTGGCCAGCCCCGCCGCCGCGTCCGAGAGATCACCGTCTACGACACCGACACCGGCATCGATGGCCTGGTCCTGAAGGTCCTCATTCAGAAGCACAAGGACATCGCCGACCAGACCGGCGTGGCCGTCCTCGTCCCCGACCAGGGCCGAGGGGTCCTCGAAGCCC
This sequence comes from Streptomyces sp. NPDC001852, assembly GCF_042891825.1. Lineage (NCBI taxonomy): Bacteria > Bacillati > Actinomycetota > Actinomycetes > Kitasatosporales > Streptomycetaceae > Streptomyces > Streptomyces sp. NPDC001852. Next base: position 519,718 of record NZ_JBIATN010000002.1, read on the forward strand.
TGGCCAGCGCACTGCTGCTGAGCGGGAAGCAGGCCGAGGGCCAGCTCACCTTCGACTTCGAGGACGACCCCGACTTCGGCCGGGCCCGCGAGGCCCTGCACAAGGAGTGGGAATCGGCCGCCGAGCGGGAGTCGAAGGTGCTGACCAAGTTCGCCCACTCCGGGCTGCGCCCCGAGGAAGTGGAGGCCGAACTGGAGGCGCTTCGGCAGGCGTTGGGCGACCCCGGTGACATCGCCACGTTCGCCCGCGAGGCCCTCGCCCAGCTCGGCGCCCAGCCAATCGGCGATGCCCGCGACCGGGGCTTCAAGGCCCCCGTGGACCCGCTGCCTACCGGTCTCAAGCACGCCCTCGGCTTCTACGAGGACACCGACCAGGCCATGGCCCCCGGCGCCGCCCCCAAGGCGAAGCCCAAGGGCCGGGCCAAGTCCGCCGCGCGAGACCTGATCTTCCGCGAGGACCTCCCCATCGCCCGCGGAGAGCACGGCCTGTCCCGCACGGACCCGGCCGTTCGTGCCCTTGCCCGCTATCTTCTGGACGCGGCCGTCGACACCACTCTGCCGCTTGAAGAGCGCCCTGCGCGGCGCCTCGGAGTCGTCCGAACCGCCGCCGTGGACCGCCGTACCGTTCTTCTGCTCGCCCGCTACCGTTTCCGTCTCAAGCTGCCGGGCCGCACGCCCGCGGACGAAGAGCGGGTGCTCATCGCCGACGACGCCCAGGTCCTCGCCTGGCGCACCGACGATGACGGCCGCCGCGCCTGGCTGTCCGACGAGGAGACCGCCGCCCTGCTCACCGCCACCCCCGACCTCAACACCCTGCCCGCCCTGCGCGACCAGCAGGCGGCGCGTGCGGTGGCGGAACTGAAGCACGAGGAAGTGGACGCCCACCTGAGTGAGCGCGGACGGCTCCTCGCCGACCGGCTGCGCGACGCCCACCAGCGCGTCCGCGAGGCAGCGGGCCAGCGTGGCCGCGAGCGCGGCGCGGCGGCCGTACGCCGCATCGAGGTCGAGCCGTCCGGCGATCCGGACCTGCTCGGCGTGTACGTGTACCTCGCGGCTCCCGCGGCCGCGCAGCCGACCGTTCCCGGAGGAGACCGGTGACCGCCCTCGCCCCCGACCGCCTCCCCGCCTCCGCCGCCGTCCGCGTCGAGGGCGGGCTGCTCTCCGCCGACCTGCTCGCCAAGGTCCGGGCCGGAGACCCCGAACTGCCCGGCAGCGCACCCGCCGACTACGGCCTCGGACGCGGCGTGCGCATCGAGGACGCCGCCAGCCGCAAGTGGACCGCCCTGCGCGCCGCGTACACCTCGCTCCAGGAGGAGCTGGCGGAACTCGGCGGCCAGGCGGACCCGACCAAAGCGACCCGCGTCTGGCTCCTCACCCTCCTGGAGGAACTCGGCTACGGCCGTCTCGCCGCCCGCCGGGGCGGCATCAAGCTCCCCGGTCGCGACCCCTACCAGGTCAGCCACCAGTGGCAGGAGCACGTCCCGGTCCACCTCCTCGGCTGGACCACCCGCCTCGACGGCTGGTCGGCGGGCAGTTCGCGCGCCCCCCAGTCGATGATGCAGGAGCTGCTGAACGCCTCCCCGGACCACCTCTGGGGCATCCTTTCCAACGGCAGGGTCCTGCGCCTGCTGCGCGACTCCACCGCGCTCGTCGGCTCCGCGTACGTCGAGTTCGACCTCGAAGCGATCTTCGGCGGCGGCGACTTCTCCGACTTCCTCCTGATGTACGCGCTGCTGCACGCCACGCGCCTGGAGCTGGTCCCCAAGCCGGAGAAGAAGCGCAGAGGTACGGCCGCCCCGGCAGAGGACGAAGAGGACGAGGACACGGAGGAGGTCGCCGACCTTGCGACCCCCGAGGACCTGCCGCTCACGCCCGCCGACTGCCGACTGGAATGGTGGCGGGACTTCGCCGTCGAGACCGGCATCCGCTCCCGCAACCTGCTGCGCGACCAGGTCGCTCAGGCGCTGTCCATTCTCGGCACCGGTTTCCTCCAGAACAACCCGGAGCTGGCCGACGCGATCACGACCGGCGGACGCCGCGCTCTGGACGACTTCCACCACGAACTGCTGCGCCTCGCCTACCAGTTGATCTTCCTCTTCGTGGCCGAGGACCGCGACGCCCTGCTCACCCGCCCCGCTCCCCGGGCCAAGAAGGCCGAGGTGAAGGCGAACCAGGAGGCCCGCGATCGCTACACCCTCTACTTCTCCACGGCCCGCCTGCGCCGCATCGCGGCCCGCCGCAAGGGCGACCACCACACGGACCTCTGGGAAGGTCTCAAGCGGGTCCTGAACGCCCTGGGCCGGGACGGCGGCGAGCCCGCGTTGGCTCTTCCAGGTCTGGGCGGCCTCTACTACCTCCCGGAGCCGGGCGAGACCGACGAGGAGACCCGGCCGACCCGCCTGCCGGGCGGCGTCGAGCCCCTGCGCGCGGCCAAACTGCCCAACGAGCGCCTCCTTGAAGCCGTACGCCTCCTCTCCCGCATCACGGACAAGGGTCGCGTCACCCGCGTCGACTACCGCCACCTCGGCGCCGAGGAACTGGGCAGCGTCTACGAGTCCCTGCTGGAACTCGTACCCGCGCGCCGCCCGGACAGCGAGGTCTTCGAGCTGAAGGACCTCGTCGCGGGCAACAAGCGCAAGCTGACGGGCTCCTACTACACCCCGTCGTCCCTCATCGAGAAGCTGCTGGACAACGCGCTCGACCCGGTCATAAAGCGGTACGAGGCCTCCGGGGTTCCGGACCACCTGCTCCGGATCAACTTCGTCGACCCCTCCTGTGGCTCCGGCCATGTCCTCGTCGCGGCGGCCCGGCGCATCGCCCTGCGGTACGCCCAGATGACGCACGGCGAGAGCCAGCCGGCCCCGGAACTGGTTCGCGAGGCGATGGCCAAGGTCGTACGGCATTGCGTCCACGGCGTCGACCTCAACCCCCTCGCCGCCGAACTGGCCAAGGTGTCGCTGTGGCTTGAGTCCCTGACCCCGGGCGAGCCGCTCGCGTACCTCGACGACCGGATCAAGACCGGAAACGCCCTGCTCGGGGCAACCCCGGCCGCGCTGGAGAAGGGGATCCCGGACGGGGCCTTCGAGAAGCTGGAGGGCGACGAGCAGTCCGTCGTCACGAAGCTGCGCCAGCAGAACGACAGGGAACAGAAGGGTGAGTCGCAGCTGCCGCTCGACGAGCCGGTCGTGCGTACCAGTACGGCGACCGTGCGGGTGGCGGCGGAGGAACTCGCGCGGATCCGGGACCACAGCCTGGCCGAGGTGCGCCAACACGCCCGTGCGCACAAGGAGTTCGAGAGCCGGCCCGAGCTGCGGCACATGAAGCGCGTCGCGGACGTCTGGTGCGCGTCCTTCCTGTGGCCCAAGCACAAGGGCGCGCCCACGGCGATCACGACGAACGTCCTGCGGGCCGTGGAGGAGGACAAGGAGGACAAGCCGCTGGAGGAGGAGGCGGCCGAGCTGATGCTCAAGGACATCGTCCGCCGTAACCAGTTCTTCCACTGGCACCTGGAGTTCCCGCGCGTCTTCCGGGTCGAGAACCCCGAGGCGAAGGACGCCAACCCCGACACCGGCTGGCAGGGCGGCTTCGACGCGGTACTGGGCAACCCGCCGTGGGAGCGGGTCAAGATCCAGAAGAAGGAGTGGTTCGCGGCCCGGGACGAGAAGATCGCGGCGGCGGACACGGCCAGCATCCGGGACCGCATGATCGAGGCGCTCGCCAGCAGCGTGGACGAGGAGGGCCGGCCCAACGAGGGCGACCGCCGGCTCTACGCGGAGTACCAGTCCGACCAGCGGGAGTCCAAGGGCCAGGTCACGATGTACAGGAAGTCGGGGCTGTTCCCGAAGACCGGCTTCGGCGACGTCAACACGTACGCGGTCTTCGCGGAGAAGGCACGGCAGTTGATCGGCCCGGGGGGGATGGCGGGGCTGGTTCTGCCGACGGGAATCGCGACGGACAAGACGACGTCGGAGTTTTTCTCGGATCTGGTGGAGAAGCGGCAGATGGTGACCGTGCTGGATATGGAGAACGAGGAGAAGCTGTTTCCGGCGGTCCACAACCAATACCGGTTCAGCCTGTTCACGATGGCGGGACGCGAGCTGGCCGAGCGGTACCCGGTGGTGCGGCTGGCGTTCCGGGCGCGGCGGCCGGATCAGTTGGACGCGCGGGAGTTCACGCTGGATGCGGAGGGGTTCGAGCGGATCAATCCGAATACGCGGACGGCGCCGGTTTGTGAGAGCTGGGAGCATCTCCGGGTGCTGACCGGGGTGCATGAGCGGGTTCCGCTGCTGCGGCGAACCGTCCCTGGCGGGCCGGCGGACCCGTGGAAGCTGGGGCCCGCTCCGTTTATGCGCATGTGCGAGGACACGAAGAGCTTTCGCAAGTTGGAGGTCCTTGCCGTCGAGTGCTCGCAGGCGGGCACGGTGTTCAGCGACGGTGGCGATCGCTTCCTTCCGCTGTACGAGGGGCGGATGCTTCATCACTACGACAGCCGCTTCGCCACGTACGAGAACGCCACTCAAGCACAGATCAACAAGGGAACGCTGCCTCGACTCGACACCAGTGCCCACAGGGACCCAGCTGCGTTGCCCTTGCCTCGCCACTGGGTTGCTGAGAGCGAGGTCGAGCACAAGCTGGCCGAGGACCTCTCCAAACCGCGCAGGGCGTGGCCGCACGGCTGGCTGATGGGCTGGCGTGACGTGTGCCGGGCGTCGGATGAGCGGACGGTGATCGCATCCGTGCTGCCGAGAACCGCTGTGGGACACAAGTTCCCGCTGATGTTTCCTACCCAAGGGCCTGAGCTGCTGCTGGCCAATCTCAGCAGCAGGGTGTTGGACTTCGCGGCCAAGCAGAAGTACGCAGGCGCCTCGCTCGTGTACTTCGTACTTGAGCAGCTCCCCGTCCTCCCCCCAGCTGTCTACGACCTCTCCGCCCCCTGGACCGACGACGCCCCCCTCGCCGACTGGATCCGCCCCCGGGTCCTCGAACTCACCTACACCTCCTACGAGATGGCCCCCTGGGCGAAGTACCTCGGCGACGACGGCGCACCCTTCGTCTGGGACGAGGAACGCCGCTTCCTGATCCGCGCGGAACTGGACGCCGCGTACTTCCACCTGTACGGCATCGAGCGCGCGGACGTCGACCTCGTACTGGACAGCTTCCGGGCGTTCAGGAACAAGCAGCCGGAGCTGTTCGAGGAGACGAAGAAGGAGATCGTCAGGGTCTACGAGGCGATGGCGGAGGGCCGCCCCTTCACGCACCCCTCGCTCACCCCGCCCCCTGCCCAGGGACCGCGCCACCCTCCGGGCACGAGCCCGCTGACCAGGGTCACCCCCGCCGGAGTCCCGCCGCAGCGCCCGTCTGCACAGACTGCCAAGAAGAAGCGGCGGGGCAAGATCTCCCCGGACCAGCTGAGCGGAGGCCTCTTCGGGCTGGACGAGATCGAGGGCGGCGACATACAGCTGGACATCCTCAACCTGCACGGCGAGGACGAGCAGGAATAGGCCGCGCGGGCGCGGACGAACGAGCGGGCACGGAACCAGCTTCCGTGCCCGCTCGCCCTTACTGCGACGAGCCCGCCGCCAGCGCGGTGAACGCCGCCCAGGTGGCCGGCGTGACGACGAGAGGACGGATCCCCTTGTTCTTGGAGTCGCGGATGTGGACCGCCTCGGCGCGCACGGCGATCTCGACGCAGTTGTCGTTCTCGCTGCCGCTGTAGCTGCTCTTGAACCAGCTCAGCTCGTCGGTGGTGCTCATAGCGCTCCTCGCATCTGTTCCAGCAGCTTCACGGTAGCCCGGCAGTCCAGGGCCTGTGAACGCAGCTTGCCATAGCGTTGGAGCAGGACGCTCACATCCCTGGGCGCGGAGATCAGACTGCTCGATCGCTGTCCTTCGGTGTAGCCGATCCACTGGTGAGCAGACGTCTCAGCCAGGTACATCTGACCGTCGATCCCGCAGTGGTCCTCCTGGACAGTGGGCATGATCTGGATCTCGATGTTGCGCCGCGTGCCCACGTCAAGCAGGTGATCGATGACCTGCCTGGCCACCTCAGCGCCTCCCATGCGCCGTTCCAAGATGCTCTGTTCGATGACGAAGCTGAACGCGGTGTTCTGGTTGGCGGAAATGAGTTGTTGTCGATCCAGCCGGGATACGACCTCGCGTTCGATCTGCTCCTCCGACGCCGGCGGCAGCCGCCGGTCGAAGATCGCCCGGATGTAGGCTTCCGGTTGCAACAATCCTGGAACCGCCCGGCACTCATACGCGTAGAGGGAGATCGCCTCCTCCTCGATCCCCGCCCACTGCCGGAACCACGACGCCAGTACCGCCTTCCTCGCCAGGCTCTTCGCCGCTGCCGTGAGCACCTTGAACGCGACCGGCCCCAGCACCTCTTCCGCACGCCCCGGCAGATCCGTTGGCGGAAACCTCTTCCCCTGCTCGATCTTGGCGACATATGGGGCGGAGTACCGTACCCGCGACGCGAACTCCTCCTGCGTCAGACCGGCGTCTTCTCGTAACACTTTCAGGACCGCACCGAATGTCTTGAGACTGTCGGAGAGTTCCGCTTCACCGCTCGTGCCGTTGCCGCCGCCTCCGCCATGGCTCGCCGTCATTGCCGCCGCCTCCCGTGCTCACGTCCTCACTGACTCCCCGCCAACCAGCATATGATCACGGTGAGTTACCCACCCAGTCCAGAGTGTGCACTGGTACAAGACGGTCTGTATGGGTGTCGTGCCTGTTGGCGGGACTCAGGGGGCCGGAATCCTGAACCCATGCTCACCCCCCACCCCCAAGTGGCCGTCACCGTACGTGCGTTCGTCCAGCGTTTCTCCGCCACCCGGCGTGGTGCCCGTCTCGCCCGCCGCCTCGCGGCCCACCGGCTCGACCTCTGGGGCATCCCGTACGGCAGCCCCACCTCCGACGTCGTCGAGCTCGTCGTCGCCGAACTCGCGGCCAACGCCGTCCTGCACGGCCGTGTCCCAGGACGCGACTTCGAGCTCAGGCTGCACTGGGACCGCACCGCTTCCGTCGTACGCGTCGAGGTGTCCGACACCCATCCGGACCGCCCGAAGCCCCGCGACCCCACCACCCCCGAAACCGCCGGTGCCGAGGACGGCAGAGGCCTGCTCCTCGTCGCGGCGATCGCCACCCGGTGGGGAGTCATCGACCGCACGGGGCCCGGCAAGACCGTCTGGGCTGAATGTGCGCTGTCCGCGGAAGATGTTCCTTTCGCGCCGAGTTGACGATCATCTTCCGCAACGAACCACTGATGTACCTGAGTTGTGGTTTCGCCGTGTGTCAGTGGTGCCGGGTACGCTTGTCGCCCTCTCGGAGTTGACGGTCAACTCTTCGACGGGTGACGGCTGTGGAGGCGTACGTGGTCGGACGCGAGATCGCTGCGGCGGACCATCCGAGCAAGGAGGTCCGGGCGGTCCTCAAGCGGCTCGTCGGCGACGGCTGGACACTTCGCTCGGAGGCTCACTGGGGCACGCTGTACTGCCCGTGCGAGGACCACTGCACGGTGATCCGGGTCGGGGGGACGCCGAAGAACCCCGGCCAGGAGGCCCGCCGTATCCAGCGCAAGGCGAAGTGGTGCCCGCTCCCGCCGGGTGACGCGCGGGCCGCCCCGCGTAGCGGCGTTGTCAATTGACAACAGCGTCGGAGTCGGCGAAGCTTGCGCCAGGGGGCGTTCCCTGGAAAGAAAGGCGCGGACACAGCGGAGCCAGGAAGAGCGAACAGGCATACGCATGGGGGGCTGGGGCGTGATGGAGTACGAGTTCCACTTCGTCGTGGACGGCATCAGTGTCGAGGACGACGAGGCAGCCGGGATTGTCAGTGAGACCTTCGACGGGCTGCTGAGCCGTCACCGAGGCCGGCACTTCCTGGACGTCTCCGAGAGCGGGGCCAGCGCCATCGACGCCGCGCACCGCATCGTCGTACGACTCCGGAAGTCCCTGCCGCGGTTGCGGCTGCTGCGCCTCGACGCGGATCTCGTCGGCGTCTCGGACATCGCCGAGCGGGCCGGGCGCTCCCGGCAGAACGTCCAGCAGTGGGTCAACGGCGAGCGGCGGCAGGACATGCAGCCCTTCCCGGACCCTGAGGGCATCACGGGTCGTTCGCCGGTGTGGCGCTGGGGGGACGTCAACGCCTGGCTCGGCCAGTTCGGCGAGGGCGACGACGTGCACCCGCCTACCCGTGACGAGGCCCTGGCCATCGACTTCATGCTCCCGAAGTGGCAGCGCACTCTGGACGACGGCCTGCCCTTGGTGCACTTCACCGTCGCCGAGACCGGCGACGAACGCGACCACGAGCGCGAGACCGTCCAGCGGCTCCTGGAAGGCACACTGGCACTGCCCGGCGTGCTGGAGCGGATCGCCGCGCTGCCCCGGAGCGAGCAACAGCGGCTCACGGTCGTCTGTGCGGTCCTGCCCGACCGGCTGAGCAGCGTCGTCTCCCGCATCGGCCACGACGAGGTCTGGGCCGTACTCGCCTACCAGGGCGTGGAGGGCGAACTCCACCTCCAGCCCGTCGGCACCGCCAAGGCGCCCGGCGCCGTCCCGGTCTCCAGCCTCGGCCTGGGCCGCGACGCCACGGTCGGCGACCTGCTGCTCGTACAGACGAACGGCCCGGACGACATCCCGGTCACCCCGACCACTCCGGTCGGTCTGGACTGAGCCGTCCGGCCGTCCCCTGCCGCGCCCGCGCGCGTGCCGGGGGACGGCCGCCGTCCCCGTACCCTGCGAAGAATGGACGCCGTGCCCAGCATCACCACCGTCGTCGCCCGTGCCCTTCACACCGCAACTGTCGTCCTGCGCGAGGACGCCCCGCAGGACGGCCTGGTCTACGGGGACCTGTGGGAGAGGGTGCTCACGCGGGAGCCACGGCTGGAGACGGAGTGGCGGCAGGCGAACGAGGAGTCGCCGCAGCGAAACACCACCCCATTCAAAGACTATGTGAACCGGGCCGCGATCAACCTCGTCCAGTCCGGATGGCTGCACCGGGGCCAGCGCCGCTGGCAGCTCACCGGGATCGGCTTGGACGCCCTCGACCGCTGGCCGGACCCCGTGGACTTCTATGGGGAGGCCTCGCGCCGCTACCGCAGGTGGGAGCGGCAGAAGGAGGAATGCCTCGTCGCGGTGACCGCGTTGGAGCAGTTGCCCGACAGCGGCCACTGGGTGGTGCTGAAGGAGCTGGCCGAGTGGTTCCTTGTCAACCCCGACGTCCTCGGGCCCGTCCTGCTCGGCACCCGCCCCCGCGGTTGGTACCTGGCGCTCGGGGAGGACGGGGTCGCGGGCGCTGGACTGCCCTTGTGGCCGCACGAGCGCGACCTCTGGCGCTCCCTCCTCGACGAGGAGGGCGTACTCGACGCCGGCCGCAGCAGCCTGGACACCGTGCGAGCCCTCCCCGACCGGCGCATGCCGGTGTGGGACGCGCTAATGGAAACCAAGCAGCCCGCCGAGGAAGGCGACGCCGAACCGGAGCTGCCCCGGCAGCTGTGGATCATCCGCGGTAAGGACGCGACCAGCGGTACACCGCTCATCCGGGGGCCGTGGCGCGAAGAGTCCGTGATCACTCTCGACACAGGGCTCCTGCCCTTCGGGGTGGGCGGTCACGACCTGACCAGTGTCCGCAGAGTGGTCGACGCGGCCCTTCCCGCCACCGCGCCGACCCGCCGCGAGGCCGTCGCCCGGGAACTGGACGCCTTCCTCAACCGGATGCGCCCCGGCGACATCGTGCTCTCCACCGACGGCTTCGACACCTACGTCGGAGTGGTGAACGGCCCGGCCTCCCACGACGGCCACGACCAGCTCTCGCGCCCGGTCGAGTGGCGCAACCTCGACAAGCCCCTCGACTTCTTCAAGGACCTGCCCTCCGGGCTGTCCGGTGTCGTCCAAGACGCCGACTCCCAGATCCTGGAGGCCACCGAGTACGCCGAGACCGTCCTCGCCCTGACTGACGGCATGCCGCGGACCGGGCGGGCGCCCGAGGGTCCGGCCGTGCTGCCCGACGCCACCGCCGAACTGGCCGCCGGGCTCAACATGCCCGATCCCACCTGGCTCCAGGACTGCGTCGAACTCCTGCGCGCCACCCCGCAGTTGATCTTCCACGGGCCGCCCGGCACCGGCAAGACTTACATCGCGCTCGCCCTCGCCCGCCATCTGGCCGGCGCCTCCGGCGCGACGAACGTACGCCTCGTCCAGTTCCATCCCGCCTACGCCTACGAGGACTTCTTCGAGGGCATCCGCCCCCGGCTGGGCGGCGGCAAGGACGCGGGCGAGGACGGCGGCGGCCTCGGCTACGACCTCGTCCGAGGGCCGCTGCGCAAGCTCGCCGACGAGGCGGAGCGGCGCCCCGCCGAGGTGTTCGTCCTCGTCGTCGACGAGATCAACCGCGGCCACCTCGCCAAGATCTTCGGTGAGTTGTACTTCCTGCTGGAGTACCGCGAGGAGCGCGTCCACCTCCTCTACGGCTCCGACGACGGCCGCGGCTTCCGCCTCCCGCCCAACCTGTACATCCTCGGCACGATGAACACCGTCGACCGCTCCGTGGCCTACATGGACGCGGCCATGCGCCGCCGCTTCTCCTTCGTCGAACTGCACCCCGACATACCGCCGGTGTCCGGTGTGCTGGAAGCCTGGCTGCGCAAGCGGGCGGAGGGCGCCGGCGAGGACCCGGCCAAGGCCGACGTCTCGTACGCCCGGCTCCTCGACGAGATCAACCGGATGCTCGCCGACGGCAACCCCGGTGACCGCTCCTTCCGCGTCGGACCGTCGTACTTCATGCAGGACCTCGCCCACACCGGAGACGGTGCCCTCGAACGCCTGTGGCGCACCCAGATCATTCCGCTCCTCACCGAGCATCACTGGGGTGACGGCGTGGAGGTGGAGACGGTGTACGCGCTCGACACCCTGCGCGACCGGTTGGGCCTCCGGCCACCCACCGCCGACGACACCGACGACGGCCCGGCGGACTCGTGAACCTCCGCCACACCCGCTCTCTTCGGTGCGGCGACGTCGCACGTCCCGTCGAGCTGAAGGAGGGCGATGGCTGGACCACTTACGACCTCACACCGCCCCAGCTCGCGACCCTCGCCGCGCATCCGAGGCTGCTCGCGCTGCACCCTGAGAGCGCGACCCGCTGGAGACTGAAGGCGAAGGACCGCGTCGGCTCGGTGCGGCTGGGCTCGGGCGAGGGCACTGTACAGCTGACCATCACCCCCAAGGTGCCCGTCGACCGCCTCCTCCACCTTGTCGCCTACGCCCCGGACCGCGTCGAGTTCGACCCCCGGCCCGTCACCGCCGAGCCCCGTCCCGACCTGCTGCCCGCCCTCGCCCACGCCTTCGTCTCCGCCGCCGGACACGCCCTGGGCCAGGGAGTCCTCCACGACTACCGGGAGACGTACGACACACTGCCCGTCGTACGCGGCCGCATCCGCCACGCCGACCAGCTCCGCCGCAGACCCGGTGTCCCGGTCCCCTTGGAGGTCGTCTACGACGACCACACTCCCGACATACCGGAGAACCGCCTCCTCCTCGCCGCCACCCGCCGGCTCCTGCGCGTCCCCGGCCTCGACCCCGTCCTCCGGGCGGCCCTGCAACGGCTCACCGCCCGCCTCGACGGCGTCCGCGTGCTGCCTGCCGGAGCCCGCCCGCCCGAGTGGACGCCGGGCCGTCGCAACGCCCGCTACGCCCACGCCCTCGTCCTGGCCGAACTCGTCCTGCGCGGCGGCTCCTACGAACTCGGCGACGGCCGTCACCTCGCCGTCGACGGCATGCTCGTCGTCATGTGGCGGCTCTTCGAGGCCTACCTCGCCCGGGCGGTCGGCGAGGCACTGCGCCACCGCGTCGGCGGCCGGCCCGAACCCCAGGACCGCAGCCACTTCCTCGACACGGCGGGCCAGCATCCGCTCAAGCCGGACCTCGTGCACTACCTGCCGTCACCACATGACGCCGTCCAGCGCCCGGCCGCCGTCGTCGACGCCAAGTTCAAGACCAGACCGCAGCGGGACGACCTGTACCAGATGACGGCGTACTGCGTGCGCCTGGGCCTTAGCGAGGGGCACCTCGTCTATGCGTCGGGTAGCCCCGGGTCGGTGGACGTCCTGGTGGGGTCCGAACGGCTGAGGATCTGGCGGCACATCGTGGACCTCTCCCGCCCCTGGCGTGACCTTGCCGCAGACGTCGAGGCGCTGGCGCAGGCCATCGACTCCGCGCGCACCACGCGGAGCGGTTGACCGCGGACGTGGTCGCCGACGCGTGGCGAGGACGCAGGTGATCACGGTTCCGCCTTTGCGTCGTCACATACGGCTGCCGGACCCGAGCGACGCGCGGCGGCGCCCCCCTCCCACGGCCGTGCGGCGTGCGGCACCGTTTTCGAAGCTCTCGAAGGCGGCGACGAAGCGGCAGCTGTCGAATGGTTTGCGGGGGCATGTCGTCCATGCACGTGACGGGCGAGCCGTTCGATCGACTTCGCCGAATGGAATGAGGCGAGGTCTCCCTGCTGTCGTTGCCTGTCGGGTCCGATCATGTCGTGGGAGCGGCCCGCCGGACTACACGGTTTCGGTCCCGGCCGGTTCCTTTCTGTAGGGATCCGACAGGGACTCACCCGAGCCACTGTGGGTGCCCGCTTCCCCGAGCGTGCGGCGCGACCGATAGGTTTTCGATGAAGCCGCCTGTCATCGACGTGTTCGGGCGGGCAGTCCGACCGCTTCAGACCGCTATCGAAAGGGTGATCCGTTGAGCCGCTCGGTTCTCGTCACCGGAGGAAACCGGGGCATCGGCCTCGCCATCGCCCGCGCGTTCGCCGACGCCGGCGACAAGGTCGCGATCACATACCGCTCGGGTGAGCCGCCGGCCGGCTTCCTGGCGGTCAAGTGTGACATCACCGACCCGGAGCAGGTGGAGCAGGCCTACAAGGAGATCGAGGAGCAGCACGGTCCGGTCGAGATACTGATCGCCAACGCCGGCGTGACCAAGGACCAGCTGCTGATGCGCATGTCCGAGGAGGACTTCACCTCGGTCATCGACACCAACCTCACCGGCACCTTCCGCGTCGTCAAGCGTGCCAACCGCGGCATGCTGCGCGCCAAGAAGGGCCGCGTCATCCTGATCTCGTCCGTGGTCGGCCTGCTCGGCTCGGCGGGCCAGGCGAACTACGCCGCCTCCAAGGCCGCCCTGGTCGGCTTCGCGCGCTCGCTCGCCCGTGAGCTGGGCTCGCGCAACATCACCTTCAACGTCGTCGCGCCCGGTTTCGTCGACACCGACATGACCAAGGTGCTCAGCGACGAGCAGCGCCAGAACATCGTCTCGCAGGTGCCGCTCGGCCGTTACGCGCAGCCGGAGGAGATCGCCGCGACGGTGCGGTTCCTCGCCTCGGACGACGCCTCGTACATCACTGGAGCCGTCATTCCCGTTGACGGCGGACTGGGAATGGGTCACTGATCACCATGAGCGGAATCCTCGAGGGCAAGCGCGTTCTGATCACCGGCGTGCTGATGGAGTCCTCCATCGCCTTCCACGCGGCCAAGCTGGCCCAGGAGCAGGGCGCGGAGATCATCCTGACCGCGTTCCCGCGGCCCACCCTGACCGAGCGCATCGCCAAGAAGCTGCCGAAGCCCACCAAGGTCATCGAGCTGGACGTCACCAACGACGAGCACCTCGGGCGGCTCGCCGACATCGTCGGCGAGGAGCTGGGCGGCCTCGACGGCGTCGTGCACTCCATCGGCTTCGCGCCGCAGGACGCGCTCGGCGGCAACTTCCTCAACACCCCGTTCGAGTCGGTGGCCACCGCCATGCACGTCTCGGCGTACTCCCTGAAGTCGCTCACCATGGCCTGCCTGCCGCTGATGCAGAACGGCGGCTCGGTCGTCGGCCTCACCTTCGACGCGCAGTTCGCCTGGCCGCAGTACGACTGGATGGGCCCGGCCAAGGCCGCCCTGGAGGCGACCAACCGCTACATGGCGCGCGACCTGGGCAAGCAGAACATCCGCTGCAACCTCATCTCCGCGGGTCCGATCGGCTCCATGGCCGCCAAGTCCATCCCGGGCTTCAGCGAGCTGGCGTCCGTGTGGGACTCCCGCTCCCCGCTGGAGTGGGACCTGAAGGACCCGGAGCCGGCCGGCCGCGGCATCGTCGCCCTGCTGAGCGACTGGTTCCCGAAGACCACCGGCGAGATCATCCACGTCGACGGCGGTCTGCACGCGATCGGCGCGTGACCGCTGCCGCCGAGGCATGACCGACGGCCGAGGCCCGCGCCCCCGGGGGGGACGCGGGCCTCAATCGTGCCGGAGGGGCCGCGGCGACGGGGGTACGGCGACCGGGGCGTACGGCGCGGGGCCGGGGCGGCGGATGCGGCCAGGGGACGGCGGATGCCGAGGCGCGGGGCGTCACCCGTTCGGCCCACCTGCCGGGCGTCCCCGGCCCGGGCGGCACACCCTGGATTCGAGCGTCCACCCTGCGCGTCCCTCCCCAGCCCGGCCGAGGAGGTCCCCTTGTGCGCCTGTCCCGAAGCCTGGCCCCGGTGACCGTGGCCCTGGCCCTCGTGCTCTGTCTGCCGTACGACGCGGTGCCCTACGCGCGCGTGGACAACGGAAAGCCGCACGCGCCGAGTCTCTTCGGGGCCTCCTGTCGTACGACCGTCCGCGGCTCCCATGCGGTGGCCTTCTGCCACAACCCCTATGTCGACACCGATCGCGTGCGACTGCACATCGAGTGCGCCCGATGGTGGGACATCGACACCGACAGCGCACCGGTGGACATCGGGCCCGCCATGACGGTACGGCTCACGGGCCGGTGCTGGAAGGAGGTCCGCTCGGTGTGGATCAGCCACCAGAACGAGCACTGAACCGGCACAGGAACGGATAGCTCGCGGCCTCGGCGGCCGCCGCCTCCGCGTCCCCGGCGCGGATCGCGTCCACCAGGCGCGTGTGCTCCATGTACGTCTCCGGAGTCAGCTCCGCGCCCACGTCCGCGCGCAGCCAGTCCCGCAGCACCTCGCCCAGATCGGCGTACATCGCGATGATCACGTCGTTGTGCGAGGCGGCCACGACGGCCAGGTGGAAGGTGGCGTCGGCGGTCACGAAGGCCTCCGCCCCGCCCGCCTCCCAGGCCGCCTCGCGCCGGTCCAGCAGCGCGTCCAGCTGCTTGAGGTCCTTCTCGGTGCGCCGCTCGGCCGCCAGCTTCGCCGCGGCCGACTCCAGCGCGGCGCGCAGCTCGGCGATATGCCGGGGATCGGCGTCGGCGAACCGGCGGTGCATCACACCGGCCAGCTCGCTCGTCGCCACCACATAGGTGCCCGAGCCCTGCCGGATGTCCAGCAGCCCGTTGTGGGCCAGCGCGCGGACGGCCTCGCGGACGGTGTTGCGGGCGACGCCCAGCTGCTCGACCAGTTCCGGCTCCGTAGGGATGCGCGAGCCGACCGGCCACTCGCCGGAGGTGATCTGGTTGCGCAGTTCGGCGATGACCTGCTCGGACAGCGCCGAACGGCGCGGGTGGCTCAGGGGCATGGCACACCTTCGCACGCGAGGCCCGGGCGGGGACGCCACGGGGATGGACAACCAATCATCCCATGATTCTATGATGGCTCTCATGGAGCGTGAGGAAACCCGGACAGTGGACACCCGTACGGCGATGTCACCGACGGAACGCGATACGGCCGCCACGAGCACCCCTGAGACGGCCCCCGGCGCCGGCCGCACGCGCGCGTGGGCGACCCGCCTCGTGGTCGTGGGCATCGTCCTGTCCGCGGTGAACCTCCGCCCGGCCATCACGAGCCTCGGCGCGCTCCTGGAGGAGGTCCGCGACGGACTCGGCATGAGCGGCAGCGTGGCCGGCCTGCTCACCTCCGTGCCCCCGCTCTGCTTCGCGGTCTTCGGCATCACCGCGCCCCGGCTGGCCCGCCGCTTCGGTCCGGCCGCCGTGGTGTGCGCCGGCATGGCCGCCATCACCGCCGGCCTGCTGATACGGCCGTACCTCGGCAACACGGCCGGCTTCCTGGCCGCCAGCGCGCTCGCCCTGATGGGCATCGCCGTCAGCAACGTGCTCATGCCGGTCATCGTCAAGCGCTGGTTCCCCGACCGGGTCGGCTCCATGACCGGCCTGTACTCGATGGCCCTCGCCCTCGGCACCTCCGCCGCGGCCGCCGTGACCGTACCCCTGACCGACGCCCTCGGCGGCAGGTGGCAGTCCGGCCTCGCCGTGTGGGCCGCTCTCGCGGGCGCCGCCGTCCTGCCCTGGCTGCCGCTGCTGAAGGACCGCTACGGCGAGACCGCGCCCGCACGGCCGCGGCAGCGGCGCACGGAAGAGCCGCACCCCGGGGAACAGGGCGCGCCGCTGCGCATCACCCGCAGCCGCACCGCCTGGGCGCTCGCCGTCTTCTTCGGCCTGCAGGCCACCGCCGCCTACATCACCATGGGCTGGATGCCGCAGATCTTCCGGGACGCCGGAGTCCCGGCCGGCACCGCGGGCGTGCTGCTCGCCGTCACCATGGTGATGGGCGTCCCGCTGGCGTTCGTCATCCCCCGTGTCGCCACCCGGCTGCCCCATCAGGGGCCGATCGTGCTGGTCCTGGGCGCGTGCGGGCTCGCCGGGTACGCCGGCCTGTACGTCGCTCCGGCTGCCGGCGCCTGGGCCTGGGCGCTGCTGCTCGGCGTCTCCAACTGCGCCTTCCCGCTGGCCCTGACGATGGTCGGCATGCGGGCCCGGAGCGGGCCGGGTGTGGCCCAGCTGTCCGCGTTCGCGCAGAGCACCGGCTACCTCATCTCCATCCCCGGGCCGCTGCTGGTCGGCGTGCTCTACCAGCACAGCGGCGGCTGGGGCCTGCCGATCGCCCTCATGACGGGCCTGATGCTGCCCCAGATGGCGGTCGGCTTCCTGGCGGGCCGCAACCGCACGGTGGAGGACGAGGCGACCCGCTAGGGCGCGGCGACACCCGCCCCCGGCCGACCCCCGCGGAGCACGAGGTGCGAGACTGGGAGCATGCAGCCTGTGCTCGACCCGAACCCGCCGAACGGCCAGAAGAAGATGCTGCTCGTCTTCGGCTCGTTCTTCGCCATCTTCGTGATCATCGGCATCATCGCGACCCTCGCCTCACCCTGACGGCGGCCTCCCGGCCGGCGCTTCCCGGCGGATGGTGGGGTTGTCCCCACCATCCCCTAGGGGGAAAGGGTCAGGGTCAACTGGGTGGAAGCCCGGATGGGTTGGCGGCCCCGGATTCCGTAGCTTCGAGAGGTGACCGCAGGACACGGTCACGGACCCGCTCGAAGACCCACGGAGGCGATCATGTCGGCCCGCACCCTCTCCCGGCCCCACCCGGCGACCACGGGCGGCGTCGACATCCGGTTGCCCTGGTGGGCCATGGCCCTGCCCGCGCTCGCCTTCATCGCCCTGCTGGCGCTGATACTGAACCCGACGGACGCCCACGCGGCGAGCGGCGACCCCGCGATCACGCACCTCTTCGAGCGCGCCCACCAGCTGCTCACGCGCTGACCAGGAGCCTCCGCACGCGGTGAATCCGCATGTCAACTCCCTGCGCCGCATGGCGTGTTTCATGCGAAGCTGGGTCCCATGAGCGCCGCAGAACCTCGCAGTATCGTCCTCCTCCGGCATGCGAAAGCCGACTGGCCCCAGGTGTCCGACCACGAGCGCCCGCTCGCCGAGCGGGGCCGCACGGACGCCGCGGTCGCCGGACGCAAGCTGGCCGACACCGGCATCACCTTCGACCTCGCCCTCTGCTCCACCGCCGTCCGGACCCGCGAGACCTGGAAGCTCGCCGTCCACGAACTGGCGCACCGGCCGAAGACCGTCTACGAGGAGCGGGTCTACGAAGCCTCGCCCGGCGAACTGATCGCCGTGCTGAACGAGACCCCGGACGACGTGCGGAACGTGATCCTGATCGGCCACAACCCGGGCATCCACGGCCTGGCCGACATCCTGTCCGGCACGGCCGAGGGCGACGCCCGCGAGCGGATGAACCGCCGCGGCTTCCCGGCCGCCGGTTTCGCGCTGCTGTCCTTCGACGGCCCCTGGAAGAGCCTGGAGCCGGCCGTGGCCACCCTCCAGGACTACTGGGCGCCCGCCGAGTGACCTCACCCATGCGCAGGGGCCCGGCACCTCCGCGGTGCCGGGCCCCTGCCGCATCCGGGCCGGTTCAGCCCTCGTCGTGCGTGTCGGCCGCCTCGACCTCTTCGCGGGTGACACCCAGCAGATACAGGACCGTGTCGAGGAACGGGAAGTTCACCGCCGTGTGCGCCGCCTCGCGGACCACCGGCTTGGCGTTGAAGGCGACGCCCAGACCGGCCGCGTTCAGCATGTCCAGGTCGTTGGCGCCGTCGCCGATCGCCACCGTCTGCGACAGCGGCACCCCGGCCTCCGCGGCGAACCGGCGCAGCAGCCGCGCCTTGCCCGCACGGTCCACGATCTCCCCGGTGACCCGTCCGGTGAGCCTGCCGTCGACGATCTCCAGCGTGTTGGCCTGCGCGAAGTCCAGGCCCAGCCGTTCCTTCAGATCGTCCGTGACCTGGGTGAAGCCACCGGAGACGACCCCGACCTGGTAGCCCAGCCGCTTCAGCGTGCGGATCAGCGTGCGGGCGCCCGGCGTCAGCCGTACCTCGTTGCGCACCTTCTCCACCACGGAGGCGTCCAGCCCCTCCAGCAGTGCCACGCGCGCGTGCAGCGACTGCTCGAAGTCCAGCTCCCCGCGCATCGCCGCCGCCGTCACCTCGGCGACCTTGTCCTCGCAGCCGGCGTGCGCCGCGAACAGCTCGATGACCTCGTCCTGGATCAGCGTGGAGTCCACGTCCATGACCACCAGACGCTGGGCGCGCCGGTGCAGGCCCGCCGCGACGACCGCGACATCGACACCCAGTGCCGCCGCGTCCGTGACCAGAGCCGTGCGCAGCGGCTCGGTCTCCACGCCGGACACGGCGAACTCCACCGCGGTCACCGGGTACTTGGCGAGCCGGAAGATACGGTCGATGTTGCCGCCGGCCTTCGCGATCCGGTCGGCGATGGCGGCCGTCGACTCGGCTGTCAGTGGATGGCCGAGCACGGTCACCAGCGAACGCCCGAGGCCGCGCGGCCGGTTGTCGCCATGCCCAGAGATGATCTCCGCCTGCATCTTCATCGACTCGGCCCAGCTGTGCACCGTGGCCCTCAGATCGCCCTCGAGGCCCGCCGGCGGCTGCGTCACCAGCGCGCACAGCACCAGGCGGCCCCGGGTGACGACCTGCTCGATGTCGACCACGTCGACGAGGTAGGCGGCAAGAGTGTCGAAGAGGCCCGCCGTGATGCCCGGCCGGTCCTTGCCGAAGATCTTGACGAGGAGGGTGGGGACCTCGGAGGTCTGCGAAGCGGAGGTCTGCGAAGCGCTCATGGTGTCACCACCGTATCCGGCACCCAGTGCCGTCCGCCGCCGAGGTCCGACTGACGGACACGGAACAATGGATGTCGCGCCGGTGTCCGGGATCTTGCCGCCGGGAGACACGCCCGCCCGCACCCGGCGGCTGCTCCCGGCCCCACCACGACTGTGCCACGAGTTGCCCCGCCGGGCAGGACATGCGTTCCTGCCCGGCCCTGGCCGGCTCACCCCTGGCGCTTCGGTTTCCCCGGCGGTGCAGGGGGCGGCGGCGGAGGGGGCGGCGGCGGCCATTCGGTGGCGTCCGACCGCTGCGAACCGTCGCCGCGGCGCGCCGTGGGACGGCGCCGGGGCGGCGGGGGAGCGGCGTCGAGCGGCTGGGCGATGGTCGGGGCGCCGTACATGTCGTCTCCGGCGGCCGTCGGCCCGGCACCCGGCGGCTCCTCGCGCAGGTCCTGCGGTTGCCCCTGACGGTCCTCCGGCAACCGGAGATAGGGATTCGTGTCCGGGTTCGGCGGCCGGTACGGCGTGCCCGGCGCATACGGCCCGGCACCGCCGCCGGATCCGGGACGACCGGCGCCCCGGGCCCCGGGGCCACCGTACGGCGCGGGCCCCGCCCCACCTCCGCACCCCAGACCCTCGGCCGCACCACCGTCGGCACCCTCGTACCCGACCCCCTCGACCGCACCACCGCTCACACCTTCGTACCCGGCCCCTTCGGCCTCACCACCGTCAGCACCGCCGTACCCCCCGCTCCCACCGTCACCCCCGACCGCCCCGCTCCCCGGCGCCCCGCGAGCCGCCCACGCCGCCCGTCCTCCCGCCGCCCCGGTCGCCCACGCCGCCAGGGCCCCGATCGCCCCGGCGCCCGCGCCCCACGCCGCGCCGAGCAGCAGGGCCGGGCCGAGACGGCCGTGCAGGTCGAGGCCCGCGCCGAAGGCGTCGAAGCCGAGGACGGACAGGGAGGCGGTCAGGGACACGGCCGTGAGCCAGGCGAGCAGGGGCAGCGCGAGCGCGGTGGTGATGCCGAGGCGCAGGCCGCACCGGGCCGCGAAGCCGAGGGCGCCGTCGGCCTGCCGCACCACCGGTGTCCGGACCGCCGTCAGGGCACCGGCCAGCAGCATCGCCAGCGCCGCGGCCACGGCCAGCAGCCACACCCGGCCGTCCAGACCGGCCAGCCGGCCCAGTGTGACCGGCTGATCGGTGTGCGCCGCGAGGAACTGGTCCAGCGGGTGCGGGAGGGACCGGGCGAGGATGCCGGAGGCGTGGCCGTCCCAGGGGACGAGGAGACCGAGGGGGAGGCCGAGCCAGACCCCGTTCGGCGCACCGAGCAGGGCCGCGCCGGCGATCCGCCCGGGATGGTCGTCGCCGATCGCCGCGTACGCCGCCGCGGCGAGCCCCGCCACCACGGCCACCAGCACCACGGTGACGAGCGCCGATACCGCCGGCCGTACCACCCGGTGCACCGCCGACCAGCCCGGTGGCAGGGGAGCGCGCCGGGAGGCGAGCAGCGCGACGAGCAGGACGCCGGCACACCAGAGCGCGCCGCCGGGCAGCGTGGCCGTCGTGTCCACCGTGAAGCCGACCGCGGCCTTGGCGTGGATCAGGTCGCCGAGACGGTCGGGCAGCAGTCCGCTCACGTCGCCGAGGCCGGGGATGCTCAGTCCGCCGCCTCCCCCGCCGCCGCCCGTCCCCGGCAGCCTGTCCAGCCCGAGCGAGCCGCCGTCGATCGTGACGACGTCGTGGCCGGCCCAGGCGAGACCACCGAGGAGCGCGACGAAGAGCGCGACCACCGTGCCCGCGCGGGCGAGGAGTTCGGCGGGTGCGACGACAACTCCGGCCGTGCGCAAGGACCGTAGGAAGAACCACGAGAGCAGCACGGCACCGGCCAGACTCACCCCGAGTGGCGTGATGTCGATGGCGGTGTGGGCCTCGGCGCCTTTCAGTCCGAAGGCGGACACATCGCCCGACGGTGTGACCGCACCACCCGCACCGAGTGCCACAACGGCCGCCGTCATGGGGCCCAGTGAGCCTGCCGTGTCCGCTCCGAGGAGGTGCAGGCCGAGCGCGGCCGTGCCCGCCATGGCGATCAACGCCCAGCTCACCGCGGCGACCGCGGACAGCAGAACGTCCGTCCAGGGCACCGTCGTGGCGCGCAGCGCGGTCTCGGTGTTCGTGGCAGACCTCATGTCAGACCCCCCGATCCGCGGCGCGGCACCGGAGCCGCGCTTGTCCCCCTCGCCGGGAATACCACTCTCCGGCCCGGTTTCAACCCCGTCAACGGGGCGAGTTGAAGCGTGCACGGGCGCCCGTTGACAAGGCCCGGGTTTCGGTCAGCGGGCCGGGCCTGAAATAGTTCCCCCCGATGTTCGACATCCCTAGACTCCCTGTGACGGGGGTAATTCGGGGGACAACTCAGTGGGGCATGGAGTGCCGGAACTCGTACTGGAATCAAACGGACGGACCTGGACGTTGGACCCGTCCAGGCCCTACACCCTCGGCCGCGATCCGCAGGGTGACATCGTCTTCGACGACGCCAGGGTGTCCTGGCGGCACGCCACGGTCAGCTTCAACGGCCGCAGTTGGGTCATCGAGGACCATGGCAGCACCAACGGCACCTTCGTGCAGGGCCGGCGGATCCAGCAGGTGGAGATCGGGCCGGGCGCGTCGCTGCACCTCGGCAACGCGACCGACGGACCGCGGCTGAACCTCTCGGGCGCCGCGGTCGGTCAGCAGCAGCCGGCGCCGTACGCCGCACAGGGCGCCGGGGCGCCGGGCTGGGCCCAGCAGGCCCCGCAGCAGGCACCCGCCGCCGCACCGCCGCAGGCACAGCAGGCACCGGCCGTGCCGCACCAGGCGCCCGCGCCGCAGCAGGGCTGGCAGCAGCAGGCGCCCGCGTTCCCGCAGCAGCAGGCGGGGCCCGCGGATCAGTACGCGCAGAACACGCCCGGTGGTGACGCGGGGGCGCCGCCGGTCCACGGCGACCGCAGCCCGACCACCTTCCACCAGTTCGCCGTCGGCCGGGTGATGCGCATCGGCCGTGCCCTGGAGAACGACCTGGTCGTCTCCGACCTCCAGGTCTCCCGGAACCACGCCGAGTTCCACGCCACGCCGGACGGCCGGCTGGAGATCCGCGACCTCGGCTCGCACAACGGCACCTACGTCAACGGCCAGCCGATCCCCAAGGGCGGATCGGTGCAGCTGGGCCCGGCCGACATCGTCGGTGTCGGCCACTCCACGTTCCGGATCGTCGGCGACCGGCTCGAGGAGTTCGTCGACACCGGTGAGGTCTCCT
The DNA here is from genome assembly GCF_042891825.1 of Streptomyces sp. NPDC001852. Classification (NCBI taxonomy): domain Bacteria; kingdom Bacillati; phylum Actinomycetota; class Actinomycetes; order Kitasatosporales; family Streptomycetaceae; genus Streptomyces; species Streptomyces sp. NPDC001852. The sequence goes on from NZ_JBIATN010000002.1 coordinate 542,359, forward strand.
TCTCCGCCCGCCATCTGACCGTCACGGTCGACGGCGGCAAGCAGATCCTGAAGGACGTCTCCTTCGGCGTCCCGGAGAAGTCCCTCATCGCGGTCATCGGCCCGTCCGGATCCGGCAAGTCGACCCTGCTCAAGGCGCTCACCGGCTATCGGCCCGCCAACCAGGGCGAGGTCCTGTACGACAACCGCAACCTGTACAAGCAGTTCGCCGAGCTGCGCCAGCGCATCGGCCTGGTCCCGCAGGACGACATCCTGCACAAGGAGCTGACCGTCAAGAAGGCCCTGAAGTACGCGGCCAAGCTGCGCTTCCCGGCCGACACCACCGCGGCCGAGCGCGACTCGCGCATCGACGAGGTGCTGCGCGAGCTCAAGCTCGACATCCACAAGGACAAGAAGGTCACCTCCCTCTCCGGCGGTCAGCGCAAGCGCGTCTCGGTGGCCCTGGAGCTGCTCACCAAGCCGTCGCTGATCTTCCTGGACGAGCCGACCTCGGGCCTCGACCCGGGCATGGACCGCGACGTCATGCAGCTGCTGCGCGGCCTCGCCGACGACGGCCGCACGGTCCTCGTGGTCACCCACTCGGTGGCCGAGCTGGCGCTGTGCGACAAGCTGCTGGTGATGGCGCCGGGCGGCGCGGTCGCCTACTTCGGCCCGCCGGAGGAGGCGCTGAACTTCTTCGGCTACGACAGCTGGGCCGATGTCTTCTCCGCCTTCGAGAACTACCGCGACTACGACTGGGCGGGCCGCTGGAAGGGCTCGCAGCACTACCAGATGTACGCCGCGGACATCGACGCCGTTGCGCCGCAGTCCGTACCGATGCATCCCATGCAGCCGATCAAGCCGCCCAAGCCCCAGGGCTGGGGCTCGCAGCTGGTCACCCTGATCCGCCGCTACGCCTCGGTGATCGCCTCCGACCGCGGCTTCATCGCCCTGATGTTCCTGCTGCCGGCCGTGCTCGGCGTGGTGAGCACGCTGATCCCCGCCGAGTACGGTCTCGGTCTCGGCCCCGCGCGCACCCACTTCACCAACCGGGACGGCAGCACGATCCTGCTCATCCTCGCCGTGGGCGCGTGCTTCGCCGGCGCCGCGAACTCCGTGCGTGAGCTGATCAAGGAGCGGGTCATCTACGAACGGGAGCGGGCCACCGGCCTGTCCCGCTCGGCGTACCTGATGTCCAAGGTGATCGTGCTCGGCGCGATCACCATGCTGCAGGGCGGCATCATCGGCGCGATCGGCCTGCTCTTCCGCGGCGACAAGGTGCCGCAGGAGGGCCTGCTGCTGAAGAACTCGCCGGTCCTGGAGCTCACCCTGCCGATCATGGCGCTCGGCTTCACCTCGATGATGATCGGCCTGATCATCTCCTCGCTGGTGAAGACCGCCGAGAAGACCATGCCGCTGCTGGTGATGTTCGCGATCGTCCAGGTCGTCTTCACCGGCTGCCTCTTCCAGCTGCACGGGAAGGTCGGCGTCGAGCAGGTCGCCTGGCTGATGCCCGCCCGCTGGGCGGTGTCCGCGGCGGGCGCCACGGCCCAGCTGAACGTGCTGCTGCCCTGGGATCCCACCAACCCGGACCCGCTCTGGGACCACTCGCTCGGCCAGTGGTTCGCCGACATGGGCGTGCTGCTCGGTCTCGGTGTGCTCTGCGGCTTCGTCGTGGCCCGCTTCCTGCGCCGCCACGAGCCGGAGGTCATGCGCAAGTAACCGTGCCGGTACGACGCGAAGGGCGGCACCCCATTGCGGGGTGCCGCCCTTCGGCGTCACGCGGCTGAGGTCCGCGCCAGGCCTCAGTACGCGCTGTTGACGTTGTCCATGGAGCCGTACCGGTGGGCCGCGTAGTTGGCGGCGGCGGTGATGTTGGCGACCGGGTCGTAGATGTTCCACGACGTACCGGGCACGTGGTAGGCGTTGAAGGTGGGCTGGATCACCTGCAGCAGACCCTTGGACGGGATGCCGTTGACGGCGTTGATGTCCCAGTTGTTGATGGCCATCGGGTTGCCCGAGGACTCACGCATGATGTTGCGGTGCAGGCCGCTGTAGGAGCCCGGGATGCCGTGCTGCTTCATGATGTCCAGGGACTGACGGATCCAGCCGTCGAGGTTGTTGGCGTAGGTCTTCGCGGCGACCGGCTGCATGTCGATCCGCTGGGCGGAGCGGCTCGCGGTCTCGTTGGCGGCGCGGTCCTGCGCGGCCTTCTTCGCGGCGGCCTCGGCGGCGGCCTTCTTCGCGGCCTCGGCGCGCTGCTTGGCGGCGGCGGCCTCGTCGGCGGCCTTCTTCTGCGCGGCGAGCGTGTCGAGCTTGACCGTCTGGGGGGCGAGCTGGTCGGTGACCGTGCCCTTGACGTTCTTCAGGGCCGTGTCGCGGGCGACCTGCGCGGCCGCGGCCGGGGAGCCGGTGGTGACCGTGTCGGCGCTGCTGGGGACGGCCGAGATGCAGATGGCGGCGGTGCCGAGAGCGGCGACGCCGGCGACGGCGATCTTGTGCTGCTTGGACAGGGCCAGACTATGAGCACGGTTGAGGATGTTCTTGGGCATGGCTGATGGACCTCTTCGATAGCGCGGAGGTCGCTCCTGCGTCCGCCGGGGGAATCGGCTCCTCCCACACGAACGCCGCGGGCCGTAGACCCACGGCGCTGAGCGACGGGAGTAATTCTTAGCTGGCGCAAAATCCCCAGGCAAAGGTGTGACGTACGATCCTCGATAGTGGATCGCTGATGGGCAAAACGGGACAGACTGGACCGTCTGTCCCGTTCATGCGGGGATGGTTTATCTCCTATGCCCGGTCGTACGTGATGTGGGCCCTATGCGCGGCCTCACATCGGAGATGTAACAGTCTCACCTTGAGTTGCCATCGCAACGCTCTGTGTGAGGGGCCTCCTCCGGGAGGATGAGATGCACGTCGCCGAACTCGTGCCACAGGTAGAGCCCCCGGAGCGCCTCCTCGTAGGCACGGTCGACCGCGGCCCGCCCCGCCACCGCCTCCAGCATCAGCAGATGCGAGGCCTCCGGCTCGTGCAGCCCCGTCAGCAGCCCGTCCACCACCCGCACCCCGCGCTCGGGCGTCACGACCAGGTCGGTCCACCCCTCGGCCCCCCGCACCACCCCCTCCGGCCCGGTCGCCGACTCCACCGCCCGCACGGCGGTGGTACCCACGGCGATCACCCTGCCTCCCCCCGCTCTCACGGCGTTGACCAGCCGCGCCGATGACTCCGGCACCGAGAACCGCTCCGGATACGGCGGCTCGTGCGCCTCCGCCGACGCCACCCCCGTGTGCAGCCTGACCGGCGCGAACTGCACCCCCCGGCTCACCAGCTCCGCCACCAGGCCCGCGGTGAACGGGCGCCCGGCACTCGGCATCTCCGCACTGCCCGCCCCGTCCGGCGACGGCAGCGCGAACACCGTCTGGTACGCCGACAGCGGCTGGTCGCGCTCGGTATAGGAGTAGCGGATGGGCCGCCCGCGCGCCCGCAGCACCGCGAGGACGTCCCCGTCCGTCCGAGCCCACCACAGCCGCTCCCCGCGCGGGCTCAGCGGCTCCACCAGCACCAGCCTCCCCGCCCCCGGCAGCTCCACCTCCGTACCCGCACGCGTGCCCGTACGCGCGCGCGTGGTACCCCGCCCGTCCGGCTCCCGTAGCTCGACCGCCCATCGGCCGTCGTCCCCGCGCGTGGAGAAATGCACCACCACGCGCGCGTGCCCGATCCGCCCGTCCACCGCGGCGGCCCGCGTGGGCGAGGTGTTCACCACCAGCAGGTCACCGGCCCGCAGGAGCCGCGGCAACTCCGGGAACCGGTGATGCCCGACCTCCGTCCCGCGCGACACCAGCAGCCGTACGGCGTCCCGGTCCAGCCCAGGCCCGCGCTGCTCGGCGGGCACGCGTGCGGACAGCTCCGGCGGAACCTTCCCCCACGCTCGAACCGGCTCGCGCGGGGGGACCCCCATGGTGACGGTCACAGCGCCTCCAGCAGCGCCGGCGCCGCGTACCGCCCGCTGGCCGGCCGCTCGTCCAGCAGCCGCAGGAACGCCGGTACGACCGTGTCCGGCGCCGGACGCGGATCGTCGTCGCCGGGTACGGCCGCCGCGTACAGGTCCGTCGCCATGTCCCCGGGATCCACCGCCCACACCCGCAGGCCGGGCTCCTCCACGCCCAGCACCGCCGCCAGCTGGTCCAGGGCCGCCTTCGAGGCGCCGTAGCCTCCCCAGGTCTCGTACGCCTCGGCCGCCGCGTCCGAGCTGACCGCGACCACCGCCCCGGCCGGAGCCCGGCGCAGCAGCGGCAGCGCCTCACGGACCAGGCCGAGGGCGGCCACCACGTTCACCTCCAGTGCCCGCCGCAGCCCCTCCAGGGGCAGCTCGGCCAGCCGCACCAGCGGCTCGGCACCCAGCGCGCTCGCGTTGCTGACCAGCAGGTCGACCCCGCCCAGCCGGCGCGCGGCCGCCACCAGCGCGGCCCGGTGCCCGGCGTCCGTCACATCCCCGGCCAGCAGCTCCACGCGCGTGCCGTGCCCTGCGATGCCCACCGCCGCCTCCTTGAGCGCCTCGGCGCCCCGTGCGTCCAGCACCAGATCCCAGCCGCGCGCGGCCAGCGCCTCTCCGAGCGCCCGCCCCAGGCCCCTGGAGGCCCCCGTGATGATCGCCACCGGCATGACTACCGTCCCCTCGTCGCCTCCCGCCTGCGTCCGGCGGTGAGCACACCGTAGGAACGGCGCCGCCCCGGCCGCCTCGGACGCGGGCCGCAGAACGGCGGGGCCCTTGGGCGTACACCGCACGTCCGGGGCCCCGGGACCTAGACCGGCCGCCCTAGGGCCGGCGGACCGGGCCCCGCGGCCACAGGTCCGATCCGCTTGTCACACCCCGCCGGTACCGTGAGGACATGAGTCAAGGCCCCCGGTCCGGCCTCGCAGCGGTCAGTTCCGCGCTGCTGGCCATGAGCAGGCATCTGGAGGTGCGCGACGTCCTCAAGACGATCGTCGCCTCCGCCCGCGAGCTGCTCGACGCGCAGTACGCCGCCCTCGGCGTCCCCGACGACCACGGCGGCTTCGCCCAGTTCGTCGTCGACGGCGTCAGCGACGCCCAGTGGAAGGCCATCGGCCCGCTGCCCCGCCAGCACGGCATTCTCGCCGCGATGCTGCACGAGGCCCGCCCCGAGCGCCTCGCCGACGTGCGCAAGGACCCCCGCTTCGAGGGCTGGCCGGCCGCGCACCCGGACCTGGCCGACTTCCTCGGCCTGCCCATCCGCGACGGCGACGAGGTCGTCGGAGCCCTCTTCCTCGCGAACAAGAACTGCCCACGACGGGAGGGAAGTTGCGGCTTCACCGAGGAGGACGAGGAACTGCTCGCCATCCTCGCCCAGCACGCCGCCATAGCCCTCAACAACGCCCGGCTCTACGAACGCAGCCGCGAACTCACCATCGCCGAGGAACGCTCCCGCCTCGCCCATGAACTGCACGACGCGGTCAGCCAGAAGCTCTTCTCCCTGCGCCTGACCGCCCAGGCCGCGGCGGCCCTCGTCGACCGCGACCCCGCCCGCGCCAAGGGCGAACTGCACCAGGTCGCCGCGCTCGCCGCCGAGGCCGCCGACGAACTGCGCGCCGCCGTCGTGGAGTTGCGCCCCGCCGCCCTGGACGAGGACGGCCTGGTCGCCACCCTGCGCACCCAGACCCAGGTCCTCGACCGCGCCCACACCGCGCGTGTGACCTTCACCAGCGGCGGCTTCCGCGCCCTGCCCGCCGCCCAGGAGGAAGCCCTGCTCAGGGTCGCTCAGGAGGCCCTGCACAATGCCCTGCGCCACTCGGGGGCCGAACACGTCGAGGTGAGCGTCGGGCGGCGCGGCTGCGGCGCCGTGCTGCGCGTCACCGACGACGGCGGCGGCTTCGACCCGAAGGCGGTCCGCCGCGCCGGACGGCATCTGGGCCTGGTCTCGATGCGGGACCGCGCGAGCGGGGTCGGCGGCACGCTGACCGTGGAGTCGGTGCCGGGCAAGGGCACCACGATCGAGATGGAGGTGCCCGGTGGCTGACGCGATCAGGGTGCTGCTGGTCGACGACCACCAGGTCGTCCGCAGGGGCCTGCGCACCTTCCTGGAGGTGCAGGACGACATCGAGGTCGTCGGCGAGGCCGCCGACGGCGCCGAGGGGGTCGCCCGCGCCGAGGAACTGCGCCCGGACGTCGTCCTGATGGACGTCAAGATGCCGGGCATGGACGGCGTCGAGGCCCTGCGCCGGCTGCGCGAGCTCGACAACCCCGCGCGCGTGCTCGTCGTCACCAGCTTCACCGAACAGCGCACGGTCGTACCGGCCCTGCGCGCGGGCGCCGCGGGATACGTCTACAAGGACGTGGACCCCGACGCCCTCGCCGGCGCCATCCGTTCCGTGCACGCCGGCCACATCCTGCTCCAGCCCGAGGTCGCCGGCGCCCTGCTGTCCCAGGAGGAGGCCAACTCCGGGCAGAGCAGGGGCGGTTCGCTCACCGACCGGGAGCGCGAGGTGCTCGGCCTGATCGCGGACGGCCGCTCCAACCGCGAGATCGCCCGCGCCCTCGTGCTGTCCGAGAAGACCGTCAAGACGCATGTCTCCAACATCCTGATGAAACTCGACCTCGCCGACCGCACCCAGGCCGCGCTCTGGGCCGTACGCCATGGCGTGACCGGATGACACGCCCTCCCCAAGGCCTCACCCACGGCAACAGCCCAGGCTGAGATTCATACCGTCGTGGGAATGTCACCCGGACGGCGCATCCTCCGGCGATCTCCGCCGTTCTCCAGTGCGTGCTGCGGCGAACCGCCGCGGTGAACGTCTAGGAGGGGTTGGAAAGTGAAGAAGCTGAAGAAGGCCGCGGCCGTGACGATGGTGGCCGGCGGTCTGGTGGCCGCCGGTGCGGGGATGGCCTCCGCCACGGAGGGCGCCCACGCCTGCGGCGACGCCCAGGGCTCCCCGGGTGTGATCTCGGGCAACGTCATCCAGGCCCCGGTGCACATCCCGGTGAACGCGGTCGGCAACAGTGTGAACGTGATCGGCCTGCTGAACCCGGCCTTCGGCAACCTCGGCGTCAACCACTGACGTCCGGCCCACAGTGACCACAGGCCTCCCGTGTGCACCGGGAGGCCTGTCCGGCTTCTACCGCACTCCTCGCTCCCGCTCCTCCACGATCGAGTTGTACGCGGCCACCTGCGCCCGCCGCGCCGTGCGCTCGACGGGCCGCAGCGCCTCCGCCCGCGCGGCCATCTCCGAGGAGCTGACCGCACCCCCGTGCCCGTTGTCGTACGCCAGCGACACCAGCAGCGCGACCCGCTGCGCCAGCTCCAACACCCGCACCGCACGCGGCGGATACCCCGGTGCCAGCACCTCACGGCCGCGCTCGGCCCGCGCCCGGTACGCGTCGATCGCCGCCTCCGCCACCGGGCCCGAACCGGCGACGTCCAGCTTCGACAGCACCTCGGTCGCCTCGCGCAGCGCCTCCGCCAGCTCCCGCTCGGCCTCGCCCAGCGAGGGCACATCCGCGGGCGGCGCCTCCCGCACCGGCAGCACCTGCCAGACCACCTCGGCGTGCACATCGCCCTCCGGCCCGGCCTCGTACACCTGGGGCACCAGCCCGAACGCGGCGCCGTGGCAGACCACCGCCTCCTCGGCCTCCAGCGCCCGCGCATTGAAACCGGGCGGACCGCTCAGCCCCAGCGGATGCCCCGGCGCGGGCAGGGCGACCCGCAGCCCGGTCGCGCCCAGCGTCCGCAGCCGCCCCAGCGCGAGCGTGAGCCCGACCTGTGCCGACTCCCCGGGCAGCCCCTCCACCCGGTGCACGGTGTCCTCGCCCACAATGGCGAGCGCGGCGTCATCCGGAGAGACAAGTCCGGCCAAAAGGGCGTTTCCCCAAGCGGCAAGGCGTCCTGAACGCGGTTCCGTGAGCATGCCTCCACCCTAAGGACCGGACCGATGGAATGGAGCCGGGCACTGGTGGCGTAGATTTCATAAGGGCTGCGCCCACAGGCGCGGCGGACCGAGCCACAGGCGTACGCGACAGCCGAGACCGGCCACACTGCAAGGGGAGACAACGCGCTCATGAGCGATGTTCTGGAGCTTCAGGACGTATCCGTGGTCCGCGAGGGCCGGGCTCTGGTGGACCAGGTCTCCTGGTCGGTGAAGGAGGGCGAGCGCTGGGTCATCCTCGGCCCCAACGGCGCCGGCAAGACCACCCTCCTGAACGTCGCCTCCAGCTACCTCTTCCCCAGCAAGGGCACCGCCACCATCCTGGGCGACACCCTCGGCAAGGTCGACGTCTTCGAGCTGCGCCCCCGCATCGGCGTGGCCGGCATCGCCATGGCCGAGAAGCTCCCCAAGCGCCAGACCGTCCTGGAGACCGTGCTGACGGCTGCCTACGGCATGACCGCCCACTGGCAGGAGGAGTACGACGAGGTCGACGAGCAGCGCGCCCGTGCCTTCCTCGACCGCCTCGGCATGAGCGACTACCTCGACCGCCGCTTCGGCACCCTCTCCGAGGGCGAGCGCAAGCGCACTCTCATCGCCCGCGCCCTGATGACCGACCCCGAGCTGCTCCTGCTGGACGAGCCCGCCGCCGGCCTCGACCTCGGCGGCCGCGAGGACCTGGTCCGCCGCCTCGGCCGGCTCGCCCGCGACCCCATCGCCCCCTCGATGATCATGGTGACGCACCACGTCGAGGAGATCGCCCCCGGCTTCACCCACGTCCTGATGATCCGCCAGGGCAAGGTCCTCGCCGCCGGCCCGATCGAGCTGGAACTGTCCTCCCGCAACCTCTCCCTCTGCTTCGGCCTGCCGCTCGTCGTCGAGCAGGTCGGCGACCGCTGGACGGCCCAGGGCCTGCCCCTGTCCTGACCCTCCACCCAGGGCCTTCCCGAGCCCGTCCCGCTCGCTTTCGCGCCCTGTCCGCCGCCCGACCCCGGCCCTACCATGACCGTGTGAACGACATCGACGCATGGGTGTGGTGGCTCGTCGGCGCGGCGGCGCTCGGAATCCCGCTCGTGGTCACCGCCATGCCGGAGTTCGGCATGCTCGCGGTGGGAGCCGTCGCGGCCGCGGTCGCCGCCGGAATCGGCTTCGACCCCGTGGCCCAGGTCCTCGCCTTCGTCGTCGTCTCCGTCGCGCTCATCGCCGTCGTCCGCCCCATCGCGGCCCGGCACGGCAGACAACTTCCCCGACTCGCCACCGGTGTCGACGCCCTGAAGGGCAAGCAGGCCGTCGTCCTGGAGCGCGTCGACGGCTCCGGCGGCCGCATCAAGCTCGCCGGGGAGATCTGGTCGGCCCGCGCCCTCGACACCGACCGCGCCTACGAAGTGGGCCAGGAGGTGGACGTCGTGGAGATCGAGGGGGCCACCGCCATCGTCATCTGAGGCATCGAGCCTCCTTCATCTGAGGCATCCCGCCCACGAGTTGGGCGATGGTCTGTCAGACTCGACCAGCAAGATCTTCTACAACGACGAGATCTGCCGAAGGCGCCGAGGCGGAGAGGGGTACGGGGAACACGATGGAACCGGTCATCATCGTCCTGGTCATTCTGGTGGTGTTGGTCTTCATCGCCCTGATCAAGACCATCCAGGTCATCCCACAGGCCAGCGCCGCCATCGTCGAGCGCTTCGGCCGCTACACACGCACCCTGAACGCGGGCCTGAACATCGTGGTCCCGTTCATCGACACCATCCGCAACCGCATCGACCTGCGCGAGCAGGTCGTACCCTTCCCGCCGCAGCCGGTGATCACCCAGGACAACCTGGTGGTCAACATCGACACGGTCATCTACTACCAGGTGACGGACGCCCGCGCCGCCACCTACGAGGTCGCCAGCTACATCCAGGCCATCGAGCAGCTGACGGTCACCACACTCCGCAACATCATCGGCGGCATGGACCTCGAACGCACGCTGACCTCCCGCGAGGAGATCAACGCCGCCCTGCGCGGCGTCCTCGACGAGGCAACGGGCAAATGGGGCATCCGAGTCAACCGGGTCGAACTGAAGGCCATCGAACCGCCCACCTCCATCCAGGACTCGATGGAGAAGCAGATGCGCGCCGACCGTGACAAGCGCGCCGCGATCCTCACCGCCGAAGGTACGCGCCAGGCCGCCATCCTCACCGCCGAGGGCGAGAAGCAGTCCCAGATCCTGCGCGCCGAAGGTGAGGCCAAGGCCGCCGCCCTGCGCGCCGAGGGCGAGGCCCAGGCGGTCCGTACGGTCTTCGAGGCCATCCACGCCGGCGACCCCGACCAGAAGCTGCTGTCCTACCAGTACCTGCAGATGCTCCCGAAGATCGCCGAGGGCGACGCCAACAAGCTCTGGATCGTCCCCAGCGAGATCGGCGACGCCCTCAAGGGCCTCTCCGGCGCCATGGGCAACTTCGGCCCCCTGGGCGGCGGCGGCCAGGGCAACGGCGGCGCCAACGTACCGGCACAGAACAACGGCCCGAGCACAGAACGCCGCGAGAAGCCGAGCATCGACTGAAGCGCGCCCTACGTCAAAGGGGCTCACCTTCCTCAGGAAGGTGAGCCCCTTGCGCACAGCCTATGCGGCGCTCTGCCCCAGCCATGCCGGCAAGGCCGCGAAGTCCTCCTGCCCCAAAGCCAGCAGCATCGCATCCGCCGGCGTCGGCTCGAACGGCTCCCGCAGCAGCTCCATACCGGCCTGAGCCGGAGTCCGGTCGGCCTTGCGGTGATTGTCCTCCGCACACGCGGCCACCGTGTTCAGCCACGTGTCCTGCCCACCCTGCGCCCGCGGCACCACATGGTCCACGGTCGTCGCCCTGCGCCCGCAGTACGCGCACCGGTGCCGGTCCCGGACCAGCACACCCCGCCTCGACCACGGAGCTTGTCTTCGGAACGGCACCCGCACGTACCTGCACAGCCTGATCACCCGGGGCGCGGGTATGTCCACATCGGCGCCCCGCATACGCAGTTCGGGATGGGCCTGCTCGACGACCGCCTTGTCCTGGAGCACCAGAACGACGGCTCGATTCAACGTCACCGTCGACAGCGGCTCGAAGCTCGCGTTCAGCACCAGCGTGTCCCGCATCCAGCCCACCTCCCGTGTGCACCTGCCCACCCCCCGGCGGGCTTGGATCAACTCTGGACGGGCGCGCCGAGATGGACAACGCAATAAAAAATGCCCGCCCCCGATCACTTCCAAGACCGGGGGCGGGCAAACGTTCAATGAACGCTCGGCTGAATCGTGGCGCTGCGCTCAGCCCTGCGCCGGGTTCTCGTACTCACCGATGAGCTGGGCACGAGCGATCGCGTGAAACCGCAGATTGAAGCCGACGACGGCGGGCGAGACATCGGCATCCGGCCCGAGCTTCTCCTGGTCCACCGCGTACACCGTGAAGACGTACCGGTGCGGCCCGTCCCCGGGCGGCGGCGCGGCGCCACCGAAGTCCTTCGTCCCGTAGTCGTTGCGCACATGCACCGCGCCCTCGGGCAGGCCCTCGAACTTGCCGCTGCCCGCACCCGCCGGCAACTCCGTCACGGAGGCCGGGATGTCGAACAGGACCCAGTGCCAGAACCCGCTGCCGGTCGGCGCATCGGGGTCGTAGCAGGTCACGGCGAAGCTCTTGGTCTCCGCCGGGAAGCCCTCCCAGCGCAGGTGCGGGGAGGTGTTGCCCTCCGCGTGGACCTGGGCGCTCCCGAGCGTCGCACCCTCCTCGATGTCCGCGCTCGTCACGGTGAACGACGGCACGGGCGGATGGAAGTCGTGGGGGAGCGGCCGCCGCTTGAGCTCGGTCACCTCGGTACCTCCTGATCGATGATCTGGAACCAGCAGCTCCCGAGCCTAGAACCAGTTGCGCTTGCTGCCGACCTCGGACAGCCACTGGTTCAGATAAGCCGCCCAGTCGGTCCCCATCCAGTCGTTCAGACCCACCTGGAACGACCGGTAGGTGTCCGAACCCTCGCTGAACAGACCCGGCTTCTTGTCCATCTCCAGCACGACGTCCATCGCGTGCCCGTCGGCCACGAAGCTCAGCTCGACCTGGTTCAGGCCCCGGTACTGCGACGGCGGGTGGAACTCGATCTCCTGGTAGAACGGCAGCCGCTGCCGCGTCCCCCGGATGTGGCCGCGCTCCATGTCCGCGTTCTTGAAGCGGAAGCCCAGCTGGATGAAGGCGTCCAGGATGGCCTTCTGCGCCGGCAGCGGGTGGACATTGATCGGGTCCAGGTCGCCGGAGTCCACGGCCCGCGCGATCGCCAGTTCGGTCGTCACCCCGATGTGCATCCCGCGCAGCGCCTGCCCGTCGATCATCGTGACCGGCGTCTCCCAGGGGATCTCCAGCCCGAACGGCACCGCGTGCACGGCACCCGCCTGCAGCTCGAAGGCACCACCGAGCCGTACCTTCGTGAACTCGATGTCCTGCTTGTACTCCTGGTCGTCGCGCTCCACCTCGACCTTGGCCTGCAGACCGACCGACAGCCCCTCGATGTCCTGGTTCACGGACCCGCCCTGGATCCGCACCTCGCCCTGCACGACACCGCCCGGCACGACATTCACCTCGGTCAGCACCGTCTCGACCGAGGCCCCACCGGCCCCCAGGCTCGCGAGCAGCTTCTTGAACGCCATTGACTCTCCCTTTACGAAAGGCCCTCGACCCCTACAAACGCGGTCCGCCCCCGACCGGTTCCGCCGACGAGCCGTCCCGTCTGCATTACCCTCGGAGGGCATGATCGCGCCCCCGGACCGTACGCCACTGCCCAGAGAGTTCTTCGACCGCCCGGTCCTGGAGGTCGCACCGGACCTTCTCGGGCGCATCCTGGTGCGTACGACCCCCGACGGCCCGATCGCCGTCCGCCTCACGGAGGTCGAGGCGTACGACGGCCCGAACGACCCCGGCTCACACGCCTACCGCGGCCGCACCGCCCGCAACGAGGTGATGTTCGGCGAGCCCGGACATGTGTACGTCTACTTCACCTACGGCATGTGGCACTGCATGAACCTCGTCTGCGGACCCGAGGGCCGGGCGAGTGCCGTGTTGCTGCGCGCCGGCGAGGTCGTCGAGGGCGTGGAGCTGGCCCGCAAACGGCGACTTTCGGCCCGGAACGACAAGGAACTGGCCAAGGGTCCGGCCCGCCTCGCGACGGCTCTGGAAGTCGACCGTGCCCTGGACGGCACGGACGCGTGCGCCTCCGGCGAGACCCCCCTGCGGATGCTCACCGGCACGCCGGTGGCCGCTGACCAGGTACGAAACGGCCCCCGCACCGGAGTCGCCGGCGAAGGCGGGAATGGTGACGTCCATCCCTGGCGTTACTGGGTGGCGGGCGACCCGACGGTGAGCCCCTATCGGGCCCATGTGCCGCGGCGCCGCCGAAGTTGACGTGCCCTGCGAAGGTGCGTAACGTATCCCAAGCCGCTGAACCGGGTACGGCAATCGCCTGCAGCCGGAGCGGCCAACCCACTACTCAGCTCCAACCCCTCAGCGGGGTCGAATTCTGGCGCGCCCGCGTGCCCGAATTCGAACTCGCGAGACTCGATTATGAGTCGCCGAGAGAATGAGCTAACGTAGTGAATGTCGAAAGGGCGGACGGCGAAAGCCGAAAACCCCGGAGACAGCCCGCCGACAGGGAATCGGATCGAGAAAAGATCTGATAGAGTCGGAAACACCGAAGGGAAGCGCCCGGAGGAAAGCCCGAGAGGGTGAGTACGAAGGAAGCGACCGTTCCTTGAGAACTCAACAGCGTGCCAAAAATCAACGCCAGATATGTTGATACCCCGTCTCCGGTCATCATGACCGGGACGAGGTTCCTTTGAAATAACACAGCGAGGACGCTGTGTGCGAGGGGACTATTCCTCCTCTCGCACCGCTCTCGTGGTGTTCAT